>NZ_UCND01000008.1:0-217126 GCF_900473895.1 Synechococcus sp. N32
CACCGGCTGACCAGCCGCACGAAAACTTCGTCTTCCCTGAAGAGGTTCTGCCCCGTGGTAACGCTCTCTAATCCCGGTCTTGGCGCCACTGGCGGCAAAGACCTTCCCTCCACCGGGTATGCCTGGTGGTCCGGCAACGCCCGCCTGATCAACCTGTCTGGCCGTCTGCTTGGTGCCCACGTGGCCCACGCTGGTCTGATGGTCTTCTGGGCCGGCGCCATGATGCTGTTCGAGGTGAGCCACTTCACCTTCGACAAGCCCATGTACGAGCAGGGCTTCATCTGCATGCCCCACGTCGCCACCCTTGGCTACGGCGTGGGCCCCGGCGGTGAGGTCACTGATCTTTTCCCCTTCTTCGTGGTCGGTGTTCTGCACCTGATCAGCTCCGCCGTGCTCGGCCTCGGCGGCCTTTATCACGCCCTGCGTGGTCCGGAGATCCTGGAGAACTACTCCTCCTTCTTCTCCCAGGACTGGCGTGACAAGAACCAGATGACCAACATCATTGGTTATCACCTCATCCTTCTGGGCGTCGGCTGCCTGCTGCTGGTCTTCAAGGCCATGTTCTTCGGCGGCGTCTACGACACCTGGGCCCCCGGCGGCGGCGACGTCCGCCTGATCACCAACCCGACCCTCGATCCGGGCGTGATCTTCGGTTACCTGTTCCGCGCTCCCTTCGGTGGCGAAGGCTGGATCATCGGTGTGAACTCCATGGAGGACATCATCGGTGGCCACATCTGGCTGGGTCTGACCCTGATCTTCGGTGGCATCTGGCACGCGATCACCAAGCCCTTCGGCTGGGTGCGTCGCGCCTTCATCTGGAACGGTGAGGCCTACCTGAGCTACAGCCTTGGCGCTCTGAGCTTCATGAGCTTCATCGCTTCGGCCTACATCTGGTTCAACAACACCGCTTATCCCTCCGAGTTCTGGGGCCCCACCAACGCTGAGGCATCCCAGGCTCAGAGCTTCACCTTCCTGGTGCGTGACCAGCGCCTCGGCGCCAACATCGGTTCCGCCATGGGCCCCACCGGCCTTGGTAAGTACCTGATGCGCTCACCTACCGGTGAAATCATCTTCGGCGGTGAAACCATGCGCTTCTGGGACTTCCGTGGTCCCTGGCTGGAGCCCCTGCGTGGCCCCAACGGTCTCAGCCTCGACAAGCTGCAGAACGACATTCAGCCCTGGCAAGTGCGCCGTGCGGCTGAGTACATGACCCACGCTCCCAACGCCTCGATCAACTCTGTGGGCGGCATCATCACCGAGCCCAACTCGGTGAACTACGTGAACCTCCGCCAGTGGCTGGGTGCAACGCAGTTCGTGCTCGCCTTCTTCTTCCTGGTTGGTCACCTCTGGCACGCCGGCCGCGCTCGCGCTGCTGCTGCTGGCTTCGAGAAAGGCATCGACCGCAAGGCTGAGCCTGTGCTCGGCATGCCCGACCTCGACTGATCCACCGGTTCAATCCAAACGATCGTCATCAACCCTCGCCACACGGCGGGGGTTTTTTATAGGGATGGGAGAGGCGATTTCTTAGCCTGTCCGAATCGATGGATCGTCCGTGAACACAGGCCTGAACACCCGGGTGATCCACCACGGCGACAGCTTTGCGGGAGACACCGGCACGGTGATGCCGCCGATCTTCCCCACCAGCACCTTTGCCCATGGCAACGCTGGCGGATTTGATTACACCCGTTCCGGCAACCCCAACTTCCGCATCCTTGATGGGGTGCTCGCTTCGGTTGAAGGTTGCGCCCACGCCACCGTGTTCGCCTCCGGCGTCAGCGCTATCACCGCCGTGGTCTCCCAGCTGAAGCAGGGCGATCTGGTGCTCTGCGAAGAGAACCTCTACGGCTGCACCGTGCGGCTGTTCGAGCAGGTGTTTGCCAAGTTCGGCCTGAAAACCGCGTGGGTGGACTTCACCCAACCGGCCGCACTGGAGCAGATCAAATCCCAGAAGCCGGCGATGGTGTGGCTAGAGAGCCCGACCAACCCTCTGCTCAAGGTGATCGACCTGGAGGCGGTCTGCGCCATCACCCAACCCCTCGGCATCCCCGTGGTGGTGGACAACACCTTCGCCACCGCCCTGGTGCAGCGCCCCCTGGAGCTGGGCGCCACCCTCTCGCTCACCAGCACGACCAAGTACATCAACGGCCACTCCGATGCCCTCGGGGGAGCCGTGTGCACCAACGATCCTGAGTGGCACCAAAAAATGGTGTTCTCCCAGAAGGCCCTGGGCCTGCAGCCCTCCCCCTTTGATTGCTGGCTGATCACGCGGGGCATCAAGACCCTGCCGCTGCGGCTCAAGCAGCAGATGGCCAATGCCGCGGCCCTGGCCGATCAGCTGGCGGGGCACGCCAAGGTGAACTGGGTGCGTTACCCACACCGCAGTGATCACCCTCAGCATCAGGTGGCAACCCGTCAGATGCGTGCCGGTGGCGCCATCGTGACGGCGAGCTTCAACGCCAGCCAGGAGCAGACCTATGCCCTCTGCAAACAACTGCGCTGGTTCACCATGGCCGAAAGCCTGGGCGGCATCGAAAGCCTGATCTGCCATCCCGCCACCATGACCCACGCGGCGGTGTCGGCTGAGGTGAAGGCCAAGCTGGGCATCGACGATGGCCTGGTGCGCTTCTCGGTGGGCTGCGAAGACCTCGCCGATCTGCAGGCCGATCTGGACCAGGCCCTGGAGCTGCTGGCGTGAGTCCTCGCAATCTGCTCAGCGATCCGGCCTGGCAGGGCTCTGATCTCGGCCATCCCCTGCCCGACTCCCCCCATGCGGTGTCTGTGGCGCTGCCGCGCTGGCGCGATGTGGTCGCCTACGAGGAGAAGGATCCGGCCTGCCGAGATGCCCTGCAGACGATCTATCCCCGCTTCGGCCTGCATCCGCTGATCCGAGCACTGGTTCAGCCTTCGGAACTTGCAGGCACCACGGTCTGGCCCTACCCCACCGGAGCGGCAGCCCAGGCAGCCCTGGCCCACTGCCAACGCAAGGCACAGGGGAGCCGCTCGGAGCTGATCACGATTGCTGGGCTGACCTGCCTGCGCAGTGATGCAGCGGCGAGCGCCCATGCCAAAGCGTTCTGGCAGCACACCGGCCTGGGCCTCTCCTCCCGCCAGGCCGCCATCGCCCTGGGGAAAGAGACATCCCCCTGCAGCACATCCGGCGATGCGGCCCGCGAGCTGATTCGAAAGCGCTTGGCTGGCATCCATGGCGTCGACGCCCAGCAGATCAGCCTGCATCCAGCGGGAATGGCCGGCCTGTACGCGGCCCTCAGCGCCATCCAGACGCTGCGGCCCGGGAAGCCCACACTGCAGCTGGGCTTCCCCTATGTGGATGTGCTGAAGCAGCCGCAGGTGGTGTTTCACGGTGGCGAGCTGTTGCAACCGCAGAGCCTCGCCGAGGTGGAAGCGGCCCTGGATCAGCTCCAGCCTGCGGCCGTGATTGTGGAGCTGCCCAGCAATCCGCTGCTGCGCTGCATGGATCTGCCGGGCGTGTCGGCCCTGGCCCGCAGCCGCGGCATTCCAGTGATTGCCGATGACACGATCGGCACCGGCATCAACCTCAATGCCCTGCCCTACGCCGATCTAATCTTCACCTCACTCACCAAGAGCTTCGCCGGCCGTGGTGATGTGATGGCTGGCAGTCTGCTGGTGAGCCCGCAGTCGCCCTGGGCGGCCTCCCTGCTGGCGGCGGTTCCAGCCATCGCCCAGCTCAGCGATGCCGATGCCATCGCCCTGGAGATCGCCAGCCGGGATGTGCTCCAGCGGGTGCCGCAACTCGATGCGAACGCCCTGCTTCTGGCGGAACGGCTCGAAGCGCATCCAGCCGTGCAACGGGTGCTGCATCCGAAGAGCTGCCCCAACTTCCGCGCCTTGATGCGCAGCGGGGCCGGCCACGGCTGCCTGCTCTCGTTGGAACTGAAGGGAGGCCAAGAGCATTCCAAGCAGGTTTACGACGCGCTTCGGATCAGCAAAGGCCCCAGCCTTGGCACCGATTTCAGCCTGGTGTGCCCCTACACCCAGCTGGCCCATTACGACGAACTGAGCTGGGCGGAGCAATGCGGTGTGCCGGCTGATCTGCTCCGGGTGTCCGTCGGTCTGGAAGACCCCAAGGCGCTGTGGATGCGATTTGAGCAAGCGTTTGCTGACCAATAGACCGGTGAGACTCTGAAAAAGCCCTTAACAACCGGGTGAGGAGAGGCTTTCGATCATTAGTTTGTTTTCTTCGGGCCCCTCTACAGCAGCTCCATGTCTCGCATTTACGACGACAACAGCCAGGCCATCGGCAACACTCCGCTGGTCAAGCTGAACAACGTCACCAAAAACTGCAAGGCCACTGTGCTGGCCAAGGTTGAGGGGCGCAACCCCGCCTACAGCGTCAAGTGCCGGATCGGCGCCAACATGATCTGGGACGCAGAAAAAAGCGGAAAGCTCACCAAGGGCAAGGTGATTGTTGAGCCCACCTCCGGCAACACAGGCATCGCTCTGGCCTTCACCGCCGCGGCCCGCGGTTACAAGCTGATCCTGACGATGCCCGAGTCGATGTCGATCGAGCGGCGTCGGGTCATGGCTGTGCTCGGGGCTGAGCTGATCCTCACCGAGGCCGCCAAAGGCATGCCCGGTGCGATCGCCAAGGCCAAGGAAATCGCTGAGAGCGATCCAGCCAAGTACTTCATGCCTGGCCAGTTCGACAATCCCGCCAACCCCGAAATCCACTTCAAGACCACCGGTCCTGAAATCTGGAACGACTGCGATGGCGCCATTGACGTGCTCGTGGCCGGCGTCGGCACCGGTGGCACCATCACCGGCGTCTCCCGCTACATCAAAAATGAAGCGGGCAAGGCGATCGAATCCGTGGCCGTTGAACCGACCAACAGCCCGGTGATCACCCAGACCATGAACGGTGAAGCCGTCAAACCCGGTCCCCACAAAATCCAGGGCATCGGCGCCGGCTTCATTCCCCAGAACCTCGACCTCTCCGTGGTCGACAAGGTGGAGCAGGTGACCAACGAGGAGTCAGTTGCCATGGCCCTGCGCCTGGCCCAGGAGGAAGGCCTGTTGGTGGGCATCTCCTGCGGTGCCGCCGCTGCTGCCGCCATTCGTCTGGCCGAGAAAGATGAGTACGCCGGCAAAACCATCGTGGTGGTGCTGCCCGACCTGGCCGAGCGTTACCTCTCCTCGGTGATGTTTGCTGAAGTGCCGACCGGCATCATCGAGCAACCGGTGGCTGTCTGAGCTGGCTCCATCAGAAGCCTTGGCCCCGTCGTTGACGGGGCTTTTTTTATGGCCTCAACGTGAACCGTTCAGGTCTCAACGTGCTGGTGGGCGGGCCTGGGGCTGCACCGCCGCTGCATCAATCCACATGGCATCGCCATAGGAGAAGAAGCGATAGCTCCTTTCAATCGCTTCGGCGTAGAGCTTCAACAGGGTTTCCCGGCCGATCAGGGCACTCACCAACAGCAGCAGAGAGCTTTTGGGCAGATGGAAGTTGGTGAACAGAGCTTGAATCACCTTGAACTGATAGCCCGGCTGAATCACCAGATCCACCGGCCCGGTGTAGGGCTTGAGAACACCGCCATGGGCTTGAGCGGCCCCCTCCAGGGCACGAACACTCGTGGTGCCCACCGCACACACCCGGCCTCGACAAGCCTGCACCGCCTCCACCACAGCAGGGCTGACATCCACCCATTCACTGTGCAACTCCAAGGCGGTGAGGTCTTCCGTTTCAACGGGGCGAAAGGTGCCGAGGCCCACATGCAGGGTGATCCGGGCCAGATCCACCCCTTTCTTCTGCAAGCCCGCCAGCAGTTCATCACTGAAATGCAACCCCGCCGTCGGGGCGGCCACCGCACCGGGACGGTCGGCGTAACGGGTCTGATAGCGCTGGCTGTCGCTGGGGTCGTGCCGTTCGATGTAAGGCGGTAGAGGCACCTCGCCCACGTCATTGAGCAAACCCTCAATGGTTTCGGCATCCCTGCAATCACTGGGGAACTGCACCACCCGTCCACCACTGGCGGGGTCTTCTGCAAGCACCGTCAGGCTGATCGAGGTGCCATCAATCGTGAGGCTGTCGCCGGGCCGCATGCGATTGGCAGGACGGGCCAGGCAAAGCCAGCGGCCCTCCCCCCGCGGCTCCAGCACCAGCAATTCGGACAGTCCGCCCCCGGAACGCCGCACCGCCAGGCGGGCCTTCAGCACCCGGGTGTCGTTCACCACCAGCAGATCACCAGGCTGCAGCTGCTCGAGCAGATCCCACACCTGGCCGTGAACGGCATCCGTTGATGGCTCCCCCTGGGGGGGAACCATCAACAAGCGAGCGCTGTGGCGGGGCTCGACCGGTGCCTGAGCGATGCGCTCAGGCGGCAGCGGATAGTCGTAGCTGCTGAGTTGCAGGTCCCTGGGGTCAGGCACGCGGGCGACCGATCAGAGCGCCAGGCTTTCTGGACGGTTCTCGATCAGATCGGCGAGGTCCTTCAGGAATGCGGCACCGTCGGCGCCGTAAATCACGCGGTGATCCGCCGTCAGGTTCACCTGCATCTGACGCTTGACGGCGATGGAGCCGTCCTTGTTCGCCACCACCGTGGGGCGTGATGCAGCGACGGCGAGAATGGCCCCGGTGCCTGGGGGAAGGATCGCGTCGAAGCGATCAACACCGAACATGCCGAGGTTGGAGAGGGTGAAGGTGCCCGTGGAATACTCCTCCGGCTGCAGCTGCTTGCTGCGGGAGCGCTTGACCAGATCACCCCACTGACGCGACATCTCGTAGAGATCGGTGCGATCGGCATTGCGCAGCACCGGCGTAATCAAGCCACCGTCTTCCATCGCCACAGCGACAGCCACGTTCACTTCGGCTGGATAGGCCATGCCAGCAGCGGTGGTGGCGGCATTCACCTGGGGGTGACGCGCCAGGGTGACGGCCACAGCCTTGGCCAGCAGCGCCGTCATCGTGACGCCCTTGGGCTTCACCTGTTTGTAGAAGGCATCCAGCTTGTCGGTGGTGATGGTGTAACCAACGCGGAAGCAGGGAACCGCCAGGCTCGCCTCCATGTTTTTGTTCACCGCACCCTGGAGGGTGTTGAAGGCCACGGTCTCGCCGGGCCGACCAAAGCTGTTGCCCGCCGGAGCCGACGGGGCCGCTGCTGCTGCTGCGCCAGCCGAGGAAGCAGCGGGGGCCGTTCCTTCCGCAACCCGGGGCACGGAGATGGGCTGACCGGAGGCTTGCTCCACGTCTTCCGCCTGAATCCGGCCGTGGGGGCCGCTGCCGCGCACGGTGGCCAGGTCCACACCCATCTGGGAGGCCAGCTTCTTGGCCCGGGGGCTGGCCACGATGCGACCGTCGTTCACCACCGGTGCCGACGGTGCAGGGGCAGCAACAGGTGCCGGTGCCGGGGCAGGTGTCGGAGCTGGGGTCTGAACCGCAGCTGGCGTGGGGGCCGGAGCCGGTGCTGGGGCGGGCGCTGCAGCCGGAGCGCTGGGGGCCTTGGCCTGCGCGTCGGCGATCTCAGCTTCGGTTTCGACAATCAAGCCGATGGTTTCGCCCACCGGTGCCGTGCTGCCAGCAGGCATCAGGACCGCTGCGAGGTAGCCGTCCTGGAACGACTCAACGTCCATGTCCGCTTTGTCGGACTCAACGACAAGAACCGACTCGCCCCGAGCAACCTTGTCTCCGGGCTGTTTCAGCCACTCCACGATCTTCCCCTCCGTCATGGTGGAGCTGAGGGCAGGCATGAAGATGTCTGTGGTCGCCAAAACCGTCTCCGGGAGGGCAGATCAGGGGAGTTTACGAGTCAGCAGAGGCAAGCCGATCAGGCTTCCTCAATCGACTGCACAACGCCATCCTTCACAACGATGGCCACCTGCATCTTCTGCACGAGGTTGTCGCCCACCTTCAGCTCACAGCTGCTCTCCAGCTGACCCTGCTCAACGATCTGGTCCATCTCCAGCTCACGCACCTGGGCCTGTTGCTGAAGCAGGTTGCGCTTCTGCTCCTCCAGCTCGGCGCGCTTGGCCGCCACCTGCTGTTGGATCTGCGCCACCTGATCCTGCACGCGGGGGTCAAGGGGGTTGGCGCTCTGACGACGCACCTGGTCCACCACGTCCTGACCTTCCTGTTCAAGCTGAGCCAGCTGTTGGTCAGCGGTGGCGATGCCATTGCTGAGCTCGCGCTCTGCTTCTTCTTTCCAGGTGGGCGTCACGACGGCGCGGACGGTGATCGGACGCTTGATCGTCAGGGAGGTGCCGTCGGACATGGGTTCTTGGGAGACGGCCAAAGCGTGTCAGCCCTTTCACGCGGGGTCAATCACCGGACAACCGACCACCCCCCAAGCCTCGTCAGGCGCGGTCAACGTCCGTAAAGGCCATCGATCAACTGCTGATCGCGGCTGGTGATGCGATCACGGCGCTGCTTCAGGGTCTGGGTCAGGAGTCCGTTCTCAATGCTAAAGGGATCCACAAGCACCACCCCGGCCAGCCGTTCATCACCCCGGGAACCCGACCGCTGCTTGAGCAAGCGGTTGCATTCGCGCATCAACAAACGAAGCAGGGCCGGATCACCGGGTTGGCCGCCCAGATCCTGCGCCACGCTCACGCCGGCTTCAGCCGCCCAGGCCACGATCGCCTCAGCACGGGGAACGATCAGGCCACCGAGCTGGCGTTCGTCCTGACCCACCAGCATCACCTGCTCGATCAGGGGGCTGGCCACCAGCGCCTCTTCCAGGGGGCCGGGCTCAATGTTCTCGCCACTGCTCAACACAATCGTGTCCTTGGCCCGTCCGGTGAGGGCCACCGAACCATCCGGCAGGAGCATGCCGAGATCGCCGGTGTCAAACCATCCCGCGGCATCGAGAACCTTGGCGCTGGCCTCGGGTTTGCCGAGGTAGCCCGCCATCACCTGGGGGCCCCGCACCATCACCCGCCCCCGTTGCCGGAAGCCCAGGGTCTGACCGTTGTCGGGATCGACGATCCGGAATTCGGTCTGGGGCATCGGCAGCCCGGAGCTGCCGCGGATGTTGCGCCAGGGCCTGCGGCAACTCACCACAGGGCTGGTTTCGGTAAGGCCATAGCCCACCAGCAGCTCAATCCCCACTGCTTCAAAAAAGGCATCGATGTGGGGCGCAATGGCACCGCCACCACTGATCGGATAGGCGAGCTGACCGCCACTGAGCTGGCGACGCAGCTTCGGCCAGATCAAGGTTGAGGCCAGGGCATGCAGGGGCCAGCGCAGGGCCGCAGAGCTGCAGGCACGTAGCCGGCCGGCCCCTGACACCGGTTCCAGCAGGAGGTTGCGCGCCGTGCGCACGGCTTTGCGCTGGGCAGCGCTGTTGGCCAATGCCGCCCGCAGCAGGCGCTGCCGGGAGGGGGGGAAGGTCTTGAGCACATCCTCAAATCCAGCCTGAACCGCCTCCCACAGCCGCGGCACGGTGGCCATCGCGATCGGCCGGACCCGCGGCAGATCCTTCTTCAGTTGCTTGATGGTTGTGTAGGTCTGCGTGCAGCCGCAGGAGAGGAAGAAGTAGCTGGCACTGCGCTCGTAGGCATGCCAGATGGGCAACACACTCAGCACCGGAGCACCGGGCTCGGGATAGGCCACACAGGCCAGTGAGCTCATCTGATGCAGCAGGTTGGCGTGGGTCAACGGGACCCCTTTGGGTTGGCCAGTCGTGCCCGAGGTGTAAAGAACAGTGGCCACGGCGTCTCGCCCTCCCGCCGGGCCAACGGGATCAAGGCCGGCCCCTGACGCCAGAAACGCCTCCCAGCCCATGGCGCCCTCGGCAGGTTCCCCTTCCAGCTGAAGCACAAAACGCAGCTGAGCCCGTTGCTCTGGGGGAAGGGCCAGACGACGCCACACATCAGCGTTCTGCACCACCAGGGCCGTCGCCCGGCAATCCGAAAGGATGTAGCGCAGCTCCTCCACCGGGGCCGAGGCACCGCGCACGGCATCAGCGGCACCGGCACGCATCAGGCCCTGATCCGCCACCAGCCAGCGGGGGCTGTTCTCAGCAAAAAGAGCCACCACATCGCCATCGTTCACGCCATGGCGCCGAAAGGCGGCGGCAGCGGTGGCGATGCGCTCCGCCAATTCGCCGAAATTGAAGCGTTCGGGATGCGCCGCATGGGGCGCATCGACGGCGGCAATCAGCCCATGGCGGTCGGCGAGCCAGGGCCACACCGCATCGACCCTCTGCAACTTCTGAACATGGGCATGACGCTGCAAAGCGTCCGTTTCGCGGGTTGTCGGGCTCCAGCTGGCCGTCATCCGAGGCAGGGGTTCAAACAGCTCAGGTTTATCTCGCTTCCTTCTCCCAGACCAGACCGAAACGACGGGCCAGGGCTAACCGCAGCAACGGCTGCACCTCAGCCGACGTCAGCCCTGGCAACCAATCCGCAAGCCGCCCGACCGCACGACCGGTGAGCCCACAGGGGGTGACTCGCTCAAACCCCTGCATCGAGCAATCAACGTTGAGGGCCAGGCCGTGCTGGGTGATCCAGCGGCGACAGCCCACACCGATGGCGGCGACCTTGCGGTTGTCCAACCAGAGGCCGGTCAACCCCGGCAGACGCTGACCCTCCAGGCCCAACTCCGCCAGAACATCCAGAACGACTTGTTCCAACTGGCGCAGATACCAGTGCAAATCGGGCGTGCGGCGCTGAAGGTCCAACACCGGGTAGGCCACCAGTTGGCCGGGCAGGTGATGGGTCACCTCCCCGCCCCGATCGATCCGATAGAGGGGTGCCGGTGGGTCAGCGGGATCGAAATGCAGGTGCTCCTCGCTGGCACCACGGCCGAGGGTGTAGCAGGTCTGGTGCTGCAGGATCCAGACCGCCTCCGGAGCAGATGGATCAGCAAGAAGAGTGCTCTGCCAGCGCTGTTGCGCCGACCAGGCGGCATCGAATCGAACCGGATCACCGGGCTCGAAAAGAAATGCACGCTGGGGGTGGGCCGAATCGTGCGCCGTATCTAATTTGCCGATAACAACCGGCACAGGAGCGAGGCATGAAGTTGCTGATCCATGGTCGCAACCTCGAGATCACGCCGGCGTTGCGGGATTACACCCAAACCAAGTTGGAGCGGGCCACATCGCACTTCGGTGATGCTGTGCGCGAGGCCGACGTCCATCTCTCGGTGGCTCGCAATCCCCGGGTGCCGCAGCAGACCGCCGAGGTGACGGTCTTTGCCAACGGCACGGTGATCCGCGCCCAGGAACGCAGTGAAAACCTGTACGCCAGCATCGATCTGGCCGCAGGAAAACTGGCTCGCCAACTGCGTCGCTGGAAGGAACGCCACAGCGATCACCACCACAGCCACGGCCACAGCGCCAGCACGGATGTGGTCAACGATGCATCCCCCGTTGAATCCTCCCTTCTGCAAGGGCGTGAGGCGGAACTGCCGGATCCGGGAGTGCGGCGCAAATATTTCGCCATGCCGCCCATGGGCCTGGAGGAGGCACGCCGCCAACTGGATCTGATCGACCACGACTTCTACCTGTTCCGGGAGAAGGAGAGCGATCAGCTGCAGGTGATCTACCGCCGCAACCACGGGGGGTATGGGGTGATTCAGGCTCGTGAGTGACCTCCCGGCCCGCCATGGCTGATCCAGCCCAAGAGCTTCCCGACCTCCCCCCCCGGCTTGATCAGGCGATCCTCGACCCCCTGTTGACCCGGGACCAGCTCCAGGCCCTCTGTGATTCCGGAATGCAGGAGGGCGTGCGGGCCATCTGCACCACACCGCGTCAGCTGCCGCTGCTGCGGGAACGCATCGGGACCACCGACGTAGGCCCTCGCCTGGTGGCGGCCATCGGCTTTCCCTTCGGAGCCATTCCCGCTGAGCTCAAGCTGGCGGAAGCGGAGTGGTGTGCCGCCCATGGCGCCCAGGAGCTCGATGTCGTTCCCGATTTCAGCGCCTTGGCGAACGGCGAGTCAGGCGCATTTGCCGAGGAACTTGCCGCCCTCTGCGAACTGGGGCTTCCCGTGCGGGCCGTCCTGGACATGGCCCGTCTGGAGAGCGAACAGCTGGAACTGGCCGTGGAGGCCGCCATTGATGCTGGCGCTGCGGGACTGCAGACCAGCAACGGCTTTGGCCCGGCCTGCCATGCCGATCAGATCCTTGCGTTGAAACAATTGATCCGCAAACGCTGCGCCATCAAGGCAGCCGGGGGCATCCACAGCCTCAGCCACGCAGGAGACCTGCTGTTGGCGGGGGCGGATCTGCTGGGCACCAGCAGCGCTCCGGCTCTTCTGCAGGCCCAGCGCCGCCCCGCGGCCTGAATGGCAGAACGACGCCTCACCGGACTCGCCCTCAAGGTGGGCCCCCTCGGCGAACACGATCGCCTGCTGAGCCTGCTCAGTGATGCGGAAGGCGTCAGTCGCTTCGCCGTTCCCGGAGCACGCCGACCCAAGAGCAGTCTGGCCGCCGCGGCCCCCCTCACCCTGCTGGAGCTGCAGGTGGGAGGACGCAGCGGCCTGGCCCGGGTGCGACAACTGCGGGTGCTGCGCAGTTTTTCCGGCCTCGGGCAACAGCTGGAAACCCTGGCTGCGGCGCAGGCGCTGTGTGATCTGTGCCTTCAACTGGCCGCCCAGGACCCCGTGGACGGGCTGCTGGACACGATGCAGCTGCACCTCGAACGCCTTGAGGAGCACCGAGCCGACCCGGAGCTGGTGCTGGCCGGCACGGTCCAGGCCTGCATCCATCTGCTCACCCTGGGCGGTTATGGACTGCCGTTGCAGACCTGCTGCATCACGGGAAATCCCCTGGACCCTCCGCTGGGGCAGTGGGACTGGCGCTGCAGCCTGCTGCCGCAGGACGGCTTTGCGATTGATGAGCAGCCCGGGGCGGCGATTCAGCTGAATCCCTCCGAACTGGCCCTGCTGCAGCGACTGACCCGGGCCGAACTGCCCCGTCGCCGGGACGGTGCGCTGATGGGCCCCCCAGCCGTGTGGCGCCGGCTGCTGCGGGTGGTTGAGATCTGGAGCCGGACGCATCTGAACCGACCCAGCAAAGCCCTGGCCATGCTGCGAGAGACGCTCCTGGCAGGCGCGTGAGCCATCATGGCCGCGATGCAATTGCCCCTTGAGCGGACCGAGCCTCACCACCCCTGAACCCGCTCTGCCCACCGGCAGCAACCCGGAGGGAAAGCGTGGCTTGGAAGCCGTGCTGCGCCTCAAGGACTTCCGCAAACTCTGGCTGGGCCAGATCTTTTCCCAGCTGGCGGACAAGTTCTACATCGTGCTGATGGTCTTCCTGATCGATCAGCACCTGCTGCTGAAGGGGCAGGGAAGTGGCGTGCTGGCGGAGATGGCCTCGGATTACGGCCTCGACATCAGCACACGCACCCAGGTGATCACCCTGCTGGCTACAGGCATTTTTGTGGCCAACACCATCCCGGCCATGCTGCTGGGAACGGTGGCTGGCGTCTGGGCGGACCGCTGGCCCAAGCGTCGGGTGATGGTGGCCAGCAATGCCATCCGAGCCCTGTTGGTGGTGTTCGCACCGCTCTGTCTGCTACCGGGGCCCGTCTGGCTTGGTCTGCCCTGGGGCTACTGGGGGCTGGTGGGCATGACCTTCCTGGAGTCGATCCTGACCCAGTTTTTCGCCCCCTCGGAACAGGCCACGATTCCTGTGGTGGTGCCGGGAGATCACCTGTTGGCGGCCAACTCCCTCTACCAAGCCACCAGCATGGGGGCAACGATCCTGGGCTTCGCGCTGGGGGAACCGATTCTTCGTGCCCTGCACAGCAGCCTGGCGATCATCGGCATCGATGGCGGCGAGTTTCTGCTGCTTCCGCTCTGTTACGGCCTCGCGGCCCTCAGCCTGTCGCGCCTGAAGCTGCAGGAAGCCCCCAAGCCCCCCTCCAATACGTCGGTGTGGACGGAGATCGGCGAAGGATTGCAGGTGCTGCGCCGGGTGCCTTCAGTGCGTGGCGCCATGATTCATCTGGTGCTGCTCTACAGCCTGTTGGCAGCGCTTTACGTGTTGGCGCTCCAGCTGGCTGCCCTGATCGAGAACCTGGGGCCCTCAGGCTTTGGTGCCCTGCTGGCCATGAGTGGACTGGGCATGGCGATCGGAGCTGTGGTGATCGCCCAGCTGGGCCATCGGTTCAGCCGCCGCCGGCTCACGGCAGCAGGCCTGGGAACCATCACCTGGACCCTGGTGCTGCTCAGCCAGCTACGGGGATCCCTGGCCTTCACCCTGAGCCTCTGCGGAATCCTGGGCATCGGCGCAGCTCTTGTGGCGATCCCCGCGCAGACCACGATTCAGGAAGAAACCCCCGAAACCGAGCGCGGCAGGGTGTTCGGCCTGCAGAACAACCTGATCAACATCGCCCTCAGCCTGCCGCTGGTGCTGGCGGGCACCCTGGTGAGCAGCATTGGTCTTCAACCGGTGCTGTGGCTGCTGGCGGGGTTGGCCCTGGTGGCGGCGTTGATCGAACGACCGTGGCAGCGCTGCTAACTTGCGTTTTCGCCTGAGGAGGCCCAACCCGCTTGGCGCAGATTGCGTGGCTCGGCAAGAAGTCTCCCTTCTGCGGGAATGTGTCCTACGGGATCAGCACCACGGAGGCCCTGCGCAAACGCGGGCATCAGGTGCACTTCATCCATTTCGATAACCCGCGCAGCCCGGAGCGCGACGACACATCGCTGCTGGCCAACGACCCGGACGTCAGCCTGCCTTATCTGGTCAAATCGCAGGTCTACACGATCCCTTCACCCGGGGCGCAGCGGGAGCTGAGGGAATCCCTGGAGCGGCTGCAGCCCGATCTCGTGCACGCCAGCCTCACCCTTTCGCCTCTGGATTTCCGCCTGCCGGAGCTGTGTCAGCAGCTGGGCGTGCCCCTGGTGGCCACCTTTCATCCCCCCTTCGATGCAGGCCTGCGCAACCTGACGGCGGGCACCCAACAGCTCACGTACCAGCTGTATGCACCGGCCCTGGCCCGCTACGACCGGGTGATCGTGTTTTCACAGCTTCAGGCGGACTTTCTCGAGCGCCTGGGCGTTCCCGCCGATCGACTGACGGTGATTCCCAATGGTGTGGACCCCGACCGCTGGTGCCCCACCAGCCCCGGCACCCTTTCGCTGATGCATCAGCAGGTGCGGCAACGGCTGGGGCGAGAACGGATTTTCCTCTACATGGGACGCCTGGCAACGGAGAAGAACGTTGAAGCCCTGCTGCGGGCCTGGCGGCTGGTTTCACCGGAGGGCTGCCGGTTGGTGATCGTCGGCGACGGGCCACTGCGCAACAGCCTGATGAACCAGTTCAACGACGATCGGATTCTCTGGTGGGGCCACGAGCCGGACCTGGACACCCGGGTTGCTCTGCTCCAGTGCGCTGAGGTCTTCATCCTGCCGAGCCTTGTGGAGGGCCTGTCGCTGGCCTTGCTGGAGGCGATGGCCAGCGGAACAGCCTGCGTGGCCACCGATGCCGGTGCCGATGGCGAGGTGCTGGAGCAAGGGGCGGGAATCGTGCTGAGCACCCAGGGCGTCACCACCCAGTTGCGCACACTGCTGCCGGTGCTCAGGGACCAGCCGGTGCTGACCGCGGAACTGGGCCGCAAAGCCCGCCTCCGCGCCTTGGAGCGATACACGATTTCCAGCAACATCGACGCCCTGGAACAGCTCTATGCCGACCTGATGCAAGCCAGCACGGTCGCCGCCTGAGCCAGGCCATCATCGCCAGTCCAAGCCAGGAACCCAGCCCACAATCGCTGGGGTGACTGCGGCGTATTGGCTGTAATCCGGATGCAGAACCCGCAACCCCTGCTCCTCGAAGCGGGCTTTGCCCCGCAGCACAGCCGCCAGGCTGACCAACAGCAACAGATGCAGCGGGCTGCCTGTGGCCAGCACCACTCCTGCGGAACACAGCAACACCGCCCGGTACAAGGGATGCCGGCAGATGGCGTAGGAACCTGTGGCGATCAACTGATTCGCCGGCTTGGGCGCCGGCAGCGGCGAAAGGCTGGCCCCGAGACAGCGAAACGCCTCAAGGGCCCGAAACAGGCCAAAAGCCAACAGCAGCAGGCCCAGCCCGAACAGGGGTTTGGGCCAAATCGCCACACCGAAGCTGGCGGGAGCTGGCCAGACCGGCAGCAGATGGGCCGTGATCAGCAGCAGCTGGGCCAGCAGCCACCACTCACCCCGGCGGTTGTCCAACCAGCCGCCCCAACTGAAGCCCCAATCGGAGAACATTCACTCGCTGACCACCAATGTTCGGACGTTACGGCGCTGCACCAAACCCGCCAGGGTCTGCATGTCGTCCCAGCGAATCAAGCCCACACAGCCGAGCGTGCCGCTGTTGGCGTTGCGGTTGGCACTGGGGTCGAGATGAATGCCCAGATGGCCTCGCCCCGTGGGGAACTGCGGTTCAATCCCAATCCAGATCGGCCCGAGCTCGCGTGGATCAGCGGGACCCAGGGGCTCCACCGGCCCAAGGACATAGCGACCGGCGGGGAGCGGCGCGCGGGTGCCGGAGCGATGGCGATCGGCGTTCTGACGGTGGGCCCGACCGCTGACGGCATCGAAGTGCTGCACGGGCTGACCTGGGGTTTCCAAACGCAGACTCCAGATGGGATCGCCCGTGCGCGGGAGCGATCGCGTGGTGCGGTTCAGCACCAAAACCGACTCGTTGGCGGAGGTGGTGATGGATGGCGACGTGGTGGGGAGCCTGGAGGCAGAGGCCAGATCCATCTCAGCGGCAGAACAGGGCACGACCAACAGCGCCAGCAGCTTCAACGCGAGACACGACCGAACGACCACAGCAGCCAGGCAAACAGGCAGGAACCCTATGGGCGGTTTTTATTCGCCGAGGAAATAAAAGCCAGCGCTCTCACTGTCCCCTTCTGAGACCCAGCTCGAGAAAAGGTTCAGAGCTCGTTTGCGGCCAGCCGCAGCGCTTCAGCCTCCTTGGTTGGATCCAAGGCGCAGCTGTCATCCAGCAGGCGCTGCAGGCGTGGGCTGACGGCGACCACCAGGGGATTGGTCAGCACGCGCCGGCTGATGCCCAACTCCTCGAGCGAAATCGCCAGGGCTTGGCTGGCCTGGCGGCGCGGCAGACGCCCCTTCTCCACCTGACAGTCGCTGCTGGCCTTGGCCATGGCGGCATAGCCGCGAATGCGGCGGGCCAGCACCACCACGGCAACCCGGCGCTGAACCTCGGGTGCCAAAGGAGCATCCTCGGCAGCAACAGGGATGGGTGTTGCCATGGGCAGACCCAGCAACAGCGCAGCAAGGAAGCGGTAGAGACGCATCAAGGTGTCTGGAACGACCCCTCAGTCAAGCCTGGGAAATCGCTGGGCGATGCTGCTGCCGGTGTACTGCGCCACCCATCCCTCGGGGTTGTTGAACCAACGCACAGCACAGAACTGAGGCTGAGAGCCCATGTCAAACCAATGACGGGTCCCAGCAGGGACCCGCATCAGGTCGCCCCGTTCGCACAGCACGCTGAGCACCTCGGAACCGATGTGCAGCACAAACAAGCCGCACCCTTCCACAAAAAAGCGCACTTCGTCTTCGGCATGGGTGTGCTCCTCAAGGAACTTGCGGCGCAAGGGCTCGCGATCGGGGTGATCCGGCGTCATCCGAATCGCGTCGACCGTGGCGTAACCGCCATCGCGTTGAACCCGGGCAATCGCATCGGCATAGGCCTGGAGGATGGTGGCCTGGTCGGCCCCCTCCGGCAGACCCTGCTCCGCCGGCCATTGCTCAAGGCCGATACCCCGGCGGCTGAGCTCCGACTGAATCACGGCCGGATCGTTGCTCTCCAGCGCAGGTATGGGCCCATTCGCAGCATGGGCTGAGCTTTCGTCTGGAAAGATGCTGAGACGACTCATCGTCTGGACCCCGGGCGCATCGACTGCTGACCATCATCGATCCCGCCACGACTGGGGGTCTCACACTGGTGGGGATCGGCCCCGGCGATCCTTCCCTGCTCACCCTGGCCGCCGTTGAAGCCATCCGCCAGGCGGAGGTGGTGGCCTACCCGATCGGACGACCGGGGGCCGACAGCATGGCCGCCAAAATCGCCGCGGCCTGGATCCGCAGCGACCATCAGCGTCTGCCCTTGTTGTTCCCCATGGTGGAAGCCGCCGAACCGCGGCGCACCGCCTGGGGAGCGGCGGCGCAGGAGCTGCAGCAGGCCATCCGTTCCGGCCAGCAGGTGGCACTGCTGTGTGAGGGAGATGCCTCGCTGTTTGCGAGTTGCAGCTACGTGCTGCTGGCCTTGCGTCAGGCGTGGCCCGACTGTCCCATCAGCGTGATTCCCGGCATCACCTCCTGCTCGGCAGCCGCGGCTGCGGGCCTCTGGCCCCTCGCTCTGCAGCAGGACCAACTGCTGTTGCGCCCCTGCCCCGACACACCCGAGGAGCTGGAGCGGGTGCTGGACACCGCCGCGGCAACGGGACAAGTTCTGGCCCTGCTCAAGCTGGGTCGGCGCTGGAGTTGGGTGCAACCCCTGCTGAGGCAGCGAGGCCTGCTGCAACAAGCACTGTTTGCCGAGCGGGTCGGCTGGCCCGACCAGCAGATCTGTTGCGCGGATGCCGTTGCGGCCGAACCTCGCCCCTACTTCTCGCTGCTGCTGATCCGGCAGGGATGGCCGGAGGTGCTGCCCTAGGCCAGCTCTCGGCTGCGTTCCGCAGCAGCGACAACCGCTTCGATCAAGGCGGAGCGCAGGCCGATGCGTTCGAGCGCGCGAACGCCGGCGATGGTGGTTCCCCCCGGGGAGGTGACCATGTCCTTGAGCTGGGCAGGGTGCAGATTGCGACGGTCCAGCAGCTCAGCCGTTCCAGCCAGGGTGCGGTGGCTCAGCCGCAGGGCCAGGTCCCTGGGAAGACCGGCGGCAACAGCCCCATCGGCCATGGCTTCCGCCACCAGGGCCACAAAGGCAGGGCCCGACGAGGTGAGGGCAAGGAACGCATCGAGCTTGGCTTCCGCCAACTCCAGAACTTCGCCCACATCGGCGAACAGCTGCCGCACCTGATCCCGTTGCCCTTGGTCGATCCCCTCCCCCCAGGCCAGAGCTGTCAAACCAGCTCCCACCAGCGCAGGGGTGTTGGGCACCGCCCGCACACAGCGATGACCGGGAAACAAATGCTGCAACCGCGCCAGAGACACCCCCGCCAACACAGAGATCAACAGCGGTTGACCCACAACAGGTCCTGCAGCTGCCGCAACAGCATCGAGTTGCTGCGGCTTCACCGCAAGCAGCTGGATCGGAGCCGTCCAGACCTGCTGAGCGGAAGGATCATCAGCCGCAACCAAACCGATGCCAGCTGGAAGGCCCCCACGTCGTTGCTCAAGGGAGCCGGATCCTCCGACCACTGCCAACAGCTGGTCGGCCGGAATCCGTCCACGCTCCAGGAGAGGAACCACAAGGGCCTGAGCCATGCGACCCAGGCCGATCACACCGAAAGCGGGCTGCACTGCGGGCTTCAGAGAGCGGCTGCCCCCCAGGCGGGCGAGGGTGCGCTGGCGGATTCGTCGAGATCCGCCACATCGGCCTCACGGCTCACCACCGTTGGAGCCGAGGCTTCGTCTTGACCGGTGTTGGTCACGGTGACGCAGCTGGGGGCGAACAGGAAGATGCTCTCGCCGACGCGCTCCTGGTGTCCATCGATCGCGAAGGTGCCACCAGCAACGAAATCAACAGCACGCTGGGCCTGGTCGGGCTCCATCATCGTGAGGTTGAGGATCACCGTCTTGCGCTCCCGCAGCGCCTGAATGGCCCGAGGCATTTCATCGAAGCTGCGGGGTTCCATCACATTCACCTCGGACACAGCATTGCTGATGCCGGGCATACCGATCACGTTGGATCCAGGCAGATCACCACCCAGGTCAAACGGGTTGGAGTCTCCAATGGTGGCCAGTGCACCACCGTCAGCCTGCAGGGCGCGCTGGTCTTGGTCATCTTGCTCGTCGTCGTAGGCGAAATCATCCAATTCGCCATCGAGATAGTCATCGCCAGCGACGACGGCACGGAGACGGGAGATCAGCGACACCTTGGGATTCCTCTCGGTCTGAATGTGGTTCGAAAACCATGTCCCTGGATACCGTTTTCGCTGCGGCGGGGCAAGTCAATTCGCAGCGTCTGTTGACACCAATCTCGGACCGAACAGGGCCGAACCAATCCTGAGCCAGGTGCTGCCCGCTTCAGCAGCCTCTTTCCAGTCCGTGCTCATCCCCATCGAGCACTCCGCCAAGGCCAGCCGATCCGCCAGGGCACGGCAGTCGGAAAACAACGCCTTGCGCTGATCTGCAGCCATCTCGAGCGGCGCCATGGTCATCAGACCCGAGATCCGCAACCCCGGCAGAGCCTGCAGATCAGACCAAATGGCACCGAGTTCATCGGCCGACAAGCCCCCTTTGCTGGGATCGGGCCGCAGTTTCACCTGCAGCAGCACTTCAGGCTGACGGCCCTCCTCAACGGCGATGCGCGACACCCGTTCGGCCAGCGCCAGAGAATCCACCGAGTGAATGACATCGAAGGCCTTCACCACCGGCCGCACCTTGTTGCTTTGCAGGCGACCAATGAAATGCCAGCGCAAGTTCAGATCGATCAGCTCCTCCTGCTTCGGCAGAGCCTCCTGAACACGGCTTTCCCCAAAATCACACTGACCAAGCTCCGCCACGCAACGCACGGACGCGGCTGGATGCCCTTTGCTCACGGCCAGAAGCCTGGATGAAGTGGGGCGGGCTGCCTGGAGCACCTGCCAACGCGCCGCGAAGGAATCGGTCAAGGGTTCAGATGAACGTTTGATCGAACAGCTGACTCCAGGACTCGAGGTCGTCCGATCCATCACGACGGCAACGGCCCAAATGCACCTCAGCGTGGTGACGCGCATCCCCGTAGGGAATCACTTCGAACTGGGCGCCACGGGGCTGCAGGGTGACCAGGAAGAACATGCGCTGGGCATACAACGTGGCGTAGACGTCGCGGCCCTCACCTGCCGGAGCCACCCGATAGAGCATCCCGAAGGTGGGGTGATTCAGATATCGCTCGGACGCCATGCCGTGATCGGAGCTCATAGAGCACCGTACTGACCACGGAGCCCAATCACCAAGACAAGAACGACCGTCGCCAGGCCATTCAGCAGGGGAGCAGCCCGATCAGGCGGCATGCGGAAGTACGACGGACCGAGAATTCGCCCCCCACGGGCGACCAGGGCATCGGCCCCCTGCTCAGCCCTGAGAAGGATGTTGGCCAGCAGTCGCTCACCGACGGCCAGCACCAGGCCGAAACCGGCCTTGAAGCCCAGCTGACGCAGGTTGACGGCACGGCTGGCGAGAGAGCGCAGCAGATTTTGGAGCTCCTCCTGCACCAGAGGCAGAAAGCGAAGTGCCAGCAGCAGTTGAAACCCCAGACGCTCTACAGGACATCCCAGCCACTTCAAGGGAGCCAGGCACCAGCTGAGGGCCCAGACCAGGTCCTCAGGCGGGGTCGTGATCAGCATCAGGTTGACGCTGTGAATCACGGTGAAGATCAAGGTGGACGTTCGCAGCCCCAACAGCGCCGAGGCCCGATCCACCACCAGCGGCCCCAGCTGGAGACCGCCCAACTGCAGGGGGCCGAGGCGCAACAGATCCCAGGAGGGGCCTTCCGTCTCGAGCCCCGGAAGCTCGGCCGGATTGCGCAGCGGGAAGGCCGCAGGGGGATCCACAGCCGGCAAGAACATCGACAGGAGGCCCACCACAACAGCCAAGGTCATCAGCAGCAGCACAGACCTCCACCACAGCGAACGAGCCAGGCCACTGCCAAGGGTGATCAGCACCAGAGCCACCACCAAGCCAACGCGCCAGAGGGGCCCCGCCAGAACAGGAGTAAGCAGAAAGACAAGGGACCAGGCCAGCTTCAGCCGAGGGTCCAAGCGCCGGAGCCAACCCGTGGACCCATCGACGTATTGACCCATCGGGACCTGGCGCAACCAGTCCATGGCTCAGCCTTTACGACTCTGCTGACGGGCCAGGTCGCGTTCGGCATCACGCTGTTGCTTGCCGCGCCAGAACAGACGCAGCGGACTGCCATCGAAACCGAGGCCCTCGCGGATCTGACGCTCCACATAGCGCCGGTAGGTCTCTCCGAACAATTTGGGGTCGTTGACGAACAGGGTGAAGCTGGGCGGCCGGCTGGCCACCTGGGTGCCGTAATACAGCTTTCCTTGGCGTCCACCGCGGGTGGTGGGGGGACTGCGCCAGCTCAGCGCTTCCTTGAGCACCTCGTTCACAACAGAGGTACTAACGCGGCGACGGTGCTGCTCAACCGCCAGGGCGGCCAAGGCAAAGATGCTCTCCACGCGCTGGCCTGTGAGCGCCGAAGTGAACAACATCGGAGCCCAGTCGAGGAAATAGAGCTTGGAGCGCAGCTCCTTTTCCATCGCCGTCATGGTGTGGCTGTCTTTTTCCACCGCGTCCCACTTGTTGACGACCACCACGCAGGCACGGCCGTCCTCTTCAATGCGACCCGCCAGGCGCTGATCCTGCTCGGTCACCCCATCGAGGGCATCGATCACCAGAACACACACATCACTGCGTTCAATAGCCTTGAAACTCCTGTTGATGCCGAAGAATTCCGGGCCGTAGTTGACGCTGCGCCGCCGGCGGATGCCCGCCGTGTCCACCAGGCGCCAGGGACGATTCTCACGAATGATGCTGGTGTCAATCGTGTCGCGGGTGGTGCCGCGGATCGGGCTGACAATCGCCCGCTGCTCTCCGCAGATGGCATTCAGCAGACTGGATTTCCCGACATTCGGCCGTCCGATGATGGCCATCTGAATCGGCTCCTCCTCGTCACCCTCCTGATCCTTCGGGGGGAAAAAGGTGAGCACCTGATCCAGCAGTTCTCCGGTGCCGGCGCCGTGGATGGCCGAGATCGGATGGGGTTCACCCAGGCCAAGGCCCCAGAATTCGCCTGCCATCGCCAGGCCCTGTTCCGGCGACTCGCACTTGTTCACCGCCAACAGCGTGGGACAGCGGTGACTGCGTAGAAATTCAGCGATGGACTCGTCAGCGGCCGTAAGCCCCTGCTGACCGTCCACGATCACCAGAGCCACACTGGCTTCCTCGAGCGCCAGAGACGCCTGCTCCCGGATCTCCGGCAGGAACTCGCTGTCGTCGTCGAACACCAGTCCACCGGTGTCGACGACCTTGAACTCCCGATCGCCCCAGTAGCCGTCCTGGTAGGTGCGATCACGCGTCACGCCAGGCTGATCGTGAACGATGGCTTCCCGGCTGCGGCACAGCCGATTCACCAAGGTCGACTTACCGACATTGGGGCGTCCGATAATTGCGACGACAGGACGCGCCAAGGGTCTGCTCAGGCCAATCTTTCACCCTACAGAGACGCCATAAAGCCCCTGGAGAACCGAAATTATTTCGGAGCGAGACTAATGAGTCTCAGCCGAGACGGCTAGGGCGAGTTCAGTTGTTCCCTCGCCATGCTCGAGCTCGTCGCCAGCCTTGTGGTCGACCTCTCCGACCAACGCCTGACCGTCTACAACAGCGATCAGGAGGTGGTTCGCGTGATTCCGGTCAGCACCGGCAAAGCCTCAACGCCAACACCGATCTTCAACAGCAAGGTTTATACGAAGTACCGATCCACCACGATGTATGGACGCACCTACACCGTTCCCGGGGTGCCGTTCACGATGTGTGTGAGCCCGAACGAGGCCATCTGCCTCCATGCCGCCCCCTGGCAGGAGAGCGCCGGGAAACCCTTCGGCGTGCCCCGCAGCCATGGCTGTGTGCGCATGCCGCTGAACCACGCCCGTTGGCTGTTCCACAACACCCCGAAAGGCACACCCATCACGATTCAGGCCTGAGTTAGGCCACCGGATCACTTCACCGGCAGATCGCCGGGGTGCCCCTGCACCGGATCGGTAGGAGGGGGAAGCTCAGGGCCCAGGGGCCCCTGCTCCAGCAGGGGCTCGCTCCGCTGGGCCAGCCAGGCCAACAGCCAGTTCACGGCGGTGGCCCGTCGGGTTCGGCGGGGGTACAACTCACCGATGCGGTACCCCGCGAAATTGAGCTGTTGTTTGAGCAGCTGTTTGTGTTCCTTGGGAACCGAGCGGGTCAAACGAACCGACGCCGGACGCTCCGCGATCAGCTCGGGAGCCTTAGGGAAAGCATCGGCCCATTCGGGGGGTGTGTCGGGACCGGCGCACCACTGCAGTTCAGCAGGCTGATAGCCCAGACGTTCCCAGATCCTTTCGCAGACAAAGCGATCGCTGCAGCGGTCCTCGAGGATCTGCAACAGCAACGAACGACTGAGCGGCCAGGGCATGTCGGTTGCGTTGTGCAGCATGGACCCATGATTGCTTCACCCCCTCTGCAGCTTCCCGGCAATGGAACCGCGCGTCAGCTGCGCTGCCGCGTGTTGCAGTCGCCGCTGGCAGGGGTGAGCGATCGAATCTTCCGCGGCCTGGTGCGGCGCTGGGCGCCCGACGCGCTGCTGTTCACCGAAATGGTGAACGCCACCAGCCTCGAGATGGGGCATGGGCTCTTGAAGGTGGAGTCGCTCGCCGAGGAATCCGGCCCCATCGGCGTGCAACTGTTCGACCATCGCCCCCAGGCCATGGCTGATGCGGCACGACGGGCTGAAGCCAGTGGTGCCTTCCTGATCGACATCAACATGGGTTGCCCTGTGCGCAAGATCGCCCGCAAGGGGGGTGGTTCCGGCTTGATCCGTGATCCCGAGCTGGCCATCAAGATCGTGGAAGCGGTGGCAGATGCCGTGGCCGTGCCCGTCACGGTGAAGACACGCCTGGGTTGGTGTGGCAGTGATGCCGATCCCGTGCACTGGTGCCAACAGCTGGAACAAGCCGGTGCACAACTGCTCACACTGCATGGACGCACCCGCGAACAGGGCTTCAAGGGCGCTGCGGACTGGAGCGCGATTACTAACGTCCGAAAAGCCCTCACGATCCCCCTGATCGCGAACGGCGACATCAACAGCCCCGATGATGCCCTGCGCTGCCTGGATCAGACCGGCGCAGCGGGAGTGATGGTGGGCCGAGGCACGATGGGAGCTCCATGGCTGGTGGGCCAGATCGACGCCGCCCTGGCCGGTCGTGCGATCCCCGCCACACCCACCCCGTCAGCACGGCTTGCACTGGCCCGCGATCAACTGGACGGTCTGGTGGAGGATCGCGGCGACCATGGTCTGCTGATCGCCCGCAAACACATGGGCTGGACCTGCACGGGCTTCCCCGGTGCCTCGCTACTGAGGCATGCCCTCATGCGAGCCCCCACGCCCGCCCAGGCCAGGGAGCTGCTGACACAGCAGATCGACGCCCTTGCCGCGTCCGCTTGACTGGATGCCCCGACGATCAGGGCGTGGAGCCTGCAAGCGGCCAAGACAACAGCAGGCTTAATGCCCAGGCCTGGCAGCGCTGGAGGTCTGGTCGCGCCGGCGCCGAAGAAATCGAGCATTGGCAGCAACAGCTCCACCAGCAGCTTCCCTGGCTCCCACAAGACCTGCTGGATCCGTCGCTGGTGCCCATCGCTCTGTTGCGCAACCCGAGCCAGTGGTCCCCTGAGGACAGCGGGCTGGATCCCATCGATCTTCTGGCCTGCCACCGGGACCTCACGGACACCAAGCAACTGCTGCGCAGCGGTCGCCTGGGCGAAATCGCCCTGGGACAGCGCAGCCTGTTCATGGATTTACCGCCGGTGCATCTCCAGGCCTACCGGGATGGGTTGAGACCAGCGGCACGTGAAGACTCCCTCAGCGCCCTGGAGCACCTCGGGGGCATCGGCCGTCAACGCTTCCAGCAGGGACAGCCCCTGGGCATGGATCTCGATCGCTACCAGCCCCCCCGACCGGACCCAGCACCAAGCGGGCCCACCCCCTCAGCGGCCTCGATCCTGGTGGTTCTCCACCCAACCACTCAAGAAGCAAAGGCCGAGTCGGCGCGCAACTCACAACCAGAAGGTTGGGGAGAAGGTTGGGGCCAGATCCGACACGCCTCCCTCGAAGATCCCTCTGGATGGATCAGAGCTCCATTCCCAGACGACGAAACCCTCGTCAGCTTCTGCCACGCCAGTGATCAGCTGGATCCCCAGGCAGCCCTGCGCATGGCCCACTGCGCAGCGCAACACCGTGAAGCGGTGTTGCTCACCAGCGATGAAACCCTGCGCTGGAGTGACGACCCAGGCATTCCTGCGGGGAACCGCCAGAACAGAACAGCCATCTCACCGTTTCGACTGCTCTGCCGGGGATGCATCGGCGGCCTGGTGACCCTGCGCTGGTCGACGCTCCAACAGCTGAAGCTGCCGGCATCCACCGGTTCGCTACATGCCCTACTGCTGGATCTGGCGCTGCAGGTTTGCCGCCGCGGCGACGCCGTGGCCCACTGCTCGGAGGTGTTGCTGCAGCGATCCATCCGGGCGAACCCGACCGTGCCCGACGTTGCCTCCCCGGCCGACCGCCACTGTTGGACCCCTGAGCTCAGCACTGAGATCCTGGCGATCAGCCAGCGACACAGCCCCGGCTTTCTCCTGCCGGGCGGGGAGCTCACACCCACTCAATCGCTGGGCGCCTGCCATCAGCTGCAGCTCCGCCCCGACCCCAGGGTTCTGGTGTCGGTTCTGATCCCATTTCGCGACCGGGTGGATCTCACCCAAAGCTGCGTCGCCTCCCTGCGCCTCTGCGCCGGAGCTGTGGCCTACGAGCTGATCCTGATCGACAACGGCAGTGAGGAGGCCGCCACCAAGGCCTGGCTGGACGCACAAGCCCAGCTCGATGACGTGTGCGTGGTGCGGGTGGACGAGCCGTTCAACTATTCGCGGCTCAACAACATCGGCCGCCGCCATGCCCAGGGCAGCCATTTGTTGCTGCTGAACAACGACATCGAATTCCGATCCGCCGAGGTGCTTCAGGCACTGCTGGACCCCTTCGCCTACCGCAGCACCAGCGCCGTGGGGGCCAGGCTGCACTACCCCGATGGGAGCATCCAGCATCAAGGAGTCGCCCTGGTGAAGGGGGAGCGCCGCTGTGTGGTGGAGCCTGGCAAACACCTGCACAGCCCCGCCGTGCTGGCCACCCTCACCCCCCTGCTGGTGCAGGAGGAATTCACCGCCGCCACCGGAGCCTGCCTGATGCTTCGCAGCAGCGATTTCGATCGCATTCAAGGCTTCGATGAAGATCTCGCCGTGGTGTTCAACGACGTGGACCTCTGCCTGCGTCTGAGGCAAAGCGAAGGTTCGGTGGTGGTGACCCCGTTTGTGGAGATCGTTCACCACGAATCAATCAGTCGCGGCAAAGACCGCGAAGGCGCTGCTCTGGCCCGGCATCAACGGGAGTCGGGCCTCCTGCGGGCCAAGCACGCCGAGCTGTTCGCCACCGGTGATCCCCTGACCAGTTCATGCATTCACCCCCACAGCAATCGCTATCAACCCCGGGAGCCCGCGCCGCGCTCGAAAGGCCCGGTGGCCGATGCCGTGCTGATGCACTGGAGGAATCCAAACTTCGAGCCCAGCCATCAACGACCGATCGTTGTGCTGGCGCATTTCTCAGCAGACAACCGATTTCGGGACGATCTCTTCCCCCTGATTGATGCCTACCAGCGCTTCGCCGACGTGATCGTTGTGTCGTCAGCCAGCGGGCTGCGCTGGCATCCACGAACCCTGCATCGGCTGCGCCAACGCTGTGCCGCGCTCGTGATCCGGCGCAACCAGGGGTACGACTTCGGCAGCTGGAAAGCAGCCCTGAAGCTGCATCGGCAAGACATTGAACAGGCGGCGTTCGTGGTGCTCACCAACGACAGCTTCTGGGGACCGATCACGCCCCTCGACGATCTGTTCCAACGCCTGCACGCCAGCACAGCGGATGTGATTGGGCTGACGGACGATCTGATGTACGAACCGCATCTATCGTCCGCCTTCACGGCTTACAAACCGAAGGCATTGCAATGCCCCGCCTTCAATCGCTTCTGGGAGTCCCTGCAGATCTGGCCCCGCAAACGGGACCTGGTCAAACAATGCGAAGTGGGCCTGCCGGTGCAGCTGAGGGCAGCGGAACTGAAGCTCGAAAGCCTCTACACCCACAACGCCAACGGCAACGTTCTGCACTACGACTGGCAGCACTTGATTGAGCAACGGGGATTCCCCTTCCTCAAGGTGAGCCTGCTGCGCGACAACCCCACCAGGCAACCCGTCGACAGCTGGCCCGAGGTGATCGGCCGACGCAACCCTCAGCTGGCGGCCAGCATCGAACGCCAACTGCGGCCGAAACCAGGGTTAAAGCGACTGCTTGATCGGCTGCGCCGTCGACTGAATGGAAGTGATCGCAAGGGGTCTCGTGCTGTAATGGCGCCGACTTCACGCCGGTGAGCCAGTCGATGAGCACCGCATCCAAGCGACGGGGAATCATCCTGGCTGGCGGGAGCGGCACGCGGCTGCATCCGATCACCCAGGCCGTCAGCAAACAGCTGCTGCCGGTTTACGACAAGCCGATGATTTATTACCCGCTCAGCACCCTGATGCTGGCGGGGATCCGCGAGATGCTGATCATCACCACCCCCCACGACAGGGATGCCTTTCAGCGCTTGCTCGGCGACGGCCGCCGCTGGGGCATGACGATCGAGTACGCCGTGCAACCGAGCCCAGACGGTTTGGCCCAGGCGTTTCTGATTGGTGCCGATTTCCTGGCAGGCCACCCCGCCGCCCTGGTGCTTGGAGACAACCTCTTCCACGGGCACGATCTGGTGCCCCAGCTGGTGAACAGCAACGCTCAAGCCCAAGGGGCGACGGTGTTTGCCTACCCCGTCAGTGATCCCGAGCGTTACGGCGTGGCCGAGTTCGATGCCAACGGCCGCGTGCTGAGCCTGGAGGAAAAACCCCAACACCCGAAGAGCCGCTATGCCGTGACGGGTTTGTACTTCTACGACGAGAGCGTCGTGGATCGAGCCCGCCAGGTGAAGCCTTCCGCACGGGGGGAGCTGGAGATCACCGATCTCAATCAGATGTACCTGGACGAAGGGCTGCTGCGGGTGGAACTGATGGGTCGTGGCATGGCCTGGCTCGACACCGGCACCTGCGACTCGCTGAACGATGCCGGCGGTTACATCCGCACCCTCGAACATCGCCAGGGGCTGAAGGTGGGATGCCCCGAAGAGGTGGCCTGGCGCCAGGGCTGGATCACAGCGGAACAACTGAATCAGCTGGCGCAACCCCTTAAGAAGAGCGGCTACGGCTCCTATCTCCTGCAAATGCTCGAGGAGAGCGTGAGCGATCACGCCGCTCTGCAAACCAGCCTCGAGGTGCGCCATGCAGCTTGAACAACTGACAACCCCATCCGGCGCGTTGATGCAGGGCCCCCTGCTGATCACGCCCCAGGCCTTCGGCGATGACCGCGGCTGGTTCTACGAAAGCTGGAACCAACGCAAATTTGATGATGCGGTCGGGGAACCCGTGCTGTTCTCTCAGGACAACCACTCCCGCTCGATCCAGGGTGTGCTGCGGGGTCTGCACTACCAGCTCGCACCGGAACCTCAGGCCAAGCTGGTGCGTGCCACGTTCGGAGCGATTTACGACGTCGCCGTCGACATCCGGCGCAACTCGCCCAGCTACGGCGCCTGGGTCGGGGCCGAACTCAGTGCCGAAAACAAATGCCAGCTTTGGATTCCCGAAGGCTTCGCCCACGGCTTTCTCACCCTCAGCAGTGTTGCGGAGGTGCAGTACAAAGCGCGGGGCTTCTGGAACAAAGCCTGCGAACGGGCCATCGTCTGGAATGATCCCGATCTGGCCATTGCCTGGCCGATCGAACAGCTGCAGGGCGCAGAGGTGAGCCTGTCGGGCAAGGATGCCGAAGCGCCGGGGTTCAAAGCGGCTGGAGCCGCGGGAGACGTTTTCCCATGAAGGTTCTGCTCACCGGAGCTGGTGGTCAGCTGGGGCAAGCTCTGATCGCCTCCGCCCCCCAGGGACTTGAACTGGTGGCCACCAGCCGTCAGGAGTTCGACCTGGCCGACGCTGAAGCCTGCCGTGCTGCCGTGAAACAGCACCAACCCGACTGGGTGCTCAATGCAGGTGCCTACACCGCAGTGGACAAGGCCGAGTCGGAACCGGAGCTGGCCCATGCGGTGAATGCCGGAGCACCCGAAGCCTTTGCTGGAGCCCTGGATCAACAGGGGGGACGCCTGCTTCAGATCAGCACCGACTTCGTCTTCAACGGGACCCAGGGCACGCCATATCAACCCGAGCAGTCTCTAGATCCTCTTGGCGTTTACGGGGCCAGCAAAGCGGCTGGAGAAGCCGCGGTCCAAAGCGTGTTTGGACCCGAAGGACGGGGCCTGATCCTGCGCACCAGCTGGGTAATCGGCCCCGTCGGGAAGAACTTCGCCCTCACCATGCTTCGGCTCCACCGCGAACGGGATCAATTGGGTGTCGTCGCAGACCAGGTGGGCTGTCCCACCAGCACCCTGAACCTGGCTCAAGCCTGTTGGCGAACCCTTGAGATCGCTGGTGAACGCGAGCTGCCAGCGGTGATGCACTGGAGTGATGCCGGTGCTGCCAGTTGGTACGACGTGGCGGTGGCCGTTGGCCAGATCGGGGCTGAATTGGGACTCATCGACACCCCCGCAGAGGTTCAACCGATCACAACAGCGGACTACCCCACCCCTGCGGAACGCCCGGCCTATTCCCTTCTTGACTGCACCGCAACCCGAGCCGCGCTGGAGCTCAACGGCGAACACTGGCAGCAAGCCCTGAAGGCCGTGTTGCAACAAGCCAAAACACCATGAAAGGCAACTGAGTTCAACGCCCCAACCCCAAACAACGTCCACCCACGCTCTCATCAATGGTTTCGTCCATGCCTTCCGCCGCCGACTTGCTGGGAGATCGCCGCAGAGTTCTGGTCACAGGAGGTGCCGGCTTCATTGGCGGCGCCGTCGTGCGAAGGCTGCTGCGGGAGACCACAGTCACCGTCTTCAATCTCGACAAGATGGGCTATGCCAGCGACCTAACCTCGATTGAGGAGGTGCTGAGCGAGCTGGGCGAATCGGCGAACGATCGACACAGGCTTCAGCAGGTGGATCTGACCGATGCCACCGCCGTTGAGGCTGCGGTGCAGGAGGCCGACCCCGATCTGGTGATGCACCTGGCAGCGGAAAGCCATGTGGATCGGTCCATTTCCGGTCCTGGTGTGTTCATCGAGAGCAACGTCACCGGCACCTACAACCTCCTGCAGGCGGTGCGGGGCCACTACGAGGACTTGAGCGGTGAACGCCGGGAGGCCTTCCGGATGCACCACATCAGCACCGACGAAGTGTTTGGTTCACTGGGCGCCGAGGGGCGCTTCTCAGAAACCACGCCCTACGATCCCCGCAGCCCTTACTCCGCCAGCAAGGCGGCCAGTGATCACCTGGTTCAGGCCTGGCACCACACCTTTGGGCTTCCTGTGGTGCTCACCAACTGCTCGAACAACTACGGTCCCTGGCAGTTCCCGGAAAAACTCATTCCCGTGGTCACCTTGAAGGCCGCTGGAGGTGAATCAATTCCTCTCTATGGCGATGGTCTGAATGTGCGGGATTGGTTGTATGTGGAAGACCACGTCGATGCATTGCTTCTGGCAGCCTGCAACGGAACATCGGGCCGCAGTTACTGCGTTGGCGGCCACGGTGAACGCACCAACAAGGAAGTCGTTCGTGCCATTTGCACACAGTTGGATCAGAGCTGCCCCGCATCAACACCCCACTCAGATTTGATTACACCGGTAACCGACCGCCCAGGCCACGATCGCCGCTATGCGATTGATCCGGCCCGTATCACTTCGGAGCTGGGCTGGCGGCCGCGCCACGATGTGCAACAAGGCCTGGCTGAAACCGTGCGCTGGTACCTGTCCCATCAGGACTGGTGTAAGAAAGTGCGTGAGCGGGCGGGATATGACGGCAGCAGGCTGGGAATCGGAACATCGAAATCAAAGTAGACGTCCGGCATGCCTAAACAACGTCATCCACTTTCCGCACTATCAAACAGAACGCGACAGCTGCTGAAGCACTCGGCCGCCGCACTCAGCAGCCGAAGGCTTCTGCCCAAAGTGCTGCGAAAACGCCTGAAACGCCTGGAGCAGCCCGCAGCCACGAGCCCTCCCGATAACAGACGTCAAAAAACGACGCCTGAACTTCAGGCTTATATCAAACAACTTCAGGAACAACAAACCGATAAAAAAATAATTCGCGACTTCCGCGAACTGGCACATTACGCCTACGTTTTTGACATAGAATTCTATAAATCCCAACTCAACCTCAAGGAAGCCGATTCACTTCACAACATCGGCGACATCATCCTTCACTACTGCATCTCAGGAAGCAGAAAAGGAATTGACCCCAGCTGCTTATTTGATACAGACAACTATTTAAGCAAATATCCCGACATCAAAACCAGTGGACTCAACCCTATGGTCCACTTTTTCAAGTTTGGCATCCACGAAAACCGCTACTCAATGGACGACATCCATTTCATGCGGAAGATGGCCGACATCAAAAGGCCAAATCCAAGCACAATTAACAATATCAAAGACGTCCTGAAAACCAAAAAAGTCGGCGTCTTTCTGCACATTTTCTATCCTGAGCTGGCCGAGACGATCGCCACCTACCTCAACAATATTCCGTGCGAGATTGATATTTTCATCTCCACAAAAGAGGAATCAGCCCAGGCACTTAAAAGCATCTTTGAACGCTGCGACAATGCGCATAAAGTTGATGTTCAACATTTCAGCAATATCGGCCGCGACGTCGCTCCATTCCTTGTGGGCTTTGGCGAGCAAATCCTCAAGTACGACCTTGTCCTCAAGCTTCACTCGAAGAAGAGCCCTCACAGCAATGCACTGAGCGGATGGTTTCTTCATTGCCTCGACAACCTGATTGGCAGCGAAGCAGTCACCGCAACAAACCTGAATGCACTGCAGTCGAAGCAGACCGCAATCATTTATCCGGTCGAGAACTATGCATTAAGCCTTGGGATCAAACATGATTCTTGCTGGGGCCATGAAGATGATAATTACAAAAAAGCTGAGCCTTTCCTGACTAAATTTGATCTCAGCCATATCAAGAGAGACAGCACTTTCCGCTTTCCTACTGGCACCATGTTTTGGTGCAAGCCAGGCATCCTGAAGCCGATTCTTGACTGGCATCTAACCTGGGAAGACTTTGACACAGAAGGGGGACAGATCGATGGGACGATTGCCCACAGCATTGAACGACTCATCGGAATCTCAACAACAGAAATATTCAAGCAGAAACTGGAAACAACTTATTGCGGATACTCTCTTTCAAAACAGCATCTAACCGACAAATCTGTCATCGAAGGTAGAAATAAACTGAAAATTGACGGATTCGAGAAGGTTATTCACTTCAAACCAAGGAAACTTGATCCGAATTGGTCACTGAGGAACAACACCAAGCGGGATGCTCTTGACATTCATTGGGTAATCCCCAATTTCACACCTGGGCTGGGCGGTCACATGACAATTTTCCGAGCCATCGATTTTCTAGAGCGAAGTGGTCACCACTGCACGATCTGGATTCATTCCGAGATGAAGGGAGACAAACCAAGTCGTCTGAGCTACCTGCACAAACGTGTCATCGATCAATACTTCCTCCCACTGAAGACAGACCAGGTTTACATGCTGGGAAACAGCCAGGATGATCTTGATCGGGTCAGTGGAGACATCGTTATTGCAACGGATCGGATGAGCACCTACCCAGTGCTTGGGATGAAGAAATTTAAAAAGAGATTTTACTTTGTTCAGGATTACGAACCTTACTTTTTTGCGCGGGGAAGTTCCAGCATTCTCGCTGAACAAACCTACGCATCACAGAATAATTTTGCCTGTATTTGCGCAAGTCCTTGGCTGAAAAAACGCATGGAAAGACTTGGCAATCCAGCCATATCATTTCCGCTTGCAGTTGATCACAGTGTTTACCACCTCCACAAGGATCAACAACGCAGCAATCATGTGATTGCTTTCTACGTCAGACGTAGCACTCCGAGACGCCTTTACGAACTTGGTCTGCTCGCACTCAGGGCCTTGTTTGATCTCGGAGACAATTTTGAGATCATTACCTTCGGCGAGAATGACCTTCCAGATCTCGGAATTCCAGTCAAGGTCAGACACGCTGGAATCCTGGATGCCGAGGCGCTGGCGGACCTTTATAACCAATGCACGATCGGTTTTGTTCTCTCAGGAACCAATTACTCCTTGGTGCCCAATGAAATGATGGCCTGTGGGTTACCCGTTGTTGATATTGATGCCGAACACACACGTCTCTCCTATCAAGCTCAGACAGCGATCTTGGCTGAACCGACCCCAGCTGGCCTGGCCGGTGCACTGAGTCGTTTACTTAATGATCCAGATTTCCGCAACATAACCGCCAAGGCTGGCCTGGCAGCCACTGAAGACCTCGTATGGGATGAGTCCAACAAGCTGATTGAAGCCTTCATGCAGCAATTGCTGCCAGCGGAGAGAGCATCATCGATGCCTGCCAAACCAGCGATCCCATTGATCACAGTGGTCATCCCTGTTTACAACGGTGGCACAATGCTGAAAACCGTTGTTGAGTCCTGTCTCGAGCAGGACATTGACCAGGAATTCGAGGTGTTGTTAATCGACAGTGCCTCGAGCGATGGATGCCTGGACGGACTGCCACAGGACGAGAGACTCCGTGTGCACCGGATTCGCAAGGAAGACTTCGGCCATGGTCGAACCCGCAATCTGGGAGCGGAGCTGGCACGAGGTGAGTATGTCGCTTTCATCACCCAAGATGCAATTCCGGCGAATCGCATGTGGCTAATGAATCTGATTGCTCCACTTCAGAAAGACCCAGCTGTTGCTGGTGTATTCGGTTGCCACATTGCCCACAGCGATCATGGGCAACTCACCGCCCATGACCTTGACCAGCACTTCAATCGTTGGATTTTTCGCAGCCACCGTCAACCGATCGAGCTAGATATTGATCGTCAGACTAGTGATGGCGACGTCAGTAACCATGAACGCTTCTACTCCGACAATAATTCCTGCCTGAGGAAATCAATCTGGCAGTTTCTGCCGCTCCCCGATGTCGTGTACGGCGAGGATCAGTTATGGGCACGCGAAATTCTCAGGCGCGGCTACAAAAAAGCATATGCCCCAACAGCAGTGGTTCGTCATTCGCATGAATACACTTTTCGTGAAACTGCCTTACGTGCCAATACCGAATGGCACTTTTACAAAAAAATGCTCAGGGAAAAATTGCCATCCAGCAAACAGGAAGTTCTCCAAATGGTAGAAATATCCTGCGCCAATGACGTCAAAGCAAAGCAGTTGTACCCAAGCATCAGCGACGAGGACCTAATTCGACGCCGTAAGCTTCACTTTGCACGAGCTTGCGGTTATTACCTAGCAGGCAAAGGGCGAGGAGATATCCACCCCTAGCTACTTGAGGCACTTGCGTGAAGATCCTTCTCAATTCGTCCGCATTGCTTTGAGAAGGAAGCCACCCACACCCCAGGCCACCACAACAACACCGATCGACGCAAGAAATCCTTGCCAACGCCAGTTTTGATCGGGTGAAATAGGCAATTGAGGTTGACTAAGAACAACCACGAATTTTTGCTGTCTTTGACTTTCGCGGCGACTGTTGTCGGCAGCCAATCGAGCCGATTGTAGAGACTGCGATGCAAAGTCGACATCTGCTCGCAATCCAGCCTCTTCAATTGCCAGCGTATTCAAATCCCGACCATTTTCACTAATGGCTCTGTCTCTCTCCGTACGAATCTGAGCTTCAAGTTCACTCACTTGGTCTGCAACAAATGAGACTTCTGGGGCATTTGGATCTCTGTATTGGCGACGCAAGGCTGCCTCCTCAACCTTCAATTCAACCAGTTGTGATTCGAGGCCAGAAATAAATGAACTTGCCGCAGCCTGTTCAGATTCAACATTCAGATTTCCATGTTTTTCCTGGAAAAGCTCAAGACTTTTTGTAGCAGCTTTCAAATTGATTTCAGCTAGTTGAACTTCTTTTTTAGCAAAGTTATTCTGATCTGAGCTGATGGTTTGATTTACTTCATTCACAAAACGGCGAGACTGATCAAGCAGCTCCTTATTGAGTTTAAAAGCTTGATCAGGAGTGAAGCCAGATGTTGTCAGTATGACAGAGCCACTCAAGGGTTGAGGAGCAACATGCAGTTGTTTTTTATAGAATGATAGCTGCGCTGGCCCTGAACTATTGGAGGGCAATCCTGCCAACACATCAGGAAATTTTACGCGATAATCCTGCTCAAGTCTCTGGGGATTCGGAAACAAGCGAGTCTTGACATCAGACGATTCAAGATAGACCTGTAAATATTGTCCATCAACTAGGGAGGTTAGGACCTGTGGAGCAGATGCTGCTCCCGCCAAAACGGAAGCCGACGATGTATTCAGAGGAGTTGCCTGCTGAATTACAAATTCAGACACAGTTGTGTATCGATCTCTTCCTATGGCAAAAAAATAGAGAGCAGATGTTGCCAAAAAAGCAGAGATCAGAACCCTTGGCTTCGCAAGACGCTTGAACCGTTCACGCCAGAGCTCAGCTGGCTGACCTTCAGCAAAAGCGCGCGGGAAAAGAAGCGAAGAAGGCCTTTCCCTGGGGAGAGAAGAGGAGGAGCTCGAAGAAGAGGTGGGCTCAGTCATAGCTAAAAATTAACTCAAGAATTCGACTAGAGCAATGACGCAGAAGAGTTAATCGTCACTGGACTCAAGAAGCCGCGATTCATTCGTTTTATACAATACCAATGAAAAGCCCAATGTAAGCATAGAACAGCAAATTAAATAACCCAATGATATATCGGGTATAGGGTAATCATTATTTAACGAATATCGGAAGAGCTCGACAGAATGAAGAACCGGATTCCAAGTTACAAACGGACGCGTAAAAGGGGGAAGTTCGAAAGTGGCAAAGAATATCCCCGATGTAAAGATAATAACCCGTTGCATAGCCCTTTTGATGATTTTAGTCACCCATTTATTGAGTCCTGCGAGGAAGATTACGCAGAGACCAAACCCTACAGCCATCACGACAGTAAGAAGATAAACCACAATCGCCAACCCAGGACTATCAAACCTGAAACTCCAAGTAAACATCCAAACAAGGCCCAAAATTGCAATAGATAGGGTTAAAAGAGCTCTCAAGTCATTAAGAGACAACGCTAGAAGAATATTCAGAGGTCTAATTCTTGAGTAATAAAGAGGCGCCCTTAACTTCAAACCCTGCAGAGCCTTGATTGCAACATTCCTGAAAAGAAAAGCGAGCACGAATCCAGAAGCTATAAATAAAACAATATTAAAATACATATCGGTCGAGCCTCCAGCAGCAAATCTATTGCTTCCTCTCAGCAAACTAAATCCAACACGCATCACGATGAAGAAGAGCATCAATTGCATGGGATTAATCAGACCTTCCCAATTCCCCAACGAACTTCCCGTCGACTTCCTGTCAAGGTCGTAATCCGCAATCGCAAGCACAATCGAGATTTGGCGCCGTATGGCCCGAGCGAGCCTTCCTAAAAAAGTCATCATTGCCCCCCTTTTTTAAAAATCGTCGTCTTGATCATCAGAAGTTTCTAAATTCGTCAGATTCAATCCAACATCAAATTTATCATCTTCAGAATCCGACACATCGAAACCCTCAAGATTGTCGCGAGCCCACTGCATTGACTCAGACAACTCTCCGGAAAATAAGATTTCGCCGAAGCTTCCCAGAACCAATCCATCGGCACAGAATTCGCGAAGGAAGCGACTATTCGTTGATGTTGCAATGAGACTCTTCCCTTCGATCTGCTTCAACAGAAGCCTCCTGAGAGGCTTTGCCGCTTTAGACATCAAGAATTTTGTTTTGGGAATGAGGTAGAGGTCAAAGGAAAAGAGAACAGACAATGCAAGAAAAAAGAAATCTTTCTGGGTCTTTGTCAGCTCCTTAATGATTAACTGAGGATAGATACTTACTTCCTCGAGCAACGTCCAGACCTCATCGGAAGATATTTGTGATTTCTCCAGGCAATCACCGTAAACATTGGACAGAAAACTAAAAGCATGGGAAACTCTCAATTTGCTATCAAGGCCCGCTTCCCCTCCCACAGGCCAACCGATAACCCCTTCTCCGAAGAACTCGCCAGAAACTGGAGGAACCAAGCCAGCGAGCCCTACGATTAATTGGTATCGCAAGTAAGAATTTGTGGTAATCACAGCGATTCTGTTCCCTGAAGAGAGGCCCCAACTCCAGGGCTGCTTAAAGGAAACATTTGGATTAGACTTATCGCAGCGAAGTGAAAAGTTCTGGAACGTCAGTACAGGATTGGCTGAAGCTTTCGCAATAACCACAACGCCAGAATCTGAAGAGAAACTTCAGTGACAATACCACTGCTAAACCAAGCACGTTCAAGGGTGCTTCTCAACCCAATCTAGAGCTCCTCTCACCAGTCCAGTCCGACAACGCTTTTCCAAACGATCCGTCACCAATCCCAAGGCCAGTCCTGCCGTGCGTTGCACTAGCGGCTGCGGCAGACGTTTCAGTGATCCGCTGATGGACAGTTCCAGGCTGAGATCAGCCTTCGCCATCAAGCATTCCTGTTCTGGTCGAATCGATGCCTGGCACTTGAACTGAATCAGCTCCTGCAAACGACCCAGTCCATGAATGATGCACTGTTCAAACACGATGTTGAGTTGATCGCCATCCCAATTGGAGAGGAACACCACCTCAGGCTGAAGCTGAAAATTCAGCAACTGATATGGCCTGGAGGAGTAAAAGAACCGGTTGTTCGCCAGTCGCTCCACTTTTTTGCGATTCAATAATGCCTTCAGAGGTCGGCCAGGCTGCGACAGATATCCCTGAAGCTGGCTCTGAGACGTATCGGGCAGCGGGAGAGCGATGTCATGGGAACGGTGAACCTGCACCGGACAAGACCCAAACGGTTGAAGCGGAACGATGGCACGACCTATGGCACGACCACCGGACAGTGATCACGGATGATCGATGCAACGCTCGATCGCGCCGTGGACCCGATGACGCAGCCGTTCAGGATTGAAACCGACAGCCTGGGGGGCATTGAGGTGGAATCCAAAGCGCTCTGGGGAGCCCAGACCCAGCGGTCGCTTCAGAACTTCGCCATCAGCGACGAACGGATCCCGCTCGAAATCATCCAGGCCCTGGCCTGGATCAAGCGTTCCTGCGCCACGGTGAACGGCGAGCATGCGCTTCTGAACCCTCAACAGGTGGAGCTGATCTGCACGGCGGCCGATGCCATTGCCGCTGGCCAGCACAACGATCAGTTCCCACTGCGGGTCTGGCAGACCGGAAGCGGGACCCAGACCAACATGAACATCAACGAGGTGATCAGCAATCTGGCGTCTCAGGCTTCAGGCAACGCCCTCGGCAGCCACACCCCAGTGCACCCGAATGACCACGTCAATCGGTCGCAATCCACCAATGATGTGTTTCCCGCAGCGATTCACGTCGCCGCGGCCAAGCACCTGAAGGACGGGCTGCTGCCGGCGCTCGATGCCCTGGTGCAGGCCTTGGATGCCAAAGCCCAGGCCTGGATGCCCATCGTCAAGATTGGCCGCACCCATCTGCAGGATGCGGTGCCCCTGCGTCTGGGCGATGAAGTGGGCGCCTGGCGGGATCAACTCAAACAAGCCCAGGCATGGCTGGAGGACTGTCTGGTCAGCCTCGGCGATCTTCCCCTGGGGGGCACCGCCGTGGGCACGGGGTTGAACACGCCGCCGGGCTTCCGCCATGCCGTTGCGGACGAGCTGAGCCGGGTCGCCGGCGTCAAGGTTCATCCCGCTGACAACCTCTTCGCGGTGATGGCCGGCCATGACGCCCTCGTTCAAGCGATGGGCCAACTTCGCCTGCTGGCGGTGGCCCTGCTCCGGATCGCCAACGACGTACGGCTGCTTGGGTGTGGCCCCCGGGCAGGTCTGGGCGAGTTGCGGCTGCCCGCCAACGAACCCGGCAGCTCGATCATGCCGGGAAAAATCAATCCCACCCAGTGCGAAGCCATGGCCATGGTCTGCACCCAGGTGATCGGTCTCGATGGCGCCGTGGCAGCCGCTGGCGCAGGCGGCCATCTGCAGATGAATGTCTACAAGCCCTTGATCGGCTTCAACCTGCTGCAGTCGATCCGCATGCTCAAGGACGCCATGACCAGCTTCCGCCAGAACCTGGTGGAGGGTTTGGAGCCGGATCGGGAGCAGATTCAGCGGTTCGTGGATCGCTCCTTGATGCTGGTCACCGCCTTGACCCCCAGCATTGGTTACGAGAAGGCCAGTGCCATCGCTCAGCATGCCCACCATCAGGGGTTGACGCTGAAGCAGGCGGCCCTGGAGCTCGGCCACATCAGCGAAGCCGACTTTGATCAGCAGGTGAATCCCGGCGCCATGGCCGCTCCGGACGCCTGAACTCAGGCGGCCCGCTCCGTTGCCGGGTTGAGCGCAGCGGGAGCCGGCACCAGATCCTCGGCCTCGGCCACGGGGAAGCGGTTGATCGCTTTCAGAGCCTGACGGGCATGGCTGCGCAGTTGCTCGCTGATCGCTTCGCAGTACGGCACCTGGGCCAGAAGGTCCACGGTGCGGCGCATGATGCGCACCACATCGCCCTCATCCAGCGAGGTATTGGCGATCAGATCGCTCCAGGACGTTCCCCGCGCCCAGGCATCCACAAGACCCATGAGCTCGGGTTCCCACCAGGCCGGCACCACCACACCGGCGCGTTCCTGGGCCCGCAGCAGCTCGCGACGCAGCCCCGAAAGATCCTGCAGGGCTTCCTCAGCTGCAGCAGGTGGCGGGAAGCCACTCCACAGGTCGGGGCGGTTGACCTCGGTGCTGATCGCCTCGAACACCGCCGCCAGGTCTGGGGGGGAAAGGTCATCGAGATGGCCACTCATCAGCGCCAGCCCCAGCCAGAGTTCGTTGTCGCCCCGCAAAGCCGCAACGGTGCGGCCGATCTCCGTGGGATCCAGCTCATCAAGACATCCGAAGTGCTGCAGGATCTCCATCAAGGCGAGGAAGGTCTCCCAGTGGCGGTTGGCCCGCTGATGCAACAGCTGCTGCCGTTCAGCGATCTCCAACTCCAGATCTTCCATGCGCCGGCGGTGCTTCTTCAGCTGTTTGCGATCTCCCCAGCGATGGGCCGGGTGCTGCTCCTGCTCCTGCTCCAGATCCCGCACCAGCCGGGCCTGGGTCAACACCTCCCCAGCCAGGTCGTATTGCGGGGTGGTCATGTCGTGGCGCCGGGCCATGTGGGCCACGGCTAACGCCAAACCACCACTGGCCTGATCGCCATGGCGCAACTCACCGGAGCGGGACAGCTCCGGGACATCCAGCCCATCCACCTGCAGGCAACTGAGCTCCGCATGGATGCTCACCACGGCCTGACAGGGCAGCAGGATCCAGACGTTTTCATCGGTCAGGCAGAGCAGCAGCGGGAACTGACCGGGCCCCTTCACCTTCTCCACGATCACCGCGGGCGCGACGCGCCCCCGCAGCTGCGGCGATTTGAGGCTGACCAGGGTGCCGGTGCTGGCGAACTGCAGGGCCATCGTCAGCTCATTGGCCAGCGTCTCCTCGGCCTGCTGCTGAAGGATGCGGAGCAAGCGCCGCTCTTCGCGGAGCCGCCCACGCATTTTTTCGTAGTCCTCAAAATCTTCCCAGGGGATATCGCCGGCGACGCCCTCCAGCTGGCTGAGTTGCAACCGCAGCTGGGAGAGGTTCTCCTCGTCCTCCACGAGGTCCAGCCCCGCCAGGTAGCGGCCAAAACTACGCTCCACCAGCTCTCTGGCCTTGGCCAGATCGTGGCGCTGCAGCAGGTTGAGAACCATGCCGTAGCTGGGGGTGAACTGGCTCACCAGGGGGTCGGCGGGACTTGTCGCCAGCTGACCTGCCTCACGCACACCTTCGAACCGGCTTTGCACCGTCACGACGTAGCCCTGGGAGTCGAGGCCCCGCCGGCCGGCCCGGCCGGCCATCTGGAGGAACTCACTGCCCATCAGCGGGCGATGCCCCCGCTCGGTGCGCTTGGAGAGGGCAGCAATCACCGTGCTACGGGCCGGCATGTTGATGCCTGCCGCCAGGGTCTCCGTGGCGAAGACCACCTTCACCAACCCCTGCTGGAAGAGCTCTTCGATCAACTCCTTCCAGGCGGGCAGAACACCGGCGTGGTGGGCAGCGATGCCCCGCAGCAGCGCATCAGCGTGAATTCCATCCCGAACGGCCTCAAGGTTGTCGTGGCTGTAGGCGGTTAGACGTTCCTTGATCCGCGCCTGCTCTTCCTGAGTCACCAGGCACTGCACCCCCAGATCACGCACCGCCTTGTCACAACCGCGGCGACTGAAGATGAAATAGATGGCCGGGAGCATCTGCCGCTCCGCCATCTGAGCCACAACAAAGCTGATCGGTGGTGGCTCGGGTTGCGGCGGCCTCTGGGAACGCCCTTTGCGCTTGTGCCCCTTGGGCGCGCGCCAGACCTTGCAGTTGGGATGAAGACCCGTACCGGCTTCGTTGAGCAGTGGATGCAACCCCTTGGCACTGCAGAAGCTGAACTGCAGCGGCACCGGCCGGTGATCACTCATCACCAACGTGGTCGGACCATGCACCTTCTCGATCCAGTCGGTCAGCTGCCCGGCATTGGCCACGGTCGCGGAGAGCGCCACCAGCTGCACCGTGGGTGGGCAGTGAATGATCGACTCCTCCCAGACCGTGCCGCGCTGGGAATCGTTCATGTAATGGCACTCATCGAGCACCACCGCTTCCACATCAGCCAGGGGATCGTCATGCTCATCCGCCTCGGCGTACAGCATGTTACGGAAGATCTCCGTGGTCATCACCACGATCGAGGCCTCGCGATTCACGCTGAGGTCACCGGTCATCAAACCCACGTTCTCCGCACCGAACTGATCGCGGAAATCGCGCAGTTTCTGATTGGAGAGAGCCTTCAGAGGTGTGGTGTAGAAGACCTTCTGGCCGTGGGCCAGGGCGCGATGAATGGCGTATTCACCGATCAGGGTTTTGCCAGATCCTGTGGGGGCACTAACCACGACCGAATGTCCCTGGTTGAGGGCATCCATGGCCTCCAGCTGGAAATCGTCCAGCGGGAAGGGAAAGATTTCTGAGGGATTCAGTGGGGCACTGCGATCGACATCGGGCTCGGATCGGGGCGTGGCCGGTGTCGATTGGTTCATCGAATGATCTTAAGGAGCCTGGCTGAACTCTCTTTTCAAACAAGCGATAAGCCGCGCCAATGCAATCAATCAGATGTGCCGACCTCCTTTGACGGAACCAAGCCAGATCAGGAAAAATAATGAAGAGAATGCTTCGAGCTCTGGTGAGACCACCGGAGCTTTTTTTGTGCCTGCCTCCGCTGCAGCGAAGGGTGACAGGGGCACTGCGCCAGTGCCATGACGGAGGGGATTGAGCCCCACCTCCTGTGACCAGCACTCAGCTCACCAAGCCGCGGCCGGCTGAAGACACCCTGATCGATGCCCTGAGGGGCTGCCGTGACGTGAAAGAGCTGAAGGCCCTCGAACAACGCCTGGCGTCCACCACCGATGCGCCGCCGTTGTTCACCTGGATCTGCGATCTGCTCGTGGCACGACGCATCTCCCGTGGCCTCGCCGCCCGCCTGCTGTTTGAACTCCACAACGGGGACTCGATCTAGAGCGAACGGCTAAGGCGACCAGCTATGGCGAGCGACGCCTCCACACGGCGGCAAGGGCGCTGCCGATCAGGCAGTGAATCACTGCAGAGATGGCACCCGGCAACGCCGTGAGGGGACTGGCGAACCCGCCACTGCGGGCGAGCACCACGGCCAGTCCTGAGTTCTGCATGCCCACCTCGATGCTGATGGTGCGCTGGGCCTGCACGCTCTGCCCCGCCAACCGGGGAATCAGCCAGCCGAGCAGGAAGCCGCCGCCATGCAGCAGCAGGCAAGCCAGGATCAGCACGGGCCCCTGCTGAAGGAGCACAGCCGTCTGGCTGCCCACGATGCTGGAGACGATCATCACGATGGCCATCACCGCCAGAGGAGGCATCACCGGCTCAATCCGCTGGGCCACACCGGGCAGACCACGCTTGAGCACCACCCCAACGGTGACGGGCAGCAACACCACCTGAAGCACGGCCAGGAACAGGGCCCAACCGTCCACCGGCACGTACTGGCTGGCCAACACCTCCGTGAGACGCGGGGTCAACACCACCGCCGCCAGGGTGCTGATCGTGGTCATGACCACCGACAGCGCCACATCGCCACGGCCGATCAGAGCCACCACATTGCTGGCGGTCCCCCCCGGGCAGCAGCCGACCAGAATCAAGCCCACCGCAAGCGGGGCAGGCAGATGAAGAGCCGCCGCGATCCCAGCGGCAAGGGCCGGCATCACCAGGAACTGGACCAGCACCCCCAGCAGCATGGCGCGAGGGCGTCGACCCACCCTCACGAAATCAGCGGGTGTCAACCCGACGCCCATGCCGAGCATGATCACGCCGAGTCCAAGGGCGATCAGTGGCCCCTTAAACCAGATGAACAGCGGGGGATGCAGCAAGGCCAGCAGAGCTCCCAGCAACGTCCAAAGCGGAAAGAGCAGAGTGAAACGCTCCCAGGTCATGACGATCAGAGGACTGCGGCCATCCTTGTTCAGGGCGGATTCCAGACTGTTGTGATGCGGGACCACGCTTCTCCCATCCCCTCAGCCCGCCGCCGACGCCTGCGGAGCTTGAACTCCGGCCAGGAGCCCTGGCAGCTGCAGGATCCCGCCGGAGCCGGTCAGCTGGTTGATCTAGCGAGCAACGACTACCTCGGGCTCAGCCGTCATCCCGATGTGCTCGCAGCGGCAACAGAGGCCGTGGCCTCCGATGGCGTCGGTGCCGGTGGATCTCGCCTGATCACTGGGACCCGACCACGCCACCTGGAGCTGGAGGCAGCCCTCGCCACCTGGCTGAACCGGGACCGGGTGCTGCTGTTCCCCAGCGGATTTCAAGCCAACATCGCCGCCCTAACGGCCCTGAGTGACAGGCACACCATCGTGTTGGTGGACCGGCTGATCCACCACTCGCTGCTGGCCGGCGTCCGCACCAGTGGGGCGCGGCTGCAACGCTTTGCCCACAACGATCTTGAAGATCTCGACCAGCGGCTGGAGCGGCTCAAGCCGACAACACGGCCACCACTGGTGGTGACGGAAAGCCTGTTCAGCATGGAAGGCACCAGCCCTGATCTGGAGGGCATCGCCGACCTTTGTGCCCACCATGGTGCACAGCTGCTGGTGGACGAAGCCCATGGCCTGGGGGTACTGGGGCCGGGCGGCCGTGGGCTTTGCCATGGACTCCAACGGCCTGTGGCCTTGGTGTGCGGCACCTTCGGCAAGGCCTTCGGCAGCGGAGGTGCGTTTTTGGCTGGGGACCACACGACGATGGAGCGACTGCTGCAAACCAGTGGGGCCTTCCGCTACACCACGGCCCTGGCCCCACCGCTGGTGGCTGGAGCCCAGGCTGCCCTGCGCCTGATCCAAGCCCATCCCAACTGGGGAAGCGAGCTGAGCCAGCGCTCGGGACGCTGGAGGACAGCACTGGCGCATCAGGGCTGGGCGAAACCGGCAGGACACGGCCCCGTTCTCCCGCTGTTGGTCGGGGACGACCAGGACGCGCTCGACCTCCAGCAACAGCTGGAGCAGGCGGGGCTGCTGTCGGTGGCGATCAGGCCGCCCACGGTGCCGGAGGGGACCGCCCGTTTGCGCCTGGTGCTGCGGCGGGACCTGCCGGAGGGCACATTGGAGAAACTGCTCGCAGCCCTCGGCTCTCGATGATGCAGGTCCTGGCGATGCATGGTTGGGCTGGCCAGGCCGGCACCTGGTCCCACTGGCGTCAACGCTTTGAAGACGGGGGAGCGAAATGGTCCAGCGCGGACCAGGGCTACAGCGGCGGTGAGACCGTTGCTCCGGCATGGCCCCCTGGCCCAGGACGCAACCTGTTGATCGCCCACTCCCTGGGGCTGCACCTGCTCCCTGCAGCTGTTCTGGCGCGGGCCGATGCGGTGGTGCTGCTGGGGAGCTTCAGCGCCTTCGTGCCCCACGGGCGCGCAGGGCGCGCGGTGGCGGTGGCTCTGAAGGGGATGCAGGCGGCCCTGGGCACCAACGAGGAACTGACGATGCTGGAGCGCTTCCTCGACAAAGCGGCTTCACCCCATGCCCGCAGCGCCCTGCCCCCAGCCCCCCTGCTGCAGGGTTTGACGAGCCTGGGGCGCCAACGGCTGCAGCAGGATCTGGAGCTTCTGGCGCGCTGCCAGAGCCTGCCAACGGGCTGGCCTGAAGCGGTGCCTGTGCTGGTGGTGCAGGGCGAACAGGACGCTGTGGTGCACGCCGCATCAGCACAGCAGCTGATCGATGACCTCGGAGCGCAGCCGCTGACCCTGCATCGGGATCCGAATTGGGGCCACGCACTGATCACACCAACGGTGCTCTCGGTGGTGCAGCAATGGCTGGGGGCCCTGTGATTCGCCCCGACCAGGTACTGGAGCGCTTCAGTCGCGCAGCACCGACCTATGCAGGCGAGGCGTTGCTGCAACGGGCCATGGCCTGGCGCCTGGCCCAACTGAGCCGTCGCTGCTCCATCCGGCGCGGCCTGTGGGCTGACCTCGGCAGCGGCACCGGTCATCTGGCCGCAGCCCTGGAAGTCGCTCATCCAGGCCAGCAGGTGATCCGCCTCGACGGAAGTGCCGCCATGTTGAACAGCCACCCCCAGGGAACACACACCCTGCGGCATGACCTGAGCCGCGGGTTACCGAACTGGAGTGAGCCTCCGCAACTGCTGGCCTCCAGCTTTGTTTTGCATTGGTTGCCAGATCCAGTCCAGCAGCTTCGGCGTTGGGTGGATGCCCTGCCAAAGGGGGGCTGGCTGGCCCTGGCGGTGCCGGTGGCGGGAAGTTTTCCGCAATGGCAGCACGCCGCCCGGGCAGCGAATCAAACCTGCACGGCCTTGTCCATGCCGGTGCGGGAGCAACTGATGGCAGCCCTGCCGGATGGGGTGGTGCAACGGGACGAGTGCCTGAGCTTCACCCAACGCGCCGCCAATCCACTGCAGCTGCTGCGACCGATGAGCAACATCGGCGCCTCCGTCACCAACGGGGGCCAGCTCTCCCCAGGCCAATGGAAGGCCGTCTTCCGGGCTTGGCCCCAAGCCGATGCATCAGCCGGGTTCGCCCTGACCTGGAGGATGTGGGTCCTGATGGTGAAGCGATGAACGGCAGCGTCAGTCGCCTGGTGGTGTGCGGAACCGACACGGACGTCGGCAAAACCGTGGTGAGCGCGTGGCTCGTGCAGGGGCTTCAGGCCAGCTACTGGAAACCGGTGCAGAGCGGACTGGAGGGCGGCGGTGACCGCGAACGGGTGCGGCAGCTGTTGAACCTCCCGCCGGAACGGATGCTGCCCGAGGCCTATGCCTTCCGAGAGCCGGTCTCCCCCCACTGGGCCGCCGAACTGGACGACACGCCACTCGACCCTGCCCAACTCGCCATTCCCCAGCATCAGGGATCCCTGGTGGTGGAGACAGCTGGAGGATTGATGGTGCCCCTGACCCGCAACTGGCTCCAGATCGATCAACTGGTGAAGTGGCAGTTGCCCATCGTTCTGGTGGCCCGCAGTGGACTGGGCACCCTTAACCACACCCTGCTCAGCCTGGAAGCGTTGAGACGGCGGAATCTCACAGTCTTGGGACTGATCCTCAATGGCCCCCTCCATGCCGACAACCCGGGGACCCTCAAGCAGTTCGGTGACGTCCCCGTTCTGGCGCAGCTCCCGCCCCAGGCCTCGCTCTCAGCAACGGTTCTGGAGCGGCTTTGGCACGAGCAGAATCTCACCACTACATTCCGAGAAGTGTTGAAGCGCTCGTCCCCGTGACTTCACGTCAAACCCTCGCGACCCTGGCTGTTTCAGCACTCTGCGTTGGGATTCTGGTGCTGTTCACCGACATCGAGATGCAGCTGGTGCGCTGGGTGAACTGCAACGCCATCGCCACAGAGACGGAAAAGAACAGCGACGTCTGCCGCTGACCACTCAGCCCAGGGCCTTTGAACCGGTGGGGCAGGTGCCCAAACGCATCGCGGCATGGCGCACGGCCACCCGCAGCGGCCAGCCATGACTGAGTTCAGCCTGGATCACCTCCAGCTGGGACGACGACCAACCCCGCAGTTCGAGATCGCTGCGAATCGATTGCCAGTCGCCCTCAGGGACAACGAGACGTCGCTTGGCCGACGGCTCAGGCCGCGTGGTGGGAACAAAACGCTTGGATTGACGACGGGTGCGTGGGGCAGCCATCCGGGGCATCTCCAACAGCTCCAGATTCAATATGGCAAAAGCTGCCGCTGCTGCCATGGGGTCGATCCGCCATCCGAATCTGTGGCCCCCCTTCACCCAGATGGCCAGCGCAGCCAACTCCCAACGGGTGGTATCTGGAGACGGTGCCCTACTGATCCGTGAGCACGGCGAGCCCCTGATCGATGCCATCAGCAGCTGGTGGGTCACCCTTCACGGCCATGCCCATCCGGTGTTGGCCAAGGCCATCGCCGATCAGGCCGCCCGCCTCGAGCAGGTGATTTTTGCCGACTTCACCCATGAGCCGGCGGAACAGCTGGCCGTACGCCTGAGCGGCCTCTGCGGCCTCCAACGGCTGTTCTTCTCCGACAACGGCTCCACGGCGGTGGAAGTGGCGCTCAAGATCGCCTGCCAGTGGTGGGCCAACCGGGGCCAACCGCGCTATCAGATCGTCGCCTTCGATGGGGCGTACCACGGTGACACCTTCGGAGCGATGGCCGTCGGCGAACGCAACCTGTTCAGCGCCCCCTTCGAAGACAAGCTCTTTCCCGTCGCCCGGGTTCCCTGGCCGGCCACCTGGTGGGACGACGATGCCGTGGAGGCCAAGGAATCGGCGGCACTCGAGGTGCTCGAGCGCATGCTGGAGACACCCACGGCGGCGGTGATCCTCGAGCCTCTGCTGCAGGGGGCCGGCGGCATGGCCATGGTGCGGCCCGAGTTTCTGCGACAGGTGGAGGCACGCACCCGCCAGGCTGGAGCACTGCTGATCGCCGATGAAGTGCTCACCGGCTTCGGACGCTGCGGCGACTGGTTCGCCAGCCGGCGGGCGGGCATACGGCCGGATCTGATGGCCCTGTCCAAAGGCTTGACGGGTGGATGTCTGCCGATGGGCGTGACCATGGCCAGCGAAGCGGTGTTCGAAGCCTTTGTCGGTGACGACCCCTGCCTGACCCTCTGGCACGGCCACAGCTTCACCGCCAATCCGCTGGGCTGCGCCGCGGCCAACGCCAGCCTCGACCTGCTGGAGCGCAACCCTGCCGCCTTTCAACAGTTCGAACAACGGCATCGTCCGCACCTCGAACGGTTGGCGCGCCATCGGAAGGTGCAACATCCCCGGCTGACGGGGACGGTGGCCGGCTTCGACCTCGTTGTGGAGGGGAGCTCGGGCTACCTCAACCCGGCGGGGCCGAAGCTGAAACGGCTGGCGATGGAGAACGGCGTCTTCCTCCGCCCCCTGGGCCAGGTGGTCTATCTGCTGCCACCGCTCTGCATCAGCGATGCCCAACTGGAACGCTGCTATTCGGTGCTGGAACAGGCCCTCGATCAGCTCTGAAGCTGGTGTGCTCAGGGCCCCGCCTGAATCGCCGCCTCGACATCGGCCCTGGAGAGGCCATAGGGAAGCGAACACTGCACCATCGCCTCCAGGGAACCCGGGTGCCAGATCACTTTGAGGTCCTCCCGTTCCAGCAGCAACAGTGCTCGCCATTCAGAACGTTCGAGCATCCACTGGCAGGGGTTGTCGTCCATGCGGACGGCACCAAGCTGCTGGAGCCAAACCTCAAGCGCCGGGAGAGAGTGCTGATTCAGCGGGGTGCTCTCCGGGGGCAGGGCGGCCATCAGGTTGCGAACGCACGGATGTGTTCTGAGTCTGCTCATCCGCCAGCCAACTCGGCGACACCTGCCAGTCGCGGCCCTGGGCAAGGGCCACCCCTAACCCCAGCACCAAGCTGAGCAACAGCGCGATGCTCAACAGCACCAGCGAGAACCATTCCCCACCGGAGAGGGGCCTGCGCTGACCAATGCCCTGCCAGGCATCCAGGCGGGACTCACGCTGCAGTGGCGGGGGCGATGACGGCTCCTGGGCGCCAAGACTGGGGGTTGCCTGGCTCTGGCGCAGCAGAACGTCGTAGGACTCCTTGAGCTGCTGAAACGCAATGCTGGCCTGCTCGGGCGGCAGTTGCGTGGTGTCGGGATGCAGGGCCTTGGACTGACGTCGAAAGGCCTGGCGCAAGGTTTCAGCGTCAACCCCGGGACGCACGCCAAGCCGTTCGTGATGGCTGAGGCGGGCTTCGGACACAGGGGACAGCCGGTCCTTCATCCTAAGAAGAGTTGTTGCTGCAGCCATGGCCGCCACCGCGCCTGAACCGGCGTTCTGGGACGCCCTGGGATGGCAGCCATCGCAGGCGCAGCGCGACCAGCTGGTGGAGCTTCAGGGCCTGCTGCAGAGCTGGAATGAGCGGGTCAACCTGACGCGCCTGGTGAACGGCGACGATTTCTGGATTGGTCAGGTGTTCGACAGCCTCTGGCCGCTGGCGGCGGAACTCCAGTCCGCAGACGAGCCGCAGCACTGGATTGATGTGGGAACCGGGGGAGGCTTCCCCGGCCTCGCCATCGCCATTGCCCTTCCCCAGGCACAGGTGACCCTGCTGGATTCCGTCGGACGCAAGACCGCCGCCGTGGAGGCCATGGCAGGAAGCCTGGGCCTTGCCGATCGGGTGCGGGTCCGCACCGAGCGGATCGAAACCACCGGGCGCGATCGCCACTTCCGCGGCAGCTTCGATCGCGCCGTGGCCCGGGCTGTGGCGGCCGCTCCCGTGGTGGCCGAATACCTGGTGCCCTTGCTGAAGAGCGACGGCCAGGCCCTGCTATATCGGGGCCAGTGGACGGACAGCGATGCCGTGCCGTTCAACAGGGCCCTGCGCCTGCTGAACGGCCATCTGATCGAGGTGCAGCACCGGCAACTGCCCGGTGATCGCGGCACGCGGCACCTGCTGCGGGTGCAACCGAACGGCCCCTGCCCCCGCAGCTACCCAAGGGCCGTGGGAACACCCAGCCGGGATCCTCTGGGGAGCTAAGAGGAACGCTCAGACGCTCGACAAGCGCATCTGGGATTCGCCCTTGAGCCGCTGCTTGAGGCTGCGCAGAATCTCTGGGATGCGCTCACGCCACGGGCTCTCCTGCAGGACGCTCTGCAGCTCTTCGGCAGTGACCTCCGCATCAAAGCCATCGGCATTGGCCCCGGCAAACCAGTGACCACCGGAGCCCAGCAACCCATAGCGGGCCTTGGCATAACTCTCGAGTTCCCAGGCCTCCAGCAGGTTGTACAGCCAAAGCAACACCGGCAGGTTGATGTCCCCAGGCGTCGCATGCCAAGGCGGCAGCCCGACGGACCAGGTGGCCATCCAGTCACGACCCAATGCTTCATCGGCCGCCTGCCGAAGCCGCTGATCCACCGGGGCAATCAAAGACGCTGCCTCCGGCAGCAGGCGCAACGCCTCCAGGTGAAGCTCGAGATCCTCCGGCCGAGCTGCTCCCACGCTGATGGTGTGAACCCGCGGATCCTGGAGACAGAACAGGTCGTTGAAGACGATGGGATGCAGCGGTGCACACAGCTCCAACAGCCGTTGGGATGGCGTGTGCAGATGGCCGCCCTTGTCAGTGGGACTGATGATGAACACCCCCATGTCCTGACGGCGGGCCGCATCCAAGGCAGGGCCGTTGTCCTGGCGGATGTAATACCAGTGCAGATTCACGTAATCGAAGGCACCGGAGTCGCAGGCCTGTGCGATCAAGGCGGTGGGGCCATGGGTGGAGAAACCCACGTGACCAATACGGCCCTCCGCCTGCCAGCGGCGCACCACGTCCATGCAGCCCCCGGGTTGAAGGGTCTGCTCAAGATGCTCCGGCAGGTTGATGCCATGGATGGCCAGTAAATCAAGGCGATCACAGCCCAACCGCTCAAAACTGAGCTCCAGTTCTGCCTCGAAGGCGTCGGCATCGGGCCGGGGAGGCACCTTGCTCTGCAGCAGACGGGAGGGATCGGGTGTGCGCGGCAGGGCCCAGCCCAGCTGACGTTCGGAGCTGCCGTAGTGCCGCGCCGTTTCCACATGGTGAAAGCCCAGATCCACCGCGCGCTTCAGGGTCGCCTCGAGCTGGGTCTGCGATGCAGACGTGATCTCATCAGCAGGAAGGTCGGTCCAGCTCTGCTGAAAGCGCATTCCCCCGAGAGACAACAGGGGGATCTCAAGCTCCGTGCGGCCGAATCGGCGGGTGGGAAGCGCCATCAACCCTGGGGACGCGGTTGCAGATTCTGGCGAATCAGGTTTTGCCGCAACGTTTCCAACGATTCAAAGGGAACCCAGTGAATGCAATCCACAGGACAGGTGTCGATGGCCTCCTGAATGCATTCGGTGGAGTCACCGTCCTGTCGGATGGCCCTTGAGCGTCCCAGATGCGGCTCAACAACAAAGGTGTTCGCAGCCACGTGAGCGCAGTAGCGACAGCCGATGCAGACGGCTTCATCCACCCAGACAGCCTGATCACGCATGTCGCCCCCGAGCAGGGGTTCCCTCCCGGTGGCCTGCTCCTGCGGGCGAGCGGGGGCGGAAAAGGCGTGAGACGAAGGATCAGCCAGGATTCAGGCGTCCCAGCGGGTCACCACGAGTTCGATCGAACCATCCTCGGTTTGGGTCTGCTCGGCAACCTGAAATCCCTCCTTGGTGGTGGCAGCCAGAACCATGTTCAGGGCGTAGCGCTGGGTGAGCTTGGAGAGAAAACGTTCCACAGGAATCTGCTGCTTCCACAGATCAAGGTCGGTGACCAGCTCATAGGACTCCGATGCGCTGTTCCAGCGGAAGCCGATGTCACCACCGTCCTGCACCGCGATGGCCAGATCAGCGGTGACGGTCTGGCCGCGGTAGCCGCGCACGGGACGTTCACCCTGATCAGGGGCATAGCCCATGTCTTCCAGGGCTTTCACCAGAGGCTCCAGCTGACGCAGTTCGGTTTTGACGGTGCTGAAATGCGACATCAGTTCAAATGAGCGGGAAGAGACTGGGACTGGACCTCAGGCTGCAGAAACGCTTCGGATGTGGACTCCTGACGTTCAACCGTTCCAAGAGCAGCTTCAACTTCTTCAGTGAGCTGCTGGCACGCTTCACCAGCGACACCCTCGACCCGTTCTTCCACACGGCCGTCAGGCCGAATGGTGAAACGAATGGACTTCTGGGGCATCGAGGAAGCGTGATGTGCGCAGCAATCTAGTGGGGGTCACCCCTGAATGTTGCCTTTCTCGTTACACAGCCCAGTTACAGGATGAAACCGTCGTTGATCAACGCTTGCAGGCGTTCCAGCACCAGCGGATCCTCCAGCTGCTCGAGAGCGGTTCTAGCCTCATCGCGCACGGAGATCTCTCCGTCATGGAGCAGGGCACTCACCAAAGCCTCAACGATCTCGGCTTGCCGCGGCTGCACCAGCTGATCCATCAAACGGCCCAAAGCCCAGATGCAGTTGCTGCGCACCACCGCTTCACTGTCGATGCGCAAACTCACAAGCAGTTGCCCCGCCGCGGGGTCGGCCTTGACCGGGGAACGGCTGCCGGCCTCCGCCAGGGAACCTGGACACCAGAGGCGCACCGCTGCGACATCCGTCTGCAGCGCCCGGATCAAAGGATTGAGCACCGGAGCATCGGGGAAATTGCCCAGGCTCCAGGCCGCAGCCTTGCGGACGTAGGCATTGGCATCGAGCTGCAGCAGCTGCAACAGAGGCTCAACAGCCGGCGGCGATGGATTGCGGCCCAAGGCGTAAACGGCACTCATCCGCTCCACAGGACAAGAGTTCTGGAGCAAGGGCAGCAGCAGGGCAATCGACCGGGGATCACGGTGTTCACAGAACACCTGCAGGCCCTGAAGCCGCTCTCCATGGTTGCCACGCAACCAGATCAAACCCTGGTCACAGGCCCGGGCAATCTTCAGAGAGGAATCCTGCTCGGCGTCATCGAGCTGGATCGCATCAAGCGGATCAACGTCGTCTTCCGCCGCCAGCTCACGCGCCAGCAGATCAGGATCCACAGACAGGCTGGACAGCCCCTGGTCCTTCTGTTGGCTGCGGTCGTCAGTCATGCGGGGATGCTACGGGAGCCATTCCAGGGCTCAACCCATGGGAGCTGGAGCCAGCATGTCACCGGGAAGCCAGATGCGGGCACTCACAGCGAACAACGCCAGGACAAACAGAAGAACAATCAGAGCCGGCAGAAGGGTGGAACGAAAAAACGACACCGGAACACGCCAATCAAGGCGCCATTCTGCTCAAGAGGGCAGGGCAGCGACACGCCGCCGCAGCTGCCAGATCGAGAGGATCAGCACCGACAGACCGATCCAGCCACTCCACTGTTGATGCAACAGGAAGCCTCCGGTGCCGAGCAGGCCGCCAAACAACACACCACAGGCCAGCACGAAGCGACGCAGCATGGCGGGCAACGACTCCATCGGCATGACGCCGAAGCGCTGGCGCAGGCGTGACCAACCGGGGCCCGGAGGACGCACCGTCCGCACAAACCGCTCCAAAACAGCGTCCGATTCCGGCGGTGTGCAAAGCATCACCGCCAACCAGACCACAGCGGAAAGGCCGGTGATCACCGCAATGCGAACCCCGTAATCCTCAATCCGAACCAGGGGCACCACCGAGGTGAACACCCCAACGAAAAAGCCGCAAAGCATCGCCGACAGCTCCGCGGCGGCATTCACGCGCCACCAGAACCAGCGCAGCACCAGAACCACACCGGGGCCTGACCCGATCGCGATCACCAGCCGAAACACCGTGCCGATGCTGTCGCTGATCAAAGCGGTGATCACCCCAAGAACGAGCAGCAAAACCGTGGTGAGTTGTCCCACCAGCAACAGCTCCCGCGAACCGGCAGAGGGGCGAACAAAGCGCTGATAGAGGTCGTGGGTGAGGTAGCTGGCTCCCCAGTTCACCGAAGTGCTCACGGTGCTCATGAACGCCGCCACCAGAGAGATCACCACCAGGCCGAGCGCCACCGGGGGCAGCAGTTGCACGGCCAGGGCGGGATAGCCGAGCTCAAGATCAGCACCGGCCGGCAACAGCACCAGGGCCGCCAACGCGACCACGATCCAGAGCCAGCTGCGCACCAGGTAATTCACCACCAGAAACACCCAACCCGCCAGCCGCGCCTGCTGCTCATCGCGGGTGGCCAGCATGCGCTGGATGAACTCGCCACCCCCATCACTGCGGCGGAAACTCCACCACTGCACAGCGATGTAGGCCGTGAACATCGGGATGCTGATGCCACTGCCCTGCAACCAGTGGAAGCCCGCGTCATCCCAGGTCCAGGGCACCAGGGACAGCAGCTCCGGCCGCTGCAGTGCCTGCAGTTGTTCCAACAGCGCTGTCATCCCTCCTGCGGCATGGAGGGCAGCCGCGGCCACGGCCAGGGCACCCGCCAATGCCAGCACGAGCTGGACCAGATCGGTGACCACGACGGCCCAGAGCCCACCGGCCACGGTGTAACTCATCACAAGCAGGGCCACGACCATCAAGAGCCAGACCGTGTCCGTCAGTCCCAGTGCTGCGGGTTGACCCGACACCAGCCCCAGCGCTTCCACCACCTTGCGGAGGGCGAGGAAGGCATAGCCGATGCCGATGCAGTTCACCGGCACAGCCAGCAGGAAAGCCTTGATGCCTCGCAACCAAGCCGCCGCCGCTCCGCCGTAGCGCAGTTCGGTGAAGGCGGCGTCGGTGAGCACACCGCTGCGGCGCCAGAGGGGTGCGAAGACAACGGCCATGGCCACATGGGCCAAACCAAAGCTCCACCACTCCCAGTTGCCCGCCAGGCCGCGGGCACCCACCAAGCCGGCGACGTAAAGCGGCGTATCGATGGAGAAGGTGGTGGCCGCCATCGAGGCGCCAGCCAACCAGCCGTTCAGACGACGTCCAGCCACGAAATAATCCGCCTCGCCGCTGTTGCGGCGGGCCAGCCACAACCCCAACACCAGGGTGAGAACGAGGTAAGCAGCGAGAAGCAGCCAATCGATCGCTGTCATGCGCAGACCCTGTACCTCAGCAGTCTGCTGAGGTACAGGGCATCAGCCCACCCTTCAGCTCCCGGATGAATTGGGGGCCATCTGCTGACGCCGGAGCTGACCGCAGGCCGCATTTTGATCGAGCCCCCGGCTGGCCCTGAGGCTCACGGCAACACCGCGCCGCTCCAACACACGACGAAACGCCTCGATCCGCTGCGGCGTTGGTCGTTTGAACTCTTCCTCCTCAATCGGGTTGTAGGCGATCAGGTTCACGTGGCTCTGGAAACCACCAACGCGATCCGCAAGCTCTGCGGCGTGCTCGGGCTGATCGTTGAGTTCACCGAGCAAGATGTACTCAAAACTAACCCGCCGACCGGTCACATCCAGATAGTGACGGCAATCCTCGAGCAAGGCGTCATAGGGGTAGGCATGGGCTGTGGGAATCAGCTCCTCGCGCAGCCGCTGGTTGGGGGCATGGAGGCTCACCGCAAGGGTGAACTGGGCGCGGCCCAGCCGCTGCATGGCCAGTTCCGCGAGTTGCGGCAAGGTTTTCGGAACACCCACCGTGCTGACGGTGATGCGCCGTTGGCCGATGCCGAGATCATCATTGAGGCAGCGGATCGCCTCCAGCACAGCGCTGCTGTTGAGCAAGGGCTCGCCCATGCCCATGAACACGATGTGGGAAGGACGACGGTCCATCGCCTCACGCACACTCAGCACCTGATCCACGATTTCGTGGGTCTGAAGTGAACGCTGCAACCCCCCTTTGCCGGTGGCACAGAAGCGGCAGGCCATGGGACAACCCACCTGGCTGGACACACAGACGGTGAGCCGTTGGTCGGTGGGAATCCCGACCGTTTCGATGGTTTCGCCGTCCTCGGTGGAGAGCAGCAATTTGGTGGTGGCATCCGTGGCCACCGAACGATGCACTTCCTTCAGCCGGCCCACATCAATACCGTCCTCCAACAAGGCGGCACGCCAGGTCTTGGGGAAGACCGTGATGTCGGCCAGGGATCGAGCCCCCTTGGCATAGATCCAGTCGTGGAGCTGACGGCCGCGGAACGGCTTTTGCCCCTGGGCGACGGCCCAGTCCTGCAGCTCGGCCGCGCTGCGACCCAGCAGAGCCTGGGTCACCAGATCAGCAGACCATGGCCAAGCTTGATCTCCACCGCCATTAGGGCGATGAAGCCAAGCATGGCCAGACGTCCATTCAGCCGCTCGGTATGGGTGTGGAACCCATATTTGGGCAGGCGTCTCTTGGGGATCTCAGTGGGCTCAAGCATGGAAGGGGCTGCAATGGTGAACGATTGAGCGGAGCTCATTCGTCAGAGAGCAGGCCCTCTTCCTGAAGACCCTCAACGGCTTCAGCATCGACCACCTGCTCTTCCTTCAGCTCATTGTCGGCGTCCGGACGGGTGAACGCGGCGAAATTGCTCGCCGAGGGGTCGATGTTGTGGCGGGTGCGGGTGGCCTCGAGATCAGCGTCACTGGGGTCATCCAACACCGCGCTGGCGCTGGCGGCAGGGGGCATGTCGACGGTGTAGTCGGGACGCAGGTTCTGCATGCGGCGGTAGCCAGCCGGATCCTCCGAAAGGATGTCGGGGTGGGGGCCAGCCTCCTTCTGCAGCTCTTCTTCGAAGCCGCTGAAGCCGGTACCTGCAGGAATCAGGCGACCGATGATCACGTTCTCCTTGAGACCGCGCAGCCAGTCGCTCTTGCCCTCGATGGCGGCTTCGGTGAGCACCCGGGTCGTCTCCTGGAAGGAGGCGGCGGAGATGAAGCTGTCGGTGTTGAGCGACGCCTTGGTGATACCCAGCAGAACCGGGGTGAACTCGGCGGGAGCGCCACCGGTGATCGCCATGGCCTGGTTGGTGTCTTCCACCTGACGCAGTTCGATCAGCTCACCGGGCAACAGGGTGGTGTCACCGGCATCTTCGACCCGCACCTTGCTGGTCATCTGACGGACGATCACCTCGATGTGCTTGTCGTCAATCGAGACGCCCTGGGACTTGTAGACGTTCTGAACCTCAGTCACCAGACGGTGCTGCAGGTTGGCGATCGCCTCCTGAGCGGCCTCCATCAGCGGCTTGCGGCTGCGCAGATCTTCGAAGTAGCACTCGAGCAACTCGTGGGGGTTGATCGGGCCATCGGTCAGCAATTCACCAGCGGTGACCTGTTGGCCATCGCTCACCATGATGTTGCGGCCGAGCAGAATCGGATATTCACCGATGGCGTCATCGGATTCGATCACGTTGACGGCGAGGGACTCGTCGTCTTCACCCTGCTTGATCTCAACGGTGCCGGGCTTCTTGCAGAGAATCGCGGATTCACGGGGGCGTCGGGCCTCCAGCAGTTCCTCGATTCGGGGCAGACCCTGAACGATGTCACCGGTCTTCTGGCGTTCAAACACCAGCAGGGCCAGGCCATCCCCCCGCTGCACCAGATCTCCATCACGCACGTGCAGGACGGAGTCGGGCGACACCATGTAGGGACGTCCCAGACGCAGGGTGACGCTGTTGCCGCTGACGGCCTCGATCTCACCACAGCAGGTGGCGGTTTCGCCCTCGGCAAGGGCATCGCCATCGACAATCCGCTGACCGACGCTCACCACCGGCTTGCCGGAGGTGCTCAGGGTGGTGGTGTCTTCGGGGCGTTCCACGATCATCCGACGCACAGGGTCGGCTTCCGTGGCTTCGGGCAACTGCGCCAGACCGGCCTGCTTGCAGAGGATCTGCGTGGTGGCGACGACATCGCCAGCCTTCACTGACACGCCATCTTCGACCTGCAGCTCGGTGTGGGTTGAGCCGTGGCTGGAGTCGGACATGGTGTCGCGACGCACCAGGATCGACTCGAGGATCACGAGGCGCAGACGGGAAATGGTCTTGGCCCGCTTGTCGGGAGCCTTCTCCACATCCACCGTCATCTGCGGGGTGGTGTCGAAGGTCTCGAGCAGCAGCTGGGTCTTGAGCAGCTCCACACCTTCAACGGACTTGATCAGTTCGTTGTCCTTGAACGCCAGACGCTGGGTGGCCTTGATGCCGAGGTGAGGGCCATTGGCCTGCTTCACGTGGGACAGCTCAGGCAGCTGGGCCTCGTTGGGGATGGTGTACTCCTCAACCGGACGCAGCAGCAGACCCTTACCTTCGGGGGTCTCCACCGTCTGCACGTACTTCATCGTGTCAACGGAGAGCCCCTTGGCGATGTCCTCGCCGGGGTTGACCATCTGGCCATCACCCTCGAAACGCTCCAGCGCCTTGGCATCGGTGCAGAGGTGGAACTCACCACTGCGGACGATGATTTCGCGCAGGATGTCGTTCTTCTGGGTGACGGTGACGATGCCCGCGGTCTGGCTGAAGATGTCTTTGACAACCTCGGTGCCGGCCTCGATCCACTGACCATCGGTGATCATCAACAGGGAGATGTCCTTGTTGATTTCGTGGGTCTCCTGGGGGATCCACAGCAGGGTGCCGCCCTTGTTGACCTCGTAACCGTTCTTGGCGGAACGGGCCTTCTTGATCGCCAGACCAGGGGCGAATTTGACCAGACCACCGGTGCCGGTGCGGAAGCGGTCATCCGCCAGTTCAGCGATGACCTCACCGGAACCGATCTTGCTGCCGGGGATGGTGTTGAGGCGGTAACGGGTGCCGTCTTTGGCCTCGAGGTTCCAGATCTCACCGGAGTGGGTGGACTCCTCCAGCAGCTTGAAGTCCTTGAGGGTCATCGCCGTGGTGACGATCTGCACCTCACGAGAATCACCGATGGAGTCGCGCAAGCGCACTTCACCGCCGTACTCACTCCGCTGGCTGGCTTCGGCCAGCACCTGACCCTCAGTGACCTGGGTCTCGCTGCTGACCACGGGCTGAGCGTTGGGCGGCAGGTTGTAGACGTCACCGGAAAGCACCCACATCCGGCCGAGACGCTGGGCCTTCAGGGTGATGTTGCCCTGGCGGTCGGTGACCTCACGGGGCTGGATCGCCTCCTCGTAGCGCACCTGGCCAGCCAGGTCGCAGATCACATCCTTGGTGGCCTTCTCCACACTCTTCTTGACCGCACCAGCGGCGATCTGCGCCACGGTGACGTCGGCGTCGATGTCAGCACCGTTGTCGACGAACAACAGGGAGCCGTTGGTGATCTCGATCTTCTGAGCCTTGCCCTTGCCGGACGGCTTGATCGTGAGGTTGAAATCAACCTCAGCCTGTTGGGCGTTCACACCATGGGGGGTGCGGTAGGGACGCACCCGCGCCTTGCTGCCGAACTCGACAGTTCCAGCCAACTTGGAGCGAACCACACCGGTTTCAGCGGTGGACACACCACCGGTGTGGAAGGTCCGCATGGTGAGCTGGGTTCCGGGCTCACCGATCGACTGGGCCGCGATGATGCCGACGGCTTCACCCAGGTCGACCAGTTCGTTGTGGGCCAGCGCCCAGCCGTAGCACTTGCGGCAAACGGAACGGTTGGCTTCACAGGTGAGCGGCGAACGCACACTCACGGCCTTGACGCCAGCGGCCTCGAAGGACTTGGACAGCGGCGGATCGATTTCGGTGTCGCGCTCAGCCAGCACCTCGCCATCGGCATTCACCACCTGGGCGGCGGTCAGGCGACCCACAAGCCGGCTGCCGAATTTGCCGTCCTCAGCGTCCACCACGATGTGGCGGGTCGTGCCGCAGTCATCCTCACGGACGATCACATCCTGGGCAACGTCCACCAGACGACGGGTGAGATAACCGGAGTCGGCGGTGCGCAGCGCCGTATCAACCAGACCCTTGCGGGCGCCATAGGAGGAGATGACGTACTCGGTGACCGTCAGACCCTCACGGAAGTTGGTGCGGATCGGAAGGTCGATGATTTCACCCTGCGGGTTGGCCATCAGGCCGCGCATGCCCACCAGCTGACGCACCTGGGACATGTTTCCCCGGGCACCGGAGTTGGCCATCATCCACACCGAGTTCAGCGGTGCGTTCTCGTCAAAGTTCTTTTTGACGGCATCCACCAGACGCTCGTTGGTCTCGGTCCAGGTGTCGATCACCTTGGTGTGGCGCTCCACCTCAGTGATTTCACCGAGGCGATAGCGCTCTTCGGTGGCCGTGATCTGTTCCTCGGCCTGGCCCAGCAGATCCTTCTTCGCCTCGGGCACCTTGAGGTCGTCGACAGAGATCGAAACAGCCGCCTGGGTGGCGTACTTGAAGCCGAGATCCTTGAGGTTGTCGGCCATGGCCGACGTCACCGCCGTGCCGTGGTTCTTGTAGGACCAGGCGACGAGCTGCTTGAGGGCCCGCTTGTCGATGACCTGGTTGCGGAACGGCGGTGGGGTCTTCGAGAGCGGACGCGATGCGCTCACGGGAGCCTCTTTGGCGGCCTTGGAGGCCTTGCTGGATTTGGACTTGCGGGATTTCGAGGACGAGGTCATGGCTGCGCGCGGATCAGGAGTTAAGGAGGAAGGACGTCTGGCTTGATTCAGGCGGCGGCCACCGCGTCGATGATCGTGTGATTCATCACCACGCGGCCCACAGTGGTGAGGATGTAGCGGCTGATCAGGGCACCGTCTTCATCGAAACGGTCGCGGCGGTAGCTCCACTCTTCGATGCGCGTGCCATCGCTGAGGGATTCGCTCTTGCTGGGCGCATCCAGCTCTTCATCATCCTGAACTTCACCGTTGAAGCGGACCCACACCCAGTCGTGCAGACCGATCCGGTTGTCTTCAAAGGCGTGAATGACATCCTCCAGACCCGCGAACGTGCAGCTGCGATCGCCGAAGTCGGGCTTGGAGACACCGGGTTGCAGCGCCGTCAGGTAGTAAGAGCCGAGCACCATGTCCTGAGACGGGGTGATGATCGGCTCACCGGTCGCAGGCGACAGGATGTTGTTGCTGGCCAGCATCAGCATGCGGGCCTCGGTCTGCGCCTCGATGGCCAGGGGCACGTGAACGGCCATCTGGTCACCGTCAAAGTCAGCGTTGAAGGCTGGGCAGACGAGGGGGTGCAGCTGAATGGCACGCCCATCCACCAGCTTGGGTTCGAAGGCCTGAATGCCGAGACGGTGCAGGGTTGGAGCACGGTTCAGCAGGATCGGGTGACCGTCGATCACCTCTTGCAGCACCTGCATCACTTCATCGTCGGCCCGCTGAATCAGCTTCTTGGCCGCCTTGATGTTGTTAACGATGTTCTGGCGGATCAGGCGGTGGATCACGAAGGGCTGGAACAGCTCGATCGCCATCTCCTTGGGCAGACCGCACTGGTGCATCTTCAGCTTCGGACCCACCACGATCACGGAACGACCGGAGTAGTCAACCCGCTTACCCAGGAGGTTCTGACGGAAGCGGCCCTGCTTGCCTTCAATGATGTCGCTCAGTGATTTGAGCGGACGGTTGTTGGCACCCACGACGGTGCGACCGCGACGGCCGTTGTCGATCAGGGCGTCGACGGCCTCCTGCAGCATCCGCTTCTCGTTGCGGACGATGATTTCAGGGGCCAGGATTTCCTGGAGCCTCGCCAAACGGTTGTTGCGGTTGATCACCCGCCGGTAGAGATCGTTGAGATCGCTGGTGGCGAAGCGACCACCATCGAGCTGCACCATCGGGCGCAGGTCGGGCGGAATCACCGGGATCACATCGAGCACCATCCACTCGGGACGAGCGTTGGTGGCGATGAAGTTGTCGATCACGCGCAGACGCTTGATCAACTTGGCGCGCTTCTGACCCTTGCTGCCGTTGATCTCCTCCCGCAGCTGCTCAGCCACTTCATCGAGGGTGAGGTCTTCCAGCAGTTGCTTGAGGGCCTCGGCACCGATGCCCACCACGGGCTCGTTCTCGATCTCGGAATCTTCGGCGTAGATCTCGTCCTCAATTTCCAGCCACTCGTCTTCGGTGAGCAGCTGCTTGTACTTCAGGTCCTTGTGGTCGCCGGGATCCAGCACCACGTAGCAGTTGAAGTAGACGATCTGCTCCACATCCCGCAGGGGCATGTCCAGCAGGATGGCCACGTAGCTGGGGATCCCCTTCAGGTACCAGACGTGGGAGACGGGGGCCGCCAGCTTGATGAAGCCCATGCGGTGACGACGCACGCGGCTCTCGGTGACCTCCACACCGCAGCGTTCACAAACGATGCCCCGATGACGCACCCGCTTGTACTTGCCGCAGTGGCATTCCCAGTCTTTGGACGGGCCAAAGATCTTTTCGCAGAACAGCCCGTCCATCTCGGGCTTGAGGGTGCGGTAGTTGATGGTCTCCGGCTTGGTGACCTCACCGACCACCTGGCCGTTGGGCAGGGTGCGCTGTCCCCACTCCATCACCCGATCGGGTGAGGCGAGGGTGATCTTGACGTAATCGAAGTGGTTCTCGGTGCGGAGGTTGCTGTTGGTCATTGACGGTTAAGGAAGAAGGAGCGGGGAATCGGTTCGTTCGTTGATCCGTCAGTCCTCGTCGTAATCCGCGACGCCGAGGGATTCGTAGGTGGGCCTGCTGGGGGTGCTGCGACGTGGGTTCACGTCCTGCATCAGATCCACTTCCTTGCCTTCGTCGGTGTAGACGGCGATGTCCAGACCCAGGGACTGAAGCTCGCGCATCAGCACCTTGAAGGATTCCGGTGTACCCGGGCGGGGAATCGGCTTGCCCTTGACGATGGCGTTGAGGGCCTCGTTGCGGCCCTGCATGTCGTCGGACTTGACCGTGAGAAGTTCCTGCAGGGTGTATGCGGCGCCATAGGCCTCGAGGGCCCACACCTCCATCTCACCCAGACGCTGACCACCTTGCTGTGCCTTACCGCCCAGGGGCTGCTGGGTGACCAGGGAGTAAGGGCCGGTGGACCGTGCATGAATCTTGTCGTCCACCAGGTGAACCAGCTTGAGGAAGTGGGAGTAACCCACGGCCACGGGCTGGTCGAAGGGCAGACCGGTGCGGCCATCCCGCAGCTGCAGCTTGCCGGGATCCTCAGGGTCGTACACCCAACCCTTTCCGGGCTGCTTGGCGGCTTCCTTGAGGAAGGTCTCGACGGTCTGCTGGGACTTCTCAGCACCGTGCATCTCATCGAAGGGAACGATGCGCACGCGGCAATCCAGGTTGGACGCGGCCCAACCCATCAGCAGCTCGAACACCTGACCCACATTCATCCGGCTCGGCACACCCAGGGGGTTGAGCACGATGTCGACCGGGGTGCCGTCGGGCAGATAGGGCATGTCCTCCCGAGGAAGGATGCGGCTGATGATGCCCTTGTTGCCGTGGCGGCCAGCCATCTTGTCGCCGACCTGGATCTTGCGGCGCTGGGCCACATACACCCGCACCACCATGTTGGCGCCGGGGGGCAGCTCATCACCCTGTTCACGGGTGTAGATGCGCACATCCACAACGCGGCCACGCTCGGTGCCGGGCACCCGCAGGGAGTTGTCGCGCACGTCGCGCGCCTTCTCACCGAAGATCGCGCGCAGCAGCTTCTCTTCCGGCGGCTGATCGGATTCACCCTTGGGCGTCACCTTGCCCACGAGGATGTCGCCGCTTTCAACGAAAGCGCCCACGCGGATGATGCCCATCTCGTCGAGGTTGCCAAGGCTTTCCTCAGCGACGTTGGGAATTTCGCGGGTGATCTCCTCAGGTCCAAGCTTGGTCTGACGCGCTTCGATCTCGTACTTCTCGATGTGAACCGAGGTGTAGAGGTCGTCGGTGACCAGACGCTCGCTGACCAGCAGCGCGTCCTCGTAGTTGTAACCCTCCCAGGGCATGTAAGCGATCAGAACGTTCTGACCCAGGGCGATCTCACCGCCTTCACAGGCGGAACCATCCGCCATCACCTGGCCGACAATCACCGGATCACCGCAGCGGACGATCGGGCGCTGGTTCAGGCAGGTGTCCTGGTTGGAGCGCTGATACTTCTGCAGGAAGTGGGTGTGGTCGTTGCCGTCCTCGTCCTGAACAACGATGGCGTTGGCATCCACATAGGTGACGGTGCCATTCACCCGGGAGATCGGCACCATGCCGGAGTCGCGGGCCACCTGGGTTTCCAGGCCGGTTCCCACCAGGGCACGCTCAGGACGCAGCAACGGCACAGCCTGACGCTGCATGTTGGAGCCCATCAGGGCGCGGTTGGCGTCGTCGTGCTCCAGGAAGGGAATCAGGGACGTTGCCACTGAGATCACCTGCACCGGTGAAAGGGCGACGTAGTCGACCTGCTCAGGGGGGACCTTCTCGAAGTCCTGGCGATAACGCACAGGAATCAGATCCGCCGAGATCCGGCCGTCGTCCTCGGTGGCCACGTCACCAGGGGCGACGCGCACTTCGTCTTCGCGGTCGGCAGACAGGTAGATCGGATCGCCATCCTTCAGAACGACACCGTTCTCCACCTTCCAGAACGGCGTTTCGATGAAGCCGTACTCGTTGACCCGGGCGTGGGTGGCCAGGGAGTTGATCAGACCGGCGTTGGGGCCTTCCGGCGTCTCAATCGGGCAGAGACGGCCGTAGTGAGAGGGGTGAATGTCGCGGACGGCGAAGCCGGCACGCTCACGGGTGAGACCGCCGGGTCCAAGGGCCGAGATGCGGCGCTTGTGGGTGAGCTCAGCCAGAGGGTTGGTCTGGTCCATGAACTGGCTCAGCTGGCTGGAGCCGAAGAACTCCTTGATCGCCGCCACCAGGGGCTTGGGGTTCACCAACTGGGCCGGGGTCAGCGAATCGGTTTCGCCGACGGTCATCCGTTCCTTGATGATCCGCTCAAGACGGTTCAGACCCACCCGAACCTGGTTCTGCAGGAGTTCGCCCACGGAACGCACGCGGCGGTTGCCGAGGTGATCGATGTCGTCGAGGCTGGCGCCGCCGACATCCAGTTCCAGGTTGATCAGGTAATCGAGGGTGGAGAGCACGTCCTCATGGGTGAGGGTGCGCACCGTGTCGGGGATGGTGAGGCGCAGCTTCTTGTTGATCTTGTAGCGGCCGACCCGACCGAGGTCGTAGCGCTTGGGATCGAAGAAACGGGTCTGCAGCAGCTGCTGACCGCCACTCACTGAGGGAGGCTCACCCGGACGGAGTTTCTTGTAGAGCTCAAGCAGCGCTTGGTCTTCCGAACTGATGCCCTCGTCGTTGGCGGCATCAATCGACTTCTTGTAGAACTCGGGGTGACGCAGCTTGTCGAGCACGTCGTTGTCAGACAGACCCATGGCACGCATGAGCACGTGCGCGTTGATCTTGCGGGTCTTGTCCACACGAACGTGGAGCAAGTCGTTCTTATCTGTCTCAAACTTCAGCCAGGCACCCCGGTTGGGGATGACGCTGGCGTTGTAGGTGCGCCGGCCGTTCTTGTCCATTTCATCTTTGAAATAGACACCGGGGCTGCGCACGATCTGGTTCACGATCACGCGCTCAGCGCCGTTGATGATGAACGTGCCGCGCTCGGTCATCAGCGGCAGTTCGCCGATGAAGACCTCCTGCTCCTTGATCTCACCGGTCTCCTTGTTGACCAGGCGGCAGGTCACATACATCTGTGACGCGAAGGTCGCATCACGGCGCTTGGCCTCTTCCACATCGTGGCGGGGGCGCTTCAGGCGGTACTCGCTACCGATGAAGTGCAGCTCCAGCTTGCCGGTGTAATCCGTGATCGGAGAGAAGCTTTCCAGCTCCTCGATCAGACCTTGATCCAAAAACCACTTAAAGCTGGCCCGCTGCACCTCCACCAGATCAGGGAGGTAGGTGGCGGTCTTGGCGACCTGAATCGCGCTGCTGCTCATGCGGGGACCGGCAGAGAGGACGAAGGGACTGGGGAGGACTGGATTGGCGGCAGAAGCTCACCTGACAGGACGATTCGACACAACAGCGGCACCGACGGTTTCCAGGATGGAACCGACAGCGCCGCTGCTGCTGTTCAGAAATCGCGGGTCAGATCAGCTGACGACGACAAGTGCACCGGAAGGAAATGGACGCTTCAGGCACCACACACAAGACGGAATCCCGCGCATGGCCAGGCCAATACAACATCTTACATATGGACTCGACACCTTTTGAACTCCGGTTAAGGGAGTCCGAACAAACGCCGGGCGTTGGCGGTGCTGCTGCAGGCCACGCTGTCGAGATCCACGCCGCGCAGCTCAGCCACCCGCGTGGCAACGGAAGCCACGAAGGCCGGCTCATTGCGCTTGCCGCGGCGGGGCACTGGGGCCAGAAAAGGGCAATCCGTTTCCACCAGGAAACGATCCTCCGGCACCTGACGGGCGCAGTCGTGGGTGGGCTCCGCCTTGGGGAAGGTGACGGTGCCGCTGAAGCTGATGTAAAAGCCGAGCTCCAGGAACTGGTGCATTTCATCGGGGGTACCGCCCCAGCAATGCATCACCCCTCCGGGGCAACGGCCCTGCGCCTTGCGGGCCCGCAGTTCCTCCAGCATCGGCTCGGCGGCATCCCGGCAGTGAATGATCACCGGCAGGTTCAACTCCACCGCCAGGTCCAATTGAGGGCGCAGCACAGCAAGCTGCTCCTCGAGATTCTTGTCTCGGAAGAGATCGAGGCCGAGTTCGCCGATGGCGACCACCCGATCATCCTCCAGAGCTGCCCGGCGCAGCACCGCCACCGTGTCATCCCGCCAATGCTCGGTGTCCAGTGGATGGACGCCGACGGAATAACGCATCTCCGGGAATCGATCCGCCAGGGCGCGGATCGCCGGGATTTCGGAGGGTTCGACGCAGGCGTGCAGCAGCGCACCAATCCCAGCCTCACGCCAGCGTGAAGCCACCTCATCGAGGTCGTCGTCAAAGTTGCGGAAGACGATGTGACAGTGGCTGTCAATCAACGTCGGGGTGGGGGACACAGCTGGGCCGAAACGCGCTTTCGGCCCATTCTGCCGGTTGAAACCAAATCAGCTGGCGGGCTCGAGCACCTTGCGCACGGCCGCACTGAGGCGGGACTTCTGGTTGGCACCGTTGTTGCGGTGCAGCACACCCACCTTCACGGCCTTGTCGATCCTGCTGAAGGCGGCACGCATGGAGGTCTGCACGCTGGCCTTGGCTTCATCACCAGGGGTGGCGCTGTAGGCGTCACAGGCGGCGAAGCAGCGCTTCATCAGGGTGCGCATCGAAGACTTGTAGGTGCGGTTGCGCAGACGGTTGCGCTCAGCAATCTCAATCCGCTTCTTGGCTGACTTGTTATTGGCCACTGAGGCTTCAACGTTGCGAACAATCCAGCACCATACTCCTTGACAGGACCACCTTCCCTGGGCTGTGGAGTCCTAACTTGACCAAATTCTCCCACTGTTCCTTTGTCTGTAAGCCAGCCGGCCGTTGCTCCCCTTCGCATCGTGCGGGATCTGGACCGGGCCCAGACGGAGCTGAAACGGTTGTCGAGCCGCACCACACAAACCCAGCAGGGTGAAGCCCGTGAGAGGGTTGAAGCCATTCTCACAGCGGTGCGCGACCGCGGTGATGCCGCCATTGCCGACTTCACCGAACGGTTCGATGGCTTCCGGCCCGAACCGATGGCGGTGTCCCCCGAGGCACTCGAACAGGCCTGGACGTCGCTGCCGACCAATCTGCGGGATGCCCTGGAGCTGGCCCATCGCCGCATCACCGATTTTCACCAACGCCAACGTCCCGCCGATCTGGCGGTGACAGGCCCCCACGGCGAACAGCTTGGGCGGCGCTGGCGACCGGTGGAGCGGGCGGGTCTCTACGTGCCCGGAGGACGGGCGGCTTATCCCAGCACCGTGCTGATGAATGCGGTGCCAGCCCGGGTCGCCGGAGTCAAAGACGTGGTGATCTGTTCCCCTGCCGGACGTGATGGTGCGGTGAACCCCGTGGTGCTAGCAGCGGCCCACCTGGCCGGCGTGAAAACGGTGTTCCGCCTCGGAGGTGCCCAAGCTGTTGCCGCCATGGCCTACGGCAGCGAGAGCGTGCCCAAGGTGGACGTGATCAGTGGCCCCGGAAACCTCTACGTCACCCTGGCGAAACAGGCGGTGTACGGCCAGGTGGCCATCGATTCCCTAGCGGGACCAAGCGAAGTGCTGGTGATCGCAGACCACTCCGCCAAGCCCGATCAAGTGGCAGCGGATCTGTTGGCGCAGGCGGAGCACGACCCCCTGGCGGCGGCGGTGCTGATCACCACCGACCCTGCACTGGCCGACGGGATCAACGCCGCAGTGGCCGAACAGCTGGCCGATCACCCCCGCCAGGAGATCTGCGAAGCCGCTCTGCGGGAATGGGGGCTGGTGGTGGTCTGCGACGACCTCGAGAGCTGTGCCCGCCTCAGCGACAGCTTCGCCCCCGAACACCTGGAGCTGCTGGTGGAGAGGCCCGAACCCTTGGCGGATCGCATTCAGAACGCCGGAGCAATTTTCCTGGGCCCCTGGTCCCCAGAAGCGGTGGGGGATTACCTGGCAGGCCCGAACCACACGCTGCCCACCTGTGGAGCCGCGCGTTTCAGCGGGGCCCTGAGTGTTGAGACCTTCATGCGCCACACCTCGCTGATCGGTTTCAACCGGGCTGCCCTGGAAGCAACGGGTTCAGCTGTGCAGGAGCTGGCCACCAGTGAAGGCCTGCACAGCCACGCTGAATCGGTGCGGCGGCGCCTCAGCTGAGGCGCTTCTCCAGGCTGCGGACACCCGCCACACCATCGGTGATCTCACCGACCAACACCTCATCGGTGATGTTGACGAACAGGCCGTTCTCCAGCACACCGGGAATGTTGTTGATCGTCTGCTCCAGGGCCACTGGATCGCTGATGCCGCCGTCTAGCTTGGCGTCCAGCACCAGGTTGCCCTGATCGGTAACCACAGGGCCGGCCTTGCGCTGGGCCATGCGCAGCTCAGCGCTGCCCCCGAGGGCTTCCAGCTGCTGCTTCACCTGGCGCCAGGCCCCGGGAAGCACTTCCACCGGCAGCAGAAAACCGAGGTTGAGACGGTCCACCAGCTTGGTGGAGTCCACCACCACCACAAACCGATCCGCCCGTGCCGCCACGAGTTTCTCCTGCACGTGGCAGGCGCCACCGCCCTTGATCAACTGAAAGCCAGGGTCGACTTCATCGGCACCATCGATGGCCAGATCAATCCGGCTGACGGCGTTGAGGCTGAGCAGGGGAATGTTGAGCTCAGCGGCCAGCACCTCTCCTTGGAAGGAAGTGGTAACACCGACGATGTCTTTGAGTTCTCCGCTGGCGAGCTTGCCCCCCAGGCCCTGAATCATCAGAGCGGCGGTGGAGCCTGATCCCAGGCCCAGCACCATGCCGTCCTTGATCTGTTCCACGGCGGCATCAGCCACCGCCTGCTTCATCTGGGTCTGCAGATCAGCCATCGGGTCACGTCCTTTGGGCGCGACCGTAGCAAGGGGTTTCAGGCCATCCCAGGCAGGGGCTCCGGTTTGACGGACAGGGTGAGCTCGCGGCCCGCCCGCAGCACTTTCAGAGGCAGGGGAACATCGATGGCGGCGGCATCCACCACCTCGAGCAGCGCCTGAGGATCGGCAATGTCGCGCTCATCCACCGTGATCAGCAGATCGCCGCGGCGCAGTCCTGCTTTTTCGGCCGGGCCATCGGGCAGCACGGCTTGCACCAGGGCACCGCTGCGTTCCGGCAGCTGCACAAGGGCATTGGGGTCCTTGTTGTGCTCGCGCGCGATGCGCGGTGTGAGCGCCACCAGTTGCAGACCGATATAGGGGTGCACCACTTCACCCTGCTGCTGGAGCTGATCAGCCACCCGGCGGGCCAGGTTGATCGGGATGGCAAAACCAAGGCCGGCCCCAGGACCCGACCGCACCAGGGTGTTGATGCCAATCACCTGGCCATCGCCGTTCACCAACGGCCCACCGGAATTACCGGGGTTGATGGCGGCATCGGTCTGAATCAGTTCCAGCCGTTTGTCGGCGAAGCCAAGGCTGTTGATGTTGCGGTGCAGGCTGCTGACAATGCCCAGAGTCACCGTGCGTTCCAATCCGAACGGGGTGCCGAGGGCGATCGCCCAATCGCCCACCTGCATGGCTTCCGAATCACCAAGGGGAGCCCGTGGCGGCAGTTGATCGCCCTCGAGACGCACCAGGGCCAGGTCTGTCACCGCATCGGTGCCCACCACCCGTCCATCCCGCTGTTCCCCGTCGGCCAGGGTGACGCTGACGGACTCCACCCGATCCACCACATGGGCATTGGTGAGCACAAGGCCCTTGGCATCGATCACCACACCAGAGCCTTGCCCCCGTTCCCGCTCCGGACCTGCCGGAGGGTCCCCCAGCAGGTCCCGCAGCAGGGGATCAAGCAGCGTGGGGTCAAACGGCTGACGTTCCACGGTGCGCTCGGTGTCGATCCGAACCACCGCCGGCGCCACCCGCTGAACGGCATCGGCCACAAAGCTGTGCTCCAGGGCCTGCGCTGAGTCACCTTCACCGACCAGAACCGCTACGGCCATCAGAACGGCCAGGAGTTGACGCAGGGCGTACCGCAACACAAGACCTCTAATTGCCTTCTTTTTATCGGATCCAGCCCGAGAAACGGGCCCTGGTCCAAATCGATCGCAATCTCAGCACCTCCATTGCGATGCGCGGTCGAGCTTGGAGATTCCAGCTAACAAATCAGCAAACGCAGTTTTCGCATGCGTGCACTTCTGGCTCCAGCGGCAGCTGTGCTTGCCCTGGCTGGCCCGGTTGCACTCACCCCTCAAGCCTCCGCGGAGAGCACAACGCTCAAGGCGGTGATCTTTGAGGAGGTCAAGCCGCTGTATCAGAAAACAGATACCGGCTACGAAGGCCTCGGGGTTGACGTTCTGGAACAGATCCGGATCCAGGCCAAGCGCCGCAAGGTGGACTACCGGGTGGCCAAGTCGGTGAACGACGGCATCGGCGCCGTGATCACCGGCAAAGCCGACATCGCCTGCGGCGTGGCCTTCACCTGGGGCCGCTCCACACAGGTCACTTACAGCCTTCCCTTCGGCATCGGTGGCACCCGTCTGCTGATGGCCAGCGACACCACCGTCGATGGAACCCCCGCCTCACTGGAGGGACAAACCATTGGTGTGGTGAAGGGCACCGCTTCCGCCCAGGTGCTGAAGAACGTGGTGCCCGGCGCCACGCTGAAGAACTTCACCACCCCCAAGGAAGCGTTGGACGCCTTCTACACAGGTGACGTCTCCATCCTGGGGGGCGGCACCCTGTGGCTGGCCGCCAACAGCCGCATCGACAAGACGGCACTGCTGCCCTTCCGTCCCTACGGCCGCTCCGGCATCAGCTGCATCGTCAACCAAAACAACGGCAAGCTGCTCTCCTCCACCAACATCGCGTTGGGCCAGATGATGCAGGCCTACATGGATGGTGATGCGGGAACGCGCCGCATGATCAACCGTTGGATCGGCCCCGGCAGTGATGTGGGCCTGAGCCAGGAATCGATCCGCTCCCTTTACGGCCTGATCCTCAGCGTCACAGCAGAAATCAACACTCCAGCGACACCAGGAATCTGACGACTCCTCGATTGCTTTTGTTCTCTACCCATCAACAGTCATGAAGCGTTCACTGATTGCTTTTCAAGCACTGCTGGCCTCCAGCGCTGTGCTTTGCCAAACCGCCGAAGCCAGCTCCACTTACTCCGCGCCGGAGCATCTGAACGACGCGGCTAAAGCCAACAGCATCGAAGCCCGGATCGAAGCGGTGCGGAACACCGACTGGGGCTCACTGCTTAAGGACCCCGAAATCGAAGACGAGCTTGTTGCCAAGAGCAAGTGGAAGAACGGCAAGGGCAAGAAATTCGGCAACAGCCGCGGCAAAGGCAAGTGGGGCAACGGCAAGAGCGGCAACAAGTGGGGCAATAGCCGCCGCACCTGGGGCAATGGCAGCTACTACGGCGGTTGGCGCAACGGTGGTGGCGGCTGGGGCAACGGCGGCGGCGGCTTCGTGAACTGGTGATCGTTTCCTCTCCCAACGTCGGGCCCGACCTCAACCGTTTCGGGCCCATCGGCCTCGTGGTTGTGCAGTCCACCTCGCTGTGCAACCTCGATTGCTCGTATTGCTACCTGCCCGATCGGCAGAAGAAGCGGGTCTTTGACCTGGATCTGCTGCACCTGCTGATGCAGCGGATTCTGGAAAGCCCCTTTGCCGGACCCGAATTTTCCCTGGTTTGGCATGCCGGTGAACCGCTCACCCTGCCCACCAGTTGGTACGACGAGGCAACGGCGATCCTGTATCGCAGCCTTGAGCAGTTCAATGCGAAGGGGCTGGACTTCACCCAGCACGTGCAAACCAACGCCACGTTGATCAATGACGCGTGGTGCGACTGCTTCCGGCGAAACCGCATCGTGGTGGGCATCAGTGTGGATGGCCCGGAGGACATCCACGACGCCCATCGGCGCTTCCGCAATGGGCGCGGCTCCCACGCCATGGCAATGAAAGGGATTGAAGCCCTGCATCGCAACGATGTGCCCTTCCACTGCATCTCGGTGGTGACCGCCGATGCCATGGAGCAACCGGAGCGGATGTACCGCTTCTTCCGCGACAACGGCATCCACGACGTGGGCTTCAACGTTGAGGAGCAGGAGGGGATCAACACCAGCTCCTCAATGCAGGGCTCCGCCATGGAGGAGAAGTACCGCGACTTCCTGCGGGCCTTCTGGCGGCTCAGCGAGCAGGACGGCTACCCCGTGGTGCTGCGCGAATTCGAGCAGGTGATCAGCCTGATCCAAGGCAACGAACGGATGACCCAGAACGAGCTGAATCGCCCGTTCTCGATCCTCAGCGTGGATTGGGAGGGCAATTTCTCCACCTTCGACCCTGAGCTGCTTTCGGTGGCCAGCGACCGCTACGGCAGCTTCAACCTCGGCAACATCAAGGATCTTTCTCTGGTGGAGTCCACCCACACCGAGCAGTTCCGTCGGCTGATGGCCGACATGACCAGCGGTGTGGAGACCTGCCACAAGAGCTGCGAATACTTCGGCCTCTGCGGCGGGGGCAACGGCAGCAACAAGTTCTGGGAACACGGCACCCTCACCTCCAGCGAAACCAACGCCTGCCGCTTCGGCACCCAGATCCCCACGCAAGTGCTTTTGGAGCGCTTTGAAGAAGGCCCTCCCCTGACGCCACTCACACCCAATCCATCGGGGTCTTGATGCGATCGATCGCTGTTCTGCCCCTTTCAGCAAATGGGCGGGTTTTGATGGCCACCGATCGCACAGCGGCTCTTGCGTCCACTGCTTAAGGTCGGGCCGTTTTGTGAGCTTCACTCTTGAGCGAATCCGCCGCTTCACAACGCTGTGAGCTCTGCCAGGTCGTGATCGAAGACTGCCCTGGCCTTCCCGATGTGGTGACGTTCAGCAATGGCCCCCAGGGCAGCCGCAGCAAACTCTGGAGCCCCGTCTGCCAGTACGTGACCGATCCGGAGCGTCGACGCCTCTGCATCAATCAGGATTCCGACGGGCGCGGCGCCGAACAGCCGGGAGACGCCTTCCCCGACGCTCCACCCATCGATCTGGGCAACAGCTGACGGCGGGCAGACGGTCCCGTACATTGAAGGTGTGTCCGACGGGCATCTCCCTGCGGGAGATCGGTCACAACTGAAATGCACGTCGGGCCGACGTCCGCCCTCAGTTCGCGTTGCCTCATCCTCTGCTTCCGGATCTCGAAACGCTGGTCACCGATGTGGCCGCCAGCAAAGGCTTTGCCCTTTGCGGCATTCAGCTGCTCACCCACATGAGCCCAATGACCCTGGAAGTGCAGATCCGCCACAGCAGTGGAGCGGATGTGAGCCTTGATGACTGCGCCGGTTTCAGTGGCGTGCTGGGGGATGCCCTTGAGGCCTCCACCCTGCTCACTGACGCGTATGTTCTGGAGATCAGCAGTCCCGGCATCGGCGACCAGCTGTCCAGCGATCGCGACTTTGAAACCTTCCGTGGGTTCCCCGTGGAGGTTCATCACCGCGACAAGGACGACAGCGAGCAACGCCTGGAGGGCCTCTTGCTCGAACGCGACGCCGACACGCTGCAGATCAACATTCGCGGGCGAATCAAACGAATTCCCCGGGATTGCGTGATCGGTGTCCGCCTCACGAGTCCAGGCAGCTGAACCCAGCGTTCACACCCCTGCAACCGCTCCTTTCTTTTCCCCTAACCCAACGCGATGGCTCTCGTCCTGCTTCCCGGTCTCAGCAACCTGATCGACGACATCAGCGAAGAGAAGAAGCTGCCGCCCCAGGTGGTGGAGGCGGCCCTGCGGGAGGCCCTGCTGAAGGGCTATGAGCGCTACCGGCGCACCCTGTACATAGGCATCAGCGAAGACCCCTTTGATGAGGAGTACTTCAGCAACTTCGACGTTGGCCTTGACCTTGAGGAGGAGGGCTATCGGGTTCTCGCCAGCAAGATCATTGTTGATGAGGTGGAGAGCGAAGACCACCAGATCGCGATCGCTGAGGTGATGCAGGTGGCCGATGACGCCCAGGTGGGCGACACGGTGGTGCTGGATGTCACCCCAGAGAAAGAGGACTTCGGCCGGATGGCCGCCGCCACCACCAAGCAGGTGCTGGCCCAGAAGCTGCGGGATCAGCAGCGCCGGATGATCCAGGAGGAATTCGCTGATCTGGAGGATCCGGTGCTGACGGCCCGGGTGATCCGCTTCGAGCGCCAGTCGGTGATCATGGCGGTCAGCTCAGGCCTGGGCCGTCCGGAAGTGGAGGCTGAACTCCCCCGGCGCGATCAACTGCCCAACGACAACTACCGCGCCAACGCCACCTTCAAGGTCTTCTTGAAAGAGGTGAGCGAAGTGCCCCGCCGGGGACCGCAGCTGTTCGTCAGCCGCTCCAATGCCGGTTTGGTGGTCTACCTGTTCGAGAACGAAGTTCCCGAAATTCAGGAAGGATCTGTTCGGATCGTGGCCGTGGCCCGTGAGGCCAATCCCCCCTCCCGTTCCGTGGGCCCCCGCACCAAGGTGGCCGTGGACAGCATCGAACGCGAGGTGGATCCCGTCGGAGCCTGCATCGGCGCCCGCGGCTCCCGCATTCAGCAGGTGGTGAACGAACTGCGTGGAGAAAAAATCGACGTGATCCGCTGGTCGCAGGATCCGGGCCAGTACATCGCCAACTCCCTCAGCCCCGCTCGGGTGGAAATGGTGCGCCTGGTGGATCCCGTGGGCCAGCACGCCCATGTGCTGGTGCCCCCCGATCAGCTGAGCCTGGCCATCGGCCGCGAAGGCCAGAACGTGCGTTTGGCCGCCCGACTCACCGGCTGGAAGATCGACATCAAGAACTCCACCGAGTACGACCAAGAGGCTGAGGATGCCGTGGTGGCAGAGCTGATCTCCCAGCGGGAGGAGGAGGAAGCCCTCCAGCAGCAAGCCGAAGAACGACTGGCCGCCGAACAGGCCGCTCGGGCGGAAGAGGATGCACGCCTGCGGGAGCTGTATCCGCTGCCCGAAGACGAAGAGGAGTACGGCGAGGAGCAGGCCGAGCAGGAGTTCTCTGAGGAGGAGCCCGCTGAGGTGGAAGCCAGCAGCGAAACCGAGTTCGAGGCCGAGGCTGAAACCACGGACGCAGCGGCTGAGGCCGATGCCGAGCCCGATCAGGAGCAGGTCCGGTGAGTGACCGCCCCGTCCTGCGTCGCTGCGTGGCCTGCCGCCAACTCTTGGATCGCCGCCAACTCTGGAGGGTGATCCGCGACCATCAGGATGGAGTTCTCCTCGATCAGGGGATGGGCCGTTCGGCCTATCTCTGCCGCGAGGAGAACTGCCTTGAGGAGGCGACCCGTCGCAAGCGTCTGCAGAAAGCCCTGCGTTGTCAGGTGCCCGAAACAGTGCTTGCGGTGTTGAAACAGCGGCTTAACCAAAGCGTTGGTGAATCCGCTGAGGCAGACTGAACATTGGCCCCACTTTGTGCGAGGCCACCGCGGCATTCCATGCCCGGACCGATCGGAGACCCGAACTGAATGACCAGCAGCGGCAAAGTCAGAATTTACGAGCTGTCCAAGGACCTCGGCCTTGAGAACAAGGACGTGCTGGATGCGGCTGAAAAGCTGTCGATCGCTGCGAAGAGCCACAGCAGCTCGATCAGTGACGCTGAAGCCGGAAAGATCCGTTCACTCCTCGGCAAAGGCGGGAATGGTGCGAAACCCGCTGCCGCGGCCCCTGCCAAGCCCGCAGCTGGCAAGGCCATCCTCTCGGTGAAGAAAGCGGCCCCCGCCGCGCCAAGCAAGCCCGCCCCAGCGGCGAGCAAACCGGTCGCCAAACCTGTAGCTGCCAAGCCCGTGGTCGCCAAACCCGTGGCGGCTGCCAAACCGCAGGCGACCCCGAAGCCTCCCGCAGCGGCCACGCCCAAACCGGTGATCACCAAGCCAGCGGCTGCACCGGTGAAAGCCTCAGCAGCACCGGCGCGGCCCGCCGCTCCTCAGAAAACCCCCGCAGCCCCAGCGCGACCAACGGCGGCAAAACCCGTTCCACGACCTGCCGCGGCCAAGCCGCAGGTTGTCAGCAAGCCGGCTGCAGGCAAACCGGAACTGGTGAGCAAGCCCAAGGCTGCCGCCAAACCCACGGCACCCACACCGCGGCCCACTCCGGCTCGCCCGACGCCACGCCCCGCAGGTGCTGGAAGCCCAGCGCGGCCCACCCCTGGCCAGGGGCAGCCCAAGCCACAGATCATCCGCGCAGGAGCTCCATCTCGGCCCGGCGCGCCAACCCGCGCCGGTGCCCCCACAAAGCCTGGTGCACCCTCACGGCCCACTCCGAGGCCTGAACTGGTCGGCAAACCCGTGCCCCGCCGTCCGGCAGGCACCGGCGTGCCTCAACGCCAGGGCGGTCCAAGCCGCCCAGGAGCCCCCACCCGACAGGGTCGCCCCGGGATGCCCCCCCGCAGCGGCAACACCCTTGAACTGGTCGGCAAGCCGATTCGTCGCGACGGCAGCAGCACAGGTAGCGGTCGCCCTGGTGCGCCCACCCGTCCGGGAGCGCCTGGACGTCCCGGCATGCCCGCTGGAATGCGCAAACCGGTGGCTCCCGGTGAGCTCATGCAGCTGCAAAAGCCTGTCGGCAGGCCAACGGCACCGGCACCCCGCCGTCCGGATGCACCCACCAAAACCGGTGCAGGTGCAGGAACAGCCACCCCGCCCGTGGCGCGTCCGAATGCCCCCTCGGCGCCCCGCCGTCCCAGCTTCCGTCCGGGTGGCCCTGGTGGCCAGCGGCGGCCAGGCCGGCCCGACTGGGATGACAGCGCACGGCTCGATGCTCTGCGCAGCCGCTCGCCGCAGAAGCAGCGCCAGAAGGTGCACATCATCGGTGAAAACGATGATTCCCTGGCGGCACAGACCGGCGGCTTCGCCGGTGAACAGGAGAACATGGTTCTCTCGGCGAGCCTGGCTCGTCCCGCCAAGCCCAAGTCGCAGCAGCGCACAGCACCCAAGCCGGTGGCGGCGATGCGCAAGCGCAAGAAGGAAACCGCCCGCCAGCGTCAGCGCCGGCGTGCCATGGAGCTGCGGGCAGCCCGGGAAGCCAAGCAGGTGCGTCCCGAAATGATCGTGGTGCCGGAGGACAACCTCACGGTGCAGGAACTGGCGGACATGCTGAGCGTCGAAAGCTCAGAGATCATCAAATCCCTGTTCTTCAAAGGGATCATCGCCACGGTCACCCAGACCCTGGACATGCCCACGATCGAGGCCGTTGCCGACGAATTCGGTGTTCCGGTGCTGCAGGACGACGTGGAGGAGGCGGCCAAGAAGACCGTCGAGATGATCGAAGAGGCCGACAAGGCTCACCTGATCCGACGTCCGCCCGTGGTCACCGTCATGGGCCACGTCGACCATGGCAAAACCAGCCTGCTGGATGCCATCCGTCAGGCCCGCGTCGCTGCGGGTGAGGCTGGCGGCATCACCCAGCACATCGGTGCGTATCAGGTTGAGATCGAGCACAACAACGAGCAGCGCAAGCTCACCTTCCTGGACACTCCGGGCCACGAAGCCTTCACGGCCATGCGAGCCCGCGGCACCAAGGTGACCGACGTGGCTGTGCTGGTGGTGGCTGCTGATGACGGCGTCCGCCCCCAGACCCTGGAAGCCATCAGCCACGCCCGGGCCGCTGAAGTGCCGATCGTGGTGGCGATCAACAAAATCGACAAGGAAGGTTCATCGCCCGAGCGGGTGAAGCAGGAGTTGTCTGAGCAGAACCTGCTGGCGGAAGACTGGGGCGGCGATGTGGTGATGGTGCCGGTGAGCGCCATCAAGGGCGAAAACATCGACAAGCTGCTGGAGATGCTGCTGCTGGTCACCGAAGTGGAAGACCTGCAGGCCAACCCGGATCGTCTGGCCCGCGGCACCGTGATCGAGGCCCACCTCGATAAGGCCAAAGGCCCCGTGGCCACGCTGCTGGTGCAGAACGGCACCCTCAAGACCGGCGACGTCGTCGCCGCTGGTCCGGTGCTGGGCAAGGTGCGCGCCATGGTGGACGACAACCGTCAACGCCTCAAGGAAGCGGGCCCCTCCTTTGCTGTGGAGGCCCTGGGCTTCAGCGAGGTGCCCACCGCCGGTGATGAGTTCGAGGTGTACCCCGACGAGAAATCGGCCCGGGCCGTGGTGGGCGATCGCGCCTCCGATGCCCGCGCCACCCGTCTTGCTCAGCAGATGGCGTCACGACGCGTCTCGCTCACGGCCATGTCCGGCCAGGCCAATGACGGTGAGCTGAAGGAACTCAACCTGATTCTCAAGGCCGACGTTCAAGGCTCCGTGGAAGCCATCCTCGGATCGCTCGAGCAGTTGCCCAAGGATGAGGTGCAGGTGCGGGTGCTGCTGTCGGCACCTGGCGAGATCACCGAAACCGACGTCGACCTGGCCGCCGCTTCCGGCGCGGTGATCGTGGGCTTCAACACCTCCATGGCCTCCGGCGCCAAGAAAGCGGCGGATGCCACCGGGGTGGATGTGCGCGACTACGACGTGATCTACAAGCTGCTGGAAGACATCCAGTTGGCGATGGAAGGTCTGCTGGAGCCGGAACTGGTGGAAGAAGCCCTGGGCGAAGCCGAGGTGCGCGCCGTCTTCACCATCGGCAAGAGCGCCGTGGCCGGCTGTTATGTCACCACCGGCAAGCTGCATCGCAACTGCCGGGTGCGGGTGCACCGCGGAAAACAGGTGGTCTACGAGGGCGACCTCGACTCCCTGCGTCGCAACAAGGACGACGTCAAAGAAGTGGCCACGGGCTTCGAATGCGGTGTCGGCACCGATCGGTTCGCCAACTGGGAAGAAGGCGATCGCATTGAAGCCTTCAAGATGGTCACCCAACGCCGCAAACTCACCACCTGACCCCGCAAGCGATCGTGCAGCCCCGCAGCGAGCCACTGCTCTGGCTTCAGTGCCTGGCCCTTGGAGCCATTCCCCTGGAGCTGCTGCTGATCCGCCTGGTTCTGGCCGGCGCGGATCCGGGTCCTGTTCCCGGTGTGGAGCGATTTCTGATCTGGGGGGTGGGGGTCCTGGCCCCTGCCGTCGCGTTGTGGCGACGGCCAGCCGACTGGGGCTCACTGCTGTTCGTGCGTCAGCCGCTGGCCAGCCGCAACAGCGATCAACTCCGCATCAGTGCATCCCAAGGCGGCTTAAGCAGCCGCGCCGCTGTGGTTAGCGCCGCAGTGATCCTGCTGCCCGTGCTCTGGTGGATGGACGATTCAGCGGTGCTGGCGAGTGAATTTTCCCCGGTGTCGGGACAATCCCGTCTGGTCACCCTGTTGCTGGTCAGCCCACTGCTGGCCTTGATGGTCTGGCAGGTGCAGCAGCTGATTCAAGCCGCAGCGCTGTTGCTTGGATCACCAGCAACCGTCGCCCCTGCCGATTCGGCTTTTCGTGCTGATGCTGTGGCAACGCAACGCACCAGTCTGGGCCTGCAACTTCTAAACCTCCCTGGCCTGGAGTGGCCGGAGCCTGCAGTCGAGTCGATCAAGCCAGAGCCCGACAAGGCCATCGGGGTGGAAGACACCGCATCGGAGACAGACGACAGCACTGATCAAGCCACTACTGATCAAGCCAGCACTGACAACGAAGCACCTGACAACGAAGCACCCGACGGGGAAAGTTCAGCCGACAATCCGGTGACGGCTGCAGTGTCTGACGAAGCTGATTCCGAAACAGCTCCTGAGCCCGTCGTTGCCGAAGCTCGAGCTAACGACGAGTCGTCTAATGACGCTGAAGAGGCTGCTCCAACACTCGATCAGGACGCCGATGAGGCCATGGACTTGGAAGACGAGGAAGACACCACGCCGGAACCGGACGACAGCACTGAAGACGTCAACACCGCCGACATCAGCCCTGACAACGAAGAGCCAGACGACGACAGTTCAGCCATCAACACAGCGACGGCTGAAGAGCCCGATGACGTCGAGCCCGAAGCGCTGGAACCCGTCGAGGCAGAGGATCAAGACGACATGTCGGAAGACGACGACGCTGAAGACATCAGTGCGGTTGATGCCGACGAATCAAGCGTCGCTGCTGCTGTCCCTGTTGCGGTCGAACCAGAGCAGACCGGTGAAGAGCAGGAGAGCACCCCCCTGGATGCCGAAGTCAGCCAGATCGACGGTGTCGCCGGCGGAAGCACGGAAAGCCATCGTGAACAGGCCGAGTCCAGCGGAGGCAAAGAGAGCGAACCAGACGAGCCGTCTGAGCCCACGCCAAGGGGTCTGTGATTCCTTGAGCAGCCGTTCCCGCAAAGCGGGATCCAGGCCAGATTTGGGGCGGGGATTATCGGGCAAACGTCCAAGTTGGATTCTGAGCAAATGTTAAATTGCTTGTGACGCCGATGTAGCTCAGCCGGTAGAGCAACGCTTTCGTAAAGCGTGGGTCGCCTGTTCAAGTCAGGTCATCGGCTTTTAAAACAGTGGTGCGTTGAATCAGCCGGATTCAACGCATGTCTAATTAACACATAGTCGCTTCAATCCAGAATACGAACAGAGCTCTTTTCCGCTGGCGATCCTGCCATCAAGAAGATCGTTCCAGGGAACAATCCAGTGCACTGGATTCACATCAGCCAACACGTCAGCCGCCTCAGGGTTCTGAAGCACAAGGATCCTTCGAGACCGCAGGTTGAGTTGGCGCCTCAACCAGGGCGTCATGATCGCTTCTTCAACAAGGCGCTGGTACGAGCCATCGGCGATCACCCGTTCAAAACCGGTCTGAATCGCGGCTGCCAGCTCCGTGTTCTCTGGAGCCACATAGAAAAAACCCGCAAAGGGATAAACAATCAACAGATGGGGATCCAGCAGCATCTGCGGGTACAACGACGTCACAACGGAATCCTCCGCTTCAAGTTCCGCCACACCGCGGGGAAACAACTGCACCCGGTTGTCATTCACCAAGCGCAGCAATTTTTCCGACCGAGCGGTGTAGGTGCGCAACCCAGCACGATCGAAAATCTCAACATCGCTCCAGCCCAGTCCTTGCACCAAAACGATGCGTTGGAGATCCTGAAGGCTGCGGATCGTTTGCAGTTCGGCCAGGGATGCCTGATTGGTCCATCCCGCCCGCAGTCCGAGGATTCCCCCTGTCACTGGAATGGGCACCGCCCGCAGACGACGGTTCAACTCAGGGCCGGCACCGTAAACACCAACCGAGAGTCGAAGGGTGTTCCGCCGACCCGCCTTCTGGCCTTCCGCGAGCGCTGCAATCGCCTCATCCTGCGGCTGAACGGCAGCGCTGAAACCGAGGGCAAATGGTGTGCCGCTGCGCTCCAGCAGCAGCTTCAGCAGGCGAAAGCGAAAGTCGTTCTGATCCTGACCGAGGCGTCGATCCAACACCACGGGAAGCGTGCCTTGCGGCAGCGCTGCAACTTCATCAGCAGTGAGAACATATCGATCGGGCAGCAGCTCGCGGCGTTCCGACAGCCGTGGCTGAATCGACAGAACTCCCAACAGAAGGATCAAAAGCGTCAATGCACTGGTAACAAAGGCCCAGAGGCCCTTGGCCTGCGACGCCGACATCTCAGTGGAGGATCGTTCAGTCAAGGAATAATCCAGAAAATGCCAAGAAGCGTGATGCCGACGTAACTGGGCAACAGCAACACACGCAGAACCTGGGAGATGCGCTCGTTGAGAACAACCAGATGGCTGTCAATCAACTCATCAGCCGCAACCACATACAAAATCCCCAGAAAAATAATCAGCTGCAGATTGCCGATGAAGCCCGCCATGGCTGTGACCGGCAGCTTCCCAGCGATGTAGACAAAATTGCCTCCCGCTGACACCACAGCAGCCAGGATCAGATCATCCCGGCTGTGGGTAATCAGCAAACTCATGCAGCACAAGCCGATCGCGAGCATGTAGCCGAGAAAATCAGGTGCCACGAACAGGAGACTGCGGCGCTGAATCAGCAGATCAAGCGACACGGCCGGTTGACGACGAAGCACCTCTCCATCCATCAACGGGCGCCCAAGATCACTCATCAGGCTGACGCTGGAGGCATAGGCACCGGGCTGCTTCAAGATCCAGCCTGGCAACACCAGACCGGGAGACACAGCGAAGGGATCCGGTTCAGCAACATCCAGATTCACGGACGCCAGCGGATCAGCCAGACCGATCTGGATGTGCAGCATTTGGTCGTCGAAGGGATAGCGCTGCAGCCGCCAGCGTTTGACCACGGCCGAGCGCACCCGATAAAGCGTCCAAGACCCGGCTTCAGTTTGCTCATGGCTGACCCGCTCAAACCGCTGAATGTCGCCGTCATAAATCCCATTCAGGATCATCAGCTGATCACTGGGATCGGCCTGCGGATCACCGGCCCAGGTGGTCCAGAGCAGCATCTCCACAGAGAACTGGTCTTCCAGGAGATCGATGTTGTTGATGTTGGTGATGTAGGCACCGATCCGAAGTGGCGGGCTTTCCGGCTCTATCACCTCCACCGGGGCCGCCCCCCAATCAATCGGTGCCGGCCTCTGGTCGACAGCAGCCTGGGCTCCCCATCCCAACTGCGCGAGAGACAGGGTTAGCGCGCAAGCCAACGCAAGCCAGACAAGCCGCCATGTCCAACGACGGGACCTCACCCTCACGTCAGCAAGCGGTTACAACCTCCCCACGATGACAAGGGTGCGCGAAGGCGACCAGCACGGAACCAGCCCTTTCCTCTTTCTGAATACGATTGACCTGAGAATCAATGACGACCCTGATGTCGAAACAACGTGTCAATAGCAGGTATCGTCCCTGCCGAAATCCTGTGGCCTGGGGTTCATGCAGGATCCGACCTTGATGCGCATTGGATCAGCCCTAAGCGGGTTGTTATTGGTGCTGTTTCTGGTGGTTCATCTGGCCGGTTTGTTGCCCGCCCTGATTGCACCGGTGCAGTTCGAGCACTACGCCACGGCCCTGCATCAGCAGCCATGGCTGCCTGTGTTGGAGGCCGGCCTGGCCGCCACCGCAACCGTGCATCTCAGCTTCACCATCGCCAAAACGCTGCAGAATCGGCGCGCTGGAAACACGTCTGCGCTGCTTAGCCGTCGCGGTCAACCGCTCGAGGCACTTGCCAGCCGAAGCAAGCTGGTTGCTGGCCTCATCACATTGGGGTTTCTCACCCTGCACCTGCAGCAACTGCGTTGGCCACGGCCGGCTGACGGTCTGGAGCGAGAGGTGCTGCTGCAGGTGCTGCTGCAGCCGATCAACCTGGTGGTTTATGCCGCCGGCAGCCTGGCCATTGGCCTGCATCTGCTCCACGGCGCGGAAGCAGCCCACCGGAACCTGGGTCTGCTCAACCCGGCCAACGGCCCCAGCATCCGCTGGGGAGGTCGCCTTTGGGCGTCGGGAATCGGGGGAGGCTTCCTGCTGATCAGCCTGGGACTGGCCCTTGGAGGGTTGGCATGACAGAGGGCCTGCCTGATCCCAGGATTCCCGCCGGGCCGCTCGCCGATGCCTGGCGACGGACCCGCGAAGGACTGCCGCTGATCAGCCCTCTGCGCAAAGGGCAGATGGATGTGCTCGTGGTGGGCACCGGTCTGGCGGGAGCTTCCGCCGCGGCGACTCTGGCGCAACAGGGCTACCGGGTCACAGTGCTCAGCTTTCACGACAGCCCGAGACGCGCCCATTCGGTGGCGGCTCAGGGGGGCATCAATGCCGCACGTTCTGTGGCGGTGGATGGCGACAGCGTCAGCCGCCTGTTCGCCGACACCCTCAAAGGGGGCGACTTCCGCGCCCGGGAAGCGGGCTGCCAGCGGCTGGCGGAAATCAGCAGCGGCATCATCGATCAATGCGTGGCCCAGGGGGTGCCGTTCGCGCGCGAATATGGCGGCAGCCTGGCCACCCGCAGTTTTGGCGGGGCCCTGGTGAGCCGCACCTTCTATGCCCGGGGGCAGACCGGTCAGCAATTGCTGTATGGCGCCTACCAGGCCTTAATGCGCCAGGTGGAGCTGGGCCGCGTTCAACTGCTCACCCGCCGGGACGTGCTCGAGCTGATAACCGTGGATGGGGTGGCCCGTGGTGTGGTGGCGCGCCATCTGCTGAGCGGTGAGCTGGAGGTGCACACCGCCCGCACCGTTCTGCTCTGCACTGGCGGTTACAGCAACGTCTACTTCCTCTCCACCAACGCACTGAAGTCGAACACCAGTGCGATCTGGAGGGCCCACCGCAAAGGGGCGCTGTTCGCCAATCCCTGCTTCACCCAAATCCATCCCACCTGCATTCCCAGTGGCGATGTCTTCCAGAGCAAGCTGACGCTGATGAGCGAAAGCCTGCGCAACGACGGGCGGGTCTGGCTGCCCAAGAACCCCGGCGAGTCACGCCAACCCGATGCGATACCGGAAGCGGAACGTGACTACTTCCTCGAGAGGCTTTATCCCACCTACGGCAACATGACGCCGCGGGACGTCGCCTCCAGGCGGGCCAGAGAACTCTGCAACGCGGGGCGGGGTGTCGGCCCAGGGGGGCGGTCGGTGTACCTCGACCTCACCGATGCCATCAGAGCCGAAGGCAAAGACGCCATTGCCGCCCGCTACGGCAACTTGATGACGATGTACGAGCGCATCAGCGGCGATGACCCGTACAAGAAGCCGATGCGGATTTATCCCGCACCGCACTACACAATGGGCGGCCTCTGGGTGGACTACCACCTGATGAGTTCCATCCCCGGCCTATTTGTTCTGGGGGAAGCGAACTACTCCGAACATGGCGCCAACCGCCTGGGCGCCAGCGCCCTGATGCAAGGGCTCGCCGATGGCTACTTCATTGCGCCATCCACGGTCACAGCCTGGCTTGCAGGCAACCCGGCGCAGGATGTAGCCACCGATCACCCGGCCTGCCGCGAGGCCTTGGAGACCACCCGCCGCCGCATCAGCCAATTGATCAACAGCGCAGGCAACACCCCAGTGGACGGCTTCCATCGCGAGCTGGGCAGCGTGATGATCGACCGCTGCGGCATCAGCCGCCATGCCGATGGTCTGCGGGAGGGGCTGGAACAGGTGAAGACGCTGGAGAAGCGGTTCGAGGCCGAAGTGCGGGTGCCCGGCGAAACCAGCGGCCCCAATGCCGAGCTTGAGAAAGCGCTGCGGGTCAAAGACTTCTTCGGCCTGGCCCAGCTGATGCTGCGGGATGCCCTGGCCCGGGAGGAGTCGTGCGGGGCCCACTTCCGCGAGGAACACCAAAGTGACGAGGGCGAAGCCCGACGGGACGACGTGAACTTCGCCCACATCGCCGCCTGGGGGCACAACACCAACGGTGAGCCGATCCGCTACAGCGAACCGCTGCAGTTCACCGCGCTGCAACCCAGCACCCGGAGCTACAAATGAAACTCACCCTGCGCATCTGGCGTCAACGCAGCGCCGATCAACCCGGTGGTTACCAGAGCCATCAGCTGGAGAACGTCTCCCCCAACCTCTCCCTGCTGGAGACCCTCGATCAGCTCAACGAACAACTGATCAGCGCCGGAGAACGGCCGGTGAGCTTCGAGCACGACTGCCGCGAAGGCATCTGCGGCAGCTGCGGCTTCCTGGTGAACGGCCAGGCCCATGGCCCTCGGGCCGCCACCTCCGTATGCCAGCTCTACCTGCGGGAATTCGACGATGGTGCGGTGCTGACCCTGGATCCCTGGCGCGCCAAGGCCTTTCCTCCAATCCAGGATCTAATGGTGGACCGCTCCGCCTTCGACCGGCTGATTGCCGCCGGCGGCTACTGCTCAACGGGCACTGGCCAGGCCCCCGACGGCAACGCACTGCCCGTGGGCCGGGAGCAGGCCACCAGCGCCTTCAGTACGGCAACCTGCATCGGTTGTGGCGCCTGCGTCGCCAGCTGCCGCAACGCCTCGGCAAGCCTGTTCGTGGCCGCCAAGCTGGCGCACTTGGGGCAACTGCCGCAGGGACAACCGGAACGGGCCAGCCGTGCCGACGCCATGCAACGCCAGATGGTGGCCGAGGGCTTCGGCAGCTGCAGCAGCAATCTCGAATGCGAGGCGGTCTGTCCCCAGGAGATTTCCGCAGACTGGATCAGCTGGATGCACCGGGAACGCAGAAACTGACGCCGCATGAACACGATGAGCCGCATCTAGCTGGTCTCCCTGCTCATCCTGGCAGTAGCCACCGGGATCTGGTTGAACCGCAGGGCATGGCAGAACCGGCGCTTGTTCTGGCAACTGCAAGCTGCCGTCGTCGCTGGTGGCGTTGGCTTCATCGCTGGTCGTATGACCGCTGGAAACGACTAAAAGTTGAGCCCACAATTGAGCACCAGCGAGGGTCCCCGTGCATGCAAATTCTCTCGGCCTTCAAGGACGAAACAGCACATTCAATCAACAATAATCGACTCCAATCCGGGCACAAACCAACAGACTCTCTTCCCGATCTAGCCATACCAAATACCTAACCTATTGAACATCACTTAAAAGCATCAACATGCAAGCCAACCCCCAGCCGGAGCAGATCACCAAAACCGTGGTTGGCGTGACCACGGTTTTCATTGGAGGCATTGCTCTGCTCTCAAGTGTGTTTGTTGTTCCCGCTGGTGAAGTTGGCGTGGTCACCACCCTTGGCAAAGTCTCCAACACCCCAAGAGAGCCGGGCTTGAACCTCAAACTTCCGTTCATTCAGTCGACCCATAATTTCAGTGTCAGAACACAGGTGATCCCCGAAAAATTTTCAACACTCACCAAAGACCTGCAGGTGATCGAAGCCACAGCAACGGTGAAATATGCGGTCAAGCCTGGAGAAGCCCCCAGGATCTACAGCACGATTGCCACCGATGACTCTGCGATTTACGCCAGGGTGATCCAGCCATCCCTGCTGAAATCACTGAAATCAGTGTTCTCGAAGTATGAACTCGACACCATCGCCACCGACTGGAACAACATTTCCACCCTTGTGCAGGAAAGCGTCTCCAATGAGCTGAGCAAATTCGACTATGTGGCCGTCAAAGGCCTTGACATCACGGGCCTCAAGATCGCTGAGGAATACCGAGCGGCCATTGAGCAGAAGCAGATTGCGCAACAGCAGCTTTTACGCGCCAAAACAGAGGTTCAGATCGCCGAGCAGGAAGCCCTGAAGTTTCAGACCTTGACCCGCTCGCTCAATGACAGCGTTCTCTACAAACTGTTCCTCGATAAGTGGGACGGAAAAACAAAGGTGGTTCCGCCCATTCGTGGAGGCAGCACGCCGCCGGTGATCGTTGGCCAATAAAAGGATTCAAATGGATGCATCAGAGCCCAGCGCAGCCGCGGGTCGCCGCCTGCAGGTCAGCAATGGCCTCGGCACCACGACCCGCCCGCAGCTGCTGCATCACCAGATCCGCCTGAACCCCCAACAGCAGGGTCTGGCAGGGATAGGCACTACGGGCTGACGCCTGTTGCTGCAGGGCCTCCGCCTCGATCAAGGCCTGTTCACAGAGCTGAGGCTGACGGCCCTCCAAGCAGCGCCTGGCTCGGGCCTGAAAGGCTGCCAAGGGCGACGCACGCACCACAGGGGCCGCCATGGCGAACAGCAGCAGGACTGTGACGGAGCGCGCGAGCAGGGCTCAGGGGGGCGATTTGCTGAGATGATGCCTCAACTTCGACCCACCGCCCCGCCGTGTACACCGACTGGACCGCCATTGCCCTGCTGCTGTTCACCGCGGTGCCGCTGTTGATCGTTGTGGCGACGGCCACTTACTTCGTGATTCAGAACGATCAGAAGACTCCCCTGGGCTGAGGATCAAGCCAGGGGCCGGGTCGGACAGCTGAGTTTGGCCAGACCTGGGGTGTTGATCGGCTGGTGGTTCAACGGTGCCGACTGCACCGCTGAACTGATCTGACCGGTCCCCAGACAGACGATGCAGGTGCGGAAGCGGTCTCCCGACACCCGCTGCATCCCACTGCCACCACAGACGGTGCACGTGCACATGATCCCAAGGATCAGACGATGAATTCAGTGTGGGCGGAAAACCCGCCGCTGATCCCGAAGTGTTCCTTAAGAAATCACTGCATTGATCTCTTGCTGCGTCAAGTGCTCGAGCAACTCTGTTGCACTCAGACGCGCACCAGGATCCAGCAGCTGAAGCCCTGAGGCCAAGCGACCGATCACCGCAGCCGCATCCAGCCCCGCAGCACGGAGCGGTTCCAGGCCGGAACTGGCCTCACGCTTGGACAGTTTCTGGCCGCTGGCATCACAAAGCAGCGGCCCATGCCGGAACTGGGGCGGTGATTCCCCCAGGGCCGCAAAAAAACTTCGCTGGGCTGGCAGGGCCTCGCGCAGATCAGCACCACGCACCACATCGGTGATGCCGAAGCTAAGTTCGTCGATCACTGTGGCGAGCTGGTAGGCGATGAAGCCATCGGCTCGCCGCAACACCACATCGCCACTGCCGTGGGGATCGTCATCGGCCACCTGCAGGCGCCAACTGGGGAGCCGCTGCTGCTGCCAGCCCCAGTTGTGCCCAGCCGTCCGGCAGACGCCGGGATAGATCGGCTGACCGGCAAGCTGTCTTCGGGAGCAGCGGCAGGCGAACAACCATCCGGATCGGCGCAACCACGACAACCAGGAGTGGTAAGTGCCACGCCGTTCGCTCTGGAGCAGCACCGGGCCATCCCATTCCAGGCCCAGCCAGCGCAAATCGCTTTGGATCGCCTCGATGGCACCGGCACGGTTGCGCGGCGTATCGAGGTCATCGATGCGCAGCAACCATTCCCCACCGGCCTGACGGGCCGCCAACCACGAGAGCAGAGCCGTTTGCAGGTTACCGAGGTGGAGCACCCCCGTAGGAGATGGGGCGAAACGGCCGCGGTAGCCACCGGCGGCAGCCAGGGCTCGACCCCGCTCCAGATGCTGTTGCAGATGCTCCGGAATTTCCTTCATATGGAACAGCCATCAAAAAAGGCGACCCGCTGGGCCGCCCGGAGAACGAGGTTGAGGCGCTGATCAGCCCTGAACGCGGTCCTTGAACATCTTGCCGGCGGTGAAGGCGGGAACGCGCTTGGCGGGAATCGCGATCTTCTCGCCGGTCTTGGGGTTCAGACCCTGACGGGCGGAACGCTCACGAGGCTCAAAGGAACCGAAACCGAGGATGGACACCTTCTTGCCTTCCACCACGGAGTCGATGATCGTGTCGATGGCGGCGTCGACAACCATGGAAACGTCAGTCTTGGTGAGCTCGGTGCGAGCAGCCACCAGATTCACCAGGTCAGCTTTGTTCATTGGTTAGAGAGAGTCGGGGGGCGGGAGACGGCTCAGATACGGCGTCGTGGGCTCGCCGCTGCCTTCCCCAAGCGGCCCAATCGTATGGAGAGCAAACGGTTGCTGCAAGCGAAACGTGTTGTGCCGCAACGCTTTAGCAGTTATCCGCAACATCGCTCCAACCGCTGAAGGGCACGAGCCGCTCCCCACGCAATGCACCAAGCGCAGCCCCAGAAAGCAGTTGGGGACAGGCATCTGAAGGAATCCAATCCCTGAGCCTAGCCAAGCTGTTCAGCTGTCTGGGCCAGTGGAATGTGCGGGCATGGCGCATCGGCGCAAGCTGACCCGGAGCCCATGGCGTCAGCAAACGCCCGCAGAACAACAGTTCATTTGGTGCCGGGGCAAATACCACACAGCTCCCCGGCGTCGGCCCCGGCGTCCACAACAGCCGCAAACCACTCACCGTGGTGTGTTCCTCGGCAAAGGTCTCCAACGGCTCCACATTGGGCAGGAGATAGGCCTCCTGTTCTTGCACCAGCACCGGCCATCCCAGGCGCTCCTGAACGCGACGCAAGCGCCCATGGCCTTCTCGACTGGTGAGGAGAATCCTCGGGCTGCGGGTTCCCGCCAGCTGGCGCAGAGCAGTGAGGCTGGCCTCCGTCAACGGCGGGCAGTCCACCAGCACGGGCTCGGGATCCAGATCCAGCCACCAGGAACTGCCCCCCTGGCTGTCGCGGTTAGGCGGAAACAACCAGAGGTTGTCACGCAGCTGCTGCGGCGGCCGGCCGGCCTCAAGTGTGGTGGTCATCGCCATTGGTTCAAAACAACGGACCAAACCACTAGTTTGAAGTCGAGATGCCCCAACGGGCCTTGAGTGGCATTCACCCCGGTTCTCCCTGGCCCCTGGGCAGCAGCCTCACCCGCCGAGGTGTGAACTTTGTGCTGGCGGCTCCCGGGGCCGACCGCCTTGAATTGCTGCTCTACAGCAACGGCAACGATCGCAGCCCGGAGCGGGTGATCGAACTGGACAGTCGACGTCACCGCTCGGGCGACTACTGGCACGTGGAAGTGGAGGGGGTCGGCGAAGGCTGCTGTTACGGCTACCGCGTCTTTGGGCCGCTGGCACCGGGGGGCCATGGCTTCCAGCCTTCCAAAGTGCTGCTGGACCCCGCCGCCCGTGCCATCAGTGGCTGGGACGTCTACGACCGGGTGCTGGCCACCGGCCCCTCACCCAACGCCCATGCCTGCCTCAAGGCGGTGGTGTGCGAACAGGATCTGTTCGACTTTCAGGCCCATCCGCGCCCGCGCCACAGCTGGCAACGCACAGTGATCTACGAGCTGCACGTGGGGGGCTTCACCCGCCGTGAGGATGCCGGGGTCGCCGTGGAACACCGCGGCACCTACCTGGGCTTGATCGAGAAGTTGCCCTACCTCAAGGAGCTGGGCATCACGGCTGTGGAGCTGCTGCCGGTGTTCTGCTTCGACCCGGCCGATGCGCCCCCGGGCCGCGACAACGTGTGGGGGTACAGCCCCCTGAGCTGGTTCACACCCCACCACGGCTACTGCAGCAGTAGCGATCCGTTGCAGGCCCGCCATGAGGTGCGCCAACTGGTGGCCGCCTGCCATGACGCCGGCATCGAAGTGCTGCTGGATGTGGTCTACAACCACACCACCGAGGGCAATCGCCATGGCCCCACCCTGAGCTGGCGGGGTTGTGCCGACAACGTCTACTACCACCAAAACGAGGACGGCGATTATCAGGATGTGAGCGGCTGCGGAAACTCAATCGCCGCCAATGCGCCAATCAGCACCCAGCTGATCCTCGAGTCGATGCGCTGCTGGGCCCTGGAACTGGGGGTTGATGGCTTCCGCTTCGATCTGGGCATTGCCCTCAGCCGCGGCGACCAGCTCAAACCCCTGAATGAGCCGCCCCTGTTCGCGGCGATGGAGGCCGACCCGCAACTGAGCGACCTCAAGTTGGTGAGCGAACCGTGGGACTGCGGCGGTCTTTATCGGCTGAACGACTTCCCCGCCAAGCGGATCGGCACCTGGAACGGCCATTTCCGCGACGGGGTGCGGCGCTTCTGGAAAGGGGACGACCACAGCACCTGGAGCCTGGCCCAGCGGTTCAAGGGCAGCCCCGATCTCTATGACGGCAAGCCCGTGACCCTGGGGCGTTCGGTGAACTTCATCACCGCCCACGACGGCTTCACCCTGGCGGATCTGGTGAGCTACAACCGCAAGCACAACCTGGCCAACGGCGAAGACAACCGCGACGGCGAGAACCACAACAACAGCTGGAACCACGGCATCGAAGGCCCCAGCAGCAACCCCCTGGTGCAAAGCCTGCGGCGGCGTCAGCAACGCAACCTGCTCAGCTCGCTGCTGCTGGCCCGTGGCGTGCCGATGCTGCTGATGGGCGATGAAGTGGGCCGCAGCCAAGGGGGTAACAACAACAGCTGGTGCCAGAACAGCCCCATGGGCTGGATGGTCTGGAATGAAGACCAGTGCGACCTGGAGCTGAAGCAATTTCTGCTGCGGCTGCTGCGGCTGCGCCAGTCCTTGCCGCAACTGTTCAATCCCTTGGTGCCGCCACGGGAAAGCAACCGCAAATCAGCGGAACAACCATCGGAGCAGCGCAGCGATCTCTGGCGTCAATGGCACGGGGTAAACCTGGCCAAACCCGACTGGGCCGCCTGGAGCCGCACGACGGCCACCAGCCTCCACCGCGGCAGCCGCGGGGCGCTGCTGTGGATGGGCTTCAACGCCTACAAGGAAAGCCTCAGCTTTGAGTTGCCGGTTCCGGCCTCCCCCTGGAAACGGGTGATCGACACCTCATTGCCCAGCCCCAAGGATTTCCCAGCCGAGCCAGCCAGCTTCAGCGGCGTTGAGATCCCCTTGCAGAGCCGGAGCTTCGTGCTGCTGCTCGCCGAGGAGGAAACCTCAGGCCTGCGGTTGTGATCAGAGCGGGTGACGGGAATCGAACCCGTGTCATCAGCTTGGAAGGCTGAGGTCTTACCATTACACAACACCCGCGTAGTACAAACGAACCACTGCCCCTGGGGCTGGTGATGTCGTGAGCACGCATTCATTATGGCAATCCGCCTGCCCGAAGCCTCCGCGTGACACCGACCGACGCATCCCTGCAGGGATCCCGCCGCAGGCTGATGCTGGCCTACGGCCTGGGCGACGCCGGCACCGGACTTGCCGCCACTCAGCTGGGCTTCTACCTCTTTCCGTTTTTCATCTGCGCTGCTGGCCTGCCGGCCTTCATCGCTGGTTCCCTGCTCACGGTGAGCAAGGTGTGGGATGCGCTGAATGATCCGTTGATCGGCTGGCTCAGCGATCACACCCGCAGCCGCTGGGGCCCGCGCCTGCCCTGGATGCTCACCGCAGCCCTGCCGCTGGGCATCAGCCTGACGGCGATGTGGTGGGTGCCCCCGGGCGACACGCTGCAGCGCACCACGTATTACGCGGTGATGGCGGTGTTGCTGATGACCGCCTACACCAGCGTCAACTTGCCCTACGCGGCCCTCAGCACCGAACTCACGCCGGACACCGCCATTCGCACCCGCCTGAATGCGGCGCGGTTCACCGGATCAATCCTGGCGGGCCTGAGCGGACTGATCGTGGCCTCGGTGGTGCTCACCGACGGAGGTGGGGGCTACCTGGCCATGGGCCGAATCACCGGCAGCATCGCCGCCACCACCACGCTGCTCTGCTGCTGGGGCCTGGCCCCCTACGCCAAGCGGGCCCAACGTCCGGTGCCCAACAACGAGCCGCCGATGCAGCAGCTGAAGCGGGTGATGGCCAACCCCCGTTTCCGCCAGGTGCTGGGGCTGTATCTGCTGCTCTGGTTCGGCCTGCAACTGATGCAGGTGGTGGCCCTGATCTGGCTGGTGCAGGTGGTGCATGTGCCCGCCAACCTCTCCACCTGGATCCTGCTGCCCTTCCAGATCGCCGCACTGCTGGGGCTTCAGCTCTGGAGCAACCTCAGCAACTGCATCGGCCGCGTCGCCACCCTGCGCTGGGGCGCGGGGCTGTGGATCAGCGCCTGCCTGATCTCAATGCTGTTCCCGCCCCTCGCGGCGGATCCCGGCCCGCTGCAACTGCTGCCGCTGGTGGGGCTGATCGCCCTGGTGGGAGTGGGAGCGGCGACGGCCTATCTGATCCCCTGGTCGCTGCTGCCCGATGCGATCGACGCTGATCCGAGCAAACCAGCCGGGCTTTACACCGCCTGGATGGTGTTCGGCCAGAAGCTGGTCATCGGCCTGACCATGTCGGTGTTCGGCAGCCTGCTCTCGCTCACCGGCTACATCTCCGCCAAGGGGGGCAACTGCAGCGGGGCACTGAGTTTCATCGAACAGCCGGATTCAGCCCTGCTGGCGATCCGCCTCTGCATGGGCCTGATTCCCGCCATCCTTGTGCTGCTTGGCCTTGTGGTGATGCGAGGCTGGCCCGACCGTGGAGCCCACCTGCAGAAGGCCGCCGGATGAACACGCCCCGTTCCATCAAACGCCTGGGCACCAGCCTGCTGATCGGAGGCCAGGCCGTGGCCGCCACCCTGCGCGCTCGCATCAATCGGGGTGAGCTGTTTGAGCAAATGCTGGAGGCCGGCCCGGGCAGCCTGCTGATCGTGCTGATCATCTCGGTGGCCGCCGGCTCGGTTTTCAACATTCAGGTGGCCGCGGAACTCACCCGCCAGGGGGCGGGATCAACGGTGGGCGGCATCCTGGCGATCGGCCTGGCACGGGAGATCGCGCCCCTGCTCACCTCCTGCCTGCTGGCCGGCAAGGTGGCCACCGCCTACGCCGCCCAGCTGGGGACGATGAAGGTGACCGAACAAATCGATGCGATCACCATGCTGCGCACCGACCCGGTGGAGTACCTGGTGGTGCCCCGGATGATCGCCATGGTGGTGATGGCACCGGTGCAGTGCTTCTTTTTCTTCTTCGTGGCGGTGTGGTCGGGCCAGCTCACCAGCACGGCCCTTTACAACATCCCGCCGGCGGTGTTCTGGACCTCGGTGCAGACCTGGATGAACCCGCTGGACCTGCCGTTCATGCTGGTGAAAGCCCTGGTGTTCGGGCTGATCATTGCCACGGTGGCCTGCGGCTGGGGCCTGACCACCCGCGGCGGTCCCAAGGAAGTGGGCACCAGCACCACCGGCGCTGTGGTGATGATCCTGATCCTGGTGGCCTTGATGGATGTCGTTCTCACCCAGGTGCTGTTCGGAGCATGAGTTCAACCCCCGCCCCCGTCACCCTCAAGCCAGACGTGCGGCTGCCGCTGCTGGTGGTGGCCCTTGGCCTGGCACTGCTGCCGCTGCCGCTTTCGCCCTGGCCCACCTTGGTGGTGGTGCTGTTCGGCATGTTTCTGCTGATCCAGAGCGCCAGCCTGCGCTTGGAATTCAAGGAAGACGCTCTGATCGTGTGGCAGAACAGCCGCGAGCTGCGGCGTTTCCCCTACGACCAATGGCTGAGCTGGCGGCTGTTCGCCCCCTGGTTGCCGGGCCTGTTCTATTTCCGCGAAACCCAGAGCATTCACTTCCTGCCGATCCTGTTCAGCCCCAAGGAGCTGCGGGAACAGCTGGAAGTGCGGGTGGGAGCGCTTGAAGTACCGAAAGACGACCCCGAAGACAAAACGAGCAATAGCGAGCAATAGCACGGCTTCAATACTATTTCGTTCCGATATCCATGCAATTTCGTGCATACCTGTCGCAGTTGTGATGCCACCTGTTTTTCTGCGGCCTGTTCGGCTGGAATGGAGGGATGGAGAGCACGGCAGCTGACGCAATGCCCGACGACACCGACCTGACCCCCCAGGCGCCTGAACCGGAGCAGCCCCCGGCAGAAACCAGCGGCGACACCAGCGCAGAACCCGCCAACACCACCAGCACCACCAGCACCGAGCCCGCCGCCGCAGAAGCCAATCCCGTGATGGAGCTGGCCCTCAAGGATCTGCAGGACCGCCGCGATGCCCTGGAAGCGGAGATCAACGCCCTCAGCTCCCGCAAGCAGCAATTCGAGACCGAGCTGAAGGCCAACTTCGCCGGACAATCCGACGCCATCGCCCGCCGCGTGAAGGGCTTCCAGGAGTACCTGGGCGGCGCCCTGCAGGACCTGGTGCAGAGCGTGGAAAACCTGGAGCTGGTGGTGCAGCCGATGGTGGTGCAGCCCTCCCCCCTCGATCAGGCGGCAGACAACGCAGCGGCGCCGGACAAGCCCGGGGACAACACTCCGCCTCCCGCGGTGGCCGACACCTTCCGCCCCGATGAAGAGCTGATCCGCCAGACCCTGGAGCGCTTCCTCAAACAGCCCGACGTGTACGCCGACCCCTGGAACCTGCGGCGCAGCATCGACGCCCGCGACACGGCCCTGCTGGAGGACTGGTTCTTCAATCAAGGCGGACGGGGGGCCCAGCCCAGCCGCGGCACCCGGCCGCGCAACATCCTGGTGAGTGCAGCCTTGATCGCGATGATCGGTGAGCTGTACGGCGATCAGTTCCAGTGCCTGGTGCTTGCCGGCGGCCCCGAACGGCTCGGCGAATGGCGGCGCGGCCTGCAGGATGCCCTGGGCCTGGGCCGGGAAGACTTCGGCCCCAGCAGCGGCATCGTGTTGTTCGAACGCCCGGAAGCGCTGGTGGAGCGGGCCGACCGGCTGGAGGAGCGTGGGGAAGTGCCCTTGATCCTGATCGATGCGGCCGAGCGCAGCGTCGACATCCCTGTGCTTCAGTTCCCCCTCTGGCTGGCCTTCGCGGCCGGACCAGGTGAACGCCTCGACGACGACGACCTGCTGTGATCCAAACAGCCCTCACCTCACTGCTGCTCCTGGCCATCGGCTACCTGCTGGGAGCCATCCCCAGCGGTTACCTCGCTGGCCGCTGGCTCAAGGGCATCGACCTGCGCGAGTGCGGCTCCGGCAGCACCGGCGCCACCAACGTGCTGCGCAACGTAGGCAAAGGACCGGCTCTAGCGGTGTTTCTGATCGATGTGGGCAAGGGTGCCCTGGCGGTGCTGCTGGCAAAGAGTGTTGGCCTGAGCGACTGGCTGCAGGTGCTGGCGGGCCTGGCGGCCTTGGCCGGTCACATCTGGCCGGTGTGGCTGGGGTGGAAGGGCGGCAAGGCAGTGGCCACCGGCCTGGGCATGTTCCTGGGGCTGGCCTGGCCGGTGGGGCTGGCCTGCTTTGGCCTGTTCATGGCGGTGATCTCGATATTCCGGATCGTGTCGCTCTCCAGCGTGGTGGCCGCCATCGGACTGCCGCTGTTGATGCTGCTCTCCGGCGGCAGCAGCGCCTACGTGGTGGTGTCGCTGGTGGCCAGCCTGATGGTGCTCTGGCGCCATCGCAGCAACATCGAACGGCTGCTGGCGGGCACCGAACCCAAGATCGGCCAGAAGTCTTGAGCACTGCCGCCGGCAGCGATCAGCCCAGGAGCTCTCCGCAACAAGCAGCAAATGCCGCACTGGGATCCTCTGCCTTGGTGATCGGCCGGCCGATCACCAGTTGGCTGGCACCTGCGGCGATTGCCTCAGCCGGCCCCATCACCCGGGCTTGATCACCAACAGCCGCACCTTTAGGGCGGATGCCTGGGGTGACCAAGGCGAAGGGCTCAGGATGCTGCGCACGCAACGCCGCGGCCTCCAGTGGTGAGCACACACATCCACCGATTCCTGATAGAGCCGACAGCTGCGCCAACGCCGGCACCCGTTCGGCGATGCCCTGGGCAATGGCGAGTTCCCGTTGCAGTCGCTGCTCCTCCCAACTGGTGAGAACAGTCACCGCCAGCAACGTTGGCGCGGGTTGACCAGCTCCTTGAGCTCCTTCTTCTGCCGCGGCCTGGGCTGCCTTGAGTGCTTCGCTGCCGGCGCAGGCATGCACCGTGATCAGCTCGGCCCCCAGCGCCCCCGCCCGCCGGCAAGCACCCGCCATCGTGGCCGGGATGTCGTGAAATTTGAGATCGAGAAACACCCGCAGCCCCTGCTCGCGCAGCTGAGCCACCACCTCCGGGCCGGCCTGCACAAACAGCTCCAGACCCACCTTCACCCAGCGCAGCCCATCCACCTGGCCGGCAAAGGCCAGCGCCTGCTCGGGCGCCATGCCATCGAGGGCAACGATGATCCGATCGGCGGGGTCAGCGGGATGCAAGGTCATCAGCCCACCAAACGACGGAAGGTTTTCTTGCCCAATTGCAACACCTTGCCCTCCAGCTCCGCCGCTGAGGCGAACTCCTGGTTGGGGTCGGTGATCTTTTCCCCCTCCAGGCGCGCCGCACCACCTTTGATCTGACGGCGGGCCTCGCTGCTGCTGGCGCAGATCCCCACGGCACTGAACAGGTAAAAGGCCTTTGCGGGGAAGTTCACCTCCGCCAGCGACGCCTCGGGCACATCAGCGCCAGCATCACCACTGCCGCCCACCAGGGTGGCGGCATCGCTCTGGGCCTTCTGGGCGGCTTCGATGCCATGACGGCTGGCGGTCACCGCCAGGGCCATCGCCTTCTGCTTCTCGCGCGGGTTCTCCGGCAAGGAGGCCAGATCCAGGTCGGTCAGCAACGTGACGTAGTCGTCGATCGCCGCATCGCCGACCTTCTCCAGCTTGGAGTACATCGAGAGCGGATCCTCTTCCAGCCCCACCACGTTGCCGAGGCTCTTGCTCATCTTCTGCACCCCATCCAGACCCACCAGGATCGGCAGCAGCAGGCCGAACTGGGTGCCCTTGTTGAAGTGGCGCTGCAGGTCGCGGCCCATGGCCACGTTGAACTTCTGGTCGGTGCCGCCCAGCTCCACATCCGCATTCACCGCCACCGAGTCGTAGCCCTGCAGCAACGGGTAGAGGAATTCATGCAGGGCGATCGGGGTGCCGCTGCCGTAGCGCTTGGAGAAGTCGTCTTTTGCCAGCATCTGGCCCACGGTGCCGGTGCCGAGCAGGCCGATCACCGCCGGCAGGTCCATCCCTTCAAGCCACTCGGAGTTGTATCGCACCTCCAGGCGGCCGGGGGTTTCGAAATCGAGCAGCGCCGTTTCCTTGGGCTGGTCTTGCCCCAACTGGCGCAGATAGGTGGAGGCATTTGCGGCCACCTGCTCCTTGGTGAGCTGCACCCGCGTGGCGCTCTTGCCGGTGGGGTCTCCGATCCGCGCCGTGAAATCGCCGATGATTAGCACCGCCGTGTGGCCCGCGTCCTGGAAGGCCCGCAACTTGCGGAACAGGATGCTGTGGCCCAGGTGGATGTTGCTGCCGGTGGGGTCGATGCCCAGCTTCACCCGCAGCGGCCTGCCTTCTTTGTCGGCCTGGGCCAACCGGGCCGCCAGGGACTGATCCGCATCACTGGGATCCCCGGCCGGGAACAGGTCGGCCATGCCCCGCGACAGCCAATCCGGCAACGACGGGATGGAGTCCGGCATGGGGAGGCGCAACGAGCGAGCGCTGGCGATCGTACGAGTCTTGGCTCAGCTCGAGCTGTTTCAGCTGGAAGGCGGCTGCTCGATCTGTGCCTTCATCCGCTCGAGAGTGGAGTTCATCTGATCGAACATCTGCTCGGGGGTGATGCCGAACTGGCTGAGCTGAGTGCGCAGCTGCTCCACCGTGAGCTTGGCCTGGAAATCCTCCGAGAGTTCAAAGCGCTTCATGAACACCCGGTAGCGGCCCATAAGCTCTTCCATCGTCTCGATGAACTTCTTCTTGCCCTCTCGGTCGAACTTGCCGTACTCACTGCCCAGCTGCATCAGCTGCTGGTAATCGCTGAACAGGCGCTTGGCTTCGTCCTGAACGATGTCGGAATCGAAGAAGGCCATCGTTGGCATTGCGCACTGCTTCGACAAAGTCTGCCAAGAACAGACCGCCTGCAACGGGGGTGATCGCCGCACCTCGCCGGAGCGGGCTGAATCAGCCGCCGTAAGCTGCCTACTCGCTGACGGAACGATGAACCCGAACATCGTTTATTTCCCGTTCGGCCGTGAAGCCAACGTTCAACAGTTCTCTAGGCAGGTGGAGCTCAAGCCAGCCTGCTTCTGCCCAACGGAGACCTCCACCACGATCATCTTCGGTGTGGCCCGGGGCGGAACCACCATGGCAGCGCGCGTGGTCAGCAGTCTCGGCATCGACCTAGCCGAAGGCAGCAACATCAATTTCGAGGATGAACAGTTCAACCTGCAGAAGCTCGGGCTCAATCCCAAGCGGGATGAGCAGCAGCTCAAGGACCATCTGCTGAAGCACTTGGAGCAACGCAACAGCCAACACAACCACTGGGGATGGAAGTATCCGAACGCAGCGGCCTACCTACCGCTGATTCTTGAGCGGGTGCGCAACCCACGACTGATCTGCATCCTTCGCGATCCGCTGGCGTCGTCATCGAGGGAGCTGCGTGCCGATGCCATCCAACAGCAGGGCAACGAAGAACGGCACTTACGGCAGGCGATGCGCGCCATAAACACCAACATCGCCTTGATGCATGAGAACGTTCACCCCACCTTGATGGTGAGCTACGAGAAAGCCATCCAGAAGCCAGCCCCCTTCGTGCGCGCACTGGCGTTGTTCCTGGGCATCGAGCCCACAGCCCAGGCGATCGATGCAGCCCTGGGGCAGATCCAGCCCGGGGGCTACCTGCAGGGCTGAGGGGAGATGGTTTGTACGGTCTTGCTGACCCGCACCACCCTCCGGTGGCATCCGAATTCATGGTGAGTTTCGGGCCGCCTCCAGGATGTGGACTTCACCGCTCAGCTCGGCGCGATGCGTGAGCTTCCCCAGCGCCATCGGTCCCTGTTGGAGGGGCGCCGCATTGTGGTGGCCTCCGCCGATCGCGTCTTGATCAGCGGCCTGGTGCACAGCCTTGATGGCATCGGCTCCCTGGTGGGGGCCGCCAGCACCGAAACAGAAGCCCTCGCCTGCCTTCGCAACACAGCCGCTGATCTGCTGATCTGCAGCGACCAGCTCGAGCGCGGCACCGGCCCCTCCCTGGTGGCGGCCGCCAAGGCCCAGCAGCCCTCCCTGCGCTGCCTGATGTTGATTCAGCGCCCGTTGCTCAGCACGATTCACGCCGCGGCCAAAGCGCAATGCGAAGGGCTCTGCAGCCATGAACGCATCGGCAACAGCGGCTTGCTCAGCGTGCTGCGCGCCATGGAGAGCGATGGCAGCCACATGGATCCGGTGATTGCCGGCGTGGCCAACCACGACCGTGGCCGCAAAGGCGCCGCCCATCCCCTCAGCGACGTGCTGAGCCTGCGGGAAGAAGACGTGCTGCGCGGGCTCTGCAAGGGCCTCAGCAATCAGGAGATTGCCGATCAGCTGCACCTCTCGATTGAAACCACCAAGCACTGCGTTACCGGACTGCTGCGCAAACTCGATGCCAAAAGCCGCACCCAGGCGGTGCTGATCGCCTTTCAGCGCAACCTGGTGGATCCACCACTGCCGATTCCCCGCTGGACCCCCTCGACCTGAAAGGACCAGCTCGGTGCCAGAACAACCAGATGCGCCAGTTGCGCTGACGCAGCCCCTGCACCCTCGTTAAGGTCAGCCCATCTCTGCTGAGCAGCATGCCCCGCAGCCACTGGTTGGATCCCCTGGCCAGGAGGGTGCTGCAGGCCACCGGACAGCTGCCAGCACCACCCCGACAGGCCCCAGCGCAGCCTTTACCAACCGTGCCCGAGCCGCCGGCATGGGTGATGGATGTGAACCGGGCCAGCCGCGAACAGTGGCTGCAACTGCCTGGATGCAGCCAGGACACAGCCGATCTGCTGGTGCGGCTGCAGCGGGGTGGGGTGCAATTTGCCAGCGCCGATGATCTGTTCCAGCTGCTGGAGCTACCGAGCGATCTGGCCAGGCTCTGGGCCCCCCATCTCCTCTTCCAGTGGCACGGCGATGCCCCACCGCAGCCGCAGGCCGCTCCCCTCGACCTCAACAACGCCAGCGCCGATCAGCTGGCGCTGCTGGGCTGGCCCGAACAACGGCTGGCCAACCTGATGCGCGAACGCCGCCGCGCCGGTTTCAAGGATCTGGCCGATCTGCAGGAGCGGCTTTGCCTGCCCGCCAGCAGCATTGAAGCCCTGATCGGCCGGGTGAGTTTCGGCAGCCGCCGCGCCGGGCCCAGCCTGCCGCTGCCCTGATGCAGGGGGATCTGTTCTCCACCGGCGCTCTGGCCTTCAACAACGGGCCTGATCTGCCCCTGCAACGGGAGCAGCTGCTCGCCTGGCAAGCGCGGCTGCATGCCCATCAGGCGCCGCTGTTCAGCGGCGAACGTGCCAGCACAGCCCAGGGGGATCTGTTCGGTGCCAGCCCCGATGACGCTGCGGCGGCCATCGATCCACTGGCCCTGACCCCCCTGGCGATGAGTTTCTGGCGCTGGCCGGAACCGTCCCACCGCGGAGCAGCGATTTATCTGGTGATGGACAGGCCAGCCCAGCTGGAGCAACCGCTCCTGCTTTATGTGGGCGAAACCCTGGCCGCCGAGCGCCGGTGGAAAGGTGATCACGACTGCAAGGCCTACCTCGCCGCCTACGGCGAAGCCCTGCAGCGCTGTGAACTGAACGCCCAGCTGAGCATCCGCTTCAGCTGCGATGTGCCCCGGGCCACCCGCGCCCGGCGGGCCCTGGAACAACAGCTGATCCAACGCTGGTGGCCGCCGTTCAACAAGGAAACCCGCCAGCGCTGGGCCACCCCCTTCACCGCAGAGCTCTAGGGGCCGAGGGCGTCGCACAAGATCGCTACGCTCATCCTTTGTTGACGCGTCCACCCATGCGCTTCTCCCTGTCCTCCGCCGGTTTGCAGGAGTGGAACGGCGATGTGCTGGCGGTGGGGCTGCCCCAGGGCGATGTCGATGCCACGGCAAGGGCCCTGGAACAACGCTTTGCCGGCATCACCGAGGCCCTCAAGCAGCAGGAGTTCAAAGGCAAGCCCGGGGATCAACTGGTGATCACGCCCCTGGGCGGGGGCCCGCAGCGCCTGGTGGTGCTGGGCCTGGGCGAGAGCGATGGGATCGACGCCGACCGCCTGCGCGGCGCCGCCGCCCGGGCCGCCAAGGCCGCCATCGGTTGTGAGGGCAGCCTCGGCCTGCACCTGCCCTGGGCGGGAAGCGATGCCACAGAAGCCGCCCGCATCTGTGCTGAAGCGGTGCGGCTCTGCCTCTACAAAGACCAGCGCTTCCGCAAAGAGCCGGACCCGCGCCGGATCCCCGAGGCCCTGGAGCTGATCGACCTTGACCCTGCCGCCGAAAGCGGCTTTGCGGCAGTGAATGCCACCTGCGCCGGTGTGGAACTGGCCCGGGAGCTGGTGGCGGCCCCTCCGAACGTGGTCACCCCGGCAGCCCTCGCCGACACGGCCGTCGGCATCGCCAAGGACCACGGCCTTGAGCTCAAGGTGCTCGAGCGCAGCGACTGCGAAGCCAAGGGCATGGGGGCCTTCCTGGCGGTGAGCCAGGGCTCCGATCTGCCCCCCAAGTTCATCCACCTGATCTATCGCCCCGAGGGCGAGGTGAAACGCCGCGTTGCCCTGGTGGGCAAAGGCCTCACCTTCGATTCCGGCGGTTACAACCTCAAGGTGGGGGCGGCTCAGATCGACATGATGAAGTTCGACATGGGCGGCAGTGCCGCTGTGATCGGTGCCATGCGCAGCATCGCCGAACTCAAGCCGGCCGGCGTTGAGGTGCACATGGTGGTGGCCTCCTGCGAAAACATGGTGAACGGCTCCGCCGTGCACCCCGGCGACATCGTCACGGCCGCCAACGGCATGACGATTGAGATCAACAACACCGACGCCGAAGGCCGCCTCACCCTCGCCGATGCGCTGCTCTACGCCTGTGAGCAGAAGCCCGATGCCGTGGTGGATCTGGCCACCCTCACCGGAGCCTGCGTCATTGCCCTGGGGGATGAGATGGCCGGGCTCTGGTCCAACAATGACGATCTGGCGGAGGCCCTCGACGCCGCTGCACAGACGGGCGGTGAAGGGCTCTGGCGGATGCCACTGCGGCAGTCCTACAGGGATGGATTGAAGTCGTTGCTGGCCGACATGAAGAACACCGGCCCACGGCCCGGTGGTTCGATCACAGCGGCCCTATTCCTCAAGGAATTCGTGACCAAAGACACCGCCTGGGCCCACATCGACATCGCCGGCCCGGTCTGGAGTGACAAGGGCAAAGGGGTCAATCCCGCTGGTGCCACCGGCTACGGCGTGCGCACCCTGGTGAACTGGGTGCTGGCCCAGTCATGAGCCGCTCCCCGGTGCGCTGGTACATCAAGGCCCAGCTGGGGGTGCTGCTGCTCCCGGTGGGCCTCTGCCTGTTCGGCGAGGCGGTGAGCCGCAAGGTGGTTCAGATGCTGGGCAAGGACGCAGGCCCCTGGTTCTGGTACGGAACCCTCAGCCTGATCTGCATCAACGCTGGCATCGGCCTGATGATCGACAGCGGACTGACCCGAGGCTTTCCAGGACGACGTCAGAACTGATCAGGGCGCCCTGGTTCAGTACGAAACAACCCCTCAGGAAGCAACAGCCTGCAATTCGAGGGAGCGGTCTGGAGTTTCCAATGCATGAATCTGCCACCGTGCTCGCTCGGAGCAGGTTTCCAACACCCGATCGAGATCATCCGATGCGTGCTTTGGCGACGCGTAGGGACCGATATGACGGGTGCCAAGACCATCCTTAATGGTCAGCAGATACATACAACCCTCCTCACCACCTGATCGTAAGCATGGTCTGTAGCATCGTCGATGGCCGGAAACCCGTCTGTTCACTGAGAACTTGCTAGATCAATCAGGTTGCCGCGCTTAATCTTTTCAACAGGTTGGATGTTGGTTTCTTAAGGAATTCGACCAGATTTGATCAAGTAACAGCCGGCGAAATCCCCCTGGAGCGATACGGGGTATCGCTCCATTTCATCGGGCTCAGTTGGCTTCAGTGACAGCCGCTGGAGCAGCAGACCTGCCAGACATCTCACGCAGAGAGCCAGCAGCGCAGAGGGTTGAAAGCGCGATCGCAACCAGGGCGGCACTGTTGATCAGCTTGAGCGCAACGGGCAGATGGGTGTTGACCATCTCGCGGACGTTTGCCATGAAAAGAGTTCGTAGTGAACATCTTCATGGTGCGGCCCCTGTCAACGCAGCGAGGACGCCCGCAGCGCCCGGCCTTTTTGTCGTAATGGCGACGACCAGCCACGGGAGCCCAGGCCATCCCGCGGGGGCTTCTTTCGGTGAAGGGGCAATGCGTCGAGCGGGGGTGCTTAGGGAACACCCCCTCTTTTTTTGGGCATCAGGCCACAAGAACAAGGGCGACGTTGAGAATCGCCAACCCCACCAGGAACACCGCCGCCAGCAACGCGGCTTCGGGGAAGAACTTGGCAATCACAAAACCCACGCCAAGAAACACCGAGGAGATCACGATGGCGGTGAGATCCGATCCCATCGGCGAATGCTGACTGGCTCGCCCACAGGATGTCGGAATCTCCCTTGGACCGTGGCTTGCCTCCATCCGACTACCCAACAAAAAGCCCCTGCCCTTGAAAAGGGGCATGGGCAGGAACCAACGGGTGCTTCGGGCTACTTGGTGTAGGTGACGCCCCGGTAGGTGAGGGTGCGGCGGCTTTCGCCGATAAGTTCCTGGCGGCAGGTGTTGTAGTGCTCGCGGCGGTAGGTCAATTCAACGCAGGCCTTGGGAGTAGCTGGAGCTGCTGCGTAGGTGTGGCCTCGATAGAGAAGTGCAGTCATTGGATGTTCCTCGAAGAAATCCAAGTCCCCGTTCCATGGCTTGGAGCATCTGCGCCCCCGCAAGAGGGGTGAACGTTTTTGTAGCAACCACTACAAACTACTTAAAAGACAGCTGTCAAGCCCGTGTCGTTCGCGCGAATACACACCGCCCCTTGATCAAGGCCCCACTCGATCAACAACCCTTCTTTATCAACAGCCCTTCTTTATCAACAGCCCTTCTCGATCAACAGCCGGAAGAGACAGGCGCACTGGCAGGCCACCCATCCATCGACCAGATCACATCCGAGACCGCATCGGCATTGATCCATTTGATGACGCCCGTATCCACGTCAGCCACCTGAAACAGAGACGGAAGCCTGGGGTGGCGAGCACTCCCCTCGCAGAAGAGCACCTGCCCCATCCACCAATCCCCTTGATCGAGCTGGTCTCCAGCGACGATCACAAAGTGCCCTGGGCGGACGTGGAGAAAGGGAGCCTCCGCCTTCACCGCGAGATCACCGTGATCAACCGACATGAGCCACCCAGGAATCAGTACATCTGTACTCATAGCCATGGCGATATGGGTTTGGCAAGCCGTCAATCGCGCTGGCGTTGAAGCACAGACGTGTTGCCAGACACTGACGTAAGCACTTTTGCTCCCTGGACGTTGCCCCGTGGGCGTCTAAGTTTCGACAGTCTTCAGACCCGTAGGCCCCCTTTCGATCGCAGAAGGCCCTGAGCCTGCCGCCGTCGAGAACGCCAATCGATGACTGACCGCACTCTCAGCATTTCCGATGCCCTGCGCGAAGCGCAGCTGCAGCGCCTGGAAGCCTCCCTGGCCTGCAAGGCGGCATCCAAGCCTCAGGCCACGACACAGCCAGCAAAAGAGAAGGACAAGGACGCCAAAGCAAGCGACTGATCGCAACAGTCCCCACGCATTCCTTGATCAGATCGGCATATTGAGGAGCATCCGGCGGTTGCCGGTGTCCTCAAGTGCTGTGCTGTGGAGTCGCTGCTCTCGATCCTGTTGGGCGTCGCCCTCGCGTGGGCGATCACGCGGGTGATCATCTGGCTGAGCGACCGTGCGCGCATCCGCGGACGCTCTGCCGAGGAATGAGGCTGCGGCAGCCCTACTTCCCCCAGGCATTACCGGTGCGAGCGTTGTCGCCCCAGACGCTGTCGAGCCGGCGGTCACGGCCGCAGCTGAACCGGTAGAAGTTGTATTTAACGGCGTTGTTCTCCGCATAATTCTGGTGGTAGCCCTCGGCGGGCCAGAAGCGAGCCGCCTGCCGGAGCTCCACCTTCAAAGCGGAAAGGGGTTGTCCGAGCTCACGGGCCGCCGCCACCGCACTGGCTTCAGCCGCCTGCGCCTGGGCGTCATCAGCCGTGAAGATCACCGGCCGGTAGGAATCACCGCGGTCGCAGAACTGGCCGCCGCCATCGAGGGGGTCCACATTGCGCCAGTAGCTGCGCAGCAGCTCCGCGTAGCTGATCTGATCCGGATCAAAGCTCACCTGCACCGCTTCCTGATGCCCCGTCGTCTCACTGCTCACCTGCCGGTAGGTGGGGCGCTCCAACTGCCCGCCGCTGTAACCGCTCACGGCATCACGCACCCCGGGCAGATGTTCCAGGTCGTGCTCCATGCACCAGAAACAGCCACCGGCAAAGACCGCCGTCTGCAGCTCAGCCATGGCGCGCTGGGGCCAGCTGAGCAGCATCAGGCAGGTGAACAGCAGCAGCAGGGTTCGTTTCATCCGATCACCTGATCAAAGATGGCCTTGGCCGCCCGCTCGGTGACCCCAGGAGCACCCAGGGTGGTCCGCAGCCGTGCGTACCCCTCCAGCATGGCCTGGCGCTCTGGGGTGTCAGTCAGCAGAGGAAGCGCCCTCTCCACCAGAGCTTCGGCCGTGAGTTCGTCCTGGAGCAGCTCCGGCACCAACCGCTGCTTGAGCAACAGATTCACCGGCGAGATGTGATCCACCTGGAAGCGCAGCACGTGGCGGGCAACCCAGGCCGTCAGTCGGCTCACGCGGTACCCCACCACCTGGGGAACCCCCTGCAGGGCCAGCTCCAGGTTCACTGTGCCGGATTTGCCCAGGGCAAGATCCGCCGCCGCACAGAAGGTGGTCTTCAACCCATCCGCTTCAGCGGCGGGAATCACCCGGGCGTGGCGCACACCGGCTTCCTGCAGCGCTGCAGCCAGGGGAGCTTCGAACTGCGCAAGCCCAGCGGGCAGCAGCACCTGAAGATCAGGGTGGCGTTGCTGCAACAGGGCTGCCGCCTGGGCCAACGGGGGCATCAGGTAACGCAACTCCTGGGGGCGCGAGGCCGGCAGCAGCAACAACACCGGCGCTTGAGGATCCAGACCCAGTTGACGGCGGGCACTGGCGCGATCAGGCAGGTTCTGGAAGCTGTCCAACAGGGGATGGCCCACCCAGCTCACATCCGCACCGCGGGCGGCATAGAACTCGGCCTCCGCAGGGAAGATCGCGAGGATCCTATCGGTGAAGTCCAGCAGACGGGTGGTGCTGCCATCGCCAAAGCGCCAGGCCCACTCCTGGGGAGCGATGTAATACGTGATCGGCAGCTCAGGCTGCTGGCGCCGCAGGCGTGTGCCCAAGCGCACATTGGCCCCGACATAGTCGATCAGCACCACACCATCAAGGGGCTGTTCCTCCAAAAGCGCATCCACCCGGGCCTGCAGCCGCAGCGTGGGAAGAATCAACGGAACGGCCTCCCACAGGCCGATGGCCCCCATCGGTGCGGTGTCGGCGATCAACACCGCACCCGCCGCCTCCATGCGCGGGCCACCCAGGGCCAGCACCTCCAGCTCAAGCCCCCGCTGTTCCGCCTCCACCCGCAAGGCGCGAATCAACAGGCTGCCCTGCAGATCACCGGAGACCTCCCCGGTGCTGATCAGCAGCCGAACCATCAGCGGCCCTGCACCGGCATCGGCCCCCGTCGGCCCTGACCCGTGGAGGCTTCAAGGAACCGGCAGAAATGCTCAGCCGCCGGCAGCAAGGGCTGGCTGCGGGCCTGCTGAAGCGCATCGGCAATCACCAGGTCGGAGCGATACATCAGGGCCCAGATCTCCTGAAGCTGCTTGAGTTCAGCGCCGTCATGGTTGGCAGCCAGGCCACTGCGCCGCAGACCCACGCGGTTCAACCCCCGCACCCGGCCCGGATGGCCTTCCACCAGGCAATAGGGGGGAACATCCCGGTCAACGCGGGTCATCCCGCCCACCATCGCCATCCCACCGATGTGAACGAACTGGTGAACGCCCAAACAGCCACCCACCACCGCACGGTCTTCGATCACCACGTGGCCCGCCACCTGAATGGCATTGGACATCACGATGTTGTTGCCGAGATCGCAGTTGTGGCCCAGATGGCAGTAGGCCATCAGCAGGTTGCCGTTGCCGATGCGGGTCACCTCGCCCTCTTCGGTGGCGCGGTTGATCGTCACGCATTCCCGCAGCGTGTTTCCATCACCGATCAACACCTCGGTGTTGGCACCGCGGTACTTGAGATCCTGCGGCGGAAGCCCGAGGCAGGCGCCCGGGTACACCTTGTTGTCACGGCCCAGGGTCAGCCGACCATCCAACACGGCATGGGGACCAATCCAAGTGTTCTCTCCGATCACCACCTCAGGGCCGACCACCGCACCCGGGCCGATGACCACGCCGGAGGCCAGCTCGGCCTTCGGGTCCACCACCGCCGTTGAGTGGATTTGCTGTGACGCCGTTTGCTGCGACATCCCGCTCAGTCCACCAGGGAGAACATCAATTCCCCGGAGCAGGCCAGATCGCCGTCCACCGTGGCCTCCGCCTTCACCTTGCCGAAACGTTTGCGCTTGAGGCTGAGCAGTTCACAGCGGATCACCAGCTGATCTCCAGGAACCACAGGGCGCCGGAAGCGTACCCCGTCAATCCCGGCAAAAACGAACAATCCCTTCGGCAGATCAGGCATCTGGGTGACGATCAGACCACCCACCTGCGCCATCGCCTCGACAATCAGCACCCCTGGCATCAGGGGACGCTCGGGGAAATGCCCCTGAAACTGGGGCTCGTTCATGGTCACGTTCTTGATCGCCGTGGCCGAAACCCCGGGCTCATGGGCGATGACCCGATCCACCAGCGCGAAGGGGTAACGGTGCGGAAGCAAACCGGCGATCTGCTCGCTGGTGAGCACGACGTTTGGGGTGGTGGATTCAGTCACAAAGCGGCTGCGAGATCGGTGTGAAGACCATGGGATCCCTTGTACACAAGAACCTGTGCCTGGGGAAAACCGACGAGGGCCAGGTCGCCGATTAGGTCCAAGAGCTTATGGCGCACTGGTTCATCCTCGAACCGCAGCGGTGGATTCATCCACTGATCACCGTCACAGACCAGGGCATTGTCCAGAGCTCCGCCCTGGATCAATCCAGCAGCGCGCAGCTGCTCCACCTGCTCCCGGAAGCCAAAGGTGCGTGCTGGAGCGATCTCATCGACGAAGCGTTGGGGCGTGAGCTCCAAGGCGAATTGCTGTCGCCCGATGGCCGCCTGCGGGAAATCGATGATGCCCACAACGCCAAAGCGATCGGCAGGAGTGGCAGTGATCACACTGTTGCCGCGGGTGCGCAGCAGGGGTTGCTCCAGCCGCGGTGCAGCCGGCCGCGGGGTGGCCGCCGGCACCAACCCAGCGGCAGCGATGGCCTCCACCCAACCCAGGGCTGAGCCATCCAGCAGGGGCACTTCATGGCCGTTGAGGCCAATCTCCACATGGCTGAGCCCACAACCGGCCAGGGCGGCCAGCAGATGTTCGACGGTGGCCACCTTGCTGGAACCCAGATCCAAGGTGGTGCACAACTGGCTGTCGCGCACCTGGTCCGGTCGCAGCTGGATCGGCTGCTCCATCCCCGGCAAACGCATGTGAAACCCCGGCTGATCCGTCGGCCGAAGCTCCACCGTGGCCTCAGCTCCACTGTGGAGGCCAACGCCAGAGCGTGATGTCTCCGCCGCCAATGTCCAGGCAGCGGAGTAGTCCTGAGGCCAGATGGTCACTAGAACTTCCAGCCCACGCCCAGGTTGAAGCGGTAATCGGAGGTGAAGTCTTTGGTGGCCACCTCAACACGGATCGGACCAACCGGCGTGGTCACGATCACACCGGTCCCGAAGGAGACACCGGAGCCGTCCTTATCCAACAGCAAACCAGGCTTGCCGGGCACATCTTTTTGGGTGTTGAAATCGGTGCCGGCATCCATGAACACCTCGCCGGAGAAGATGCTGATCAGCGGGAAGCGGTACTCGATCGTGAGTTCGCTGAAGGCCTTGGCCACCGCCATATCGCAGTCGTACCAACCCCGAATCGAGTTGGACCCGCCCATGCAGAACGCCTCGTAAGGAGGCGCTTCACCCATGATCGCGCCACCTTTGATTTGCACACCGATGGCCTGTGGGCAATCAGCCTGCTCACCGGCCTTGGGACGGCAACCCTTGTGGATCTTCAGCCAGTCCACGGGAAAGAACTGGGTGTAGCTCGCCCTCAGCCGGTTAAAGGTGGGCGAGTCGTTGTTGATGCCGAGGAACTGTTCGGTGCCGGCGGTGAAGAAGTTGCCGCTGGTGGGGTTCCGAGGGTTGTTGAAGTTGTTGTAAGTGGTAGCTAAACGCACCCCCATCAGGGTGTTGGTGTCGGCGCAGTTGTACGACACGCAAATGACGTCGTCGTTGTTGACCTTGCCCTTGCGCAGCTTGTTGTTGGACACGCCATAGGGCCTGGTATCACCGGCAAAGTTGATTGGCCGCACTTCGGCGAACGACATACCGGCCAGCACATTCCACTTGCTGTCCTTGTACGGATCACCACCGTTCAAGGGGCGGGAGAAGGCGAAGTTGCCGCCGATCTTGCGAAGCACCACGGTGTCGCCCTCGTAGTCAAACCAACTGCGGTTGGGGTACTCGCTGTCGGCCTTGTTGATGTCGCCGGGAGCCTTGTCTCCATCGGTGAACCCATACTTGCGACCGCCCTCATAGGCCTTGTTGGAGCCGTTATCGACGTAGTCCTTCGCTGTGCGGATGTTGCCGTTGTCTTCGCTTTGGAAGACCTGGGGCACCTGCTGGCTCAAGAACACCGATGTGCTGAAGCGCGTGCGGTGCTGGTCGCCGTAAATCCAGGGATCCGTGAAGTTGAGGTTGGCCAGTCCGCCGTATTGGCCGTAGGTGATGTTGGTGCCCAGATTCCAGGCGCGGCCGAACAAATTGCTTTCCTGCAACTGCACCTGGCCAAAAACACCCTGGCTTTGGCTGTAGCCGAGACCGCCGGAGAGCTGGCCGGTGGACTGCTCAACGATGCCCAGCATGATCACCACGTCGCCGGGTTCTTCAGGCACAGGCCGCAGGGTGACTTTCACATCACTGAACAGCTGGGTGGCGTATAGGCGTTTGATGTCCCGCTCGAGCTGGTTACGGTTGAACGGATCGCCGGGCTGAATCGAGACCTCCCGGGTGATCACCCATTCCTTGGTCTTGCCGCGGATGGGATTGCCGTTCTCATCGGTGTCATCCCCCTCTTTGGTGAGGAATTTGACTTCAACGCCAGACACACTGCCCTGCAGCAGTTTCAGCGTGACCACACCCTCAGGGCTGACCCGTTCCGGACCGGACACCCGCGCCAGGGAATAGCCCTGACCGGCCACGGAGGTCTGCAGGGCCTTCATCCGCTGCTGCAGATCGTTGAGGTTCAGCGTGCGGCCGTAATCGGAGGCAAACGTCTCCTCAATCAGCTCATCCGAGAGGAGATTCTCCTCATCACCGTTGATCTCCACGGCACTCAGCGGAGGGAAGGGCTGCACCTGAACAACCACTTGAACCCCGAGCGGTCCGTTCTGAGGAACGATCCGCACATCCGAGAACCAACCTGTGGCCTGAATGCCATTCAGATCGTTCTGCAGCTCCTCGCGGGTAACACGCATCCCCGGACGCACCTGCATGGCGTCGTAGGTGGAGATCTGAAGACGTTCCTCTTCCGGGTGGCCCTCGATGCCCTCAATCAGCACCTCGGAGATCAGCACCCGGGGCTGTTCCACCAGGGTGTTTTCGATCGCGGTGTTTTCACCAACAACCTCTTCAGCCTCAGCAGCTGGGTCCCCAGCCATGGCCTCCTGAGCCATCACCGGTGGAGCCACCAGGGGGATCCCCAGCATCAGACCCAGAACAGTGCCACGAACAGCAACCGAGGAGCGGCGGGACGAACGGCGGGTCATCAAGACGCAGGCTGGGCCGAAGCCACAAATAGGTGCGCCGACCTTACAGGCAGTTGCGGGGGTTGGGGCAGCTGCCTTGGACCCGTTTAAGGACCTCCCCGTAGGCCTCCATCACCCCACCGAGATCCTTGCGGAAACGGTCCTTGTCCAAAATCCGGTCCTCGGCATTGCTGCTGCGGCGATCCCAGAGCCTGCAGGTGTCAGGGCTGATCTCATCGGCGAGCAGGAGTGTTCCGTCCGCAGCCAGCCCCAACTCCAGCTTGAAATCCACCAGTTGCAGATCAAGCCCCTCAAAGAACGGCAGGAGCATGGCATTCACCCGGCGGGCCAATTGTTCAATCGCTGACAGTCGTGCTGGGTCTGCCACACCAAGCAGCTGCACGCGCGCCTCAGTGAGCAGCGGATCGCCCAGGGAATCGTCCTTGTAATAGAAATCCAGCAGGGCGGGTTCGATGGCTGTGCCCTCCGCGATCGGCGTCTGACGGCAAAGCGACCCCGTGGCGATGTTGCGCAGCACCACCTCAAGGGGAATGATCTCCACCCGACGCACCAGCATCCAGGTCTCCCCGGCCAGACCGCAGTAATGGGTCGGCACCCCCTCACGCTCCAGCAGCTCGAACAGGCGTGCTGAGATCTGGCAGTTCAGCCGACCTTTGTCGTCCAGCTGGGCTTTCTTCTGGGCATTGAAGGCGGTGGCGTCGTTCTTGAACTCCACCAGCACCCGGTCGGGATCCGTGCTGGCGAACACCCGCTTGGCCTTGCCTTCGTAAAGCAGCTCTCCGTGATCGGGCGTCATGGCGACGGTGCAACGGCTGATGGTCTTACATCAGCATGGCCTCCGGGATCCCGCGGTGAACGCAGCAGGGGATCGGGTTCGGCCTCCGGCTGCAGTTTCTGGAGCGCATAACGGTCATTAAGAACAGTGGCCAGCCGTTGGATCCGCTGCCGCGGCCGCGCGCCATCGCCCCCAGCCGCCAACTGCAGGTGCAGCTGTTGGTGCAGCAGGTCCATGGCCAGTCCCCAGGCCTCCGCTGCCGCGGCTTGGTCCAAGGCGGTTTCCAGCAGCTGATCGGCCTGCTCGAACTGATCGGCATCGAGCCATTGCGCCGCCCGAGCCAGTCGTTTCGCCCCCTGCACGCCCGTCAGATCGCCCAACAGCTGCAGTTCCACAGCCACAGCGTTTTGGCCCAGAGCCGCTTCATGCAAAGCCAACTGATCCAGCCCATTGATCTGATCCGACAACGGCTGATCTGGGAACAGAGGCGCATCCAGAGCCACGAGTTTGCCATCCACCAAACGGCGCAATGCCAAAGCCGCCTGGCGATGGTCCAGGGCCGCTGCTGCAGCACGCCAGCGCAGCAGCAGCCACTGACGCCGTTCATCGCCAACCCGCGGGCTGTAGCGGTTAAGCACCACCGCCGCGGCTTCAGGGGCACCGCAGCCCATCAAGGCTTCGGCGTTCGCCAGCACCAGCTCCAAGGAATCGATCACCGGATGCAGCTCAAGCAGCCGATCACGCAAGGCCTGGCGACGGCCGTCGGAATTGGCGATGCGGGGGTTGAGACAGGCCTGCTCCGCCGCGGCCAGATCCATCTCAGCGAGAACGCTCTGAAAGCGTTCCTCGCGCATCACCTGCGGATCCGGTGCTGCCGTGACAGCAGCCAGAAGGGTGAGGGCGAAGGGGAAAAGGGGAGTCCCCATGGCGGGCTGCGGTCTACAAAGGAAAACCTACGAGGCCCAAACCGTTCCTCCCGCAACCATGGCCATGTCGTCCACCCGTCCCACCACGCTGCCCGCCCTCCAACGTGCCCTCGTCGTCGGTGGCGGCGGCAGGGAACAGGCCCTGGCCTGGGCCCTGGGCCGTTGTCCTGGCCTGGACACGGTCTGGATCACCCCTGGCAACGGCGGCACGGAAGGCAGCGCCATGGCTGTGGGCGAAACCGACAGCGCTGGGTTGATCGCGCTGTGCCAGCAGAACGGTGTCGACCTGGTGGTGGTGGGTCCGGAAGCGCCGCTGGCCGCTGGCGTCGCCGATGCCCTGCGCGATGCAGGTTTTGCCGTGTTCGGCCCGGGAGCGGAGGGGGCCCAACTGGAGGCGAGCAAAGCCTGGGCCAAGCAGCTGATGCAGGAGGCGGGGGTCCCCACCGCCGGCCACTGGGCGGTGGCCAGTGAGGCCGAAGCCCTGGCGGTGTTGCAGGAGGTGCAACGGCCTCTGGTGGTCAAAGCCGATGGCTTGGCCGCCGGCAAGGGCGTCACGGTGGCGGACAGCGTGGAGGAATCGGAAACCGCCATCCGCGAAGCCTTTAAAGGGCGTTTCGGTGCCGCCGGCTCCCAGCTGGTGCTGGAGGAGCGGATGGAGGGCCCTGAAGTGTCGGTGTTCGCCCTCTGCGATGGGGAGCGGATGGTGCTGTTGCCCCCGGCGCAGGACCACAAACGGCTCAAGGACGGTGATCGCGGACCCAACACCGGCGGCATGGGCGCCTATGCCCCCGCCCCGCTTCTGGATGCCGAGGGCCTCGAGGAGGTGCGCCGCATCGTGCTCGAGCCCACCTTGAAGGCCCTGCGCCAACGGGGCATCGATTACCGCGGTGTGATCTACGCCGGCCTGATGATCACGGCTGATGGGCCCCAGGTGATCGAGTTCAACTGTCGCTTCGGCGATCCCGAATGCCAGACCTTGATGCCCCTGCTCGGCCCTGAGCTCGGCGCCGTGCTGCAGGCCTGTGCCCTGGGACGCCTCGATCTGGCACCGCAGCTGAGCATCGCCGAACGCTGCAGTGCCTGCGTTGTGGCGGCCGCCGAGGGCTACCCGGAGGCTCCCCGCAAAGGCGATGCGATTCGCATCGACATCGCCCCCAGCCCCAACCATCAGCTGTTCCATGCCGGCACCCGCCGCGACAGCTCAGGCGAACTGCTCACCGCAGGGGGCCGTGTGCTGGCCGTCGTCGCCCAGGGCGATGACTTCGATGCCGCCTTTGCCGGGGCCTACAACGGCCTCAATCAGCTGGATTACGCCGGAATCACCTACCGTCAAGACATCGGCCATCAGGTGCGCTCGGGCGGATGAGCAGCGGCAGCGGAGCAGCAATCGCTGATTGGGCGCTTCCCCCCAATGGCAAGCCGCCGGGGGACGACCAGAACCTCTGGGACCGCATCACCGCCTGGTGGGCGGAATTCACCCTCCAGACCAAGCTGCTGGCGATTGCCACCCTGGTGGTGAGCCTGATGATGACGGGCATCACCTTCTTCGCGCTGAACGGAATTCAGCGCGATGCCGTGATGAACGACACGCGCTACGCCCGGGATCTGGGCCTGCTGCTGGCCGGCAATGTCACTGAGCTGGTGGCGCAGGGCCAGGACCGTGAGCTGGCCAACGTGGCCGAAAAGTTCTGGCGTTCCAGCCGCAGCGTCCGCTACATCTTCTTCGCCGACCCCGAAGGCGTCGTCTACCTGGGAATCCCGATCAGCGGAACCCCCAGCAGTGGCGATGGAGAGCTTCGTCTCAACCGACGACTGGAGCTGCCCGAGGAGCTGCGTCGACGCCCCCAGAACCCCCTGGTACGACAACACCTCACACCCCAGGGTGCCGTCACCGATGTGTTCGTCCCCCTGATCCGCGGGGGTCAGTACTACGGCGTTCTCGGCCTTGGGGTGAACCCGAATGAGACGGCCCTGGCCAGCGCAGCCCTCACCCGGGAGGTGACCGTGGCCGTGTTCATCTCGATCTGGGTGCTGGTGATCCTGGGCGCGGTGTTCAACGCCCTCACCATCACCCGCCCGGTGAAGGAGCTGCTACGCGGGGTGCGCTCCGTCGCCTCCGGCAACTTCGGTGCCCGGGTCGATCTACCAGTTGGTGGGGAACTGGGGGAACTGCTCACCGGCTTCAACGCCATGGCCTCCCAGCTCGAGGCCTATGACGAGGCCAACATCGAGGAGCTCACCGCCGCCCAGGTGAAGCAGCAGTCGTTGATCGCCACCATGGCCGACGGCGCCATGCTGCTGGATGCCGACGGCCGCATCGTGCTGGCCAATCCCACGGCACGGCGTCTGTTCCGCTGGGAAGGGCGCAGCCTGGAAGGCCAGGAGCTGGTAGGGGAACTGCCGGAACTGCTGGCCATCGAACTGCACAGTCCCCTCGATTCCCTGCTCGGTGGCGCGGCCGACAGTGAAGACCTGCGCTGCAGCGTGGGGGAACCGGCCCGCACCCTGCGCATCGTTTTGCAAGCAGTGCGTGATGCCAGCGGTGAAACCCTCAAGGGCATCGCCGTCACCATCCAAGACCTCACCCGCGAGGTGGAACTGAATGCGGCCCAGAGCCGCTTCATCAGCAACGTATCCCATGAACTGCGTACGCCGCTGTTCAACATCAAGAGCTACGTCGAAACCCTGCACGACCTCGGCGATCAGCTCAGCCCCGATGAACAGAAGGAGTTTCTCGGGGTCGCCAACGATGAAACCGATCGACTCACCCGGCTGGTGAACGATGTGCTGGACCTCTCCCGGCTGGAGTCGGGCCGGACGCTGCAGTTCGAACCGATCAGCATGCGCCCGGCCATGGAGCAGACCCTGCGCACCTACCGGCTGAATGCCGAGGATCGCCAGGTGGAACTGGTGCTGGATGTTCCCGAAGAACTGCCCGAGGTGCTGGGCAACTGGGACCTGCTGCTCCAGGTGCTCGACAACCTGGTGGGCAATGCTCTGAAGTTCAGCCGGCCGGGCGGCCCCCTGGCGCTGCGGGCCTATCCCTGGCCCGACGCCTGTTCGGTGGAGGGAACGGCGATCACCAACAGTGATGGACCAACCTGTGCCCTCACCTCACCGCTGCCCAAGCTGAGGGTGGAGATTGCCGACACGGGCTGCGGCATCAGCAGCGCTGACCAGGAGCGCATCTTCGATCGCTTCTTCCGGGTCGAGAACGCCGTTCACACGGAAGTGGGCACCGGACTGGGTCTTTCGATCGTGCGCGGGATTCTCGAGAAACACGGCGCCAAGGTTCAGATGGCGAGTGAGCCCGAGGTGGGCACCACCTTCTGGTTCGATCTGCCCCTGGCGGAAGCCGACAAGGATGAGCTGCAACTGCAGGCGGAACGGCGCAGCCGCATCGCCATCGCCGAGGCCGTGGAGCTTTAGATCAGTCCTCGGTGGAGACGCCGCGGGCGATGCGCGACAACTCGCTGCGCTCATCGGTGGTGACCCGATGGGGCACACCGGAAATGATCCGCTCAAAGTTGGAGAAGGAATCCTTGATCTGAGGGCCATTGCCCGTGATCACAAATTCGCGGATGCCCTTGTCGTGCCATGAACCGCGCATCTTGAACACGTTCAGGGCGCGGGCCATCTCCCCGCGGATCTCCACGTACTGCAGCAACAGGATCGTGTCGGTGATCGTGGAGATGTGGGAGTCGGTGATCGAATGGCTGCCCATGAACTCCTCGGAGGTGTTCGTGAAGAAGCCGGCGATCTCCTCCTGCTTGGCGTAGCCGGTCACCCCGATCACGAACTGACGGAAGGCGTTGTGGCTCACACCGCGCGCCAGGGCCGAGAGGGAATCGATCGCCATCCGCGACGGTTTGAACTGGCTGATCTCCGTCTTGATGATCTGCAGGCGATCCTCAAGGCCAGTGGATTCGGGGTAGGCGCAAATGATCTTGAGCAGCCCGTCTTGCTCCATCTGCTCGAAGTCGATGCCCCAGCTGGTGCCGTTGCGCAGCAGCTGAGCCCGCGATTCCTCATAGGCAAACAGGATTGCGCGTTCCTTGTTGCGGCAGGCGTCTTCGATGAATTTGGAGACGAGCATCGTCTTGCCCGTTCCGGTGGCACCGGTGGCGAGGATGATCGAGTCCTTGAAGAAACCTCCGCCGCACATGTCGTCCAGGCGCGGCACGCCGGAACTGACCCGAACGTTGGATGAGCGCTGGGTGAGGCGCATGGCCCCGAGCGGGAAGATGCTGATGCCGTGGGTTCCCATGGTGAAGGGGAACTCGCCCTTCATATGGGTGGTGCCCCGCAGCTTGAGAATCTCCAGGGTGCGCCGACGCCGCTCTCCCTCGAGCACGTTGCGCAGAATCACCACGTTGTCGGAGACGAATTCCTCAACGCCGTAGCGGGCGATCGGGCCGTACTCGTCGATCCGTTCGGTGGTCATCACCGTGGTGACGCCGATTTCCTTGAGCCTTGCAATCAGCCGAAAGATCTCACGGCGCACCACGAACACAGCGTCGTACTGCTGGAACACCGCCGTGATCGAGTCGATGGCGACGCGCTTGGCCTTGTATTTGCGGATGGCGTAGTTGATCCGCTCGATCAAACCGGAGAGATCAAAACTGCCGGCCACGTCCTGGCCGTCAGGATCCGGTGAGGCGTCGAGGATGAAGAGCTTGTCCTGCTCAACCATCTCCTGCAGGTTCCAGCCGAAACTGGCGGCGTTGCGCAGGATGTCGAGGGGTGATTCCTCAAAGGTGACGAAAATGCCGGGTTCGTCGAACTGCTTGATGCCGTTGTGGAGGAAGTGCAGCGAAAACACCGTCTTGCCGGTGCCGGACGTGCCGCTGATCAGCGTGCTGCGGCCGATCGGCAGGCCGCCCTGGCACACATCATCAAAGCCCTCGATCCCTGTCGGGAGCTTTTGAACCTGCATCTGAGGCTGACCGCTGGTCGGAGGGAACTGCATGGCAACCACCTATGACTTGACCGTAGTGAGCAGGAGATGAACCGTGCTGGAGCGCACCATGTCGCTTAAGGATCTGAAGAAATCGTCGTGTCGGTCTCCTCATCGACCGCATCGATCAAGCTCGAACTGAGCGACGTATCAGACAGCTCGTCGTAAAGCAGATCCAGACCGATCAGCACCCGCTCGCGATCGGAGAGGTCACCGATGATGCGGCGCACCGGCGGGGGAAGAATCTTGGATAACGTCGGCGTTGCCAGGATCTTGTCTTCCTCCGCCAGTTGCGGATTTTTGAGCACATCAATCACCTTGAGGGCATACACCCCCCGGAATTCGGTCTCGAGGATGTTGCGCAGCGTTTTCAACGCCCGCATCGAATTGGGCGTGTTGCCCGCCACGTAGAGCTTGAGGATGTAGGTCTTGCGGGGACTCATGACGACTCCTCCGAGGCATCGAGCTGATCCGTCGGGCGACGTACACGGCTGGAAGCCGTGCCCGACAGAGGAAGGTCCGGCGGAATGGAGCGCCGGTACATCTCACACAGATGCGCCATCACATCAAGAAGCGCAAGGCGGTAATCCTGAAGAAAGTCATGTTTGTGGCCCTCCAAACTCAGTTGTTTCCAGAATTCATCGATGAGATCCACGTGGATCTCAACGGTGCGGGTGATCGGCAGATCACTGAAGAAAGCGGTGTTGACGAAGCTTTCCAAGGCCTGATTGGCCGCGGCCGGATCGCTGAAATAACTCGCCAGCAGGTCTCGATAGGTGCGTTGAAGCGACAGCAGCAGATCCCGGCGCTCCTCGGGGGGCAGGCTGCCCAGGAAGCGCGATGGATCTCGCTTGTAGAAGACCCCTAGGTAGCCGAGTCGCTCCTGCAGGCGATCGGAAAGGTTGCTGACGGCGCGGGAGGAGGAGCTGCTGTCGTCCGCGCGTCCGTCGGCACGACCCTGGCGCAGAAAACGCGAAATGGCCGCATCCACGTTGTATCCCAGCTGAGCCAGCTGGTCGTCGGGCAGATGCAACTCCTCGGGGTGGTAATCCACCTGCCCCTTCACCTCTCCAACGATCACGGCAGGAAAAAGCAGACCCGTCGCCAGCAGTTGCTCCTTGGCTGATGCATCGAGCAGGCTCTGCTCGAGCACCACAGCGTCGAAGTCGTCCTGCCGGGGTCCGAGAACAGCCGCAAGGGTCTCCCCAGGATCAACCGTCAGAACAACAGACTCGTAACGGTTGGCCGGCAGCCAGGGGCGGCAGGCTTCCACCAGGGCTGGGCTGGCCAGCACGAGAGCAACAGTGAGGGCCGGCCTGGCCATCCGGGCATCCGCAGCGTCGAGGTATCTGAATCTTGACGATGGGGCGCGTCAGAGACGAAGATCTTTGTTTGTCTTTCGATTGCGGCTCAGGCCTGAATCGGTTCGCCGAGCCTGAACGCGTCTTTTCACCTTATGGCCGACACCAAACCAGCCGCAGAACAGAGCGGTACCTACGCCATCGTTGAGGCGTCTGGCACCCAGATCTGGCTGCAGCCCAACCGTTACTACGACATCGATCGGCTTCAAGCTGAGGTGGATGACACCATCAAGCTTGAGAACGTTCTCCTGGTGAAGGACGGCAAGGGCACCACCCTCGGCCAGCCCTACGTCAAGGACGCGACCGTGTCCCTGAAGGTGATGGCCCATCGCCGTGGACCCAAGGTGATCGTTTACAAGATGCGCCCCAAAAAGAAAACCCGCCGCAAGAATGGTCACCGGCAGGAACTCACCCGGGTGATGGTTGAGTCCATCTCCGTGGGCGGCAAGGCCATCAGCTGACCTCTCCCCCTCGCTCCATCAACCGCCCCACCAGCATCTCTTCTCATGGCACATAAAAAAGGCACAGGCTCAACCCGTAACGGCCGCGACTCGAACGCCAAACGCCTTGGTGTGAAGGCCTACGGCGGCGAAACCGTCACTGCCGGTTCCATCCTGATCCGCCAGCGCGGCACCTCCGTTCTGCCCGGCGTCAATGTCGGCAAAGGCAAGGACGACACCCTGTTTGCCCTCACCGACGGCATCGTGAAGTTCGAATCGATCCGCCGCGGCCTGCGTAACCGCAAGCGCATCAACATCACTGCAGCGGTCTAAGTTTCAAGGCCAACGTCAATTCAAAGCCCTGATGCCAGCTGGCACCGGGGCTTTTTTGTTGGCAGCTTGTGTTGCCGCAGCCTCAGGAACGCCGGTAGAGCCGAGCCGTGATCAACAGGGGGTGAAACACCTCCAGGAACTGAGCCTGCAGGGTGCGGAAGAACCCATCCACCAGGGCCGGATCATCGAAATGGAAGGGGTACTCGCCCTGATGCCCTTTGAAGAAGTACCAGTTCAGAAGCGCGATGGCCCCGGGGGACATGCGCTGGTGAAACTCCAGCAACTGCGCCGAGGGATCCGGCAGGTGTTCCAGCACATCGAGGCAGACCACCGCATCGAAACGAACATCGCCTGTGCTGCTGAGGTCGCGATGGACCGAGAGCTTGTCCGCCAGCCCCAGGCTTTGCGCCCGTTGCTGAACAAAAGCCTGGTTGTGGGGATTGAGGTCGACAAACCAGACGTGATCGACCTCCGGCAGCGCCGCCGCTGATAGGGCGTGAGTGCCGATGCCACCGCCGAAATCCAGCACCTGGCCTTGCACCGCCATGCCCTGCAGCCGCAGCGTGTCGGCGATGTAGTCCGCACTGGAGAGGTGCCAGGCCGCCAGCTCCAGCAGGTGTCCCGTGCCCACCGTGTCCTCATAGAAGGCGGTGGCGTCCTCCGGCCGGAACGCACCGGGATGCAGATCCGCCAGGTCGTCGGTGCTGCTGGGCAGACGCTGCTCAAGCTGATCCAGCGTCAGGTCGAGGTAGCGACTGAGGTGTTGCTTGATGCCCAAACCATCCGCCAGGAATGCGGAGACGTCCACGTCCGTGCTGCTGCGGAGCTGGGGCATGGATGGGCATCAGAGAGCGGCCAACCTACGCAGCCGGCGGAATGCAACAGTCAGGGCACCCCGCTCCAGCCCCGGTGAACGGCCCCTTCGGCTTCGTGGTGATCGACAAGCCCGCAGGCCTCACCTCCCATGCCTGCGTCAGCCGCCTGCGCCGCAGCTACGGCCTCAAGCGCGTGGGCCATGGCGGCACCCTTGATCCTGCCGTCACCGGGGTTCTCCCCATTGCCCTAGGGCCGGCGACCCGATTGCTGCCCTACCTCCCCGGGGAGAAGACCTACACCGGGGTGATTCAGCTGGGCCGGCGCACCAGCAGCGACGATCTGGACGGAGAGCTGCTGGAGCAGCAGGCCTGGCCATCCCTTAGCGAAGCCGAGCTCAACAGCAGCCTGGAGGCGTTCCGGGGCGCGATTGAACAGCGTCCTCCGCAGGTCTCCGCCGTCCATGTGGATGGCGAACGGGCCCACGCCAGGGCACGGCGCGGTGAAGCCATGGATCTGCCGCCACGGGCCGTTACCGTGCACCGGCTGGAGCTGTTGGATTGGAATTCGGCCCTGGGGGAGCTCAGCATCGAGGTGCACTGTTCCGCTGGCACCTACATCCGCTCGATCGCCAGGGATCTGGGAGACCGCATCGGCTGCGGAGGTTGTCTGGCCTCCCTGCGCCGCACGCAAGCCCTGGGGTTCCATGCGCATCAGGCCCATCCCCTGCCGGAGCGAGACGCTGTGCCGCCCGATCCCCTCTCGCCGCTGCTGGCCCTGACGGCCCTACCCCGGCGTGATCTCAGCGAAGCCGAGCAGATCGACTGGCGCTGCGGCCGACGCATCGCGATGGATCCAGGGCCTGGAGAGGCGGTGGTGGTATGCAATGCGGATGGAAGCATGGCCGGTATCGGCCACCGCGAGAGCGAAGGTCTGCTGCGACCCAAGGTGGTCTTCGATGCAGCAGGCTGAAACCAACCGGTCGCTCAGTACTCTCCGAGCGCATCCCGCCCTGCCCTGACGCGATGGCTGGCCACAGCAAATGGTCCCAGATCAAACGCACCAAGGCCGTCGTCGACGCCAAACGTGGTGCGGTGTTCACCCGGCTGGGGCGGGAAATCATGGTGGCGGCCCGTGCCGGAGCCGATCCCGCCGGGAATTTTCAGTTGCGGACGGCCATCAGCAAAGCCCGTGCCGCTGGGGTGCCCGCCTCCAACATCGAGCGGGCCATCGCCAAGGGGTCAGGTCAGGCGGGTGATGGAGCCCAACTCGAAGAGGTGCGCTACGAGGGCTACGGCCCCGGCGGCATGGCGGTGCTGGTGGAAGCGCTCACGGACAACCGCAACCGCACCGCGGCGGATCTGCGGCTGGCCTTCAGCAAGAACGGCGGAAATCTGGGGGAAAACGGCTGCGTGGCCTACCTGTTTGAACACCGCAGCGAAGTGATCCTCAACGCCGGCCCCAACGACGAGGAACGGTTACTGGAAAACCTCCTGGAGCTGGAGGCCGATGGCTATGAGCTGTTGGACGAATCAGTGATGGTGCACGGCCCCTTTGAGGCCTTGGAGAGCCTTCAGGACGGCTTGCGACGGGCTGACTGGAATGTGCGGGAATGGGGCCATCACTGGTCCGCCCAGACCAGCGTCTCTGTGAACGATCCCGACACCGCCCGCAGCTGCCTCAAGCTGCTGGATGCCCTCGACGGGCTCGACGATGTGCGCAGCGTCAGCGCCAACCTTGATCTCGCCGACGGACTGGAGCTCGACTGACGCCTCCTTGAAGTTTGTCGTCAGCAAATCCGCACCAAAGCTTGAGGCCCTGAGCCCCGATCAACCCCAGCGCTAGGCCGAAGACATCCCTTCTGGAGGATCGCCATGTCCATGAAACAGCTGGAGACGTTCATGTCGCGGGTGCAGAGCAACGACTCGATCCGCGATGAGGTGCAGCGCTGCGGCAAGGACAACTCCTGCGTGGTCAAGGTCGGGGCGAAACACGGCCACAAGTTCTCGCCAGCACACCTGAGCCGCTGGCAAAAGGAACACTGACACCCGACCAGGCCGGCGGCTGGGGCTCCCTCAGGGGGACTCAGTCGCCTTCTCCTCCTCGCCATCGGGTTGCTGACGGATCATCCGCGCCAGCATCTCCAACTTGGCGTTTTCCGATTCCGAGGCCCGGGTGGCCATCCAGGCACTGGCCGCCTTCTGCTGGGCCAGCTGCTGCACCAACGCCAGGGCCGTCTCGCGCAACTGCTCAAGGTCCTGACAGTCCTGAATGAAGCGCGTCCAGCGTTCCGCCTCAAAGCTCTGCTCAAGGCGCCGTTCCACGGGGTCGATGCTCATCGCCGCTGCTCTCGGCTGTTCAAGCTAAAGCCGCTGCATCGCACCAGAGCCAGACATTGGGATGGGTCAGCAGCCAGCTGGCGGGCAGCGCAGGATCCGGCTCCGTTAAGTCCAACAACCGCTTGAGGATACCGGCCTTGGCGGCGCCGGTCACCACCAGATGAATCTCAGCAGCCTCGAGGATCTCCCACAGGCCCAGGGTGATGGCCCGCTGCGGCACAGCCTCAACGCAACCATCGAAGAGCACCGCGTTCTGCTGCCGGGTTGCAGGGGTCAGCTCCACCTCATGGCAGTGCTGATCAGGGGGACAAGGCGGCTCGTTGAAACCCACATGACCATTGCTGCCGAGCCCCAGAAGCTGCAGGCCGATACCCCCGCAGCCGCTGAGCTGCTCGCCGTAGCGGCGCGCGGCAACCGCTCCGTCAGCGGCAGTGCTGTCGGGCAGATGCACCGCTGAGGAGGGCAAGCCCAGGGGTGCAGCGAGGTGGTGGGTCATGTAGGCCCTGTAGCCCCGGGGATCGTCCGCCGAAAGTCCGAGGTATTCGTCCAGATTGAAGCTGCACCATCGGGCCCGCAGGGCCTCCAGCTCATCGGCAGACCACGACAGCAGCCGTTCCACCAGGGTGCGATAGAGCGGCTCCATCGTGCGTCCCGTGGCGAGGCCCAAGGGCTTCAGGGGATCAGGCCCCTGCCAACTGCGCAGATGACGCTCCAGATGGGCCGCCAGCACAGCGCAGAGATCCGTGTCACTGGAATGGCGTTGCAGACGACAGGGAAACCGTGCCAAAGGGCGAAACCGGCATGTCTCTCCAGAGTGGCTTCGTTGGGGGCTTCAGCGCCAGCGATGGGTCGTGGTGCGGCTGGTAGGGAACAACCTCAGCCCCGCGGTAGTAGTGCCGAAGAATCGAGCGGAAGTGAGCCCCCTGCTCCGCCAGACCATGGGCTCCCCACTGACTCATGCCAACGCCATGGCCATAGCCCTGGCCCTTCACCAGCAGCTGGAGTCCGCCAGCGGACCAACGACGCACCGACGTCTTGCTGACCAGCACCGGCGGAGGGGCCACCAACAGGGGCAGCCGTGCTCCCCGCTGGCGAGCCACCGATGCGGTGATCCGCTCAATACGGGAGCCCGGGCGGGAGGTTGCAGTCACCCGCCGCACCGGAAGCTCCACGGGAGAACGCTGCCCCCCCGTCACCATCTCAAAGTTCACCAGAGTGCTTTTGAGTCCCAACCGCTTGCGCAGCTCGCCGCCGCTGAGCACCAGCGATCCGCGGGGCCCGCTCAAGCGGGCCTCACGCACCCGTCCGCTGGCGGAACGACTCAGCACCTCAACGTCCTGGAGCCCACCGGTTTCGGGCAGCCGCTGACGCAACCCGGCCGAATCAAACCATTGTTCCCAGCGGTGCACCGGGCTGTGCTGATCGTGATCGGGGACGCTGACCAGATAGGGATGCTGGCGGCGCCAGACCATCCCACTCGCCTCGGTCACCCCGCCAGAACTGCTGTGGAAGACGGCATCGATCAGGCGACCGCCGTGCACAAGCACCAGCGAACGGGTGCTCGCCACCGCCTTGCGTGTGCTCGGCGTTTCCGACTCCACGCCGCGGTACACCTGACTCGCCACCGTGGCCTTCACATCCCAGGCACCACCGCGACTGCGCTGTTTCAATGCATAGGTGCGCGCGGCCACGGCCTGGGCCTGCAGGGCAGCCAGGGGCCAGCGGTGGGGCATTTCGCTGCCGACAACACTGGCGAGATAGGTCTCAACGCCCAGGCTGTTGACCACCCGCAAGGTGCCGCCGCGGCCGCTGACGCGGAGCACACCCCGGTAGCGACGCCCTCCCAACCAGATGCCCCGTGGATCGTCGTTCTGCACCGTCACCAGGGTGCTGGGGGCCAGCCGCATCGATCGGCCATCCACAGTGGCGCTCAAGCGGGCCCCTTGCAGGCTGAGCTGAAGCCGCTGTGGCCATCGCTCGCCGCCGGGGAGTCCCTGCACCCGCAGCGGCAATGCGCCATCGGAACGCAGGCTGACCCGGTTGCTCTCCAGCAGCAGCACGCGCATCTGCGGCTCGCGGCCGCGGGCCAGCGCCACCGGTGATGGAGCGATCACAGCGACGAGCACCAGACCGACGGCAACGGAGGCGCTGCGCACGCTGGAGATCAACAGGCGCCCCAGTGTGCCGCCTGTTCCTGGGTTCAGCCAGATGGCAGCATGAGTCCTGAGGAGCACCGGCCTTGCAGGTCACATTTCTCGGTACGAGTTCTGGGGTACCCACCCGGGCCCGCAACGTTTCAGCCGTGGCTCTGCGCTTGCCGCAGCGCTCGGAGATGTGGCTGTTCGACTGCGGCGAGGGAACCCAACATCAGTTTTTACGCAGTGATCTGCGGCTCTCGCAGCTGCGCCGGGTGTTCATCACCCACATGCATGGCGACCACGTGTTCGGCCTGCCTGGTCTGCTCGCCAGCCTCGGGCTCGCCGGCAGCAGCGCAGCAGGGGTGGATCTCTACGGGCCAGACCCGCTGGAGAGTTACCTCAATGGTGTGCTGCGCACCAGCTCCACCCGGATCGGCTATCCCCTCGCTGTCCACAGGGTCCGGGATGCAGCCGAGCAGGGCACGCTGCTGTTCGAGGACGACGACTTCACGGTGCGCTGCAGCCCGCTCACCCACCGTGTGCCGGCCTACGCCTACCGGATCGAACAGAAGCCCCTGGCCGGTCGCTTCGACATTGAGAAAGCACGGGACCTGAACATCCCACCCGGCCCCGTGTACGCCCAGTTGAAGCGGGGTGAAACGGTGACCCTGGAGGACGGTCGCAGCATCGACGGCACCAGCCTCTGCGGTGAGGAACGGCCCGGTGTGAGCGTGGTCTATTGCACCGACACCGTGTTCTGCGAGGCGGCCGTCGAGCTTGCCCGCGGCGCGGATCTGCTGATCCATGAATCCACCTTTGCCCATGGCGAGGCGGAGATGGCGTTCCAGAAACAGCACTCCACCAGCACCATGGCTGCCCAGACGGCCGCCGAAGCAGGTGTGGGGCAGCTGGTGCTCACCCACCTCAGCCCGCGCTACGTGCCGGGCAACCCGGTCACGCCCCAAGACCTGTTGGACGAGGCCAAGGCGATCTTCCCCAACACGCTGCTGGCCAAGGACTTCCTCAGCATTGACGTCAAACCACGCTGCAACAGTTCGTGATCCGGCCACAGAGGGTCACTTCCCCGTGATACAAGAGCTTGGTGCGGTGAATGCGTCACGCCCCCTTACCTTCATGGCCTCTGTGTTCTCTTCCTTGCGACGGTCCCTGAAGGGCCTTCTAGTCCTCATCCCGGTGCTGATCGGTTTGGCCGTTATCTCTCCGGCTCAGGCGGCCCAGTGGGACGCTGAGACCCTGACGGTTCCGGCAGATCCCTCCGGCACAGAGGTGACCTTCAGCGATCGTGAAATCGATGCTGGCCGCAAGGTGTTCAACACCAGCTGCGGCACCTGCCACGCCGGCGGCATCACCAAGACCAACCACAACGTGGGCTTGGATCCTGAGACCCTGGCCCTGGCCACCCCGGCCCGCGACAACGTTGAGGCCCTGGTCGACTACATGAAGGACCCCACCTCCTACGACGGTGAGTACAGCATTGCTGACCTGCACCCGAGCATGCGCGACGCTGAGCTCTACCCCGCCATGCGCGATCTCGATGATGAGGATCTGCGCCTGATGGCTGGCTACATCCTGGTGTCGCCCAAAGTCCAGGGCAGTGCCTGGGGTGGCGGCAAGATCTACTTCTGATCAGCTTCTGCCGATCAACTCCAATCAAAATCGTTTGTCCCCGGCGGCCTCAGGTCGTCGGGGCTTTTTGTTGGGGACTCACCTGCTCAGGGGCCATGGAGCTGGGATGGCGGCTGTACCACCACTCCTGCAGATCCCTGCTGAAACGAACGGAGAACAGGGTCAGCACGGTGGGTGTGGGTCGTCCTCCAGGCTGCAGCAGTTCCACGGCGTAGGAGGGGCAACGCCGGGCCGCCAGGTCGGGCACAAACCGCCGTCCGATCCGTCGCCAGCTCGGCTCCTTGCTGCGCCAGGCCAGACGACAGCAGGGCCAGGGCAGTTCTTCGCGATCAAACAACCGGCAACAGGGCCCGATGACGCGGAAGCTGTACTGACCGCCGGGGCTGGTGTGAACGCTGCCGGGCTCCAGAAGATCGTCGACTTCGGGGCGGCTCACGGCAGGAGAAGACAAGGGACACGCATGGAAGACGACCAGACCAAAAAAAACCACCCCCGAAGGGGTGGTTGAAGACACGTCCAATTGAAGGACAGAGGCTCAATAGAGCTCTTCTTCGGCGTGGGTCTTGATGGTGCAGTCGCTGGTGGGGTAGGCGACGCAGGTCAGTACGAAACCAGCTTCGATCTGGTCGTCGTCCAGGAAGCTCTGGTCGGACTGGTCGACGGTGCCAGCGGTGATCTTGCCGGCGCAGGTGGAGCAAGCGCCAGCGCGGCAGGAGTAGGGGAGGTCGATGCCCTGCTCTTCAGCAGCGTCGAGGATGTACTGGTCGTCGGGCACTTCGATGGTCTTGTTCAGACCTTCGCTCTCGGAGACCAGGGTGACCTTGTAGGAAGCCATGATTGATGAATGCGTACAGGGTTCCGGAAAACCCGGTCCTGCAGAACGCCACATTTTTACTTCAAATAGGTGCTCAACCTGACGATTCCGGGGCCACTGGGGAGGAGGACCAATCGGAGACCCCACTCTGATAAGCCTGGCTTATAGGGCTAGGTCTAGTGGCGGCGGATCTCCAGCAGCCCCCAGCGGCCCTGTGCCGCCTCGGCGGTGACCAACCAGCCCAAGCCCCCGAGAACCTCCTTCAGGCGCGGCGCCTGATCCACCAGAAGCCCACTGAGCAGAGCGCGCCCATCGGGCTGAAGCAGCCCCTCAAACCCCGGGGAGAGGGCTTCGATCACCGGAGCCAGGATGTTGCAGAGCAGCAGATCAGCGCGACGGGGCGCGAGCAGCTCGCTCAGGGTCTCCACAGAACCAAGAGCCACCTGAAGCTGAGCCTCCGATCGGTCGTTGAGGCCGCGGTTGTCCGTTGTGGCACGCACCGCCAAGGAATCGGTGTCAGCGGCCACCACCGACTCCGCCCCCAGACCCAGCGCAGCGAGGCCCAGCACCCCGCTGCCGCAGCCCAGATCGGCCACAAGCGCCCCCTGCGGAGGCGACTGTTCCAAGGCCTCCAGGCAGAGCCGGGTGGTGGGGTGACTTCCGGTGCCGAAGGCACTGCCGGGGTCCATCTTGATCACCAGCCGATCGGCATGCTCTGGCGGGACCTCCAGCCAGGCCGGCAGGATCAACAGCCCCGTACCGACAGGATCGGCCTGCCAATGCTGTTTCCAGCTGAGGCTCCAATCCTCGTCGGCCACATCGTCCCAGTGCCCATCGGGCAGGCTGAGGCCAAAGGGCTCCGCCAGCGGCTGCAGGCTGGCGACCAGCTCCCGCCGCTGCGGCTCTGGCCACTCCGGCTTCGGGAGCCAGACCAACAGCGTCTTGCGATCAGGCGTTTCGGGCGCATGCTGCACCGCATGGCGATGCAGCCCCAGATCCGTCAGTTTCCACACCAGCGATTCCTCCAGCTCCGGAGGACACGGGAGTGTGAGACGCCACCACATCAGAGCGTGACCGGGTGTGCTTCCTGGATGCCATCGATGGCCGTGATCGTCTGCAGCAGATCTGCTGGGATCGGATCATCGATGCTGAGCACCATCACCGCATCGCCGCGCACGATTTTGCGGCCCACCTGCATGGAGGCGATGTTGACGTTGTGTTCGCCCAGCAGAGAGCCCAGGTGACCAATGATTCCGGGCATATCCCGGTGACGGGTGAACAGCATGTGGCTGCTGGGGGTCACATTGACAGGGAAGGCATCGATGCTGGTGATGCGCAGATCGCCATCGGCAAAGACGGCACCGGTGACGCTGCGGCTGCCCTGATCACCACGGGTGGTGATTTGCAATGAGCCTCCGGCGAAGTCGCGGCTGCTCTCATCCTTCACCTCCAGCACCTGAATGCCGCGGGCCTTGGCCTCGAGCGAGGCATTCACGAAGTTGATGCTGTCACCCAGGCCAGCGCTGAGCAGACCCTTCAGGGCAGCAATCACCAGAGGCTGGGAGGGATGGCTGGCGAATTCACCTTGCAGGCGCAGTTCCATCTCCTTCACATGACCGCCCGCCAGCTGACTGACGAGCAGACCGACCGTCTCGGCGAGCTGGAGATGGGGCTTGAGCCGCTCCATGATCTCGGCGCTGAGGCCGGGAATGTTGACCGCACTGCGGGCCGGCAGACCCAGCAGCACATCACGGATCTGCTCCGCCACATCGATCGCCACATTCTCCTGGGCCTCTTCCGTCGATGCACCGAGGTGGGGCGTCAGCACCAGACCACGCTCCACCGCCCGCAGGGGGGAATCCTCCGCCAGGGGCTCACTGGCGTACACATCCAGGCCCGCACCGGCGATCACACCGTTGTTGATGGCTTCAGCGATCGCCGCCTCATCCACCACGCCGCCGCGGGCACAGTTCACGATCCGCGCTGTGGGCTTCATCGTGCGCAGCAGCTCCGCATTCACCAGGTTCTCGGTGTCCTTGGTGCGCGGGATGTGCAGGGTGACGTAGTCGGCGGTGCGGAACAGCTCATCCAGCTCCAGCAGCTTCACCTGCATCCGTTGAGCCCGGTCAGCAGCAATGAAGGGGTCGTAGGCGATCACATCCATGCCCATGGCCTGGGCAACCCGGGCGACGTGGGATCCGATCTTGCCGAGACCGACCACCCCCAGAGTCTTCTTGTAGAGCTCGTTGCCGACGTATTTCTTGCGGTCCCACTTGCCGGCCCGCATGCCGCCATGGGCCTGAGGGATGTGCCGCGAGAGGGTCAGCATCATCGCCAGAGCGTGCTCCGCTGCAGCGATGGTGTTGCCCTCCGGCGAGTTCACCACGAGCACACCCCGCTGGGTGGCCGCAGGCACATCAACGTTGTCGACGCCGACGCCGGCGCGGCCGATGATCTTGAGACGGCTCGCCGCCGCGATCACCGCTGCGGTCACCTGGGTGCCGGAACGGATCATCAATCCGTCGTACTCACCGATGATCCCGATCAGCTCCTCCTCCGAGAGGCCGGTGCGCTGATCCACCTGCGCCACTTGGCCAAGGATGTCGATCCCGGCCTGGTCGATCGGATCGGAAACAAGAACTTTCGTCATCGAAAGGCGCAGAACTGCCGCGGTGAACTGTAGAGATCGACATCCTCCACCCCCTCCAGTTCGAAGCACAGGGTTCAGAATTCAGCGCATTGGATCTGAATGCCCCATGCCCGTCTGTGTGATGGTGATGGCCGATGCCCCTGCGGCGGAAGGCCTGACCCAGCGGCTCCGGGACACCGATCTGCCGCTGCTGAAGTGTCTGACCATCCCCCCAGATGGGGATGCCATCGACAAGGTTGCCCTGCTGAACCCCAACCTCACTCGCCAACAGCGGCAACGGGGCATGGCCCGCTGGCTGATGCCATTCGGGTTCCTGGCAGGGGTCACCTTCACCAAGATCACCACCCTCACCACCTTCGCCAGCTTTGGCCCCTGGGGTGAAACCCTGATCGGCGGCCTGCTGGGCATGGGCTCCGGCCTGATGGGGAGCTACGCCGCAGCCGCCAGCGTGGATTCAGACAACGATGCAGGCGTGCGGATCCTGCGCAACCGCCGCGACGAAGGACGCTGGCTGGTGCTGCTGGAAACACCCAATGGCATCGAGGCCCCCTGGCAGGTGATTCAAAAGTCGCGGCCGCAGCAGGTGGTTCGCCTCGACGACCTGTGATGCTGCCCCGGGAGGAGCTGCTGGAGGGGGCCCAGAACCCGGAAGGGCTGACGGTGCTGGTCGATCTCGCGGAGCAGGTGTTGCGCACCTGGCAACCGGCCTGGAGTCCCTTCCTCAGCGCACCGCTGCGGGAAGAAGCCTTGGCACGCCTGGGCAGCCTCAGTGAATTGGTCTGGATCAGTGATGGCGGCTATCCAGGCGCCGAACGCCAACGGCTGCTCTGCCACCGTCGCGACGACAGCCCCGATCCAGCAGCCCCGGTTCAAGGCCTGCTGATTGAAGGCAATTTCCTCTTCGACCCCCTCTCCCCCGAGGACTTGCGCGAAGCGCTGCAGACCATGGGCGTCGACGCCGACAACATCGGCGATCTCTGGGTGCGCGGCGATCGCGGCGGGCAAGGGGTCTGCACCCCCAGTGCTGCCGAAGCCCTGCATGGCCGCCTGGGGGCCGTGCGCGAGGTGGAGATTCGCTGCGAATCCCGTCCTGTCGAGCAGTTGCAGCAGCCTTTGCAACGCAGCGTCCGCACCCTGCAGACAGTGGAGGCCTCCTGTCGCCTGGATGCGATTGCATCGGCTGGATTCGGGCTGTCCCGAGCCAAGATCGTGACCCACGTCAAAGCTGGGCGCCTTCGGCTCAACTGGGGCAACGTGCGTCAAGCCAGCCGTGAACTGGTGGTGGGCGACCGGCTGCAACTGCAGGATCGCGGCTCGGTGGAGGTGCTCTCGCTCACGCGCACCAAACGGGAGCGGTGGCGCGTTGAACTGCGCCGCAGTTGAGTTGAGCTGCCCACCAGCTGCTACTGTTCAGCCTCGGTCAAGGAAATCACAAGATTTCAAATTGATCGATGTCGGGCGATTAGCTCAGGGGTAGAGCACTACATTGACATTGTAGGAGTCACTGGTTCAAATCCAGTATCGCCCACTTTCCCTGTCGGGACTGCGTTTTCGAACTTCAGACCTCGCGATGACACGCACGATTGTCGTTGGGTTGGGTCGCTCAGGTTTGGGAGCTGCGCGTCTGCTCAAGCAGCAGAATCGCGATGTAGTTGTGTTCGAACGGGGCGATAACGAAGCCCTCCAACACACATCGAAACCCCTCGCCGAGGAGGGCATTCAAGTGGTGCTGGGGCAGCCCCTGACCCTGGAGAGCTTTGACGCCTGGCGCGACAACCTGGACGCTGTGGTGATCGGCCCCGGCATCCCCTGGGATCATCCAACCCTGGCTGAGCTGCGATCCGAGGGCATCCAGGTGCGCGGCGAGATTGATCTGGCCTGGGATGCCCTTCAGCAGATCCCCTGGATCGGCATCACAGGAACCAACGGCAAAACCACGGTCACCCATCTGCTCAGCCACGTGTTGGAGGCCTCAGGCCTCACGGCACCGATGGGGGGGAACATGGGCCTCTCCGCCGCTGAACTGGCCTGCCAGATCGGCTCAGGGGCCATACCGCGGCCGGATTGGCTCGTGATGGAACTGAGCAGCTACCAGATTGAGGCGGCGCCCGCCGTGGCCCCCAAGATCGGCATCTGGACCACGCTGACCCCAGACCATCTCGAACGCCACGGCAGCCTGGAGGCCTACCGGGCTATCAAACGCGGGCTGCTTGAACGCTCGGAGTGCGCTCTGTTTAATGCCGATGATCCAGACCTGCGCCAGCAACGCAGCAGCTGGGACAGCGGCACCTGGGTGAGCAGTGAGGGCGCGCGTCCGGACAACCAGCCCGCCGACCTCTGGATTGATAACGAGGGCATGGTGCGCAACACCACCACCCGCTTGTTTGCGGCTGATGCCCTGGCGATGCCGGGCTGCCACAACCGCCAAAACCTGTTGCTGGTGACCGCTGCCGCCCTCAAGGTCGGCCTCTCCCCCCAGCAAATCGCCGACGCCTTGCGCACATTTCCGGGCGTACCGCACCGGCTTGAGCAACTGGGCACGTTGGCAGGAGCCAGCGTGTTCAACGACAGCAAAGCCACCAATTACGACGCAGCCGAGGTTGGCTTGCGGGCCGTGCAGGGGCCCGTCGTGGTGCTGGCCGGGGGGCAGACCAAACAGGGCGATGCCAGTGGCTGGCTCGAGCAGCTGCACACCAAGGCCTGCAGCCTGATCCTGTTCGGTGCGGGGGCCGATGAGCTGGCCAGCCTGGCCAAAACGGCTGGATACCCCGGCGAACTGCTGCAGTGCCCGGAGCTCGAGAGCGCTGTAAACCTGGCTGAAACGGCCGTACAGCGGCATCAAGCCTCATCGCTGCTGCTGTCACCGGCCTGCGCCAGCTTTGATCAATACAGGGATTTCGAGGCCAGAGGAGACCACTTCCGCACCCTGATCACCCCCCTGCTGGACGTCGCCTGAGACCAAACGAACGCAATGGGATGCATCTGGGCCTAACGGTCCGATGATGGTGTGAAACAAGCCTTGCGACGTGGCCTTCTGGTTGATGAAAAGCGAACCCGACGCCTACGGGATCGATGATCTGCGGCGCGAGGGCACCACGCTGTGGGACGGCATTCGCAACTACCAGGCCCGCAATTTCATGCGCAGCATGGAGGTGGGAGACCAAGCATTTTTTTATCACTCCAATTGCAAGCCCCCCGGGATCATCGGGCTGATGGAAGTGATGGAGACCGGCCTGGTGGACCCCACGCAATTTGATCCCACGGCCAAGTACTACGACCCCAAATCAAGCCCCGAGAAACCACGCTGGGACTGCGCACGCCTGCGATTCCTCGGCGAATTCGACGCCCTGCTCAGCCTCGACCAGCTGCGGGAGCTCTACAGCGAAGAGCAGCTGCCCGTGATCAAACGCGGCAACAGGCTCTCGATCCTTCCGGTCCCCACCGATACCGCCAACGACCTCCTTTCGCGGCTTGGCCAGCTCCACTGAGATCCCACTGGTCACGCTGCTGCCAAGGGCCTGGATCGGCTTCAGCCGGGGGCCCTGGCGCTGTGTTGGCTTGGCGGCGCTGGTGTTGATCAGTGCCAGCGGCCCTGCGGTGATCGGCCACGACCTGCGCCTGGCGGGATCCCCATGGCTCAATCGGCTGGGGGACCTCTCGGTGTTGATCAGCCTGGTGCTTCCGCTGCTGCCTCTCCTGGGCCTGCTGCAACTGACGGATGGCCTGCTCCCCGACCGACGCGACGACCGCCCCCAACAGAGCTGGAGACAGTTGCTGCGCCAGGCCTTCACCCTGGTGCTGCTTGAGCTGGTGCTGGTGCTGGGGGGCGTCGGATTGATTCAGTCGTTGAGCTGGGCGCTCGGACGCTGGAGCACGGCCTTGGCAGGTCTGAGCGTGCTGCTGGGGGGAGTGGTGCTGTTGAGCTGGCTGTTCAGCCAAACCCTTGCCCTGCCCCTGCTCGTGCACGAGCGCTGCCGAGCTCTTCAGGCGATGGACCACAGCCGACAGCTGGTGCACCGCAATGGACTCAAGGTGCTGGCGCTGCTGGGGATGCTGCTCGGCCTCAATCTTCTGGGGCTGATCGGGGCCACCCTGGGGCTGCTGCTCAGCCTCCCCTTCAGCGCCCTGGTGCTGATGGCCTGCTGCCGGCCTCAGACCCCATTGATCAGCGATTCCCGGCGGAACATATTTCCGACGTAAACCCGGGTGATCTCCCGAGATGCTTGGCCGTTCTGCACCAGGAAGCCGGCAAGCGCCGCCTGAACCAAACGGTATTGATCCCAGTTCGGATGTCCTTCGATGAACTGGGTCATGGCCTGCTGGAGGGGCTGCGGCACTTCCGATTGGAAACTCACAACACTGGTCTCAGCCGCGGCTTGCTCAAGGCCTTCCGGCATCTTTTCTCTTCGAAACGAACACTAGTTCTCCACACCACGGCGCCGCCGTCAAGAACCCCCAACACAGGGCCATTCTCACGAATCTCCAAGCGAGATCCCTGCCAGAAAGCCACTCCTGCACTGGTCGAAGCGCCGGCCTAGACGGAACTGCGCAGCCCGCCGCCATCGTCAAGCAAAAACAACGACAAACGGGGGATTTCCACAGAAACTAGCCAGGGCGGCGCTAACGGCCCATGGCCTGTGGAAAAACTGTGCAGAGCGACAGGGAAAGGGCGGGGGAAATCAATGACTCAAAAACGATTAGCTGGATTAATCAATGCTGCGAGTCCCACAACGTTCTCAAGGCCGCTACGGCCGCCGCCGCCGCTGGGGCCGGCCACTCCCCCTGCGCCGCACGTCCCTCCAACGGGGTGAGCAGGATGCGCAACTCCCATTGGCTGCGATCACCGCTCAAGCATCCCCACCACACGCCACGATCCAGCTCCAGCTCGATCGATTCCTCGGGCATCAGTTGGTCAACCAGGCCCCTGTGCTGCTGCTCCAGGGTTGCCACGAGATCCACCAGATCCCGCCACTCCGGCTCGGTCAACTCAAACGCCCAGCGTTCTCCCCCCACAAGAACGCAGTACTCGCCGCGGGAGGGGTCGTGCGACACCCGCCATCCGTCCCCCTCCTGCTGAATCACAGCCGATGGATCAACCAGGCAGCAGATCGGGCTGGTCTTGCTCGTCGCTCAATTCCACGATGGCCCGTTGCACCGGCTTGACGCTGGACTCCTCCAGCAGACCGTCAAAGTCGTCGAAGCGGCGCTGCTTGGCCCGGAAGGCGATCCGCACCGTCGTCAGATAGCGGTTACTTGATTGACGAATCAAGCTTTCGCCACGCTTGGCGAGATCTTTGGAATCCACTCCGGCCGAAAGCACAGGCTTCTTGATCAAACAAGTTCAGATTAATTGGTGACCGTCTCAGGCCAGCTGATCGGTGTGAAAGGGCACGTGCATGGGGTAAGCCCGCTGACGGGAGCCTGGAACCCGCAACACGATCTGGCGCCCCATCCCCAAAGCCGCCAGGGGCAAGCGCAGATCAGCGACCAAACCACTCAATTCCTCGAGATGCGCATCATCGATGCACTCGATGCGGATGCTGCCCCAGCTGCGACGCATGCGACAGCTCCGCAGCGGCTCCAGCCTGTCCTGCAGTTCAGGATCTTCCCGGTAGAAGGAGAAGATCAGCTGTTGCAATCGATCCATCGCCGCCAGTCCCCCTAGTCTCATCCTGACTTCACCGTGCCCTGAGCACGGTCAGAGATCGCGTGGGCGAAGAAAAGCTTCAGCATTCAGACCAACGGGGCGGAACACTCGCCATCGATTTGGGCAGCACCACCACGGTGGTGGCCTATCAGGGAGCGACATCCACAACAGCCGATCTGCTGAACCTGCCGGCCATCTGCAGCCGGGCTGGTGAAATTCCCAGCCTGGTGTGGGAGGCATCCCAACGCCCCCTGATTGGCCGGCAGGTGCTCGAGTCAGGCCTCAATGACTCCGTTGACAGCCGTCTGCATCGCGACTTCAAGGGCCACATCGGTCAAGCGGATTCCCCAGAACAGGACGCAGCCCGCTGGGCAGGAGAACAGCTGCTTCAACAGATCTGGAGCCGGCTCCCCAGCGATCTCCCAGTGGAGCGGCTGGTGCTGACCGCCCCAGTGGAGTGCTATCGGGCCTATCGCAGTTGGTTGCTGGAGGCCTGCACCACGCTGCCGGTGGCCGAGATCGCCCTGGTGGATGAACCCACGGCAGCCGCCATGGGTGCAGGGCTTCCCGCTGGTTCCACTCTGCTGGTGGTGGACCTGGGCGGAAGCACCCTGGATCTGGCCCTGGTGGCTCTGGAAGGAGGGGAAGGTCGTGCCGCACCGATCGCCCAACTGCTGCGGCTGGGGGGGCGCAGCCTCGGGGACAGCAGCCGCCAGATGCTGCGCACAGCAAAGGTTCTGGGCAAAGCGGGGCTGCGCCTCGGGGGCCGTGACATCGATCGCTGGATTGTGGACCGCTGTTGCCCGGGTCAACCCGCCAGCACCCCCCTGCTCAATGCTGCCGAACGGCTCAAATGCCGGCTGAGCGACACCGCCTTGGCCGAACGCGAGCCCCTGATGGAGTTGGCGGTGGATGAGCGGGAGCATGTGCTCCGCCTGTCGCGCAGCGAACTCAACGCGCTTCTGCTGGAGCGCGGCTTCGGAGACGCCCTCGAACAATTGCTGGAGACCTGTCTCGCCGGCGGTCGCCGCAACAACTGCAGCCTTGAAGATCTGGAGGGCGTGGTGGCCGTCGGCGGCGGTGCCCAGCTGCCCCTCCTGCGCCAGTGGCTCTCCGAGCACACGGCGCCAGCGCCCTTGCTCACCCCGCCACCGGTGGAGGCCGTGGCCCTGGGTGCGCTTCAACTCACGCCAGGGGTTGCCATTCGGGATGTGCTGCAACACGGTGTTTCCCTGCGTTTCTGGGATCAGCGCAGCAACAGCCACCGCTGGCACCCCCTCTTCGTGGCCGGTCAACCCTGGCCGAGCCCCGCCCCCCTGGAGCTAGTGCTGGCCGCCAGCCGGACCGGTCAACGCAGCTTGGAGCTGGTGCTGGGGGAGCCCATCCCCCAGGGGAGCCACAGCGTGGTCTTCATTGATGGTTTGCCGACCCTGCAGGAGCAGACCGCCGGGGAGGTCTCCCATCAGCCTTGGCCCGGCATCGAGCTGGTGCTGCCTCTGGATCCCGTCGGAGAGCAGGGCGAAGACTGCCTGCGGCTGCGCTGGAGCATTGATCAAGAAGCGCAGCTTCAGCTGGAGATCAACGATCTGCGTTCAGGTCGGACGTGGTCCCAGCCAACGCTGGGGGCTGTCCGATAAGACCGACCCATAAAGACCGTCCGATAGGACGTCCGTCCACAGGCCCTTGGAACGCGAGCCGACACTCCATAGAACAGAACCAATGTTCAGCTCCACCCTTCGTGGCGGCACCGCGTCAACTGCTGCTGCGGCTCTGGGGTGTTGGAACCCTGGGACTGGTGCTGGCGATTGCGACAGGTGCCTATTGGTGGGAACAACAACTGCCGAAGCGGCTGCAGAGCGCCCTCGATGCCAACGACTACGAGGCCTGCATCCGCACCACTGAACAACTGGCATCCCTGCGCTGGTTGGGGGAGGGGGCACCGGAAGAGCAGGCCCTCTGCCGCCAGAAGCACGCCGAGCATCTCTGGGGCCAAGGCGATCGGATCGCTGCCCTCACGCTGCAGCAGCAACTGGTCGCCTCGGGCCATGGCGACCTTGCCCTTCATCGCAAGACCCTCCAACGCTGGCACCAGGCCCTGACGGATCAGGCGATTGCTCTGTTTCGTGAGGGAGACCTGCAGCAGGCACTCGAGTTGCTGGATCCCCTGAAAGGCAGCGCGCGCAGCTCCATCAGCCAACTCAGTGCAACGCTGATGGAGATCTGGAACCGCAACCAATTGGAACAGCGTCGGCTGGTTCAACTGGTGGAGAAAGAACGCTGGTGGGAGGCCTTGGACAGCCTCAACAAACTCGACCATCCCTGGTGGCAGCAGCAGGCAAGTGCCACCCGTCAAGAGGTGGAGAGTGCTATTCAGGCCCTCGACGAGGCCCAGCAACACCAACAGCACCCAGCGATGCATGCCGACGTGATCAGCGGTGACCGGCTGGATGCCGCCGTTGAGGATCAGTTGCTCCAAGGTCTGGACCCCTGGACGGCCTTTTCGATGGGCTGCAGCGACCTTGGCGGTCGCGTCGAAGAGGACGGACCGGAAAGTTTCTGTCGACGCTCGTCCCCGAGCCCGTGACAAGATGAGCCGGTGGACGACTCAGGTGCAATGCAGGCGGGCGACAGGGTGACGGTGGAGGCATCCGTCGTTGTGTTCAACCATCCCGAACACCGGGGCCAGGCCTTTGACATGAAAGGTCAGACCGGAGAGGTGGCGAGTGTTCTCAATGATTGGAAGGGTCGGGTGATCAGCCCAACGCTTCCCGTGATCGTTGCCTTCGGCCGCTACAAGGCCCATTTCCGCGCCGACGAACTCAAGCCTGCCGGCTGAGTCGGCTCAGGAACACTCCTTCCTCACCATCGACATCCCTGAGGCGGAGCTCGATGGTTTCGCTACGTCTGGTCGGCACCACGCGGCCACAGAAATCAGGCTGAATCGGAAGCTCCCGATGGCCTCGATCCACCATGGCCAGCAACATCACCCGCTGCGGGCGCCCCCAGCTCTGCATGGCCTCCAGGGCGGCACGCACCGTCCGCCCCGTGAAGATCACATCGTCCACCAGAATCACCTGGCGGTCCTCAATGCTGGTGGGCAGAGTCGTGAGCTGGGGCAGACGGGTGCCGATGCGCTCAAGATCATCGCGATGGAACGTGGGATCAATGGCCCCCTGGGAGATGGCGTGGCCTGTTAACCGCTCCAATTCCCGCGCCAAAACCCTGGACAACTGAACGCCGCGGGTGGGGATCCCCAACAGCATCAATCGACGGCTGTCTTCGGCACTCTCCAACACCTGCGACGCCAAACGCAACAGCGTTAGACCAAGCTCACGCTCCGAGAGAATTTCGATCCGTTCAGGGTCGGCCATGGAGGATTGAGCGCTGCGGGGTGTGGGAATTGGCTGAAACTGCAGCTTGAGGGCTGGCGTGGCGTTAAGTTGATTCTGCAAGAGTCCTTAAGAACCGTCGGTCGCGGGTGAACGTGGGGAAAAGCACTACCAACGGTTCAGGACGCTCCGGGACAGTGGCACCGGTCGTTCTCGCCATTCTTGATGGCTGGGGTTACAGAAACGCAAGCGAGCACAACGCGATTCAGCAAGGCGGCACTCCTGTGATGGATGCCCTGTGGCATGCCTATCCACACACCTTGATTGAGGCCAGTGGCTCCCATGTTGGCCTCCCCGATCAACAGATGGGTAACTCTGAGGTGGGCCACCTCACCATCGGAGCCGGCCGCATCATTCGCCAGGAGTTGGTGCGCATCAGCGACACGGTGAGCAGCAACCAACTGGGCGACACGCAAGCACTCAAGGAACTGGCGGAACGCACCCAAAAGCAGGGCGGCACCTTGCACCTGCTTGGCCTCTGCTCCGATGGGGGCGTCCACAGCCATGTGGACCATCTCTGTGGACTGATCCAGTGGGCAGCGGACAGCGGCATCTCCGATGTCGCCGTGCATGCCATCACCGATGGTCGCGACACACCCACTCAGAGCGCACCGAGATACATCAGCCAGGTGGAAGAGGCCCTGAGCCGAAGCGGAGTCGGACAACTCGCCAGCCTCTGTGGTCGGTACTGGGCCATGGACCGGGACCAGCGCTGGGAGCGGATCGAAAAGGCTTACAACCTCTACACCGATCCCAACATCGCCGTCGACAGCCGGACGGCAGAGCAGGTGTTGGCGGACAGTTATGCCGAGGACATCACCGATGAATTCCTCGAACCGGTACGACTTCAGAACAGCGTCATCAAAGACGGTGACAGCGTTCTGGTGTTCAACTTCCGACCCGATCGCGCTCGCCAGATCGTGCAAGCGCTCTGCCTTCCAGATTTCGAGGGCTTCGAGCGCAGCCACACTCCGGAGTTGGATGTGGTCACCTTCACCCAGGTTGAACAAAACCTTCCCGTTCAAGTGGCTTTCCCCCCCGAGCCGCTCGACCAACTGTTGGGGCAAGTGGTGGCAGACGCCGGGCTGAAGCAGTACCGCACTGCCGAAACGGAGAAGTATCCCCATGTCACGTACTTCATGAACGGTGGCATCGAACAGCCGCTGGCGGGAGAAGACCGTCACTTGGTGCCATCGCCGAGGGTCGCCACCTACGACCTTTCACCTGCAATGTCGGCCGAGCAACTCACCGACAGCTGTATTTCAGCCATTGAAAAGGCGAACTATTCGTTGATCGTGATCAACTACGCCAACCCCGACATGGTGGGGCACACCGGTGTGATGGATGCCGCCAAGGAAGCCATCCAAACCGTGGATGCCTGCATTGGCCGGTTGTTGGATGCGGTGGGACGCCAGGGCGGAACCATGCTGATCACGGCTGATCACGGCAATGCCGAGTTGATGCAGGGTCCGGATGGCCAAGCCTGGACGGCCCACACCACCAATCCTGTGCCTGCGATCCTGATCGAAGGAGAACGGCGCAAACTGCCTGGTCATGGCAACGCCATCACACTTCGCGATAACGGAGGGCTGGCCGATATCGCACCGACGTTGCTGCAAATTCTTGACCTTCCGCAACCGGCGGCCATGACTGGCCAAAGCCTGATTGCACCCATGTCCAACATGGACACCACACCCAAGACCGCTCGCCTTCCTCTTTCCGTTTGATGCTCACCTCAATTTTGTCCTGGAGCTGGATCGGCACCGGCCTTCTGTTGATCGTCTTGGTGCTGCTGCATAGCCCCAAAGGTGATGGCATGGGTGGCTTGGCGGCAAGCGGCAGCTCCATGTTCAGCAGCGCCAGCAGCGCAGAAGCAACGTTGAACCGTCTGACATGGACATGCCTGGCACTTTTCCTGTCTCTGGCAGTGATCCTGAGTGCTGGCTGGTTGAATTAACTGCTGACAATCTCCTGGCGGGCAGCGCTCAAACAGGCATTTTCAACCTCGCGATTGAACACTTCAATCGCCTTCAACTGGCGATCCTTGGCCACCTGAGAGGCCAAGTCTTTGAGCTCATCGTCAGTTTTCAAGACCGCCTCGGGCAAGGGCTGAAAGTAACGCTGATCGACGGACATCAGTTCGCAGTAGTCACTGTTGTCTGCAGCTGTTCTGCTGTCGAGGTGATTGAGCAGGCAGCGTTCAAAAGCAGCTGAAAACAATCCCTCAAACCCATTCATCACATCTGGCTGTTGAGACAGTCGATCACAAACACGGAACAGCCAACGGTTGCCTTCGTGGGGGCCAGGGAAAAAGGACTGACGGTTGGCGGGAAGTTCACTGGAAAAACTGGAAACACCATGAATCACGACAGGATGGAAGGATTGATTCTTGCGAACATCCATGGATGCAAGATCCTCGAGCTCCAGGTTGAGGCCGGTCGACTCCACAAAATGCTGCAATAGAGAATAAGGCAACTGACGCGTTGGAATATGGCAGCTCACAACGTTCACACGCCCAGATAGGTGCTTCACGCCAGCCAAGAATCGTCGATAGTTTGCGCACCAATTTCGATCATTGCCAGACAAAGAAAGCGCGAACAAACTTCGCTCCTGCGCTGTAAACTTGCGCCAAGGCAAACCCAAGCCACGAAATACTTTAATGTCTGAAAGCAACCTTTTGCGGTCCCTAAAATACCACTGCGCAAATGCAGAAACATGATAGCTTGACTGCAATCTCGTGTATCCGCTGATCACAATACGATCAAATACGAATACAGCAAGCGCACGTTCTGCGATCGCACTCACCAGGGCAGGACGATTGCCCAACATTTCATGACTGATCACAACCTGGTCGGCCGTCTGACGGGAGAGCACTTGATCGATGTAGCCAAAGGCGCCATCCCCCCGCTTGCCAATGGCAAGATCAGCCGCACGCAATTGCGCTGGATTTAGAAAACAAAACCCGAAACGACCCTTCAGAGCTTGATGCACAAGCCGCAACGATGCCTGCAGAGACGAGGAAGCACACTTTTGTGCACCCACATGGATGACCAAGGTCCGCGACATCCAGCAACCTCAATGCATCACAGATCACACCAGACTATGACAACAGGCCACAACTGGGCAACGCGAAAGATGAAGCGGCAATCCTGGACGCACCAGACAGACAGAGCGCAACAGAAATCAAAATGCTAATATTGAATAAAAAGTGAGATAGCGGTGGCGAAAACAAGAATCGTCTTGCATGCAGGCCACGGCAAAACAGGGACATCTGCCATTCAATCAGCACTGGCCATTTCCGCAGATGAACTTCTGAAGAATGGAATTCGGTATCCAATTGATCCCAACGAGAGACATCGCGCTGCAAGCTTCGAAATCACATCCGGGAATTGGAAGCACAATCCAACCACCAGCCTGAACGAACAATGTCTCCAGCTTGCCGCTTCCAATACTGCTGGACATACCATCGTTTTAAGCTCTGAATCGCTCTTCTGGCACCTCACGGATTTTGTCAACCAAAAAGAACAATGGAATGAAGCTGTTGAGATTCATGTGATTCTTGCCGTACGCGAGCTGGAAGAGATGTTGTCGTCGGAGTACCAGCAGCGCGTCAAGAGACATGGAGAAAGCAAACCTTTTGAGCAATTTCTTAGACGTCGTAATTTCATCTCCTCACACCACAAAAAGGCAGCCGAGGTTCTAACAGAACTATCGCAGCACAACATCCCGGTTACGTTAATCAATTATTCAGCACACAAAAAAACCATCTCAAAACGGGTCTTTGAAGCCATGGGCTGCAGCGACTTGTATCCAAATCAGACGATGGGTGACCTCGTGATCAATCGCAGCCTGAGCCAGAAAGAACTCCAGATGCTGATGATGATAAATGCCCTTTACTACGACCAGTTCCCTTGGATCAGCGCACGACTATCGGACGCCCTAGCGAAGAACCTACCCAACACAGAAACACAGCGCAGCCGGATTTCACCGCAAAGCCTTAAAAAACTCTACGAAAAAAATGATTCCTACCTCCAAATCATCAACAGCCACCTGAGTGAAGAAGAGCCGTTGACAGTACAGCAAACACTGAAGCAAGATCGTCAAACCAACAATCCTGCCAAGCAACTTGAGAAAATCAGGCAAGAAGAGGAACAGTCGATCCAGCTGATCAGTCAAACGCTCTTGGAGGCGCTGCGCGACGATCCAACACAACGGCTGTGCAACGAAACCGTCGATACGCTGATCAAAACAAGCCAGGCGGACGATACCCCAGCCCATGTTGAGGTTGAACTGCTCGAGATCGCCAAAATCAATCGGCCCCAAGGCCAACGGCTGGGGCAACTTTTGGAACGGGCTCAGATCAAGAAGCAGCAGAGCTAGACAAAGTCGACCGGGCAAGATCGGTGATGATTTGAGAAACCTCGGCCACCGTCAGCTCGTCCGAGACTGAATCATCGGCCAAGACAAACTCCTCCGAGAGCAAATCAACCATGGCCTGATTGGATTGGGCCAATTGATCCTTAAGCAGGTCAACTTCGGTCCTCGTTAGTCTGAATTTACCGGTCGATGCCAAGTCGTCCTGAAGGCGGAAATGATCAGGATTGAGCTGTTTCTGTGGATCAAAGATGGGCCAGCGCCTGTTAATCAGATTCTGGACGCGAACCCACCCATTGCTCTTGGATTCCTGGCTATTTTGAAACTTGATCAACTCGAGATTGGAAACACTACAGAACTCCTCCAGCAGGTATCCGACAGGCCCATGGGAATGGGCACAGGCCCGTCGAAATGGCACCAGCTGCAGATCCTCACCAAAGACAGATCTCAACATCGCAAGCTCACGCTGGCCATCCGGAATGGTCAAGCGCTTCATAGGCTGGGGCACGAGCAAAGGGCCACACCCCACCAACTCCAGATGCTGACCACCGCGAATCAATTGCTGGGCAATGGAATGGGCGTAGTCCAGCGGTGAGCGAACCAAAGCCAAGGGACAGATCACAAATCCCTCGGCACGAATCCTCTCCACGAGTTGCGACAAGGCTTGGCCACTCAGAAGTGACAAGCCCTCTCCACTCAGGATGATTGATGCGTCACGCGATAGAGCCTCCGTCAGCTGAGCGTCGTAATCACGAATAGCCTCATCCAAGCGATTAATCTTCCAGCGTTTGTTGATGTGGTAATTCTTCGGATTTTGATCATATAGACACCGCAAGGGAACCGAATGATTATTAATTTTTAAACGCTTTGGCCGCGAGTACTCGCACGCAAACAGCGGATAATGAAAACCTTGCTTGCCAAGCGTCTTGCGATTCCAGGCGCAGGTCTGCTGAAAAGAAGAGGATGCTGTTTTGTGCAGGCCCAGATGAAGAAAACACGTTTTCATGCCTGCAAGGACATCGACGGATTATTTTAGACGATCCATCACAGGTGGACTACAGTCAATCAAGGAACCAAAGTGCCTCAGCAAAAACAAGAGCAACTCCAGAACAAGCCTCAGAACAGAAACAGATCCAACGCGATAGTCCTTGGTGAAAGAATGAAAGCAAACATAACGTGCCCCACGACGGTCCCTCAGTGGGAAGCATCGCGTTCTTGGAGCTGCGCAACTAGGAACCACGATCATTCTCGGTGATAGCAGTCATGGGGAAAATATCAGGCGTTTGGTCGCCCCCCCCGAACTCCACGATCAACCCAGAATCAGTCAGTGCATGATTGATTAAAAGCACGACGAATCAACCTTGATAATTCTGATAGACTTGATTAATACTTGACAAATAAGATGAAAATCTGCTATTTCCATGTCGGATTCCATAAGACAGCAACCACATCTTTACAGCAAATATGCGGAGGAAATCGCGACCTCTTTAGGGAAGCAGGCATATTATATCCCAAATTTGCCTATCCCAAAGAGAAAGGAAATCAATGGAATCATTCAGGCCCCATTTCCCAAATCTACAAACAAGGGAAAGTGAAAGAATTGAAGACAGAGGCGAGCTCGAATGAGCGCACTAAAAATCGCAGTTTCAACCAGAAAAGCTTCCTAAAAGCATTGCGTCAGGATGGAAATCTTCTTCTCAGTGGAGAAGCGTTATCGTGCTGGCCAAAAGAGCAATATATCCGCTTCCTAGATGATCTTGATACTTTTGGCTACAGCGTGAAAGCATTAGCCTTAGTGCGATCTCCATACTCGTTTGCCTGCTCAGCGATTCAAGAAACACTCAAATCAGGTCGCTATCATCCACTTGTGGGCATCAACGGACCCCACAAGACCAAGGGTAGAGGAATTCAAAGAATTCCAAACCGTTCCGAAGCAATCAAGATTCTTCAAGAGGTCTTTGGCTCTTCGATTAACTTTCAACCCTTTTCAAAAGCAATCAGTCATCCCCAGGGTCCAGTCGCCTTCTGCTTGGAAGAACTCGGCCTGCCCATATCCTGGTCTTCATTACGTCAGGAATCAAGCTTTGACAGCAATCAGTCTCTAAACAATCGACAAGCACGTACGATCAACCTCTTCAACAAACAATTAAAAATAAATTCAAACAAAAACGATTACAGCAAATCAACACGCAGATTGATGAGACAAGGCCTTGAAAGCCTGAAAAGCGGCCGCTTCCTGCTTACAAAAGAAGAGTTCAAGCTCATCGAAAATCATTACAACCAATTAAAAAAAGACATGAATACGATGCTTGGACCTTCGTTTTCGGAAGAGTCGGTACAATTTTCTGATCCAATTAAAGACACGGAGGATATCATGGAAGCCCTCGCACGATGCACTGCGCTTCTCGCAACTCAATCTCCTAAGAAATCACGCTCAAAACAGCCAATCGTGACTGAAGGGCGTGACTACAACCACTACTAAAACCAAGAATGTCCATGAAAAAAATCTGTTATTTACACCTAGGCTTTCACAAAACAGCCACTACATCTTTTCAGCTCACCCTTCAACAGAACCGCAAACTTCTCGAACAGGATGGAATTTATCTTCCTAAGTTCCGAGGAAAAAAGCAGAAGTTTTCTGCGAATCACTCAGGTCAAATCAGAGATATATTTGACGAAAAAGCGCAGAATCTGTGGGACAGCAGTGATCACACCAACCCAGCCAAGGATCAAAAACAACAAACCGTTCAAAACCACTGCCAACGCTTTACGCAGCTGCTGGATCAAGACCACGACATCTTGATCAGTGGTGAAGGAATGTCGACCATGCCTGAACAATCTTTGATCAGATTGAAAATAATGGTCGAACAGCATGATTTCCTGATTGAACCCTTTGCCTTGGTGCGTTCGCCCTACGCATTCATCACCTCTGCATTGCAGCAAACGATCAAAAATGGGAAATACCATCCCCTGATCGGACTGATCCCAGGCCAAAGCATTGCATCCAACCAAGCATTCAAAATCCCCAGTGTCTCCAAGTCGATCAGCACACTCGATCGCATCTTCGGGGAGAAGATGAACTACATTCCTTTCAAGACGGCAACGAATCATCCGGGGGGCCCCGTTCTCTTCCTTCTGCAGCAGGTGCTTCAGATCAAGCAGGCCGATCAGTACCAACTGATCAATGCAAACGAATCAAAGAGCAACGTGAGCACACGGCTCAAAAACTTCCTCAACCAGCAACACCCCCATGCCGATCAAGGCAGGCTGAGGAGTCTGTTCAAAATGATCTTGCTGCAAGCGGAGCAGCCCAAGTTTTTACTCACTGAGAAGGAGTTTGATCAGATTGAAAGCAATTTCAATCAGGTGAAGCGTGAGATGAAACGCAAGCTTGGCAAATCATTCGTCGAAGAAAAGATCACCTTTTCATCTGAATTTTCAGCAGAGGAAACCAACCAACTTCTCTCTCAACTCAGCCAAAAGCTATATGAGTTTGCCATCAAGGGATAACTGGTGAATCAGAATCAGCCAGGGCTTTGCAAGCCTGATTTCAGAAAAGCAATTTCCTTGTAAACCCGATCAAGCTCGTACAACGTTTTTGTTTCCTTCTTTTCAAGGATTTCAACCCGCTTCAGCAGGTCTTCCAGCAGCTTGTTCTGCAAAGTTTCCACCTGCACCTGCCGCTTCTGAACACCTGGGGCAGCACTTGGGGCAGAGCGATCGGCCAAAATGGCACCGTTGGTTTCGATATAAAGCAGCGCCAGGCGCTCCAACACCTTGGAGTAGGCCTTGTCTTGCTGTCGGCAAAGGGCCCTGAAACGCTGCAGCGTCTCTGGAGCGAACTGGGCGGCGAAAGCTCCGGGGCGCTGGGGCATTCGTCCCGACATATCGATACACAGCAAGACGTTAGCCGGCACCTCTCCGCACCTCACATCCTTCATGGCCGGCAGCCAACGCCGGCCCCCAGACACCACATGTCTTGTAAAAACTAGTTCCTACAAGACAGCATCCGAACATAAAAAAGAGGCCCCGCAGGACCTCTTGGCATGACTTGAGTTGGGGTGTTCGGGCGGTCTCCCGACCACCCGAAGGTCGATCAGTAGTCGAAGTCGCCGCCGCCCATGCCGCCGCCGGCAGGAGCTGCTTCCTTCTTCTCAGGCAGATCAGCCACGATGCACTCGGTGGTAAGCACCATGCCAGCGATGGATGCGGCATTTTGCAGACCGGAGCGGGTCACCTTGGCGGGATCGACGATGCCGGCAGCCAACATGTCGACGTACTCGCCGGAGGCAGCGTTGAAGCCTTCGGCACCAGCGCGAGCCTTGACGTTCTCAGCCACAACAGCGCCGTTGGCACCTGCGTTTTCAGCGATGCGCATCAGTGGAGCGGTAAGAGCAGCAGCCACGATGTTGGCGCCGATCAGTTCCTCGCCGGACAGGCTGGAGGCTGCCCACTGCTCCAGAGCCGGAGCCAGGTGAGCCAGGGTGGTGCCACCGCCAGGAACGATGCCTTCCTCAACAGCCGCCTTGGTGGCGTTGATGGCGTCCTCGAGACGGAGTTTCTTGTCCTTCATCTCGGTTTCGGTGGCTGCACCCACCTTCACCACAGCCACGCCACCGGCCAGCTTGGCCAGGCGTTCCTGCAGCTTCTCCTTGTCGTAGGTGGAGTCGGTCTCGTCCATCTGCTTCTTGATCTGTTCGCAGCGGGCGCCGACAGCCGCCTCGTTGCCCTCGGCAACGATGGTGGTGGTGTCCTTGTTGATGGTGATGCGACGGGCGGTGCCCAGCATCTCGAGCTTGGCGTTCTCCAGCTTGAGACCGGCATCTTCGGTGATCAGCTGACCGTTGGTCAGCACAGCCATGTCTTCCAACATGGCCTTGCGGCGATCACCAAAACCAGGAGCCTTCACAGCGGCCACGTTCAGCACACCGCGCAGACGATTCACCACCAGAGTGGCCAGGGCTTCCTTCTCGATGTCCTCAGCAATGATCAGCAGAGGCTTGCCGGTGCGGGCGATTTGCTCCAGCACGGGCACCAGATCCTGCACCAGACCGATCTTCTTGTCGGTGAGAAGGATGTAAGGCTCGTCGAGGACGGCTTCCATCCGCTCGGTGTCGGTGGCGAAATAAGGGGAGATGTAGCCCTTATCGAAGCGCATGCCCTCGGTGACCTCGAGTTCGGTCTCCATGGACTTGCCCTCTTCGAGGGAAATCACACCTTCCTTGCCGACCTTGTCCATGGCATCGGCAATCATCTTGCCGACTTCTTCATCGTTGCCAGCGGAGATGGTGCCGACCTGAGCGATGGCATTGCTGTCAGCGATGGGCTTGGCCATTTCCTTGATCTTGCTGACCAGGAAATCGGAAGCTTTGTCGATGCCCTTCTTCAGGGTGATGGCGTTGGCACCGGCAGCCACGTTGCGCAGACCCGCCTTGACCATGGCGTGGGCCAGAACGGTGGCGGTGGTGGTGCCGTCACCGGCAGCGTCGTTGGTTTTGGAAGCAGCCTGACGGATCAGAGCAACACCGGTGTTCTCGATGTGGTCTTCGAGCTCGATCTCCTTGGCGATGGTGACGCCGTCATTGATGATCTGGGGTGCACCGAACTTCTTCTCGAGCACCACGTTGCGGCCCTTGGGACCCAGGGTCACGGCAACGGCTTCGCAGAGGATGTCGATGCCTTTTTCGAGAGCGCGACGGGCGTTCTCGTTGTAGATGATGCGCTTTGCCATGGAAGGCGGTTCCTAATGAAGGGGATGGTTAAGGGAGGCTGAGTTGAGACTCAAGCCGCAATGCAGCGGGGCTGATCTCAGTTGACGACAGCCAGGATGTCCTTCTCGGACAGCAGCACGTATTCATCGCTGCCGAGCTTGATGTCGGTGCCGGCGTACTTGCTGTAGAGGACCTTGTCGCCCACACCAACTTCGGGAGCCTGACGGCTGCCGTCGTCGTTGCGCTTGCCGGGGCCCACCTGAACCACTTCACCCACCTGGGGCTTTTCTTTGGCGGTGTCAGGCAGAAGGATGCCGCCGGCAGTCTTCTCTTCGGATTCAGAGACCTTGACGAACACGCGGTCGCCGAGGGGTTTAACGGTCGAGACGCTGAGAGAAACAGCAGCCATGGGTACTTGCAGGAGCAGGGACAGGGCGCAATGCGCCACGCATCGACGCGAGTTGGCACTCGATGCCGATGAGTGCCAACGTATGCAAGCGACCACCCCCCGGGCCATACCCCAAGCTGTGCGGGTGACCGAACCGGAGGGGGTGCAACCACAGCGGTGGTATGGTTGCGCCGCTCTGAATGGGTCCGAGCGCGCAGCGCCTGTTCCCGCAACTCTCCTTCCTATGGTCGCTTCTGCTCCTGCATCTGCTGGCACCAAGGGTGTGATCCGTCAGGTGATCGGCCCGGTTCTGGACGTTGAATTTCCCGCCGGGAAACTGCCCAAGATCTACAACGCCCTGCGCATCGAGGGTAAAAACCCCGCAGGTGACGACGTCGCCCTGACCGCTGAGGTTCAACAGCTTCTGGGTGATCACCGGGTTCGTGCCGTTGCCATGAGTGGCACCGACGGTTTGGTGCGCGGCATGGAAGCCGTTGACACCGGTGCACCGATTTCCGTGCCCGTTGGTGAAGGCACCCTCGGCCGCATCTTCAACGTGCTGGGCGAGCCCGTCGACGAGCAGGGCCCCGTCAACACCACGGCCACCGCTCCCATCCACCGGGATGCCCCCAACATCACCGAGCTTGAGACCAAGCCCAAGGTGTTCGAGACCGGCATCAAGGTGATCGACCTCCTGGCTCCCTATCGCCAGGGCGGCAAGGTCGGCCTGTTCGGCGGCGCCGGCGTGGGCAAGACCGTGCTGATTCAGGAGCTGATCAACAACATCGCCAAGGAGCACGGCGGTGTGTCTGTGTTCGGTGGTGTGGGTGAGCGCACCCGTGAGGGCAACGACCTATACGAGGAGTTCAAGGAATCCGGCGTGATCAACGCCGACGACCTGTCCAAGTCGAAGGTGGCCCTCTGCTACGGCCAGATGAACGAGCCCCCCGGCGCCCGGATGCGCGTGGGCCTCTCCGCTCTGACCATGGCTGAGCACTTCCGCGACGTGAACAAGCAGGACGTGCTGCTGTTCGTGGACAACATCTTCCGCTTCGTGCAGGCCGGCTCCGAGGTGTCTGCACTGCTGGGTCGCATGCCTTCTGCTGTGGGTTACCAGCCCACCCTCGGCACCGACGTGGGTGCGCTGCAGGAGCGTGTTGCTTCCACCGTTGAAGGTTCGATCACCTCGATCCAGGCCGTTTACGTGCCTGCTGACGACCTGACCGACCCCGCACCGGCCACCACCTTTGCCCACCTCGACGCCACCACGGTGCTGAACCGTGCCCTGGCTTCCAAGGGCATCTACCCCGCTGTGGATCCTCTGGATTCCACCAGCACCATGCTCCAGCCAGCTGTGGTGGGTGACGAGCACTACCGCACCGCCCGCGCCGTGCAGTCCACCCTGCAGCGCTACAAGGAACTGCAGGACATCATCGCGATTCTGGGTCTCGACGAACTGTCGGAAGACGACCGTCGCACCGTGGATCGTGCCCGCAAGGTGGAGAAGTTCCTCTCCCAGCCTTTCTTCGTGGCTGAAATCTTTACCGGCATGCCCGGCAAGTACGTGAAGCTGGAGGAGACCATCGCTGGTTTCAACCAGATCCTTTCCGGTGAGCTGGACAGCCTCCCCGAAGCCGCCTTCTACCTGGTGGGCAACATCGAGGAAGTGAAAGCCAAGGCCGAGAAGATCGCCGCCGAAACCAAGTGATCCCTGCGGGGGTGTGATTCACACCCCCGATCACGTGTTTCTCGACAGTCCGTTCTTTTTTCGAACCAAGGTTCATGTCCCTCACCCTCCGCGTGCTGGCAACAGACCAGAACGTCTTTGATGGCAGCGCCGACGAGGTGATCCTGCCCAGTACCACCGGTCAACTCGGCATCCTGCCCGGCCACATCTCCCTGCTCACCGCCATCGACATCGGTGTGCTGCGGGTGCGTGCCAATGGTGCCTGGAACTCCATCGCTCTGATGGGTGGTTTTGCCGAAGTGGATGCTGATGAAGTCACCGTTCTGGTGAACAAGGCCGAACTGGGCAGCTCCATCGATGCCGCTGCCGCCGAAGCCGCTTTCCAGAAGGCCTCCACCGTGGTGGCTGGCATGGAAGGCCAACCTGCTTCGCCGGAAAAACTCAAGGCGCAGCAACACCTGAATGAAGCCCGCGCTCGCCTTCAGGCCAGCAAAACCGCCGACTGATTCATCCCCCTGTTTCAAGGATGACGTCGCAAAAGGCCAGGGGTTACCGCCCCTGGCCTTTTTCGTGGTGTGGTTTGTCTGTTCGTCATCCCAACACCAGCCAAGCCACGGGAATGCATAAAAAAAAACCTGCCCGAAGGCAGGTTTGCATGATCAAATTGAAAAGCGGAATCAGGCGGTACCGCAGAAGGTGACGTCGGGGAACTTGGCCTTGGCCTCGTCGAGGCTCTTGCCTTTGCCCTCTTCCTGCCAGTAGTTGATCACCTCAGTGGCCTGGTTGAGCACTTCAACCCGCTCGTTGTCGGTGATCCAGCTCTTGCCTTCCAGCTCGGTCTTGAGGCTTTCCCAGGCATCCTCACGGGGCCAGAAGAAGTAGGAGGTGAGGGGGCTGGGGCCACCGCCAACGATCTGATCAACCGCAAGGGCCACGTTGTCGGGAAGCCAGAGGATCTTCAGCAGGAAGCGGCCCTCATCGGCCTTGGGGGTGTAACCGGAAGGAACACCATCAGCATCGATGGTGGCCGTGGCCAGAGCCGCGGCGGCGCCCTTCAGCACAGGACGGCCTTCAGCTTCGCTGGCTGCAGGCTTTTCAGTGGTTTCAGCTGCCTGGGTGGCGCCTTCAGCCGCGTCGGCGGACGGAGTCGCGACCTCCTGGTCGGTAGGGGCAGCGCCTTCGGTGACCGTCATGGTGTCAGCGCTCAAGACAGAAATACAAACAACTAACCTACCAGCCGCTCCACATGAGACGTTCTGGGATCCCCAACCATCCTGCTGTTCGACATCGATGGTGTGATCCGCGATGTCGCGGGCAGCTATCGACGGGCCCTTCAATGCACTGTGCAGCACTACAGCGGTTGGCAGCCCAGCGCTGATGTCATCGATGCATTGAAGGCTGAGGGAGCCTGGAACAACGACTGGGACGCCAGCCTTGAACTGCTGCGGCGCCATGGTGCTGAGCTGCCGGATCGCGCCGCGCTGATCGATGTGTTCAGCGGCTTCTACTTCGGCGGAGATCCGGACGGAGACCCCAGCCAATGGACGGGCTTCATCGGTGATGAGCCTCTTCTGGTAGACGCCAGCTTTTTCGCCACGCTGTCGAAGCGCAAGTTGCGCTGGGGATTTGTGAGTGGAGCGGAACCACCCTCAGCCCGCTTCGTGCTTCAGCAGCGCCTGGGGCTCCAGGACCCGCCCCTGATCGCGATGGGAGATGCCCCCGACAAACCGGACCCCACAGGCTTGATCCGCCTGGCCAAAGCACTGGGGGCCAGTGCCGAGGGAGTTCAGGTGGCCTATCTAGGCGACACCGTGGCCGATGTGAACACCGTGATCCAGGCCCGGGAACGCTGGCCGGAACAACCATTCGTAAGCCTGGCGGTGGCACCGCCTCACCTGCAAACCCCAGAGCAGGCTGCGGCGCGCGACATCTATGAGCAACGGCTGCGGGAAGCGGGCGCCGATCAAGTGCTGACGACCACTGAAGCGGTCTTGCACTGGGAAGGAGCTGCGGGATAAGGGCAACTGCGGTCCGCGAAACTCCCCGCTGATCGAGGCGATCAGCGCTCCATCGCAGCAACGCTCTTGAGGGCGCCGGCAGTGAGCACCTCATGGCCGGTCTCGGTGACGGCAACGTCGTCTTCGATGCGGATGCCGATGCCTTTCCAGCGATCGTCAATCTCTGGCTGTCCTTCCGGCACGCTGAGGCGATCGCTGACGTAAAGACCGGGCTCAACGGTGAGCACCATGCCTGGCTCCAGCGGCGCAGGTTGCTCACCGAGCCTGTAAGCCCCCACGTCATGCACATCCAGACCCAGCCAATGGCCGGTGCGGTGCATGTACAGGTGGCGGTAGTCGCCTCGCTCGATGATGCCGTCCACATCCCCGATCAGCAGGCCCAGGTCCACCAGGCCCTCCACCAGAATTCGCAGGGCGGTGTCGTGCACCGCCTCCGCCGTGCCACCTGGAGCCACAACGGCAACCGCAGCTTCCTGAGCCTCCAGCACCAGGCTGTAGAGCTCCCGCTGTTCCGCCGTGAAGCGGCCATTCACCGGGAAGGTACGGGTGATGTCGCCGTTGTAGTAATCCTCCAGCGAACAACCGGCATCGATCAGCAGCAGGTCACCGTCCTGCAGCGGGGCCGTGTTGGCGGTGTAGTGCAGCACGCAGGCGTTATCACCGCCAGCGACGATGGATCCGTAGGCCGGACCGCGGGCCCCGTTGCTGCGGAAGTGGGCCTCCATCGCCGCCTGCACCTCGGCTTCGTTCATGCCCGGGCGGGTGATCGATCGGGCCAGCTCGTGGGCTTCTGAGGAGATGCGGCAGGCCTCCCGCAAACGCCCCAACTCATGGGGCTCCTTGCGCAGCCGCAGGCGATGCAGGATCGGTGTTGGTGCCACCAGGCCCAGGGCCGCCGTCCCCGTGCGGGCATAGGTGTCCAGTTGCCGCCCCCAGGCCGAAAGCACCATCGATTCCACCGATGCATGGTGGCCCACCCGGAAGGCGATGGCTTCGGCACCGGCGAGGTACTCGGGCAGTTTTTCGCTCAACTGATCCAGCGGATGGGCCAGGTCCGCCCCATAGCGCTCCACCGCGCCTTCGGTGCCCCAGCGGAAGCCGGTCCACACCTCAGCCGCGGGGTCCTTGGGCTGCACAAACAGCACGTAGCGCTCCCCTTCCGGTCGATGCGGCAGCAGCAGAGCCACCGCATCCGGTTCATCAAAACCGGTGAGATAAAAGAAATCGCTGTCCTGCCGGAAGGGCCATTCGCAGTCGGCGTGATGGGTCGCCAATGCCGCGGCTGGAATCACTGCGGCGGCAGCGCCGAGTTGCTCAATGAACAGGGCGCGACGACGCGCGTGGATGCCGGAGTCGAAACCGTTCACAGCAGCAGAGCGTTCAGGGGAACAGGATGGCAGTTGGCAAGGCCGAACTGGCCAGGGCCTCTACGATGCAAGGAGTTTCAGACGGCAATGAGCTCCGATCTTCTGGTGCTGTTGCTGCTGGTTTTGGTGGTGCTGCTGGGTTCGGCCCTCTGTTCCGGAGTGGAAGCCGCGCTGCTGACCGTGAGTCCAATCCGGGTGCACGAGCTGGCGGCTCGGGAACGTCCCGTGGCCGGGGCCCGGCGGCTGGCGCAGTTGCGTCAACGGCTGGGGCGCACCCTGTCGGCTCTGGTGATCGCCAACAACGGCTTCAACATTTTCGGCAGCCTGATGCTGGGCGGTTATGCCGCCTGGGTGTTCGAGCAGCGCAACATCAGCGGTGTGGCCCTGCCAGTGTTCTCGGTGGGTCTGACTGTCCTGGTGATCCTGCTGGGGGAAATCCTGCCCAAAGCCCTCGGAAGCCGTCTGGCCCTGCCGGTGGCCCTGGCCAGCGCACCCCTGTTGCATTGGCTCGGCCTGGTGCTCAGGCCGCTGGTGCTGCTGCTGGAACGGATGCTGCCGGCCATCACCGCCGAAGCGGAACTCAGCACCAATGAAGAGGAGATCCGTCTGCTGGCTCGCCTGGGCTCCCAGAAGGGAGAGATCGAAGCCGATGAAGCCGCGATGATCGGCAAGGTGTTTCAGCTCAACGACCTCACCGCCCGCGACCTGATGACGCCGCGGGTGGCGGCGCCCACCCTGGATGGGAGCCTCAGCATCGAAGCCCAGCGGGCCAAGCTGATGAGCACGAACGACCCCTGGTGGGTGGTGCTGGGCGATCAAGTGGACAAGGTGCTTGGCGTGGCCAGCCGCGAGCGGGTGCTCACCGCTCTATTGGAGAACCGCGGCCTGCTCACACCCGTTGACCTCTGCGAACCCGTGGAATACGTGCCCGAGATGATCCGGGCTGATCGGCTGCTGACGGGCTTCCGGCGCGACAGCGGTGGTGTGCGCGTGGTGGTGGATGAATTCGGTGGCTTTGTCGGCGTGATCGGTGCCGAATCGGTGCTGGCCGTGCTGGCCGGCTGGTGGCGCAAGCCGGCAGCATGAGCGGGATGCAATCCACGCCGCCCCATACCGTTGAGCGCTGCCAGCTGCTGCTGGAGCACTGGCGCAGTCAGCTTCAGCTGAGCCCACGGGACCAGGGACTGCTGGGGGGTGAATTGCGGCTGCTGGATCGTCAGCTGCAACGGCTGCAGCAACGACGCCTGCGCATTGCTCTGTTTGGTCGGGTGGGGGTCGGCAAATCCAGCCTGATCAATGCCTTGATCCGCCAGCCACTGCTGGCAACGGATGTCGCCCACGGCAGCACCCGCCATCAGCAGGCGGTGGACTGGCCCGTGGAGATTGCCGGGCTGACCAGGGTGGAACTGGTGGACACCCCCGGCATTGATGAAATCGATGCCGCCGGGCGGGCTCGCTTGGCCTCCCGCGTGGCCATGGGGGCTGATCTGGTGCTGCTGGTGGTGGACAGCGACCTGACCCGGGCCGACCTGGAAGCCTTACAAACGCTGTTGGAGAGCGGCAAGCCCCTGCAGCTGGTGCTGAACCGGAGCGACCGCTGGCCAGAGCAGGAACGCGCCGAACTGCTGCGCAGCATCCGCGCCCGGCTGCCGGTGGATCTGCCGATCACCGCGGCAGCGGCAGCGCCCCGCATCCCCCAGATCCAGGCCGATGGGCGGGTGCGCAGCACGATCACGACGCCGCAGGTGCAGGATCTGCAGAAGCAGCTCTGCCGGCAGCTGGAGAACGAAGGCACCCTGCTGTTGGCGATTCAGTCGCTGCGCCAGGCCGACCGCTTCCAGAGGGCCTGCCAAGCACTGCGGCTGCAACAGCACCGCCGCACGGCCCAGAGCCTGATCGGTCGTTATGCAGCCGCCAAGGCCACCGGCGTGGCCGTCAACCCTGTAATGGCATTGGACATGGCCGGAGGCATGGCCTGCGACACCGCCCTGGTGCTACAGCTCAGCCGTCTCTACAACCTGCCGATGACGCCAGCGGCGGCACGGCTGCTGCTCACCCGACTCTCCAGCCACAACGCCTTGTTGGGCGGGGTACAGCTAGGGCTGGCGGCCCTCAAGCAGGCCCTGCTGCTGCTGGTGCCGGTGAGCGGCGGCGCCAGCATGGCCCCTGCAGCCCCAGTGGCTCTGGCCCAGGCCGCCCTGGCGGTGCATGCCAGCCGCCGAACGGGGCGTCTGGTGGCGCAGCAGTTGCTACGACGGCGCGGTGGACAACCCGGAGCGCTGTTGCGCCGCCTGGCCGAACGAGATCCCGTGGTGCACCACTGGCTGTTGCGCTGGCCCAAAGCCCTGGAGCAGGATCTGCAACCACTGCTGCCCTGAGATGACCGCTGCTGCCATCGCTTTGCTGGGCACCAGCGCCGATCCACCCACCCGCGGCCATCAGGTGCTGCTGGAGGGGCTGTTGAACCGCTACGGCCAGGTGGCGACATGGGCCAGCGACAATCCCCTGAAACAGCACGATGCACCCCTGGAGTTGCGAGCGATGCTGCTCGGCCAGCTGGTGCAGCAACTGCAGGATGAACGTCTCGAGCTGGCCCAGCATCTGAGCAGCCCTTACACCTTGATCACCTTGCAACGGGCCGCCCAGCATTGGCCTGATCGCAACCTTGTGTTTGTGGTGGGCAGCGATCTCGCTGGCCAGATTCCCCGCTGGAAACAGAGTGATTGCTGGCTGCCGCAATGCCGCCTGGCCATCGCCCCCCGCAAGGGTTGGCCCCTCGAGGAGGCGAAGCTGCAGGCCCTGCGCGATCTGGGCGGACAGGTGGAGCTGCTGGATCTGGAGGTTCCCGCCACCGCCAGTTCGCAACTGCGCCAGCAACCGAATCAAGCTCAGATCCCTGAAGCGGTGTGGCCGCTGTTGCTCCAGCACAATCTTTATGGCCTTTCGGGGAGCCTCTGCTGATGCGCATCGCCCTGGCGCAACTCAACCCCGTGGTCGGCGACTTCGAGGGCAACGCGAAGCGGATTCTTAAGGCCGTGCGCAGGGCAGAAGAGCAGGCTGTTGAGCTGGTGCTCACCCCTGAACTCTCCCTCTGGGGGTATCCCCCTCGGGACCAGTTGCTCGAGCCCAGCCGCATCCAGCAACAGAACACGGTGCTGCAGTGGCTGGTGAACCAACTGAACAGCAGCGTCACCCTGTTGGTGGGAGCTGCGCTGCCCGCATCAGATGCCCGCAGTCCACGGCTGCACAACGGTGTGGTGCTGGTGAATCGCCTGGGCTGGCGTCCGATTGCCCAGAAACAACTGCTGCCCAGTTACGACGTCTTTGATGAGCGGCGCTACTTCCGCCCCGGTGATGGGCCCTGCCTGCTCAGCCTGCCCAATGGGAAGCTACTGGGCCTCACCATCTGCGAAGACCTCTGGGTGGATGACGGCCTGCAGCGCGAGCGCCTGGACGGACCGGATCCCATCGATCAACTGGTCCCCGAACAGCCGGATCTGGTGATCAATCTGGCGGCTTCCCCCTTCGATGCCTCCAAGCCAGCCTTGCGCCAACAGCTGGCGGCGGCGGCGGCGCAACGCCTCAATTGCCCACTGATCTACCTCAATCAAGTGGGGGGCAACGACGAGCTGGTGTTCGACGGGGCCAGTTTTGTGGTGGGAGCCGATGGCGCCGTGCAGCTGGAGCTCCCCGTCTGTGAGGAGCACCTAGCGGTCTGGGACAGCGGTCAACCCACCCCTGTGCAGTCACACGGCCAGATTCAACCAATGGATCCCCTGGAGCAGCTGTTCCGCGCCCTGGTGCTTGGGGTGCGTGACTACGCCCGGAAATGCGGGTTCAACAAGGCATTGCTGGGGTTGAGCGGCGGCATCGACTCAGCGCTGGTGGCCGTGATCGCCAGCGCAGCCCTTGGGAACGAGGCGGTCTCAGCGCTGTTGATGCCCTCCCCCTGGAGCTCGGCTGGATCCATCGACGACGCCTTGGCCTTGGCCGAACGGTTGGGACTGCAGACCAACACAGTGCCGATCGCCGGCCTGATGGAGGGCTACGACCAGGCCCTCACCGCACCGCTGGGGGCAACGCCCCAGGGCGTGACGGCGGAAAATTTGCAATCACGCATTCGCGGCACCCTGCTGATGGCCGTGGCCAACCAGCAGGGCCAACTGCTGCTCACCACCGGCAACAAATCCGAGCTGGCCGTGGGGTACTGCACCCTCTATGGCGACATGAACGGCGGGCTTGCGGTGATTGGCGATCTCTACAAAACCAGCGTGTTTGCCCTGTGCGACTGGCTCGACAGCGACGCAGCCCGGGGCTGCCGCCAGGCGCTGGGACTCCCGACCCACGGGGAGCTGGTGGGGGAGGCGATTCGACGCAAACCCCCGAGCGCCGAGCTAAGGCCCAACCAGAAAGACAGCGACTCCCTGCCCGACTACGACGCTCTGGATGCCCTGCTCAAAGCCCTGATCCAGGAGCGCCAGTCTGGACCAACCCTGGTGGCGGCCGGCCATGATCCCGCCCTGGTGGAGCGGGTGGAACGGCTACTGAAACGGGCCGAGTTCAAGCGACGCCAGGCGGCACCGTTGCTCAAGGTGAGCCCCCAGGCCTTCGGCAGCGGCTGGCGGTTGCCCATTGCAGCGGCCTAAAGCCATCCCACCCTTGAGATGTGGCGGGTTGCGCGCAGCGGAGCCAGATTGAAGGGATCTCCTTGAAGCCGCCATGGCAGCCTCCGTTCTCTCGGCCCCGATGGCCAGCATCGGTGTGCCGAAGGAGATCAAGCTCGATGAGCAGCGCGTGGCGCTGACTCCCGATGCGGTGCGGGAACTGGTGAGCCAAGGCTTGGAGGTGCGCATCGAAACCGGAGCCGGGGCTGGAGCGGGAATCGGTGACGACGCCTTCGCCGCCGCCGGTGCCCAAATGGTGAGCCGCGACGAGGCCTGGGGCGCCCATTTGGTGGTGAAGGTGAAGGAACCGCAGGCGGAGGAATTTGTCTATCTGCGGAAGGACATGGTGCTGTTCACCTACCTGCACCTGGCCGCTTATCCCAGCGTTGGCGAGGCCCTGCTGGAGGCAGGCACCGCTGCCATCGCCTACGAAACCGTGCAGCTGGAGAACGGCAGCCTGCCGTTGCTGGCACCGATGAGCGAAATCGCGGGGCGCTTGGCGGCCCAGGTTGGAGCTCACCTGCTGGAGAAACCCCACGGCGGCCGCGGCGTGCTGATGGGGGGCTGCACCGGCGTGCAACCGGCCCGGGTGGTGGTGCTTGGCGCCGGCACCGTGGGGTGGAATGCCGCACGAACGGCCGCCGCCATGGATGCCGAAGTGTTGCTGCTCGACCGCTCACCCCAGCGGTTGCGCAGCCTGGAGGCCGACCGGCGCGGTCGCTTGATGAGTGTGGTGAGCAGCCGCGGGCTTCTGGAACGGTTGGTGCCAACGGCGGATCTGGTGATCGGAGCCGTGCTAACCCCCGGTGGGCGCGCCCCCACCCTGGTGGATGAGCAGATGGTGAAGCAGATGCGGCCCGGTTCGGTGATCGTGGATGTGGCCATCGACCAAGGCGGCTGCATCGCCACCAGCCAGGAGACAACCCACCGCGATCCCACCGTGACCATCCACGGCGTGCAGCACTACGCCGTGGGCAACATGCCTGGTGCGGTGCCGTTCACCTCCACCGAAGCCCTGGTGAGCGTGACCCTCCCGTACATCCTGGGCATTGCCGGGCGGGGCCTGGAGGAAGCGGTGACGGAACGACCGGAACTCATCTCCGGCCTGAACACGGTGCAGGGATCGGTCTGCCACCCCGGCGTGGCCAAAGCACTGGGGGTGCCGCCGCGGCATCCGATGGCCTGCCTGCGTTAGCCCTCCAAGTGGAGTGCACCCACATAGAGCCAAGGACCATCCTCCGCGCCGTCGCGCCGCTGAAACAGGGAGGTTTCCTTCAGCACCCCACCGCGGTAACGGGCTTCAAACTGCACCGTTCCCTCCAGATCCCGCGGGCCGCCGGCGCTGACAGCCAGCACCGTCAAGCCGAGCCAACGGGTCTGCCGGCAACTCCGCTCCAGGGAACGACGCCGCTGCTGTGCTGGAACATCCGGCTCGGGATGGGTGGCCAGCAGATAGTCGATCTCGCCATGCGCAAAAGCTGAATATCTAGAGCGCATCAGCTGTTCAGCCGTTTCGGCACGCTGATCGCCGCGATGCAGGGGCCCGCAGCAGCTGCGATAAACACAACCCCCACAGGGGCAAGGGCTCTGATCGAAGGCTCCACCAAAACCGCCAGGCATCAATCCAACCGTTGCAGTGCTGGCAGTGGCCGGCCCAGGGACGCCGGACTCAATCCCTCCCGCAGCGCCAACACCAACCCTGCTGCCTCGCTGTAACTGCTTGCATGGAGAACGCCCTGGCTCAAGCCAAGGGCATCGGCCGTGACCGACAGCACCGCGGGGTTCTCCACTGTGATCAGCGGAACATTCCGTTCCAAACAAGCCAGCACCGCTTCACCCCCGAGGGCGCCCGCGGGCACCACAACCGCCCCCAATTGCGTCGCATCAAGATCGCCAGGCTGCCGGGGGGCGCTCACCAGATCCGGTGCCCGGCTCAGCCCCACCAGCACGCAAGCCAAGAAGGTGTAGCCGAGCTCCTCACCCGCCGCCCTTGGATCCAGCTGCGGATCCAGGGGCAAAGGGTCCAAAGCGGGCGCGTGGGCACAGGGGATCTGCAGGTGCTGCACCAGCAGGTGGCTGATCACCGCTTCAGCACCGGCCAGAGCATCCACGCCACTGCCCTGGCGATACGCCGCCAACGCGTCACTCTCCGGATCCTCCGGGAAGCGGGCCACCACCGCAATCGCCGTCGCCCCGGCCTGCTTCAAGCGTTCACCGGCTCGCAACAAGGCATCAGGACGCCCCAATCGCCCCCAGCTGGCGCCACTGGCACCACACTCAAGTGTCACCTCAAGCGGCGCATCCGTTGAAACCACCGGGCCGATCTCCAAACCCAGGCTGGCTCGGCAGCCCTCAGCCACCTGGATCTGGCGCTGGGCCAGCTCGGGCTCGATGCCGACATCCAGCAGCAAGCCGATCCGTTGCCTTCGCACCGGCCGCAGGGCCCAGTCACCCACGGCAAACCGATCGAGGCCATAACCCTCTACATAGATCACGCGGGAGTCGCTCCAATACAGCGAAGCCCCGTTCATCACATTGGGATGGGTGATCAGGCAGCCGCTCGCTGCAGCAAGCAAGCGGGCTGACGGCAGGGCGTCACCGGCGTAGCCACCGATGTCACAACCGATGCCCGTGGGCACCAGCATCAGCGTTGGCAGCGGTGCCGAGCTCACGCGCTGATCACTGCCTCCACTTGAAGGGTGCGAGCACCATCGGCACTGGAGTGCACTGCGGTAAGAGCCCACCGCAGCAGATCACCCTCCTGAGCCAACTGCTGACGGATCCAGTTGCGCAGCTCAACCAATGGCACATCAGCGGGCCAAGGAAACTGGCGTTGCAGGCTGTGGAGCCTCACTTCTGGTATTGACCGAACTGGGCTTCGTAGAGCGCATCCTCTTGCCCCGCCTTGAGGGTGAGATCAGCCCGCGGGAAAGCCACGCACAGCAGGCTGTAGCCCTGCTGCTGAAGCTCACCCTTCACACCCATGGCATCGGGCTGCTCAACACTGCCCTCGCTGATCACCGCAGCACAAGTGGTGCATACCCCGGAGCAGCAGGAGCTGGGGAGGGTGATGCCAGCGGCCTCAGCAGCATTCAGCACCGTCTGGTCAGCGCGGCAGGGAAAGCTGTGGGTTTCGCCTTCGAACTCGGCGCGGACGGTGTAGGTGGCCACGTCGGACATGCCGGGCTCAACAGAGAAGACGCCGCATTCTCTCAGGCAATGGGCTCGTCCAGCGAGTCCCAATGGCGGGGGTGGGGCGCCAGATATTCCGGCGAACCACCCTGCACGGGTGCTGTCAGCACGAAATCAAAACTGATGGAACAGCGCAGCTCATCTGGGGAGTCGTTGGGCAGAACGCTGTGGTGCAGGCTCGACGGAAACAGCACCAGTAAACCGGGGCGTGGGGCCAGATCCCAGTGGGCCTGATTGAACGGGTGGCCTTCAGCAATCGGGCAGCCGTAACCCACCGCCAAACCCGCCACCAACTCATTGGGTTGATCGGACGCATGCAGCCGCAACACGCCTTCTTCTCCCGAGCCGTTACCCGTGAGGTACAGAACAGCGCTGAGATGGGCATTGGGGTGATGGTGGCGGCCAACCGCTTGATCCCAATCACTGATCACCGGCCAGCAACGCTGCAGATGCAGAGCCACTTGGCTTCGCTCAAACCCAAGCGAATCGAGATAACTCCAGGCCTGCTCAACCACCAACTGAGCCAAGGCCTGAAAGGGCTGCTGTTGATGCAGCTGCCACACCCCATGCAGGTCCCCCGTCCAGGCGCAGCCATCATTGGGGTTGCCCTCGGCCGGGCCGCGAAGCTCCAAAAGAGCCTGCATGCAGGACGCCTGCTGCAGAGGGTCGAGAGGAAATTGCGTCGTTGCCACGACGGTGGGGAAGAGCTGATGAAGCTGAAGCACGCCCACGCCCTCAAACCGCTCCGCTTCACCGTAAACACAACACAAAAAAGCCGGCCCCGAAGGACCGGCTGTCTATGAATCGATCGACCGAAAAGATCAGCCGAAATGGTTAGCCAACAGCGGCGGCGCCACCTGCAACTTCCAGGATCTCCTGGGTAATCGCAGCCTGACGGGCCTTGTTGTAGTCAAGGGTGAGGCTCTTAGCCAACTCCTTGGCGTTGTCGCTGGCGTTGTTCATGGCCGTCATCCGGCTGGCCAGCTCGGAGGCTGCCGATTCCTGCAGGGAACGCAGCATCTGGTTCTGCAGATACAGCGGAAGCAGTGCATTCAGCAACTGTTCAGGGGTCTGCTCAAACACGATGTCCGAAGGAATCTTCGGCTCGGTGTTGGCAGGGCCTGCACCAGGCTCCACCGTCAGAAGGCCGTCCTTGGTGGTGAGACGGAAGATCTCATCCTCGGGATCAGCGATGTCCTGAGGATCCAAGGGCAGAAGGGTCTGAACCACGGGCTTGCAGCTCACCAGGTTGATGAACTTGGTGAAGATCAGTTCGACGCGGTCGGTGCTTTCGGCCAGGAACTCAGCCAGCAGATCCGTGGAGATCGTGTTGGCCTCATCGGCGGTGGGCACCTGTTCCAGACCGGAGAAGGTGGCCTGGATCGGGTAGTCCCGACGGGTGAAGTAGCCGATGGCTTTGGTGCCGATCAGCAGCAGCTTCACGTCGAAGCCCTTTCCCTTCAGCTCAGCAAAACGCTGTTCCGTGCGCTTGATGATGTTGGCGTTGTAGCCACCACACAGGCCGCGATCGCCGGTGACCGCCACCAGGGTGATGGTCTCCACATTGCGCTGCTGCATCAGGGGAGATGCCGCATCTTCGAAACCCATGCGGGACTGGAGGTTTTCCAGGATCCGGGCCAGCCGATCCGCGAAGGGACGGCTGCGGAGCACTTGCTCCTGGGCGCGACGCACCTTGGCCGCAGCCACCAGGCGCATGGCCTCGGTGATCTTGCGGGTGTTTTTGACCGACTTAATTCGGTCTCGGATTTCCTTGAGATTCGCCATGTCGGCAGCTCCTTCAGGCCGCAGAGGCGACCATGGTGGACACGACTTCGGTGATGGCGTCCTTGAGGATCGCCTCAGCCTCAGGGCTCATCACTTTCTTCTCCTGGATTTCGGTGATGAACTCAGCCTTGTTGGACTTGAGGTACTCACGCAGTTCGCGGGAGAAATCAACAACCTTGTCGACGGGGACGTCGTCGATCAGGCCCTTCACACCGGCGTAAACGATGGCGACCTGCTCAGCCAGGATCAGGGGGCTGAACTGAGGCTGCTTGAGCAGTTCACGCAGACGCTTGCCGCGCTCCAGCTGCTGCTGGGTGGAAGCATCCAGGTCAGAAGCGAACTGGGAGAAGGCGGCCAGCTCGTCGAACTGGGCCAGCTCCAGCTTGAGGGTGCCGGCAATCTTCTTGATGGCCTTGGTCTGGGCAGCACCGCCCACCCGGCTCACGGAGATACCCACGTTGATCGCAGGACGCAGACCGGAGTTGAACAGGTCAGAGCTGAGGAAGATCTGACCATCCGTGATCGAAATCACGTTGGTGGGGATGTAGGCCGAAACGTCACCGGCCTGGGTCTCAATGATCGGCAGGGCGGTCATGGAACCCTTGCCCATGGCGTCAGACAACTTGGCTGCACGCTCGAGCAGACGGCTGTGGCAGTAGAAGACGTCGCCGGGGTAAGCCTCTCGACCGGGCGGACGACGCAGCAGGAGCGACATCTGGCGGTAGGCAGCAGCCTGCTTCGAGAGATCGTCGTAGATCACCAGGGTGGCCTTGCCCTTGTACATGAAGTACTCGGCAATGGAGGCGCCGGTGTAAGGAGCCAGGTATTGCAGCGCAGCGGGCTCGGAAGCGTTGGCCGCCACGATCACGGTGTAGTCGAGGGCTCCGCGCTCACGCAGCACTTCAACGACGTTGGCCACAGAAGCAGCCTTCTGACCCACGGCGACGTAGACGCAGATCATGTCCTGATCCGCCTGGTTCAGGATCGTGTCGATGGCGATGGCGGTCTTGCCGGTCTGGCGGTCACCAATGATCAGCTCGCGCTGGCCACGGCCGACGGGGATCATCGCGTCGATAGCGGTGATGCCGGTCTGCATCGGCTCATGCACCGACTTGCGCTGAATGATGCCGGGCGCCATGGATTCGATCAGGCGCGTCTCGCTGGTGGCAATTTCACCCTTGCCATCGATGGCACGGCCCAGGGAGTTCACCACCCGGCCCAGCATGGCTTCACCCACGGGCACAGCAGCAATCTTGCCGGTGGCCTTCACCGTGCTGCCTTCCTGGATGCCATATCCCTCACCCATAAGCACCGCGCCGACGTTGTCGTCTTCGAGGTTCAGGGCGATGCCTTCGGTGCCGTCCTCGAATTCGAGGAGCTCACCGGCCATGGCTTGCTGCAGGCCGTAAACGCGGGCGATGCCGTCGCCCACGGTGAGAACGGTGCCGACATTGCTGACGGAAACCGACTTGTCGTAGTCCTCAATTTGCTGCTTGAGGATGGCGCTGATCTCGTCGGGACGGATGGAAACCATGGCGTGTGATCCCAGCTGGGAGTGTGGGGGGAAGAAGCGGTGGAGGAAGAAGTGAGGTCAGCTCGCCTTGGCGAGTGCCAGACCGAGGCGACGAACCTGGCCAGAAAGGCTGGCGTCGATCACCTGAGATCCGAGACTCACGACGAAACCGCCGATTAGGGACGGATCCACACTGAGGTCGATGTCGACCTTGTTGGTGCCGGCCATGGCCTGCACCTTCTTGGAGAGGGCCGCTTGCTGCTCTTCGCTGAGAGCCTGGGCTGAGCGGACCTGAGCCAGGGTGATGCCCTGCTGCTCGCGATAGAGCTCGAGGTAGCGAAGCATCACCGCATCGAAGGCAAGGAGTCGCTGCCGATCCGCCAAGACCTTGAGAAGGTTGAGAACGGACGGGGTGACCTGCTCACCCACGAGGGCCTTGAGGGCCTGCTTTTTGGCATCCGGCTCAAGAACCGGAGACACCATGGCGTCGCGGAAGTCTTCGGAATCGTTCCAGATCGCAAGCAGTTGCTTGCATTGATCAGCAACGGTTTCAGACTCACCTCGGGCTTCGGTGACCTGAAGCAATGCTTCGGCGTAGGGGGTGGCCAGAGAGTTGAGGAGAGGCATCAGGCGTTCTCCAGATTTTTGATGGTGGAATCGATCAACTTGGCCTGAGCACTGGCGTCGAGACGACCCGGAAGCTGGGCAAGAACATTGTCGATTGCCGCCAGAGCAGCTTCACGACGGAGGCTGTCCTTGATCCGGGCAGCATCGGCCTCTGCATCAGCATCGGCACCGGCCTTGACGGCAGCCATCGCAGAGATGGTGCGTTTCTCGCCTTCGGCACGAATGCCTGCGGCGCGGGCCTGACCATCAGCACGAATCTTCTCGGCTTTCTGCTGGGCAGCAGCCAACTCGGACTGAGCCTGGCTCAGGTTTTCAGTGGCGGTCTTCAGGCGGGACTCTGCGTCCTGCAGGTCCTGAAGGATGGCGGCGCGGCGGCGTTCCAGGATTCCTCCCAGGAAACCGCGCAGGAACCAAACCAGGAGACTGATCACAATGACCAGGTTGACCAGATTGGTTTCGAGCGGATTGAAATTGAGAGACATCACGCGGCCAGCAAACGGTTGATGATCGTGGTGCTCAGCTGATCCACCTGGCCCTTGAGTTGGGTTCGGGCGGACTCACGCTCGGCCTCGATGGCACGACGGCTTTCCTCTTTGGTGCGGTTGGCTTCAGCTTCCGCCTGGGCCAGTGCTTCGCGGTAAAGCCGGTCAACTTCTTGTTCCGCCTCGATAATCACGGCCTGAGCGGCCTGGCGGGCACCTTTTAGCTGTTCAGCCAGATCAGCCTCCAGGCGTTCAACCTGGGCGAGCTTCTGCTTGGCATCAGCACGACTGGTGGAGATGTAGCCCTCGCGATCTTCCACGACCTTGCCGACCGGACGGAAGAAGAGGACATTGAGCAGGAAGGTGAGGAGAACCACCTGAACCGCCATCAGCGGAAGGGTGGCATCGAGGTCAAAAAGACCTCCCTCCGGAACACCTGCTTCAGCGAGCAGAAGCCAGGTCATGGAAAGGTGCGCTGGGAAGGAATCGAAACAAGAAGTTCAGGAGGGGGATCAGCGATCCCCCTGCACTGATCAGCCGGCGAAGGGGTTGGCGAACAGAAGCACCAGAGCCACCACCAGGCCGTAGATGGTCAGCGATTCCATGAACGCCAGGGACAGCAGCAGGGTGCCGCGGATCTTGCCTTCGGCTTCGGGCTGACGGGCGATGCCCTCAACAGCGCCGCCGGACGCGGTGCCCTGACCGATACCAGGGCCGATGGCGGCGAGGCCGACTGCCAGGCCAGCAGCCACAACGGAAGCGGCGGAGGTGATGGAATCCATGTTGGGTGGTGTAAGGGGAAGCGCTGGGGAGCGCTGTACGGAATGGACTTGGGGATCGGTTCCCCCCGCGCAGGGACATTCCCGAAGGAACGGGCCCGGTTGCAATGCCGGACCTGCGCGCGGATGTGTTTAGCAGATCGCCGTTCTCAGGCGATAGAGGGGATCGGTTTTTAGTGGGCCTCGTGAAGGCCTTCACCGATGTAGAAGGACGCCAGGGTCGCGAAGATCAGAGCCTGAATGGCACTGGTGAACAGACCCAGAAGCATCACAGGCAGGGGCACGATCAGCGGAACCAGATACACCAGAACTCCCACTGCCAATTCGTCGGCAAGGATGTTTCCGAACAGACGGAAGGAGAGGGAGAGAGGCTTGGTGAATTCCTCGATGATCTTGAACGGGAGCATGATCGGGGTCGGCTCCACGTAAAGCTCGAAGAAGCGCAGACCCTTACGGCTCAGGCCGGCATAGAAGTACGCCAGTGACACCAGCAGAGCCATCGCCACGGTGGTGTTGATGTCTGCGGTGGGAGCGCCGAGCTCACCCTCAGGGAGTTCGAAGATCTTCCAGGGGATCAGGGCTCCGCCCCAGTTGCTCACGAAGATGAACAGGAACAGGGTGCCGATGAACGGCAGCCAGTCGCGGTAGTACTTCTCGCCGATGTTGTCGCGGGCGATATCGCGGATGAAATTCCAGAGGAATTCGAGCAGGTTCTGCAGACCGATCGGGTCACGCTTCATCCCGCGGGTGCCGACAAGCACCACAGCCAGGAGGATGCCGATCAGGATCCAGGAGCTCAGGAACACCTGACCATGCAGATACAGATCGCCGATCTGCCAGTACAGGTGGTGACCCACTTCCAGTTCAGCGAACGGGAGTGGTAAGGGCAACAAAGCCATGGGTGCAGAGGAAAGTGCTCAGACTCAGCGGTCGTCGAGGACGTGCTGAAGAATCAGGGCGGGCTTGTAGAGAAGGAATCCCAGGAAGGCCGGCAGCAGATCGAGCTGAGGCAGCTTGGCCGAACCAACCACAAGCAGTGTTGGAACGATGAGCTGAAAACGCCCCAGTCCACGGGACTGGTCACTGAGCCGGGCCACACTGCGAGCCAACAAGCGCACGTACAGAAGTCCGGCGCAGGAGCCCACAAGAACACTGCCGGCCACCGAGAGATTCATGGTGAGAGCCACGATCGGAACCGTGACGAGTGACACCAGAACGGTGGCCAACAGCAGGCGACGTTGAAGACGGTAAAAATCCTCCAAGCGCTGCCTGAAATGGCGCGCGGAATCTATCACGCGTTCGCTGCTGTTATTCCTGCAACAGCAGCAGCTGGCGATCCACAAGATCGCGGATCTGATCCGGAGACGCAAGGGCCCCCAGCCTCTGTTGCGGCTGCTCAGCGACAGTCCGCAGCAGGGAGCGGTCGGCATCCGTGAGCTGAATGGGCTCCATGTTGCGACCAAGAATCGGATCGGGTTCTCCCCAGAGGCAGGGCTGAACCAAACCCCTGGCCTGGCCGAGGGCCTCATCACTCCAGCAAGCTCGCTCCACTGGTGCCGCAGAGAGAAAGAACTCGAAGTGGCTAATGTCGGGATCCAGCTGCTCCACAAGCTCCCACTGCTGACGCGGTGGCAAGGCCTGGGCTCGTTCCAGCAGCTCTCCCTGAAGAAGGCGGGCTGGATCCCAGACCTCCGGATTGGAGAAGCCGGCGAAATGCAGACCCGCCGTTTCGATGAACGCGAAGAGGCGCTCGAGGTCGTAACTGGTTTCCTGCGGGTGCAGGTACATGTCCGCGAAATTCGCGTCAGGGGCGCAATCCACAGCCCAGCGTTCCCGGTGATGGCGGGCCAGGCGGTTGCCCTCCGGCAGGGTCTCGAACAGCTCCCGCCCCAGATGCAGGCCCTCCGAGCCTGTGCCGGCATTCAGAAGACTCAGCGCTTTCTGGGTGCGATGAATCTCCCAGCGACCGGCATCGGCATAAAGAAAGAGATGCAGCAGACCCGACGGAGCCAGGCGATCCGCCAGGGAGCGCAGCCCCGCCTCCGGCTGATCCAGGTGATGCAGCACCCCCACCGAATTGATGTAGTCGAAGGCCCCTTCGTCGGCCAGATCAAGAAGACTGCGCTGCTCCTGACGCAGGTAGGTCACTTGCTCGACCGCCCCGGAGCGCTGGCAACGTTCCCGGGCCACCGCCAGAGCCCCATCACTGATGTCCACCCCGAGCACGTCAGCCCCCGGATTGAGATGGCAGAGGTAATCGGTGCTCACCCCGGTTCCGCAGCCGGCATCGAGGATCCGCGGCGCCTTCATCCCCGAAGGGATCGATCCGTGCACTGCAGCTAAAACGCTGCGATGACACCAGCGCCAGTTGTATCCAGGTGGCGGTCCGTCCTGCAGTGGATCCCCTGGGAAGGGGAAGCGGTCATAAAACGCACTCACCACGGGAGTCGCAGCATCACTGGGCTTGGGGTGGGTCATGCAGCGCTGATTTCGCGCCTGCGAGCTTTTCACGTCAGACCCGTGGATCCCCTGCAGCACCGCAAGGCCTGCAAACATTTGTTCATGGGGCCACGGAGGGCCATCCCAGCAGCCGTAACGTGGCGCGATCCGGCTTGCTTTCGTCGATGACAGTGACCGCCAGCAGCGGCAGCCCGCGCGTGTCTCCCCAACTGTTCGACACGCTGCCGCTCTCCAGCGTCCGTCAGGCAGAGCAGCAGGACCGTTTCCCTGACAACGGGGAACTGGACAGTCTTGTGACCTTTTTCCGAACCGGTCAGGACCGGATCGAAGCGTCCCGGATCATTGCGGCCAACGCCGAGGCCATCGTGGCCCGCGCCGCCAACAGAATTTTTGTGGGAGGTACGCCCCTCTCCTTCCTTGAAGCACCGCTGACAACGGGCGAAACCGAGCGTTCAACAGCTCAGGAAGCCACCCCGCTGGCTGCTGACCAAGCCGCTTTTGAGCAGTCGGTGCGCACCTTCACCGGCGACAGCAATAGCACCAAGCGGGGCAACTTCCTCACCCGCCTGCTGGAAGGAGCCGGAGGGGATGCTGATATTCGAGTGGTACTTCCCACAGGCTTCAACGCCATCAGCGTGGCCAAATACGGCCCGGCCTTCATGCGCAAGTCGGTGCGCGACATGGGTTGGTTCCTGCGCTACGTGGGCTACGCACTGGTCGCCGGAGACCCCAGCATCCTTGCGGTGAACACCCGCGGGCTCCGGGACATCCTTCTCGAAAACTGCTCCCTGGCCGCCACCAATGTGGCCCTTCAGGAAATGCGTGCCGCCTCAGCGGAGCTGCTCAGGGATCGTCCTGAAGCCCGTCAGATGACCATCGACTGCTTCAACGTGCTGTTGCAGGAGCTGGCCATCCCCACTCCCAGCACCAAGCAACGCCAGGGGAGTGCGGTGCAACAGGGCCTGCAGCTGCCAGCGATCTACGCCCTGGCCTCCGAGGGACGCCAGCTGTTTGAAATGCGGCCGGGTCTGTCGGGTGCCGAGAAGGCAGAAATCATTCGTGCCGCCTACCGCCAGGTGTTTGAGCGCGACATCGCCAAGGGCTACTCCCAGACCCCCTGTGCAGACAAAGCCAGCGCGGTTGCCCAGGGCCAGATCTCAATGCGCGAATTCGTTCGCGCCCTCGGCCGCAGCAAGGAATACCGCCAGCAGTTCCACGACGGTTTCGTCAACAGCCGCGTGGTGGAACTGGCTTACCGCCACTTCCTCGGCCGGGGCATCAGCTCCCTCGAGGAATTCCGCAAGTCGTTCGCGATCCTCAGCGACCAAGGCCTCAACGGTCTTGTGGATGTGCTGGTGAATTCCTCTGAATACGCCCAGGCCTTCGGAGAAGAAACCGTTCCCTACCTCCGGGATCTCGGAACGGAAGCTCAGGAAAGTGCCGGCTGGGGCTCCAACCGCAAGCTGTTCAACTTCAGCGCTCCGTTCGATGGCGCACCGCAGTACGTCACCCTCTACGCCTCCTACCGCCAGCCCTTTGCCGACCAACACGTCTACGGGGGTGGCAATGATCCGGTGGCGAACAAATTCGGCGCCATCTTCCCGAGCGGAACCGCCTCGGTAGCAACACGGCCAGCGCCTTACGGCTATGACAGCCGCCGACTTCTGGTGAGCAACGGGCTCAACAGCCCCGGACAGCTGGACAGCGCCAGCTTCCGCAAGAGCCGCCCCCGCAAGGGTGGTCCACGTGTGATGCGACTTCAGCAGATCGCCACGGGTGGCACTGTGAATCCAGGGCGAGGCGGTCAACCCAGCGTCCGTACGACTGAGGCCAGCACACAAGCCGTCATCAAGGCTGTTTACGTGCAAGTGCTCGGCAACGCCGGCTATGCGGGAGAGCGGATGAGCTCTGATGAAGCCCGCCTCGAAAACGGAGACATCTCGCTCAAGGATTTTGTTAAGGCAGTCGCCAAATCCGATGCTTTCCGACGCCGCTACTGGAGCGGTCTCTACATCGTGAAGGCGATCGAAGTGATGCATCGGCGTTTGCTGGGCCGACCCACCTTCGGCCGCTGGGAAATCGATGCGCTCTTCGATACAGCCGCAAGACAGGGCTTCTACGGCGTGGTGGACGCACTAATCGACAGCAAGGACTACAGCGAAGCTTTTGGGGCCGACACAGTCCCCTACGAACGTTTCATCACACCTGGTGATGTGACTGCACGCCGAACTCCAGGCTGGTCACGTGCTCTCAAGCTTGAGGCTGCCGCTGACCTCACCCTCAGCAGCCGTCCAGAAACACAGCGGTCCGAGGCATTCCGCAGTAGTGGCGATGTGACGCCACGCAACCTGCCCGACACGCAAAAAACAGCCACCCAAGAGTTCACAACAACGACGAGCGGAAACTCCGCTGCGCCCAGTTGGCTGTCGGTAGTGCGTCAACAACGTCTTGCGTCCAACAGGACTGGCTTCCCGATGCGGCGAGCCAGCAACTCAACGCCAACCAGCATTGGTGGCCGGTCGTGGAGCGTTGAGCTGATTTCTTCCAATGCGCGGAGCGGGCAAGCACTCCCACGCATGGGGATGGCTCTTGTCACAGAAGGCGCTGAAGGATTCCGCTTGCGGGGTGGACTTCCCGCGACGCTGGAGCTGAAACAGCCGTGCAGCGAAGATGAGCTCCAGACTGCTGTAAATGCAACATACAAGCAGCTTCTCAACCGTGTCCCCACAGGGAATGAGCGTCTGATCAGCGCGGAATCACGACTGCGGAATCAGGACATTGACCTGACCGAGTTCATTGCTGAAGTAGCGATGAGCGAAGCGTTTCAGAACCGAATCGCCACGATGGCACCGCTTCGGGCCGCGTCCGCAGCAGGTCTGGCTCTGCTGGGACGGGCCACCACCCCAGCGGAAACCAGCCGCTTCCTGATCACCCGCGCACAAGCGGGTCATGGCGCTGCCGTGACTGAACTATTGGCGGAACGGATGACCACGACGGTGCCCCGCATCGACGGCATGGCGACCGCATCAGGGGTCAACCAAGCCACCATCCAGCGCACGGCCTCGCTCTACCGCGGCAATGCAGGCCTGACTCCTCCCACAGGCGACGCGATCTGATCCTCGGGTCTCCATTTCGCTGACAAACAGCATCCACAAATCACTGTGGTTTTTGTGATCCGATCCCGGTGAAGTAAGGCTTCATCGGGATCATTTTGTGCGTCGTGACCACATCAGGGGCGATCTCACAGATCGCAGTGATGCCAAGGCTTCTCCGCAGAACAAATGCGCCGTGAAGAACTGTTACCTGGCCAAATCTCCCTGGCCAATGCCAGCGCAGAATGCATCAGCCGAATCCAAGGGAGCGACCTCACCACGGTCAGTGTTGACCGATGTGAACAAGTCCCACTCCCAACGCTTCGACCCCCTGTCCCAGCCTTTAGTCTGGGACGCGATCCCTCGGGATCACCCCTTATTCACCGGATACCGGTCTCCTACGGGCGGCCGCTTGTTTCGAGGCAGAACTGCATGAGCATCGTCTCCAACTCGATCATCAACGCGGACGCCGAAGCCCGCTACCTCAGCCCTGGCGAACTCGACCAGATCAAAGCCTTCGTCACCGGCGGTCAACGCCGTCTGCGCGTGGCCCAGGTCCTGTGCGAGAGCCGCGAGCGCATCGTCAAGCAGGCTGGTGGTCAGCTGTTCCAGAAGCGTCCCGACGTCATCTCCCCCGGCGGCAATGCCTACGGCGAAGAGATGACCGCCACATGTCTGCGTGACATGGACTACTACCTCCGCCTCGTTACCTACGGCATCGTTGCCGGTGATGTCACTCCGATCGAAGAGATCGGTGTGATCGGCGCGAAAGAGCTCTACCGCTCCCTGGGCACTCCCCTGGAAGCCATGGCAGAAGCCGTGCGCGAAATGAAAATCGTCGCCATGGGCCTCCTCACTGGAGCCGACGCAGAGGAAGCCGGCACCTACTTCGACTACGTGGTTGGCGCCCTCGCCTGAACCGCACGCTGATTTTCCCTCTCGCCTCCTCACGGATCCATGCAAGACGCCATCACCAACGTCATCAACAAGTCGGACGTCCAGGGCCTCTACCTGGACACGGCTTCGATGGGCAGCCTCGAGTCGTATTTCGCCAGTGGTGAACTGCGCGTGCGCGCTGCCGCCACCATCAGCGCCAATGCTTCGGCCATCATCCGCGATGCCGTGGCCAAAGCTCTGCTGTACTCGGACATCACCCGTCCGGGCGGCAACATGTACACCACCCGCCGCTACGCCGCCTGCATCCGCGATCTGGACTACTACCTGCGGTATTCCACCTACGCCATGTTGGCTGGCGACACCTCGATTCTCGACGAGCGTGTTCTGAACGGCCTCAAAGAGACCTACAACTCCCTGGGCGTGCCCATTGGCGCCACCGTCCAGGCCATCCAGGCCATGAAGGAAGTCACCGCCGGACTGGTCGGCCCTGATGCCGGCAAGGAAATGGGTGTCTACTTCGACTACATCTGCTCCGGTCTCGGCAACTGAGCCCCATGCGGTTGTTCAAGGTCACCGCCTGCATCCCCAGCCCTGAAAAGGTTCGGACGCAGCGCGAATTGCAGAACACCTTCTTCACCAAGTGGGTGCCCTACGACAGCTGGTTCGCTGAACAACAGCGGATCCAAAAGCAGGGCGGCCGCATCATCAAGGTGGAGCTCTGCACCGGGGGTCAGCAGGTCAACGTCGGCAACTGAACTCCGCTCCAAAGCGAATTACGAGCCCGGTTCAATACCGGGCTTTTTTATTGGCCATCAACTATGGAGGGTCTGCGCCACCAAAGCATCGAGATCCGGAAGAACAGCGGCATCTCCCTCCCCCAACCAGAGCACGTACTCGTGGTTGCCGGCAGGCCCTGTGATCGGCGAAGCCACCAAGCCCTGGGGCTGCCAACCCGATTCAGCCGCCGCTCCAATCACGGATTCAATGGCATCCCGGTGGGCCGCAGGGTCACGAACCACGCCGCCCTTGCCAACGCGGCTCTTGCCCACCTCAAACTGCGGCTTCACCAGCACCAGCGCATCGGTCTCGCCCCCCCCGCAACAACCGGCGCAACGCCGGAAGAATCAGCCGAAGGGAAATGAACGACACATCGGTGACCGCCAAACTGGGCCAGGGGTCGTCGGCTCCATAGAGATCGTCGGGCTGCAGATGGCGCAGGTTGGTGCGTTCCCGCAGCACCACCCGTTCGTCGGTTCGCAGGCTCCAGGCCGTCTGGCCGTAACCCACATCAACGCCATAAACACGGGTGGCGCCATGCTGCAGCAGGCAATCGGTGAAGCCGCCGGTGGAGATGCCGCCATCCAGGCAGACGCGCCCCTCCACCAGTACAGGGAAAGCCTTCAAGCCCGCCAACAGTTTTTCACCCCCTCGAGAGACGAAGCGGGGGGGGCTGCTCCACCCGCAGTTCTCGCTCCGGCGTCACCTCCGTTCCGGGCTTGTCCAACAGGGTGCCGGCGCCATCCCGCACCTTTCCAGCACGAATCAATTGCTGCGCCTGTTGGCGTGAACTGACCAATCCACGGGTCAGGAGTTCCAGATCAAGACGCTGTTTGGACGCCATTGCGACATAAAAGCAGACCGATCCCGAAGAAAACCGGCGATCCAGCGGCTGGAACGTGTTCTGCCTGGAGGATTTCCTCAATTCGCGTCGAGGGACGTGTCCAACCACCGCCCCCAACCCGCCAAGGTGATGCCGCTGTTGCAGCCGGGCAGCTTTGTGCGACTCGACAACCAGCCCTGCGATCTGCCGCCCTTCCAGGTGCTTCACTGCCGCGGGGGGCGCTGCTGGGTGCGCCAGCAATCCTGGGGATCCCACGTGCAATGGGAAGTTGAGCATGAGCGGTTGAACGTTGCGTAAGCGAAACCGCTGCTCATCAAGCCCTGCAAAGACTCCCAGCCAACAATTCTCTTCAATCAGTGCCTTGGCAAGGCAACCATTTCACGGCTCAATGGTGCATTGATGCTGGTTGAGCAAACGTTTGGGTCAAGCGACAGCCCCACAAAGAGCTTCGAGACGACGGGGTAAGCAAGAAACTCAGACGTTGGCTCTGGTTCAGCGGCTGCTGCCCTTGCCCTGGAAGCTCTGGCCAGCAGAAGCTCGCTTGCTGATGGGGCTGGCGGGATTCTGGAGTGTGGCAGGGCTGGTGGTGTTGGCGTCCGCAAGCTGGTGGGTGGCCCTGCGGGAAATGGGCGATGGCGGTTTCTATCTGAAACGGCAGGCGATCTGGCTCCTGGCCAGCTGGAGTTTGCTGGGCATCACGATTTCCACCAACCTGAGGCGATGGCTGCGCTGGTCAGGCCCGGGACTGTGGATGGGCTGCCTGCTGATCGCCGCCACCCTTGTGATGGGAACCACGGTGAACGGCGCCAGCCGTTGGCTGGTGCTGGGCCCGCTGCAGATGCAGCCCTCGGAGCTGGTGAAACCCTTCGTTGTGCTGCAGGCCGCCAACCTGTTCGCTCCCTGGAGCCGGATGAGCCTCGACCAGAAGCTTCTCTGGCTGGGGAGCTTCGGCGGGCTGCTGCTACTGATCCTCAAGCAACCCAACCTCTCCACAGCGGCCCTGATGGGACTCACGCTCTGGATGGTGGCCCTGGCGGCTGGGCTGCGCTGGCGAAGTCTGCTTGGGACAGCATTGGGCGGCATCGCTCTCGCCGGCTGGAGCATTTCGAAAAACGAATACCAATGGCTCAGGGTTGTTTCCTTCATTGATCCCTGGAACGATCCGAGGGGAGATGGCTATCAGCTGGTGCAGAGCCTGCTGGCGATCGGATCGGGCGGTTGGATGGGGCAGGGCTATGGCCTCTCCACCCAAAAGCTCCAATACCTGCCCATCCAGAGCACCGACTTCATCTACGCGGTGTTCGCCGAGGAATTTGGTTTCGTGGGCTCGGTGCTGCTGCTGCTGTTCCTGATGATGGTGGCCTGGGTGGGGCTGCGGGTGGCCCTGCGCTGCCGAAGCAACCAGACCCGGCTCGTGGCCATCGGCTGCACCACGATCCTGGTGGGCCAGTCGATCCTGAACATCGCAGTGGCCTCTGGGGCGATGCCCACCACCGGTCTGCCACTGCCTTTGATCAGCTACGGCGGCAACTCCCTGATGTCGAGCCTGGTGATCCTGGGTCTGCTGATCCGCTGTTCACTGGAATCCACCGGCTTGATCGGGGGACGATCCAACGGGCGCCAACGGTCGTTGCGTCAACGCTGAGCCTGGTCTGGTGACAGGCTTGCCTGGATAGGCTTTGCACACTCAAGGGCACCTGTGGACCTGCTGCTGCTCTCCGATTTGGCCCAGAGCAGCGAGCAGCTGCTGCAGCGCGCCCTGGCGGATCCAGGCCCACTGACGCTGGCACTGGTGTTTGGTGGCGGCGCCCTCACCAGTCTTGGGCCGTGTTCCCTGTCCTTGCTGCCGGTGACGCTGGCCTACCTGGCGGGCTTTGACGATGGCCAACCGGCCTGGCAGCGCAGCCTCGCCTTCTGCGGCGGCATCGTCGGTGCCCTGGTGGTGCTGGGAAGCATTAGCGGACTGCTGGGCCGGATCTACGGCCAGGTGCCGGCACTGATCCCCACATTGGTGGCGATCCTGGCGGTAGCGATGGGGCTCAACCTGCTGGGGGTGCTTCGGATTCCACTGCCCAGCGGTCCAGACCCGGAGCAATGGCGTCAGAAGGTGCCGGCCCCGCTGGCGCCGGTTGCAGCAGGACTGGCCTTCGGGCTGGCGGCCTCACCCTGCACCACCCCCGTGTTGGCGGTGCTGCTGGGCTGGATTGCCCAGAGCGGACGTCCCCTGGCAGGGGTGGCCCTGCTCAGCAGCTTCGGCTTCGGCCAAGTGCTGCCCTTGCTGCTGGCGGGCACCTTTGCAGCAGCCATCCCCAAACTGCTCGCCCTGCGGGGCATCAGTCGCTGGGTGCCGCCAGCCAGTGGAGTGGTGCTGCTCACCAGCGGCCTACTCACCCTGCTGGCCCGCTGGAGCTGATGGGAATGACGAGCGGGATGGCCCCACTAAAACGCCTGGCCGCCTGGCTCAGCGATCTGCGGCTGGCGATCGTGCTGCTGCTGCTGATTGCCCTGGCCAGTGCCGTGGGCACCGGCATCCCCCAGGGGGATCCGCCCTCCAGCTATATCGATGCCTATGCGGACACTCCCTGGCTGGGGCTGCTCAACGGCGAACAGGTGCTGCAGTTGCAGCTCGATCATGTGTATTCCAGCGGCTGGTTTCTGGCCCTGCTGGCCTGGCTGGGTCTCGCCCTGATCCTCTGCAGTTGGCGCCGTCAGTGGCCGGCCCTGATGGCGGCCCGGCGCTGGATCGACTACCGCACCACACGCCAGCTGAGCAAATTGGCCATCGCCGAAAGCCAGCCCTGCGCTGACCCCAGCCGGGCTCTGACGCAGCTGGAGACGGTGCTGCGGGCCGGCGGATGGGAGGTACAACGCAAGCCACAACGGCTGGCGGCCCGACGCGGCGCCATTGGCCGGGTAGGGCCCTTGCTCGTGCACACCGGCCTGGTGCTGTTGATGCTTGGCGCGGCCTGGGGGGCGCTGGCGGGGAACCGCTTGGAGCGCTTCCTGGCCCCCGGCCGCAGCCTCGATCTGCTGGATCGCGATGGCGCAACCCAACTGACCATCACCCTGGACCGCTTCGCCATTGATCGGGATCCGGCGGGCCGAACGGAACAGTTCCGCTCCGCTCTGCAGCTGCAGGGCCCCCGCCAAAGCTTGGATGCCGAGATCAGCGTGAATCACCCGCTGCGGCACCGGGGCATCACCATTTACCAGGCCGATTGGTCACTGGCGACGATCAGCCTGCAGATTGGGCGTAGCCCCGTGCTGGAGCTGCCGCTACAGACCTATCCGGAGCTGGGTGATCAGATCTGGGGCCTGGTGCTACCGACACGCCCCGATGGAACGGAACCGGTGTTTCTGAGCCTGGAGAGCGAACAGGGGCCCGCCACGGTGTTCGATGCGGACGGCCAGCAGCTCGCACGACTGCGACCGGGTGGTCCCGCCGCTGAGGTGAAGGGCTTGCCGATGCGGGTGGACGCGGTGCTGCCGGCCAGCGGACTTTTGCTCAAGCGGGATCCAGGAGTACCGCTGGTGTACCTGGGCTTCGCAGTGCTGCTGGTGGGCGGTGGGTTGAGCCTCGTGGCCACCCGGCAGCTGTGGGCCATCGCAGCCGATGGAACCCTCAGCGTGGGTGGCCTCTGCAACCGCAACCTCGCCGCCTTCGCCACTGAATTGCCTCAGTTGGTGCAGCAGGGGGTGGTCGATCAGCAGGGCTGACGGGTGCCGTGACTCACCCGCACCACGGTGTGCACGTTGCCGCGGGGGTTGAAATCGGCTTCCAGCTGCATCCACACCGGATCAGTGGCCGCCACCAGATCATCAAGGATGCGGTTGGTGACCTCCTCATGGGAGATCGACTGGTCGCGGTAGCTGTTCACATACAGCTTGATCGCCTTCAGCTCCACCACCCGCGGCCCGGGTTGATAGATCAGGCGCAATACCGCGAAATCGGGATAGCCGGAGAAGGGGCATTTGCAGGTGAATTCCGGCAGCTCGATCGACACCTCGTAGGGGCGCCCAGGCCGGGGGTTGTCGAAGCAGATCAGCTCGGCTTCGGCGATGGCGCGTTCGCCGTAGAGGGGGGTCTGGGTCAAAGGGCTGTAGGGGCCAGTTCTGATCAGCGACCCTAGGAAGTCAAGCTTCGGCAGCGTTCTGTAACAGCGGCCACGCACGGCTTTGAGAACCGCGGCATCCTTGAATCAAGATCCGTATTCCCCTCATGAAAAAGGTCGAAGCAATCATTCGTCCTTTCAAACTGGAAGACGTCAAGGTGGCGCTGGTTGAGGCCGGCATCATCGGCATGACTGTGAGCGAGGTGCGGGGCTTCGGCCGCCAGAAAGGTCAGGTGGAGCGCTACCGCGGCTCGGAATTCACCGTTGAATTTCTGCAAAAACTGAAGATTGAAGTGGTGGTCGAGGACGACCGCGTCGAAGAGGTGGTTAAGTCGATCGCCGATGCCGCCCGCACCGGAGAAATCGGTGACGGCAAGATCTTCATCAGCCCTGTGGAATCAGTGGTTCGCATCCGCACCGGCGACCGCGACAGCACGGCTCTCTGAGGTAATAACGCCAGAACAGCCCTATCCGCCGCGGCGTTCTCCAAGCCTGAGCGGATCAAAACCAATGGAGATGCCGAATTCCTCGGCAAATTCCACCACCCGACACCAGGCCCGGTCCCCTTTGGTTCCGGGCCGAACAATGCCTCGAAGAATCACAGGGGCAGAGCTGCTCTGCAGCGACATCTCGAACAACGGCCAGCCCACCTCCGCCTGAACGCCGTCCTCCCGGAAGGTGGGGCTGACATCCATGGCCCCGATGAGCAGCCGGCGGTGGCTTGCATCCCAGGCGAAAGGCAACTCGTAACGCTCCAGCAGATCGGATGCCAAGGCCCAGGAACGGCCCGAGGAATCCAACTGAACCGAGAGCTCACGGCCGCGAGCCTGAATGGTGGTGGTGCCCCGGAAGGCAAGCCGTTCCTGCTCAAGCCGCCCATCCGGCTCCCGCAACAGCGCCTGAATGCGATGCCGCAACTGGTCCCCTCCGTAGGTGGAACCGTTCTGGGACAGCTGCAGCAGATCCCAGCGCTCCCCGGTCCCGCCCCAGATCACCGGTCCGTAGTTGTCGTGCATCCAACGACCATCGCGGTTGGAGGCTGCTTCGGCATGGGTCATCACCCGCTCAACCGTGATCTGCTCCGCACCCCAGCCCCAGCTGCGGGCAACGGCAGCGGCCTTGGCGCAGAGGCTGTTGAGTTGGGACTCCGTTGGGGGCTGTGTCCATGGATCGGGCACACCGCCCATGCAGGCACAGGACAGCGCGACGCTGTTGCGGTTGCGGCCATAGGTGTGAGCCGGCAGATCCACGTTGTAATCATGCAACCGGTGCACACGTCCATCACCGCTGATGATCGAGTGATAGTGCCCAGGGCGGATCCAGTCGTAGGGCGTTGCCGTCCAGTGCAGGTAGAGCGTTGGGGTCATGGCCCAAGGATGGCGACAATCCAGAGGTCAAACGACGCTGCTGAGGTCGAACGACTTGCTGAGGCTCACTCAGGCGCGCGAAGGCGGCCCCATAGATTTGTTGGGTTGTTCAACCGAGCGCGCCGGTGATTGAGCGTTACACCCTTCCTGAGATGGGAGCCGTCTGGAGTGAGCAGGCGAAATTCCAGAGCTGGCTTGATGTGGAGATCGCTGCCACCGAAGCCAACTGCAGGCTCGGCCGCGTGCCCCAAGAGGCCCTCGACACCATCAAGGCGAAGGCCAGCTTCGAGGTGGAGCGCATCCTCGAAATCGAAGCCGAGGTGCGCCACGACGTGATCGCCTTCCTCACCAACGTGAACGAGCACGTTGGTGATGCCGGACGTCACATCCATGTGGGCATGACCAGCAGCGACGTGCTGGACACGGGCGTGGCCCTGCAGCTGAAACGTTCCGTGGCCCTGCTGCGCACCGAACTCGATGCCCTGGCCGATGCCCTGCGCGACCTGGCCCGGGCCCATAAGGGCACTGAAATGATCGGCCGCTCCCATGCCATCCACGGCGAACCGATCACCTTCGGGTTCAAGGTGGCCGGCTGGCTGGCGGAAACCGAGCGCAACCGCATCCGCCTGGAACGGCTTGAGCAGGATGTGGCCGTGGGCCAGGTGAGCGGCGCCATGGGCACCTATGCCAACACCGATCCCCAGGTGGAAGCCATCGCCTGCGAGATCCTCGGGCTGACTCCCGACACCGCCAGCACCCAGGTGATCTCCCGCGATCGCCATGCCGACTACGTGCAGACCCTCGCCCTGGTGGGCGCCTCCCTGGAGCGCTTCTCCACCGAGATTCGCAACCTCCAACGCACCGACGTGCTGGAAGTAGAGGAGAACTTCGCCAAGGGTCAGAAGGGCAGCTCCGCCATGCCCCACAAACGCAACCCGATCCGCAGTGAGCGGATCAGCGGTCTGGCGCGAGTGCTGCGCAGCTACACCATTGCTGCCCTTGAGAACGTGGCCCTCTGGCACGAGCGCGACATCAGCCACAGCTCCACGGAGCGAATGATGCTTCCCGATTGCTCGGTGACCCTGCACTTCATGCTGCGGGAAATGACCAGCGTGGTGAAGGGTCTTGGGATCTACCCCGAAAACATGCGCCGCAACATGAATGTGTATGGCGGTGTTGTGTTCAGCCAGCGGGTGTTGCTCGCTCTTGTGGGCACCGGCATGAGCCGAGAGGAGGCTTACCGGGTCGTTCAACGCAACGCACACACCGCCTGGAACACCGCCGGCGGCGACTTCCGCGCCAACCTGGAAGCAGATGGCGATGTGACCAGCCGCCTCAGCGCAGCTGAGCTCGCCGACTGCTTCAGCACAGCACTGCACCAGGAGAACCTGGGCGTGATCTGGGAGCGACTGGGGATCTAACTAACGATTACGGGAAGATGAACCGACTCCTGTCGGCATCCCCAGAAGCCGGAAGACAGAAGCCGCATCAACAATCGGTTCGAGCGGCAACATGGCATCAGCCATGGTGTCGGTGACCTTCGTGAAGTTATTGCGATCCACCACCACAACATCACCGTTGCGTAGCGGCGGGTTATTCACACTGCTCAGTACAGCATTGGGGTCGTAGCGCAACTGTTTCACGGTTGTACGACCCTGACCATCCATTCGGATCAAGTCCACCCGCTTTGAGCTTCCCCGACGGGTGACGCCTCCGGAAGCAAGAATGGCTCGTGACAAAGGGGCATTGGATCCAACCTGGACCACCCCAGGCGAAACGACCTCACCAACAACCTGAACATTGATCGCAGAGGGAGCGAAGTTAGAAGCAGCCGTCGTTAGTAAGTCAACGTTGATCGGTGTCGTTGCTTTGTGTACCCGGATGCTGTCGCCGTCGTAGATCAATGGATTGGGAGCAAATCCTCCGTTTTTCAGCACATTGAGGTAGTCGAAAACGAAGCTCTGGGTTGGTCCTCCTGGCGAAGGAGACGGCCTCAGTAGTTCCAGACGGGCCAAATCACCTGAAGCAGAAATCCCACCAGCTTTCTGAATCACGTCGATCATGGTCGGCCAACCGCCACCATCGGAGCCGACTCCAGTGAGAGTTCCAGAGCCCCCCGCGGAACCTGAACCGTTGACAGGAAGTGTGAAGACGCCGGGACGCAAAACCTGACCTGTAACCGTGATCCGAACTGGACGCTGTTCAACAAGGTCGAGATAAACCAGGGGGCGCCTCAGAAATTGGCTGTAGCCATCGGTGATGCGCTGCCGGGCTTCCTCCAAGGTCAACCCCCACACATCAACTGTGCCAAGTCGCGGGAGATTAATGGTGCCGTCACTCAACACCTGCACCTGCGCCTCATAACCGTCGATCTTGAACACCGAGGTGACCAGCCGGTCCCCTGGAGCCAAGCGATAGCGATAAGTCTGAGGAGGAAGGCTGGGCGGAGATGGCAACGGAGGCGGAGCCTTGAGAGTCGAAGTGGCTTCGACCGTTCTCTCCGTAAGCGCAGATGGCTTCGGATTCCGCGTGGGCCAGTTCCTCGCGACTGAACCATTCGATTTGAGCCAGTCAATCCTCTCTTCAGCCCTCAGCTCACTGCCAACAAACCCTGGAACGGAAAGCATGACCGCTGCAGCGACAGCACTAGAAAAGCCCGTACTTGAAGGCACAACCATGGGTGGAGCTGAGACAGCAGCCAAGTGGGAGCCAATCTTCCCGCATAATGCGATCCAGGGACATGGACCATGACGCAGACCGGACCACCAGCGCAGAGTGACGTCCTGCTTCCTCACGGTTGGCGAGACGCCAACCAAACGAGCAGCATGTTGTTCCGCCTCGACGGTCTGGAGCTTCATCTGATCCCCGGAGAAAAATTTGAAGCCGTCGCAGATGCCGTTGGAACCCTGCGAGAGTCCACCTACCGCCAACAGCTCTCCGGCTCAGGCAACACCCGGGATCTCGATGGTCGCGATTCGGCTTATGACCACCTGATCCTGTTGGAGCCCAAAAGCGGAGCTCTCGCCGGGTCCGCCAGGCTCCAATTCATCCCTCAGTTCATGGCCGCCGAGGAGCTCCCTGGCAGCCAACAGTCCTACCTAGAGCACGTTTATCCCGGCATCAAGGAGATGCTGGCGCAACAAACAAATCACGTGGAGATAGGTCGGGTTGCTCTAGCCCCACGATTCCAGCGCCAACCGCACTCTCTGATGGCGTTGTTCCGCGGAGGGCTTCTGATCGCAGCCCACTCGGGTTACAACATCCTGCACGGGCTGGTCTCCTACAACCATTTCGCACACAGCGAAGCAGTCAATACAACCTTCCTCAGTGCCTTGATGCGTCCTCCCTACCGCAGGACGAGCCCAGCACTGCCGCCACCGCGTCACCCGATCAACGACATCCAGCCCAGCGACAGCACCCACCCGATCGGCAACGTTCAGGCCCTTGAAGTGGCGATCCGCCAGGAGCACAGCGAGGACTTCCGTCTGCCGGTGCTGTTACGCCAATACTTCAACCTGATGGAAGCCAAAGTCTGCGACCTCTCTTTGGCGAAGGATTTCAACCAGATCACGGAGATCCTGATGGCCGCTGACCTCTCAGCCCTGCCGAAGGACCGGCTCGGCTTCTTCATCGACGTTGAACATCAACCCGTCTACCAGCAGTCCAGCTGGTACCGAGGCGAGGGATAAACGAAGCAACGCTGGTACTTTGGCTGGATCAAGAGGTTGGTGGTGTTGAGCGAGGGAACTCCCGATAAGCAGCAGCTGGAGGGACGCCTCGTCGAGATCCTGCATCGCATTTCCGGCGCTGATCCAGCAGCGATCACTCCTGATGCCCGCCTGATGGAAGACATAGGGATCGACTCCCTGGGGTTCTACGAAATCCTGATCGAAGCCGACACCTGTTTCGGAATTCGCATCCAAGAAGAACAACTGCTCCAGTTCAAGACGGTGGGTGACATCCAGAGCCATCTGGAATCGCTCAACCTTGATGCCACCAGCTCAAAAACCGCCTGACCGTGGCTGTTCAACAACGATGCTCCCAGCGGGTTTCAATCGTTGGCTGGGGCTCCATCTCCCCTTTGGGTACGAGCGCCGCATCGACATGGGAAGGCGTCATCACTGGCCGATCCGGCATCAGTGCCCTCACGGCAGCCTGGAGCGAAGACCTGCCGGTACGCATTGCCGGATGCGTGCCCGATGCCGCCACCCAAGCCCTTGAACCACTGCTGCTGCGGCGCTCCGACCGCTGTGCCCAGCTCGGGCTTCTGGCCGCCAGGGAGGCCTGGGCCATGGCTTCCGCGTTCACCAGCGGGATTGATCCAGCCCGCGTGGCCGTGGTGCTGGGCACCGGCATCGGGGGGCTTCACACGATGCATGAACAGCACAACCAACTGACCGCGGGAGGACCGAGCCGGGTCAACCCACTCACCGTGCCGATGCTGATCCCTGATGCGGCCGCTGGCCAAGTCGCCATCGATCTGGGCCTGCACGGGGGTGCACACACCCCCGTATCGGCCTGCGCATCGGGAGCCGAAGCGATGATGCTGGCCCAGATGCTGCTCAACGACGGCCGGGCTGATCTCGTCCTTGCCGGCGGCACTGAAGCGCCAGTGAACCGGCTCGGGCTTGTTGGCTTTTCCGCTATGCGGGCCCTCTCCTGCAGAAACGAAGCCCCAGAGCAAGCGTCCAGGCCTTACAGCAAAGACCGGGACGGATTTGTGCTCTCGGAGGGGGCAGGTGTTCTGGCGATGATGCGGGAGGAGGACACCCCAAATGGTGCAGCTCTGGGCTGGCAACTCGCCTGCGGCAGCAGCAGCGACGGCCATCACATCGTGGCGCCGGAACCTCAGGGCAGCCAGGCCAGCCTGGCGATCGAGGATGCTCTGCGACGGGCGGGGGTGGAACCCTGCGATCTGTGTGCCGTCCAGGCCCACGCCACCGGCACCAGTTTGGGGGACCTTGCTGAAGCTCGGGCGCTGCGCCGCAGCCTGGGCGCTGCAGCCGATCACATCCCCGTCTTTGCTCCAAAGGGCCAACTCGGCCATCTGCTGGGAGCCGCTGGAGCCGTGGAAGCGATTCTTGGACTGCAGGCCCTACGGCAGGGAATCTTGCCCCGCAGCGTCAATTCAGATCCCCTCGACCCTGAAGTGGAGCTTGCCGTCACCTGCAAAACGCCCGTTGAACTGTCCGACTCAGGATCGGAACGGTTGATGCTCAAGAACGCCTTCGGCTTCGGCGGTCACAACATCAGCCTTGTGCTGTCTGCTGCCGGTAGTACCGCTGAACAGCAGCGCTGAATCCCTCACGGTCCCGGGGGTCAGCAGGCAACTGGAGATCATCGGCCCGCCCACGGCGGCAGTGAATCGTGCCCAACGGCGCTGTCAAACGACTCAGCAGCAACTTCAGCGGTTTGTAGTGAGCTCCCACCGCCCCCTCCAAGCCGTCGTAGCTGAAGTACCAGGGCACAACTCGGCCGCCATAGTGCTGAGCGAGCATCCAGGCACTGGGCGACACCCGCTCCTCAATCGGCGTCACCAGGGAGCCGTTGGGGGCAATCATGATCTGGCCGTGGTCCCGCAGCAGGGTGGAAGCACCCATCATTCCGGCAAAGCGTGACTTGGGCTGGCGGTGGTCGAGCACCGCCGAGCCGGCGTTTCGGGCGGCAGCGGCGTAGCCCGGCAGCACCCAGCGCAGGTGCAGTTGCGCTGTGGTCAACCCCGGCATGCGCAGAACCCCTTGGGTCACAAGACCATCCAGAGGACTGCGATGGTTGTAGATATGCACCAGGGGCATCCCAACAGGCTCCGAGGGTTGACTGTCATCCACCACCACCTGCGTGCCCAGGGCCCGCAGGGCCACGGAGGCGGCCATCGTCATCAAGGCTGAGGCCCAGTCCGGTCGCCGCAACAGCATCGCCGGCAGCTGCAGGCCATAGAGGGTGAAACCAAGGCCAGTCCAGGCCAGCCGCGCCACCAGCCGTCCCAGCAGCCGTCCCAGCAGCAGCACGGGGTTTCGAAGCCTGCCTGCTGTGGGAGTCGGCAGCTCGGGACTGGGGGGAAGCTGACGGGCCTCCAGACCGATCGGGAAGGTGGTGCGGAAGGGGAAATCGCCATCGAAATTCCCATTCACCTGCGTGCTGAGCACCAGATGGTTGTAGAAGCGATAGAACAGGGCCCGATCGCTGGGCTGGGGATCACACCAGAAGGCATCGAGCGACTTCTGATCGGTCAATCCCTCCAGGTTGTAGAACGTATCCCCCATCGTCTTGGTGGGCACAGCATGGAAGAGTGCCTGCAACCCCACGGTGCTGTTCACCGTGATCACCCCACGGCACGTGCGCAAATAACGGCTGAGGGGACCGTCGTGGAAATAATGCACACGGCCCGAGACGCCGTATTGCTTGGCGAGCAGCCGGATTAACGAGGCGTAGTTGTTGTAGCCCCGATCCCGGGGATGGTGCTTGAAGGCCAGCTGGTCGGAGGCGTGAGCATGGCCGGCAAAGGATCGAATCACGTCTTCGATGAAGTCGTGCATGCCGCGGTAAGGCGACCCCATCTGAATCTGGGAATCGCTGGAGACCTGCAACACCGCTAGGAAGAAGGAGCAATGTTCCAGCAACCGCTGCTTGACCTCCTGCTCCTGCCAGCGGTATAGCCAATAGCGCCAGGTCCCTCGCACCTGACACCAGAGAAAGGCTGGGGAAGGCTGAAGCTTGTGCTCCCCCTCGATGATCGGATAGCGGGTGAAGGCGTGCTGAATGAAGGTGGGTGCTTTCCAGGCCTTGCGCCAACGCCAGCCCGGATCCAGAACAATGTTTTGCGGCAGCTGATCGCACAGGGGGAGCTCCCGATAAAAAGCCGCTGGCTTGTTGAGGTTGGAGCGGGCATTGACCCGGTCCCGCTCAAGAGTCACGTAGTTGGGGCGCAGATAACCCAGCTCAAACACCCAGGCCTCAACCCCAAGGTTGCGAGCTTCTTCAATGGCGATCCGGTGGGGAATGATGAAATCGCCGTACATGAAGATGTGGCGAATGCCCCGTTCCTCAATCAGCTGACGCAGGAAGGGACGCCAGCTGTCCATCCCCTTGCTGTAAGGCACACAAACATCCGCCGGGAAGCCGAATTCCCGCAGGGGGAAGGCCACCTTGGTCACCGGGATGCCACAGCCCTGCAGGTAGCGGCAGAAACGAGCGAAAAACAGACCAATGGGGCCCATCAACAGGAGGACAGGACCGTCGATTCGCACCTGTACGAGAGCTGGCGCCCGTCCCCTGCCCAAACTGCGACTCGCCCATAAGTGGACAAAATCCTGGCATGGCTCAACGGCGCCGAAGCCGGCCCCAGTGGCGGAACAGAGCCTGCACCAGCGTGCGTCGCTGCGGAGGAGCGGCGCGCCAAGCCACCAGCTCGTCGATGGCCTGCTCAGCCGTAATGAACCAGCCGCTGTCACGGCTGACGTAACGGGGGTAGTCGATCAGGGCGGCATGGACCAGCTCATCCAGCGACAGCTGACGCTGACGGCGGCGGCAACGTTCGCGGTCGTGGGTCAGGCCCCAGCCGGCATAAAACGGCAGGCCCCAGCAATGCACCTCCAGGCCGCGCAGCAACGCCTCAAACCCCGCCAGTGAGGTGAGCACATGGAGAGCATCAATCTGGGTGAACAGCTGCTGAATCGACCCCTGCAGCAGCACCGCATCGCAGAGCTCAGCGGCATCGTCCTCTCCGTCACCGGCACGGCAAAGACCGGCCACAACATCGGGATGCGGCTTGTACACGAGATAGGCCTCCGGCTCCGCCGCCCGCACCGCGGCGAGCAAGGCGCGGTTGCTGCGCAGCCCCGGGGCGCCGTAGCGGATCGAGGCATCGCTCTCCACCTGACCGATCACCAGCACCACCCGTCGCTGGCCGGCAGGGCGCGTCCAAGGCTCCGCCTGGAGGTTGTACTTGGTGATCGCCTCCTGCACCAACCGCTGACGCAACGCCGCGGCCCGCTGACGTTGGGCCGGGGTCCACTGCCCGGTTGCCAGGCGTGTTTCCAGATCACTGGGCCGGGTGGCGTCGTAGTACACGCCCTGGTGATCCACCACCCAAGACACCGGATCCACCAGATCAGCCCCCAGGCCAACCGAGCGCAGGAAACCGTCCTCCACTTGCAGCACCGGCAGCTGCCGCCGCGCCGCCGCGTCGAGCAGCTTGGGTCGGGCGCGCCGCCCCCAGACCACCACGGCATCAACGCCCTGCGGAATACGCCGCCAGGGAGCGCGAAAGCGCAGCTGACTGCCCGCCAGGAAGCGACGCAGATTGCGCTGTTTCCAGGGGGTGAAACCGAAGGCCACACATCGCCGCAGCTGTTGCGCCTGCAGGCGCCGCTGCAAGCCGATCGCGCTCATCAAGGTTTCGATGCTGCAGGACTGATGCCGGTGCGGGTCGATGCAGCGGCAGACGCCTACCAGGGCGGCATGCACCAAGGCCTCCAGGCTGGCGCCCTGGTGCCGCCGAAGCGGGGCCTCGCATCGGTCGTGGGTCAGCCCCCAGCCGCCATAGAACGGCATGCCAAAGCAGTGCACCGGGCGACCCCAAAGCAACGCTTCAAAACCCATCTGGGAGGTGACCACATACACCGCCCTGGCCCGCTCAAGCAGCCGAGCCGGATGGCCGCCGTCCGCACTGATGCGAACGCGGGGATGGGCCAGATCCTTAGCCTTGAAATGGCCCCGGGCGCGGCCAGAGATCACATCCGGATGCAGCTTGAGCACCACCGTGCAGTCGGGATGCTCATCCAGAGCGGCCTGAAGCATCCGCTGAAAACAAGTGGCGTCGGCCAAACCAAGCGCGATCGATCGATCCCCAGCCGATTGATCCACCACCAGCACGTAGGGCTCCTGAGGTGCCTCCGCCTCCAGCGGGGGGTTCACTTTGCTGAGCCGCTGCTCGCACCAGAGCCGTTGCAACGCACGAGCCCTTTCGGCCTCAGCCACCGTGATCGGAGCTCCGATCAGCTGCTCGATCCGGCTGGGGACCGTGGCATCGAAATGCACTCCCAGATCATCCACCAACAAAGCAAGCGGTGGATGATCCCGGCCCTTGGCCATCGAGCGCAGCAACCCGTCCTCGAGATGCCACACCGGCAGATCCCAGCGGTGAGCAAGGCGCTCCACCCGCAGCGCACTGGGTCGCCTGCCCCAGGCCAACAACACATCCACATCGCGGTGGCGGCCCGGCACCAAACGGTCCGGCGCCAACAACTGCGCAAGTGTGCGATGCGTGAGCATTCCCCGGGCCGGAACCCCGAGCCGCAGAGCAGCAGGCCTGGTCATCGGGTAAGACAGGTCACATTGAATCCTCACCGATGGAAGTCCCCGGTGGCGCGCTGGCCTTGATCCCCGCCCGCGGGGGATCCAAGGGCATTCCCGGTAAGAACCTGCAGGAGGTGGGCGGCGTCCCCCTGGTGTGCCGCAGCATCCGGGCGGCCCAAGCCAGCACAGGAGTGGGACGGGTGGTGGTCAGCACCGACGATGAGGCCATTGCCGCCGCCGCCGAGCATGAAGGCGCCATCGCGATCCGACGCCCAGCAGCCATCGCCGGCGACACGGCAAGTTCGGAATCAGCTCTGCTGCATGCCCTCGACGTGCTGGAGAAGCAGGGTCCTCTCGAAGCTGAGCTGGTGTTCTTGCAATGCACCTCCCCCTTCACCACCGGGGTCCAGATCGATGCGGTGCTGGCCGCGCTGAAAGACGAAGACTGCAACAGCAGCTTTTCTGTCAGCCCCTGGCACGGCTTCCTCTGGCGGGTCGACGGTCGAGGTATCAACCACAACCCTGAGTTGCCACGCCGACGCCGCCAGGACCTGGAACCGGCGTTTCTGGAAACCGGCGCGATCTACGCCATGGGCGTCACGGCCTTCAGAGGCTGTGGCAGCCGCTTCTGCCCGCCAACCAGACCCGTGGTGCTGGAGGAGGTGGGGCCAGAAATTGACACGCCGGAGGATCTGGCCCTCTGCCGCCTGATCGCGGCCCAGAAAGGCGAGTAATTTTGCCCAGCAAGGTTTCGGAGTCGATGGCGCCCGCAGAATCCAAGCGCCTCAGCGGCCGCAAGGTCACCGCCGTCGCCTGCTTCGACTCCTTCGGCAAGCTGGCCATGACCATGCTGGCGGCCTGCCGGCGTGAGGGTGCCGAGACCACCCTGCTGCTGCTGCAGCTGAGCAACCGGGCTCTCTCCCGTCGGCAGCGCCTGGAGATCCGGCGGATCGATCCGAAGACCCGCATCGAAAAACACAACTGGAACGATCTGCGCCAGCTGTGTAGCGCCATGCCAGAGAGTGTCGACGCCCTAATCCTGGGCCTCGATGGCCAGCGTAGCCGCGACGCCTTGCTGCAATTGCAAACCATTTGGGCGAATCAGGAGCAACGCCCGCGTCTGATCAGCGCTTATCCGGGGATCCTGTTCCGCTTCAGCCTCGAGGGAATGATGGATCGCTCGGGCGCCGACCTGCTCTGCCTCAACAGTGCCGAAGATCTGGCCTTGTACGGCCGTGGCCGCAAGGCCCTCGGCCTTAACAGCAGCAATGCCGTGGTGACGGGCCTGCCGATTCTTTGGCGCACCAAGCAGCGCACGGAAGAACCGGAAACTCCTTCGATCGTGTTCTTCGAACAGCCCTCGATTCCGGTGCATCCCCTGCAACGCCGCTTTCTCTGTGACCAGATCAAGGAGCTGGCCGCGGCCTGGCCCGATCACCCCGTGATCTTCAAACCACGCACTTCGAGCATCGAGAGCACCCTGCACAGGCGCCATGGGGAGATGGCCAGCGTGATCGACAAGATGACGCGTGATCAGCCGAATCTGCGCCTGAGTTTTAAACCCGCCACCCTGCTACTGCGCCAGTGCGGTTGTGCCATCACCGTCTCATCGACGGCTGCCATGGAGTCGATGGCGATGGGCATCAGCACCCGCATCGTCGGTGATCTCGGGGTCACCGAAACCCTTGGAAACCACTTTTTCGCCAGTTCGGGCGCCATCGCAAGCTTCGGCGCCATCAAAGCCAACCCATTCGATGTCATCCATGACCCGCAGTGGCTGGAACAACAAGGCCTGCAGCGGGACGGTGAGGATCGCTTCATCACGGCCCTGGTGGACCGGCTCAACAGCCCAGCTGCACCGCTGGGCAGCTCCAGCCATGGCCCCCTCAGCTGGGGCAGCGGTGACTGGCAGAAAGCCGCCTTGCGCAACGGGGGCCGACGGATGCTGAGCAGTGGTGGCGCCCGCTCCAGCCAACGCAAGCGTCACCGCACCCGTCGCATGCTGCGCAGCTTGCGCGACAGCGTGGTGGGCTTCGGCTGGCTTTCCAAACTGCTGCGGGAACGATGACCCTGCTGCTGGTCAGCGACGGAGGGCTGGAGCGTTCCGCCTGCATGCTGATGGCCGAGGCACTACACCACCAGGGGCAACGCTGCATCACGGCAGGTCCACCGCTTCAGGGACACCAACCCGTGGCCACGCCGGCACCGCTACTGAGTATCGAGGTGGAGCAACTGGCTGCACACCCCCTCTTGGACCAGGTGTCCGCCATCGGCCTGTTCCTGCAGGACCCAACGCAGGTTCGGCGCTTCATCCAGACCTATCAAGGCCTTTGCAGCGCACGCGAACAGACGGCAGCGACACTGTTCAGCGGGCCCCTCGTTCCCTTGGTAGGGGATGCCCTGATCCGCGATCTCAGCCTGCGCCTGGGCTGTGATCTGCTGCTAGTGAGCGGCGAACACCAGCGCCGTCAGCTGCAATCGCTCACCTTCAACTGGCCCGCGACCCTGAAGCTGCCGGCCGTGATCAGCACGGGCTTCTGGTTCCCCTCGGCCGAACCCTGCGCCCCCGCCGAGCAGCCCTTACTGCTGGCGTTGATCCAGGAGCAGATCCCCACCCATATCGGGGCCCGGGAGCAACTGCTGCGCCAACTCAACACTTGGGCGCGCCAACGGCCGGACTGGACCGTGATGCTGCAACGCGACCACAGCTGGGACGCAACGACAGCGCTGCTGCCCAGTGACGCGCCCCTGGCGGACAACCTGGTGGACGCCGCTCCCGGACAGCTGTTGCCGCTGCTGGGATCCTGCAGCGCCTGCCTCACGGTGAGTTCACCTTGGAGCCTTGCGGCCATGGCCTGGGGCCGGATCCCGATCATCGTGGGCGACTACGGCATCCACGATGAACAGAACACAACCGGGTTCTTCGGCTGTGGTGCCATGCATCGCCTGCGCAGCATCCCCCACCTCGATGCCATCACCGAACTGCCAAGGGCAAACCAAGCCTGGCTGAACAGCATGGGCGCCGACATCGCCAACGGAGCGGAGCGCCTGATCGAAGCCCTGCATGCGAAGGCTGGCAGAGAGAAGCGATGACAGCACCCACCACCAGACCAACGCTAAAGCTGCTGTTGATCGCGGACAGCGACAGCCAACTGCTGGCCTGCGAGGCCCTCTGCAGCGCTCCGACCGAACGAAGTGTGCAGTGGACCATCAACGTGATTCCACGGGATGGAACACCCCAGGCGTTGCTGCAACGCCTGGCCCAGAGGGCCACCCTGCGCCACCAGAGCCTGGCTCAGCTGCTGCGGGATCGGCGTTTACTGAGCGTTGATGCCATTGGCGTGTTCCTGACGGGCAGCAAGCTCAATGACATCCGTCTCGCCCTGCAACGGGAGCAGCGGCGTCCCTTGCTGTTCTGTGGTTTCAACGGCGTGGTGCTGGACCACTTCATCGAGGGGGTGAGCTGGCGGCTGGGCTACGACCTGATCTGCCTGAGTGGACCTCGCGATCAGGATGCCCTGGAGCAGCTGGTAGCGGGAACCCCGTTTGCGCAGCAACACACCGTGCTCACCGGTCTGCGGCGCAACGCCCCCAGCACAGATCTAGTTCCCTTAGAGGAGCGCCCACGGCGCCTGGTGTTTGCCGAGCAGGTGATCATGCCCGCGTCGAGCAGCGAACGGGCCCAACTCGTGCGGCTGCTAAGCGATCTAGCCAGCCGCTCTCCCAACTGGGAGGTGCTGATCAAACCCCGTATCGCACCCGGCGACGCCACCTTCCATGACGTCGAGACCCACATCAGCACGACCCTGAAGCAGACGCTGGGGGTGCCCCCCACCAATCTGCGACTGGACTATCGCCCCCTGCCGGTGCTGTTGAAGCAGGCCCGGCTGCTGGCCACTCTCTCCTCGACGGCCTTCTTCGACGCACTCGACTTCGGCTGCCGAGCGATTGCCATCAGCGATCTCGGTCTGCAGCCGGATTACGGCGGCCACGTCTATGCCGGCAGCGGCGTATGGCGCGCCCTGGAGGCCATCCCAAATCTGGATGTCCTCGATGCCGAAGGGCCCTCCCCGGATCCACGCTGGCTGGAATGGATGGGGTACGGAACGCAGTTCAGCCCTTCCGCCCTGCTCGACGCCCTGCATGCACAGCGACAGCAGCCGCCACAGCCCGTCCCCAGCAGCATCGGCTACCCGGGCAATGCCCAATCCAGCTTCAATCAGCTGCGCTTGGGGGCCGAAGCCGCCATCACCACTAGCGACTGGAGCAGTGCCCGCGAGCTGCTCTGCCAGGCGACCCTGATGCGCCCGCTCCACCGAGGTGTCGCGCGCCGCCACTGGGCCGTGCGCCAGACCAACCCACTGCTTCGGCAGATCGCACTGCTGATCTCCTACAGAGATCTGAAGTAAGTTCGACTGTGGACTCAACCCAGGCGGCCGAACAGAACGGTGAGAGGCATCCTGATTGAGCGGAATTTCACCCAGTTCGTTGTCTTCGCGGAAGACAGCATCCTGTCGGCGCTCAGCAAGATCACAGCCAACCAGTCGCGGCTGATCTTCGTTGTTTCCGAAAGCGGCATCCTCCAAGGCGTGCTCACCGACGGCGACTTCAGGCGCTGGATCGCCACTTGCGGCGAGATCGACCTGAACCGGCCGGTCACCGCGGCCATGAATTCCAACTGCCGGTCGGCCGCCGAAGGCACTAGCGCCAGTGATCTGAGCGCCCTGCTCAACTCCCGCATCATTGCGCTGCCGCTGCTGGACAACCATGGCCGGATCGTGTCTGTTGCCCGCCGCGCCACCGATGGACTGCAGATCGGCTCCCACCGCATCGGTGATGACGCCCCCTGTTTTTTGATCGCCGAAATCGGCAACAACCACAACGGCGATCTCGACATCGCGCTCCAGCTGATCAATGCCGCCCAAGCCGCGGGAGCGGACTGCGCCAAGTTCCAGATGCGGGACATGAGTCGGCTGTACCGCAATGCGGGGGACAGCAACGACATGGCCTCCGATCTGGGCACCCAGTACACCCTGGATCTGCTCGAGCGTTTTCAACTCAGCGACGACGAACTGTTCCGCTGCTTTGACCATGCCGCCAGCAAAGGGCTGGTGCCCCTCTGCACCCCCTGGGATGAAGCCAGCCTCGAGAAACTCAACCGCTGGGGCATGGAAGGCTTCAAGGTGGCGTCGGCAGATTTCACCAACCACGCCCTGCTCTCCAGCCTCGCAGCCACTGGCAAGCCACTGATTTGCTCCACCGGCATGGCATCTGAGGTGGAGATCCGCTCCGGCATCCGGCACCTCCAGAACGAAGGAGCCGGTTATGTGCTGCTCCACTGCAATTCCACTTATCCCACTCCGTTCAAGGACGTCAATCTGCGCTACCTCGAGCGACTACGGGACCTAGCCGAGGCTCCCGTGGGTTACTCCGGCCATGAACGGGGCATCGATGTGCCCATTGCCGCCGCCGCCCTCGGCGCCGTGGTGATCGAGAAACACATCACCCTCGATCGCTCCATGGAGGGCAACGACCACAAGGTGAGCCTCTTGCCCGATGAATTCGCCCAGATGATCCAGGGCATTCGCCGGGTGGAGGAATCGATGGGGAGCGGCGGTGAACGCAGCATCAGCCAGGGCGAGATGATGAATCGCGAAGTGCTGGCCAAGAGCCTCGTCGCCACCTGCGATGTCCCCGCGGGTACAGAGATCACCGAGGCGATGGTGGGCATCCAGAGCCCTGGGCAGGGGCTGCAGCCCAATCGCCTGGACGACCTCATCGGCAAGACCTTGCCGGTAAACAAAGCCGCCGGCGACTTCTTCTTCCCCTCCGACCTGGAAACCCCGGCCGCCACCCCACGCGCCTATCGCTTCCAGCATCGCTTTGGCGTCCCGGTGAGGTACCACGACATCGAGAGCTTTGCTGCCGCCAGCAATCTCGACCTGGTGGAAATCCACCTCAGTTACAAGGATCTCGAGGTGAATCTGGATCAAGTGCTGCCGACATCGCAGCCGATCGGCCTAGTGGTTCACGCCCCCGAACTGTTTGCCGGCGATCACACCCTCGATCTGTGCAGCGCGGATTCCGATTACCGGCGCCACTCGATTCAGGAACTTCAGCGTGTGGTCGACATCTCCCGTGATCTGCGACGCCGCTTCCGCTGCCCCGATCCCGTCCCTCTGGTGACGAACGTCGGTGGCTTCTCCGAACACCACCATCTCGAGCAAGCGGAGTTGCAACCCCTGCGCCAGCGCCTGATCGACAGCCTTCAGCAGATCAAGACCGCCGGCGAGGTGGAGATCATTCCCCAAACCATGCCCCCCTTCCCCTGGCACTTCGGTGGACAGCGCTATCACAACCTGTTCGTCGACACCGCCTTCATCCAGGAGTTCTGTCGGGAGACCGGCATGCGCGTCTGCCTGGATGTGTCCCACTCAAAGCTCGCCTGCACTCACCTCAAGGCCTCGTTCAGTGCCTTCCTTAAGGCGATCCTTCCATTCACGGCACACCTGCATCTGGCCGATGCGAAGGGGGTCGATGGCGAAGGCCTGCAGATCCATGACGGTGAAATCGATTGGGTCCAGCTGTTTGCCCTAATGGAGCAACTCGCCCCGCAGGCGACCTTCATTCCTGAGATCTGGCAAGGGCACAAAAACAATGGCGAAGGTGCCTGGCTTGCCCTCGAACGCCTGGAAGGATGTGTCGAGTCCAGCCAGGAACGGCAGGTCGCGTGAGCCAGCTCAAACCGGACCGGATTGTTCTGCATTGCGGGCTGCACAAAACAGGCAGCACCTACCTGCAGCGGAATCTGCAGACCAACCGCGAGCTGCTGCTGGAGCAGGGAGTGCTCTATCTCGGGCCGAACACGTTCAAAAAGCAATGCTCCGAATTGTGGCGTCACTTGCAATGGGGCCGTTGGGATCGCAAAACGCCCAAAGGCCTGAAATCACAAACGCGATCCACCCTGCTGGAGCTGGCAGGAGACCATCCCGACAGGATCCACACCATCCTTCTCTCCTTCGAAGCGATTTTCGGAACGTTGCGCAACGGCCTTGCAGAACCGCCGCGCCGAAAAACGCCTAACAAGGAACGCAAGACGGGCTTGTATCGCTATGCCAAGTCACGCACCAAGCGCTTGATCACTGGTCTGGAGGACAGCCTTGAGCATCGTTCGATCGCATGGACGGTGCTGTTCGCCAGCAGGGAGCCAGAGGCCTTCATCCGCTCGTGCCACACCCAGCTGCTCAAGGAAGGACGCCACAACACTGAAACCAGCCACTTCGACACGTTCCGACAAACGGCTGATTTCTCCTGCACCGATCCCAAATCACTTGAGCAGGCGCTGTTGAAGCTGGGCAGCAAACGCGACTTGAAGGTCGTCAGCATCAACTATGACCAACTCAGCGATCCCCATGAGCCCAGCACCTTTTTGTGGAATGTGCTCAAGCAGGCCCTGCCCCAACAAGCCAACCGGCTCAGGCAGCAGCTGGAAGCCAACACCGAGAACGAGAACCTGAACAAAACCACAAATCCAGGCCTGAACGAACGGGGGCTTGAACTGGCGATCCAAGCGCGACCGCTGTTCAGCCGCAGCGAATGGAAGCTGTTTCGCAAATTCCTCGAGAAAAATTTCGCCAAAAGCCGCTAATCCATGGCTCAACCGCATCACTTCATCCGGATGAAGCGCCACAACCTGCTCTACGGACGGGTCCCCAAGGCCGCGAATTCATCGATCAAAGCGGCCCTGTGCCGCCTGCTCAGCGAGAGGCCTCCCAAGGGGACCAAAACAACCTCCGACAAGTTTTGGCAGCACGAAACCAATCAGGAAACGGAACTGATCACCCTGCGACGTGCCCGCAAGTACCGGCGCAGCCATTTCAGCTTCAGCTTCGTACGCAACCCCTTCGATCGTCTGATCGCGGCCTACAACAACAAGGTGATCGAAATCGAAGCGCCACCGCTGCCGATGCAGAACATGGGCATCACCCATGGCTTGTCATTTGAAGCCTTTCTCGATGTTTTGATCGAGACACCCTTCAAGCACTATGACGTTCACGTTCTGCCCCAGAACCAGTTGCTTTGCATCGGCAATCAGATCGTGCCGAAGTTTGTGGGACGCGTTGAACAGATCAACGAACACTGGGCTGAATTACGCGACATCCTGGCCCGACGCGGCATCAATGTGATGGAGTCTCTGCCTCAGAAAAACGTGAGACGGAGTGACCGCGCTGGCCTGCAGAGTCACTTCAATAGTGATGCTCTGATCGAGAAAGCGATGCAGATTTACGGCGATGATGTGCGCCTTTTTTATAACGATGTGTCTGTGGACCACTTAATCCAGAACGCCCCCCTACCGGCGATCAACCCACTCCACAGCACGGGCTTGAAGCTGTCGAACTGGCTCCGCTCCCATGTCTTCGGACGCTGATCAGTCACGCTGGCTTGAAAGCTGGCGTTGCCAGTACCAAATCAATCGCAGCCTGCGGGGGCAGCACGACCGGATTGCAGCGCTTTACCGCGCTCAGCTGCCCACCTTCATCATCATCGGAGCCGCTAAATCGGCCACAACCAGCCTGACCACGGCACTGGGACGCCATCCCGAGATCCAGATCAGCCAGTCGATGGAGCCGAAATTCTTCGGTCGGCACTATCTACGCGGCTGGGAGTGGTACGCCAATCAATTTGAAGCCGATCCGCAGCGACCCCTGCGCGGCGAAGCCAGCACGATGTACTCGTCGTCCTATGGGTGCTATGCCAGAACGCCAGAGTTGATCTACCACCACCTCGGCAGCATTCCACTGATCTATCTGGTGCGTCATCCCCTGCGACGGATCGAATCCCACTGGCGGCACTGGCGCGGACGCAGCAAGCACTGCCCGCCGTTTGATCAACTGCTCCGCGCGCCGCAACTGCGGCAACGCGTTGTGGAGGCCTCGCTTTATCACCAGCAATGGCAGCGCTACCAACGCTGGTTTCCGCAGCAGTCGATGCTGAGCATCACCACCGAGGAACTCAGCACAGAGCCCCAATCAAGCCTGCGTCGGATCTTGAGCTTCATCGGCGCCAAGCCGGATTGCACGGGGCTGCTGGAGGAGGCACAACTGCCGCTGTTGAATCCAGCGGGGTCGAAAGGACGAAAAAACGTTGCAGCACCCAGCTGGAGCAGCGAGCTCAAACAAAAAACCATTGATCTGATTCGCCCCGACAGCGAACGCTTCCTGGCCAGCACAGGCCGGCCCAGCACCACCTGGTGCTGGGATTGAGCCGATCCTTAGATCAAGGGTTCTGATCCAACCACTGCCCCAGCGGCTGCTGGGGCAGTGCCGGGGAGCTGGTGATTTCCAGGATGCGACCACAGGCCTGAGGCTGCTCCAGAGCATCCAGGCACATCTGTGCCACAAGGCGGCGAGGAATGCTGTTGCTCTGTTGTTGATCGGCATCGGTCACCAGCACTCCCTCCGTGGTGCTACGGCTGTCATCTTCACTGAGTCCTCCAGGCCGGATCACAGTCCAATCAAGACCTCTGCGCTCCAGGCAGCGCTCCCCCACCCGCTTCCAAACCAAGATCAGGCCGAACAGATTGAGGGGATGCAGCCAACGGCCAGCGCAGAGGGAACTCACCAGCACCACACGCGTCAAACCAAGAGAGCGGCAGGCCTGCACCTGGGCCTGCACCCCCCAAGCATCCACCTGCAAGGGGCCCGCCAGGTTGATCGAAGGGCGAGCACCAGTGGCGATCACCAATGCCGTGCAGCCCTGCAGCGCATGGAGCAACGCTTCCGCCGTGTCCAGCTCCAGACGACACACCTCCAGCCGACCCTCCTGCTCAGCCTTAGCCAGGGCAGGGGGCAACACGGACGCAGGCCGAATGATGGCTCGGACCGATCGACCACGCTTGAGCGCTTCCTCCACCACGCGCCATCCGGTTTTGCCGGAAGCACCTGACACTGCCAGTTGCGTCATCGCATCGGACTGATCTGTGCACCAGTCAACAGGCAAGAGGCAAGACCAGACGGGGCAGAATCGGCACCACATCTCCCAGCGGCATGAGCACGGACCAACTCCGACAATTTTTTGCTCACATCTCCAGAGATCCCTCCCTCAGGGAGCAAGTGCTGCAGGCCGTAAGTGCCGATGCTGCGGCCCTGATTGCCCAGGAACTGGGTTACGAAGTCTCCGGCGATGAACTGCTTCGGTTCTCCGGTAAGAGTTCCTCTGGCGTCAGCGTCACCAAAATTCAGCACCCCGGGGAATATCACTAACAAGGCTGGAGCGAGCCGGCGTGATCGATCGAGACCCCCTGGACGTATGAGGACTCGCAAACAAGGCTGGAATTTGCCCTCAAGCTGAGCCAGAACCGAAGAGCTTGCATTCCTTCTGATGGCACGCCTACTTCAGCTTTTGCAAGGGTCCAGCAACAATGCCGATCTGGCGGCATGGACAGCCGTGATCTTTGCCTCGATCACCGCACTGGTGATCTGGGGACTCCTCAATGCCTACCCAAACTTGCTCTAGAAATTAATAATTAACGGTACGGATCCTGCTCGTAAACATTTAGACGCAAGGTGGGTCCATGATAACGGACGGGGTCCTCACCATCCGCCAGGAGCATTGTTGACCATTGATAAATACTTGACTGAGGATTAAAGCCACGGAACACAACATTCACGGTTTGCCCCGGCTCAACCGCTGGATTGAATTGGATGCTCAAATCCTCTTGAGAACCTGAGACAAAAGCGGTGGCCAAGCCCCGTTCTCCTTTGCCAGGAAGGGAATAGTCGCCGAAATAAACCCGAGGTTCCAAGCGGCCCCAATCCCACCGATCAAGATTGGGCAACTGCCGCAAAACGATCGCGCCCAGGGCATTACCAGCATCCTCAGGAACCACAACCGTAATCGTGGTGCGATTGCGCAAGCCTTCGGTTGATTCAGGGTTGTGAATCACCACCCGGGTTGGGGGACGATCAAACAACGATTTTGCGACTGATGAGGGCGCCTGCAGCCACATCAGTGGAGCCCAAAAAAGCAACGCAATCCAGTGGTGCTTCACCCGATTGTTCCTACCAATTAATCAACCCACCCTAGCCAGATCAAAGAAAACAACATCTCAACCTGAAACGCTATCCGTCGATGAAGATCAGCAGTGCCTGGCCAGCAAGGATTCAACCATGCCGGTCTGGCTCTGCAGTGCATAGGCCTCCACTTCTCGCTGGCGCTGCAGCGGCCCGAGTGACTGGGTCACCGTCAGCACATGATCTGACGTTGAACGGTCGAGATGATGCGCCCAAAACCGATCGACCTGCGCGGGACTGAAACCACCCTGAGCCTGCAGCATCAAGCTGATCGTGGAGGACGACGGCGTCTCCAAACCATCCAGGCAGTCTTGAACAACATGGATGGCCTCATGGGTCAGAACATCCAACTGAAGCCCTGGCTGATCGCGCAGCCCCTGCGACAGACAGAGACGGTTCACGCCCATGTTGTAGGCGGCACGTTCAGCCCCGGGGCCACAACGCTCGAGCCGGTCAATCACAACGCCAAGCCGCTCAAGCCGATCAATCAACCGATCCGTGCGCGCTGAAAGTGAAATCGCTCGAGCAGGGGTTGCCCAGGGCGCCAGCAAGGCAAAAGCGAGCAGCAGACGAATCAACAAAGGCGAGACGCATCAGACGCAGCCTGAGCCTACGCTCACGTGCTGTTCGACCTTCAGGCTTTCAGCAGCTTCATGGGTGCTGTGCTGTTGAGGCTTTTGATGAGCTCAATCTTTGATGGATCGAACCAAGCCTGAACAGAGCCTCAATTCCCTCTATTAACTGGGACTCACAGGCCCAAGTGAAGCAGTGATCAGAACTTCAATCCGTGAGTTTCACGGAGCTGGTCATTGCTCACCGAGCAAGTGCCCAGATCAGGATTGGTGGCACCAGGTCGGTACTCAGCGTTCTTCAGAGGCTCCGTTGACTTCCCCCGCAGCCAAAGAAGCTGCCCTGTGGACGCATCGCGCTTGCAAGTCACCCACTCGTCAGAACGAGCTGCCGGAATACAAACCAACAGCACCCCAACAGCTATCAACCAAACAGAGCAACGTGGAGAGAACATCTGGCTGAAGAAATACTTGCTAGTAGGCAATCAACTCAAGCCAGAACAATGCAGTGAGTGCAGCGGCTCCCAGCGCCAAAGCAAACCATTGATCTTTGAGGGTGCGGACCACATTGCATCAGCTGCTAACCCAATAAACCAAGCTTTCAGTAAGAAGCAAGCTTCAAACCATGTTTAACAACCCATATCAGCAATACCTGGAAAGTCGTGAGTAATGACTACTAGCACGAATAATCCCCAATCCACCTGGCAACAGAAATCAGAACACGGGAGCAAATAGCGCGTAAACCTAAGGCATTAACTCAGCAATCCAAAACAATATTTGACGACTTCAAGAGCTATTTATAGACGCAATTAGAAGAAGTTAAAGTAATCTTTCCTTTACTATTAACTTTCACACGATTCACCTGGCATGTACGCTTAACTCGATTTGGCGATATACGAACAACAACACCTTTGGTGCACACAAAAGCCTTTGCCTTACCGCTAGAAGCATATTGCGTGAAGCAGCCACTCAACCGATTGAATTTCAGTTTATCAGCAGTGTCCCATCCTTTCTTGTTGTTGTTCAGGTATTGAACAAATCCCTGGGAAGTCGAAACAGGCAACGACAAAGCCGGGGAAGCAATCATGCTGGCAGCAACAGAGAGAGCCGAGCAGCTAACAAGCCTACGCAAAATGCTGAGTTGCATAAAAAGCTAGAACTTACAATTTATTTTACACGTTGATTTGCGGCGATGTCAACAAACAAACCCACTTAAGGAGCTAAATAACCAAAACCAGCGCAAATTCAGGCCATTGTCGGTGCGATTAATGCAATTAAGATAAGCGTACTTTGCCCCCCTCAGAACACAACTCTCAATCGGAGTGACTTGCTGATCCAACGCCACAGGCATGACAATTTAAATTCATCCGCCGCCGAGTCATCGGCTCAGGCGGGCGGGGCGGAACGTAGCTGTACGTCCTGATAGCGACCCACTGCGCGTGGACCTTGGCCATGGAGGGCTTGAAGTGACAGAGCTTCTGCTGCTGTTCGCTGTAAAGCCAACCCTCACCACCGGGCTTTGGTGGTGGCTCGTGGTGGCTGCGGTCCTTGTTCGCCATGGGGCGAAGTCTGGCGAGCAGGGAAAGACTCACGGCAGATAGAAAACGACCCACCTGGAAAAGGAAGTGGGCTGGGCTCCTGAAGCTTGTTAGCGAAGTAACGAACGAATCTTCTGCTCAATTTTGATCAGCATCACAGTCCACCTACCCGACAGGACAAGCCAGCAGGCAAGCCCAGCCACAACTATGAATGTGATTACCCCCGTTCCTATGAATAAAACGTCGCGCCTGCATCCTTCAACTGCTGGGTCGCAGGAAAGAGAGAGCCCCTGCCCTCCAAACCCACCATGGTTCCCATACCCTCCCATCAGCTGAACTTCAGTGAGCTTCTATCAGCAGTATCGACACCTGAAGAAGCGATGCAAGCTCTGGGCACCCACCTGGCAAAAGGAAGTGGGCTGGGCACCAGAGGCGGGCTAGATGCTTGGAGCTGATCCTTTGTTAGGGAGGTCGAACTCAGGCTTGTTATTCTTATTGAGTTCTTCCAAAGAGATCGTCTTTTCATTGCTGGGTTTAGAAGAGACCCCTTTCACCGTCTGTGGTTTTGAACCCCAGTCATGCCCAGGCTGATCAGGTAACCATTCCCCAGCTCTGTAGTTCCTAGAAGACATCGCTTAAGGCTTGCCAGTACCCACAAGTTCTAGCTTTGGGCACCGACGTGGCACAAGGAGATGGGCTGGGCACCCGAAGCTGGTTAAGACAGTTCTGTTGCGAATTAGAACCACTCACGCCATGACCGAGACAACTGTTCTGGACTTCAAGCTCAGCAACACGTTTGAGGAATATCGCGCACATATGAATGCTCCTGAGCAGCAAGCGATGTTTGCCGAGATGGGAGTCAAGACCTTCTTTATTGGCGTCTGCAAGGACGAACCCAAAAGAGCGACAGTGATGTTCCAGGGACCCGAGGACGTCTTTTACAACATTTTCACGAACCCAGAGACCAAGCCGGTTGTCGAAGCCTCTGGTCATGTGTACGAAGGCACCGTGATCACTCGTTGGCTTGCATAAGACACTCCACTCGCCTGTGTCATTTGCCATGATGCTGCCTCAGTTGGGGGAAGCCCTCGGCCAGGTTTCGTTGTTCGAGGGCTTTTTTCTAGGCAAGCGAAGCCACCCTTTCGCTAGGTGACCTCGCCGCTCCCAAGTGCAAATCAACGGAAGCAATTCATTTTTAGCTATTGAATATCGGTAGCAATTGCATCAACCAATACAATTTCTTTGCAATATGCATAGATTCAATAAATCGGCTCCATGAAACGCTTTCTATTCGTCGCGGCAAGCCTCCTGCTTGCGCTTACTGCAGAAGCTGAGGTGCGGGGGTATGGAGAGCTGACTCTTGATTTCAAGCGAGCAAAAAAGACGGGCCAGTCAATCGTAATTCCAGCTGAAAATGGTCAAAAACAAAAACTATATGTAGCGGTTGTATGCGAAGGCAGAGTTTTTAACTCTACCGATGACGAAATGATATGGGGCGAATGGAGGGATCCTAATAACATTTTTGAATCTAGAATTGTAGCTGATGTATGTAATTTTATTTGAAATAAACTTAATCACCTCGTCGCAAGGCGGAGTTTTTATTGTTTGAGCAGAGGCATAAAAAGCCGGGCCATCACACCCGGCCCATGCGCAGACGAACCTGTCTATCAGCTGATGTTTCCCGCGCAAGAGGGCAGCAATACCCATCCCATAACTGATTGATGGCCCGTCACTGGATCAACCGGGGCGTTGTTCGGCTGCGAGCGCTGCATCCCGCCGCGCCTGATCGAGGGTTATTTCGAGGTGACGTTCACGGGCGAGGCAGTCCACGACCTGCTGCCAGTCATTGGTGCGAGCGAACCACTGAGCGCGAACTCCCTCCCATCGGATGGCGGATTGGAGCAGGTCGACGTGTGACTCCTTTTGAGCCTGCAGTGAGCTGGCCACTGGGATCTGGGCGATTACTCCAGTCTGGCGAGGACGATTTACCCAAAAGAGGGATTAGATCCGTCGGAAATATCACTCAGCTGGAACGGTGATGCTCAAGCAGACTATGGCTTTCTTGCAAATAATAGATAGATTTATGCAATGAATAGACTTCATCTGCAACCAGCAATATGAGTTTCTACTTCTTCGTCACCATCCATCACTGGTCATGGTGTCGCTTCAAAAAAGGAAAATTCATCGAAGATGAAAGCTATGAGTGGAGAGACGCAATGCTGGACCGTAGGCTGGGGGTAAGAATACGAGAAACAAAATACTTCATTTTCTTCAGAGAGATTCGATATAAACAAAGAGAGCATAATTATTGGATTGAAAAGGCTGGTGGATGGAGAATTAAAATACCTTTTTGCAAAACATATGAGGACACAAGGATTGGCAACTGGATACTGCTTGATTTTCCCGTTTTTGTATTATGTTTATGGAGGATGTTTTCTGAACATCCTATTCGTTGATGCCACAGCAGAGCGGCTGAAAGCTATACAAAACCCGCAAGGGAAAAGCAGGGGGCGTTGATGTTGTCGCCATCCATCTCCCGACAAAACATTCACCCCGTCACAAGGCGGGGTTTTTAATTGCTCCTCATATGGGGGAATCAGTGACTTGAAAGATCCCTCAGATGGGGGATGTGCGATGGCATCACCTGCAGCGTTTGAGCTTTGTTCGCTCTTGCCTTCGCTTTGCTGGGTTTTGCCCTAAATGTTTAGGGCAAGCGGTTGGTCTGGCTGATGCTCGTAGGAAGGTTCATCAGACAGCTGGTTATTGCATCGATCTTTGTCGGCTTAGTGGCTGCAAATCCAAGAGCAGGAATCCGGCCCGGCATTTGGGTTTACAGCTGCACAGCTGAGCGCGGTTTGATGTGGGAAGACGGCAACGGGTTGAGCGTGCTTGGCATTGTGTTCGGTCGCGTCTGTAATGGGCACGGGTTTTCACCTCACTGGTGGTGAGCACCTAACCCAGCCCGTCTTCTGCATGGTCCCCCAGGCCTCGATGGCGTTGTGCCTGAGCATCCGCCGCTGGGTCATCGGGACGGGTTGGCGTGGGGGGATCCAGCTGAAGGTGCGGACCTCGACCCATTGGGCGTGGACCGTCGCCGTGTCGGGCTTGAAGTGACAGAGCTTCTGCTGCTGCTCGGAATACAGCCACCCCTCACCACCAGCCTTCTGTGGCGATTCGTGGAAGCTGCGGTCCTTGTTGGGCATACAGATGGTCTAACCACCCGTAGCCATTATTGATGCATGGAAACTCTCGCCAAGATCCTCTTCATGGGGGTCGTCATTCAGATTCTGACTTTTATCGGTTGCCTCGCTCATGGGGCAGCACCGAAAAATGGGGCATGGGGGTTAGGCACTCGCCAGTCTTGGATCTTCTCCATGACCGTGTCCTTCTTTTATGTGTCTCTGGTCGTGAGATAAAAAACTCCTATTCCTTTTGTCACTGCTTCTCACTGTTCCAGCCATGGCTGAGGACAAGGGCACCTACGAAGCGATCAAGGTCACCGCAGAAATCGTTTCGTCCTGTTCGAGCTCTTCTGAATACCTCTGCACCGGGTGATAGCGACCCTCCCGCGCAACTTTCAGGACCTGTCAGCAGCTGTTTTGGGATTGGACTCATAACCAACCTCAGACAGGCCGATGTACGCCTTTGACAAGCACGGGGTCGCTCGGTGCTGGCGGGTCGGCAAATCGGACTACGACGACCTACTTGGCCCCAAGCAACGCAACCGCCCTAAGGCAGCACTGACCGATCAAGAAATCCTCGACCTCCACGCAGCCATTAAGCCACGCAACCACCGCTGGGCCAACGTCATCCGACTCCTCGCTGCTTACGGCTTGCGCGAATGGGAGATCAATCACCTCGAGGTGCGAGAGAACCACAAGGGCCAACCTCAAATGTTCTGCTCCAAGGGCAAGGTTTCAGCCAATCGCGGTCGCAAACAACAAAACCCTGAGCGCTGGCTGATCGACCTCCCTCTCAGCTCTGCAGAAGAACGCGTCAGCTGGGGATTGGTCGACGAGTGGTCCAGCAATGCCGTTGAGCTACCCAACACCGTCGATGGGAAGGCTTTTGGCACATGGCTCCGTAGACAGCCCGAATGGAAAGAGCTCGTCAGCAAGTACGACGCTCAAGGGCAATACCTCAAGCCCTATGCCTTCAGGGACAGCTTCAGTGTTCGCTGCACCCGCTACGGCATCGCCGACTCACACGCCTCAGAAGTCATGGGCCACAGCCCTGAGGTTCACAGGCGCAGCTACCGCACAAGTCGCCAGGAAGATGTCCTAGATGCCTTCACCAACGCCAAAATGTCGGCATAGATGCACCAATAGCTCAGTGAGTGAGAAGCAGAAGGAAGAGATCATTCGATCTCAGCTAGAAAACCTCAAGAACGACAAGGTTGAATCGCTATTGGTCCAAGCGACTGACTGGGGAATAAACGTTCGGATGTTCCTCAATGACAAGCCATACGAACTAGATCTTGTAAGCAACTGGGATGGCCATGAGGTCACGTTCGTAGATGACCCCACAAGGGGAACAGTTCAAATAGATGAGCTTGAAGATCTTGTGAGCGTCCTAGGCGTCTCCTAGACCAAGCTCACCAGAAGACCTTTTGTATCCAATCGCTACAAAAAAATCGCGATTGCGATGACCCTCGATGGGGGACGCCTGTAAGGACCCTGTGTAATCAGTTTGTTTGGCGCGATTGCGTGATCTCTCGCCTATCGCGTTGGGTCAAAGGCAAGGGTTGAGCCCTAGAAGTAACTCTTATTGCCGGATCTCGTCAGGAAATATCTGCCGCCTCGCGGGCCTGTTGTTCCAACTGGCTGTGACTTTGTGACTGTGCCTGCGGGCACCTTGTGTTTCTTGCCGCCTGCGATCACCGTTGTGGGATCGAAGTAGGTCCACTCGCCAAATTCGCGTTCAATAGCTTCCAGGGCTGCTTTTCGGTCCACAGCAACTTGTGGATCAACTGCAATGCCTTGCTTGAGGGCCATCGCCCTGTTCCGTTGAATCTCTGCTCTGTCGTGCTCTGGGTAGTCCAGAGCTTCAAGCCATTCAGCGCTTCCTACTTCGTAGTTGCTCATGGCACGTCGTAGGTCTTCCGACCGTTGCTGTTGATCCGATAACGGCCACCTCTGGGGCCCCTGAAAATCGGATCACTCAGATGAGGCAAGTCGACGCTGAAGTCATCGTGTATGGGCTCGCCGCTGTTGATCTTTCCCTTGAGATCTTCAAGGTCTTTGTCGAGGGTTGATTTCGGTTGATAGCCCAATCTTGCGATCACCTCAGCACGGAGCTTCTTGGCTTCACGGAGGCGGCGGGCCTGATCTGTCGGGCCTCCGTATCTGCCGAGAAGATTGACTTCGATGTTCGTGATCAGGGCGGCGATACGGTCGTACATCTCCAACAGTTGCTGCTCGGTGAAGTCAGATGCACTGTCAGCCATGGGACCTTTTTAGCCCGCCTCAGGAGCCCAGCCCATCTCCTTCTGCCACGTAGGCGCCCAGAGCTTGCAGCGCTGCCTCGGGTGGCAACACTGCTGATGGAAGCTCACTGAGGCTCTACGAATGGGATATGGAGGTGGAACAGCATCAGGAAGTCGCGCTGGAGATCAGGGATTCAGGGAGATCGTTCCAAGATGCAAGCCAGGCCCGGACTTTGAAGCGTGTCGACGGGACCTTCTTATCGGAGGGGCGGGGTTAGTGCTTTGGGTGGTCGCAACATTTGCAGTTGTCGGGGGTTCCTGCTGGTTTGCCCTGTCGGGCAGATGGTCTCTGATGCTGATCAAGCTTGAGCAGAAGATTCGTTCGTTACGTCGCTAATTAGCTTCAGGCGCCCAGCCCATCTCCTTCTGCCAAGTCGGCGTGATGTCCCGCCTGTGGCGTTGGGTCAGGAGCTGTAAGCCGCCTTCAACGCAGGTTTTTCCCTGTCTTGCAGTCCATCACGTTGCGAATACGTCCGCCAAAGGAGTTGGTGGCTGAGTACTCGATGAGGAGGTTTGCATAGTCACTGTTGAGAACACGGAAGCTGTCTGGGTCCTTCATGGCTGCCTTCAGAGCTCTCCTGCATGCAGACATGGCCTGCGTTTGCGCCGAAAACATTTCCTCGTAGGCCTCACGTTCTGCCTCTGCTTTCTTGGCAGCTTCGACCTTCGCTACGAACTTGGGCTTGTACTCCTCGTTCGTGATCTGATCAGGATCGAAGTCCTCATCGACTGTGTATTCGCTCTTGAGCAACGCATCGCAGTCTTCTGACTTGCCTTCGTTACAGCCCTTGATTTCCATTGCTGTCTTGATCGTGACAAGGATCCCCATAGCAATCCCGAAACTTAAGAGGCCAATTGCTCCCTTCACGATCAGCCCAAGAAGCACTTTTTTCTTTTTTGGGGCCGTATCGTCTTTCATGATGGATTTAGATCTCCGCCAAGAGTGGCAGCAGTTCAGACCCTCGGAATGATGTTTGATACAGAGTCAGCGTTTATCCAGTTGATGATGCCTGTATCGACGTCTGCCACCTGAAACAGCGTGGGGACCTTGGGGTTTCTGGCGCCACCATCCACCCAGATCACGTCAGCCATCCGCCAGTCGCTGCCGTCATCAACGATCACGGTCATTCCTGCCCTGACATGCAGAAAGACAGGATCCGCCTTGGGTGCTGCAACACCGCTCGCATGGTCAACCGACATACCACCTTCGCAAGCACTCCTGTACTACTTCTGGTAGTGCGACGAGGTCAAGGGGGAGGGGGTTAAGACGGGCTGGAGACACTGCCCCCTACCTGTGAGGTGATCAATATTCGGCGTAGGTCTCGTCGTAAATGTCTTTCAGATTCTTCCCATTAAGAGTCAAGTAGGGACTGGGTTGAACGGCTCCCCCTCAGCATTCTTGTGTATTTTCCTTGTTAAAGGGAGAGAGGAGATCCGGAAATTTTTTTACCCAAAGTGTATTTCTCGATGTCATTTTTCCATGGTTTTTTTTCGTATACTGTAATCTCCTCCCCTTCTAGACTGATATAACATTCTACCGCCATTCTTTTGCTTGGAGAAGATTTCCCAGTCAGCCAAAAAGAGTCGCAGTGATGGAGGACATAATAAGATTCTTCGAGGAAGCCATGTGCCACGAGCCGGCAAAATCCATAGCTGTTTTTCGTTACTCTATATATAGTCTTTCGTCCATCTTTGTATCGTATAAAATACCGGGTGATTTCATAATAATTGGCCTCGTTTGATTCTGGCAGCGTACTATTTATATATTGATAATCCGCTTTAAAAAATTCATCATTGCACCGTCTCTTTAGCTCAAGTCTATCAATTTTTTGCTGTCTAAACTGTTCTGCAAGGTTGTTTTGAGGGGCATTCTTCGGGGCCGGAGTTGATCGTTGAGCGCTTCGAGGTGCTGGCGGTTTGGCTGGGTCGAGGGCCACCTGAATCGTGGCAAGGGCAATGATCGGCAGGAGCAGGAGGAGTCTTTTCATGCCATCAGTCTGCGCTGACTACTGCTGTTGCTGCACTGCTGCTGACGCTTGCTGAGGTTTAGAGCGGTTATAAGGCACAAAAAAGCCCCGCCGACTATGGACAGCGGAGCTCTAAGAACCCTCAGTTCAGGCTATTCAGGCCACTGCGTCCGTCATTGCAGCGAAGGATTCGGCGTGACGCACACCAATGTCGATCGACTGCAGCGCTCGCACGCCCACCGTGCCCGTGGCGAAGTCGGAGTAGGGGTCAACAAGGACTTCAAGAGCACCCCACTGGGCAATCATCAGGTCGTTGAAATTCCCGTAAATCACCGTCGAGAGGTCAGTACCAGAGCCTTTCGTGCAGATGACCCACATCGCCGCTGCGACGATCCAGTCGATGGTGGCTTGAACGTTGTTGCCGATTTTCAGCAGTCCTGACATCGCCGCCAGATAGAACAGCGTCGTGGTCAGGTCGTCAGTCATCAGCGGTTTGCTGAGGAACTTGAGAGAGGAACCCAGTTCCCCTGGCACCAACCGTTCAAGGGTGAACGCATCGCGTCCCTTGCCATGCGGTAAACGTTGTTACCGCCTGCCCCAGCAGTGCAATTGCTGTTTACTCCTGTAGTCGAGATGAGCCGCGGCGGTTGCATAGTCGTCGCAGTAGACACGGCTGCCGTTCAACTCGGCTAAGTAGCGGATGTTGGTGTCACCCACCATCAAACGAATTGTCCCGCCTACTTTTGATCTCCAAACAAGAGAAGGGGCAAGAGACATACTCACCTCCAATTCATTTGAGAGAGAAAATATATCGGAAGTGCCTTAAGAGGCAAGCTGCTTATGAACGAAAATAAAGTACCTAGGCATATCTGCCCGAAATCAATTCTCGGCATTTACCAAGAAAGCTTTAGATCGCGAAGAAAAGATGTCAATAAATGAGGGCAATCCTTGCTGGCTATAAAGCCGCCAGTCACCGCAAAATAGACCTTTTTAGTGCAACTAATGTATCTATATTTATCGAGAATTAAGCGGCTTCCTTGGCGTTGAGACGTTCTCCTTTCCATGCGACTTACGGTGTGGGCGGCCAATTTGCTGGGTCAGATTTCGGTGTTTATGCGCACCAGCTCAAAACTAAAACTTTTCTTTTCTCTTTTGGCGCTAACGTAGCCACAGCACCTCAACAAAGCATTTACGAGGAACACCTGGCATGATTAACCGACCTAAGCTGAATATAAAAGCTTTTGAAATTGCACTTGAAAATGCAGGTTTGGACAATGAAGAATTAGATATCATTGAGCATATTCGATATATCGGAATATTCGATGAGCTTTCTTTGAGAAAAGCGCTCAACCTCCCAGGAAAACCCCCGGCGCTTTACCGTCTCAACAAAGCTTGCGAGAAGATAGCGGTCTCGCTACCTGAGCATACTGAGCGAATGTTGCAATGGTCTATAAGCCAAAGCCCAGATCAAATTAGCTGGATGGGTAATCTCGTATGCAGCATTGGCTTCAATGCAGATGGTGAACGCCTCGAACCTGAAAGAGGAACAGTTCTGTACCATACCTTTGTTGTTCATAAAGAGCTATTTAATGGACTTGGTATCACTTAACCATGGGGTCAGAGAATCATTGCTGTAGTTAACTTTTAATTAGACAGCTGAGTATTCCCAGAAAGAGTCGAACTCTAATTTAATGGACTTGCGGTCGTCTGCTCTATTGGACGAGTGGTTTCTCCTCGGGCCTGAGGTACTGAAAACAGGACGCCTGCTGGCGTGAAGATGACTTGGAAACCGTCGGAATGCTGAGCAACTGATTTGGACTCGCCTTGTGGCCCTTCTGGTTCACCTGATCGCGACTCTGCAGTGGGAAGTTGAGCTAATCCCTTAGGCCAAGCGCTTGAACATTATTAGGTATTTACGCTTAGTGACGGATTTGCATTAATTGAGAATGTTTATCACTATCAATAAGGGCCCTTTTGGGGCATGATTGCTAGGTCGTCCTTGGACGGGATCGACGGGCCAATGCATTCTTCTCTTTCGTTGAATCAGCGAAAGAGGAGATGGCCCCTTTGATCTATTGACATGTAACTTTTGTGCGAAAATTCCGCATCAATGCCTCGCTGCGTTCTATAAACAATGAACCGTCCAAGGTCAGTGAGAACCCCGGCTATGCCGGGGTTTTTGCTTCTTGGGAGACCAGCATGATGACGATACAGGTGCCGACTAAAAACAACGCTCCTATGCAGTGAAGACATTCACCTACGGATTAGGAGCCTGAGTATCTGTTGTCTATACGGTCTCTTTACGTCTTGCTTGTCGTACTCCTCAGTGCCTGGGTGCTGCCTCCATTTGACCACTGGATTGGCAGGATGATGAGTCCGTTGAGCAATGGCGGCTCTATCATTGGGTTTCCTTTGTGGTACCTGCATCCTTGGAGGTGCGGAGGCGCAGTGTCGTCTTGCTGCCTGATCTATCAATACAGGGATGAAGGGAGAGGGAGATGGGTTGATCAGCGATCTGAGCGTATTGCTGGATAAGGGTCCACGAACCTTTGCTTTGGTCAAGCTCTGTCGTGATTAAGGACCCGATCTTTCAGAAAGCTTTGAAAATCATCATCTGGTGGTGGCGGCTTCAGCTGGCGATCAATGCTCCCTTTGGACTGCTTTGGATGGCAGACAAGACAAACCAAGCTGTTCGCGCCTTTGACATGTCAGTACTCGCAGCGCTTCATGCGGAGTGGTTCGATCCAATGATGGGATTGCTTGAGGGCTCAGACCCCGCGCGCTAGCTCGTTACAGTCGTAGAGCTCGTAAGCAAAATATCAAACAGACTTTTCAAGAGTTGGGTGTTTGCCTGTATTAGTAGCGGAATATTTTTTGAAGAGGAACTTCTGAGATGAATCAAATGAAAACTTGTGATGTGATTAGCCTCACACCCGGCACCCTGCCTTCTCCGTTAGAATAAAAGTGATTTGAAAGTGATCCTTCACGGCTTTGAATAAAAACAGGAAGAAGTACAACTATCCACAGGGTTTCCCAGGGTGGTTGTCGTTGGTTCCTGTTGAAGAGATTGAAGACATCATCGGGATGGATGCATTTAACAAGCTTGTTGTAAAATTTAGGGAGGAAGAGCTTGGGACCTACAAAAACTTCTCAAACAAGCTTTGAAAAGAACTAGTTAAGCTTATTGCGTTTAAATCCATGACTGCTGCCTGTTCTTAAGAGCTGATGGCGGCTGCCAAATGAGCCATGCCATCGTTGATGCATGCGAAAACGCTGAACTGGCTTCCCACTGAAGAAGAGAAGCCAGTGTCGCTCCAGCGCCCAATGGCATTGCCTAACCATTGGATGGAAGGCTCATCCGACTGAAACT
>NZ_UCND01000004.1:0-1819 GCF_900473895.1 Synechococcus sp. N32
GAGGCTGTCTCAAAAGTAGATAGTTTAATAGGCTAGCTGATTTCTCGGCTAGCCTTTCTTGTTTAACTCAAAATAGGTATTTTGAGGTGTGCAAAAACAAGACACGAATATAGTCTTTAAAGACTATTCTCCCAACCAGCTGATGCTTCTTCCTCCGAGTTTGGAAGAATTAATTCCAGCCCATCATCCAGCCCGAACCGTTAATTCGGTGATGGATCAGATCGATCTTTCCTCGGTGTATGCCTATTATTGGCAAAACGGTGCCAGCAGCTACCATCCCCGGATGCTGCTGAAGATTTTGGTTTATGGCTATCTTGAAAATTGCTTTTCGTCCCGTAAGCTGGAGAAGGCTACCCGGGAAAACATCGTGTACATGTGGCTTTCGGGGATGCAGCGTCCCGACCACCACACGATCAACCGCTTTCGTTCCGAACGGCTCAAGCCGGTGATCGGCGATATATTCTCCAAAGTGGTACTGCTGCTTCATCAAGAAGGCCTTCTGGATATCAAGGAGGTCTATACCGACGGTACCAAGATAGAGGCCAATGCCAACCGTTACACGTTTGTCTGGGGTAAGGCGATCAAAAAGAACAAGGAGCGGATCAGCAAACAGCTCCAGGAACTCTGGGAATACGCAGGTTCGGTAGCCGCCCGGGAGCTGGGAGCCGAAGAGCCCGACTTTATCAACCCCAGTCCGGAGAAAGTGTCTCAGACCGTGGACAAGATCAACCGGGCCCTGCAGGACAAGCCTGTGGACAAAAAAGTGAAGCAGAAACTAAACTACGCCAAAAAGCACTGGCCGGCCAAACTGGAAGAATATGACCAAAAAGAACAGATCCTGGCAGGACGCAACAGCTACTCCAAAACCGATCCCGATGCCACCTTCATGCGGATGAAGGAAGACCACATGAAAAACGGACAGCTCAAGCCCGCCTACAACCTTCAGCTCAGTACCCACGGACAGTTTGTGGTCAACTACTCCCTGCATCCCAATCCCACCGATACGCTGACCCTCAAACCTCATCTGGAAAAATACTGTCAGCTCTACGGTTTCTATCCCTCCAGCTACACAGCCGATGCGGGATACGGCAGTGAGGAAAACTACTGCTTCCTGGAGGAAAACCAGATCGAAGCCTTCGTCAAGTACAACTATTTCCACAAAGAACTTCAACAGGAATCCAAAGCAAAGAAAGTCTACGGACTACTCGACAACCTCCATTACGACCCGCAAAACGACCGCTACATCTGCCCCATGGGACAGCCCATGGAAAAGAGCGGGAAAAGCACCGGTAAAACATCAACCGGATTCGTTCAACACTATCGCCACTATCAGGCTAAAAACTGTTCCGGCTGTCCACTCTCCGCAGCTTGCCATCCCGGGGAGGGAAACAAAGTCATCAAGGTCAACACAAGACTCCAGCAACAGAAAGCCAAAGCAAAGGAACGGCTAACCTCAGAGCGAGGTATTCAGAAAAGAAAGCAACGGGCCATCGATGTCGAACCGGTCTTCGGACACTTCAAATACAACAAGGGCAGAAGCCGTTTCATGCTCCGCGGTAGCGCAAAAGTGGCCGTTGAAACAGGCCTTCTGGCCATTGCCCACAACCTGGCCAAAAAGGCGGGATGAACAGCCTTAAATGTCCATTTTTTCATCCCAAAACAAAGACAAAAGCAAGTGGAGCACAGTATCCATCCATGACCCTAAAAAACAACTCATGTGAACCCCGGTCAAAAAAATAGAGGCCGAAAATCAAAAATCGGCCTCTATTGCGCAAAATCGAATATCTCTAAATGTGAAAACTATTTATGAGACAGCCTC
>NZ_UCND01000005.1:0-34586 GCF_900473895.1 Synechococcus sp. N32
AAGACTTTCGCCTCAAGCGCTTCAGCCTGCACAGCAGCCTCTCGGCTCCCGCGCAAGACAAAACCATAACACCACGGACCTCGCTGTCGCAATAGCGACCCTTCACGGCTGCACTAGGGCCTCTCCCCAGGGAAGAAACCGCGCCAGATGAGCCCATGAACCGGCCGCCAGCACAGGAAAACCAAGGTCGGCAACGTCCTCTCCTGGAGAGAGCTGTGCTGGATCCGCATCCAACCAACGAATCGGACAACCCAACTCATCGAGCACCAACCAAGCCGCAGCCAGATCCCAGATCTTGGGCGTGGCCTCAAGGGAAGCGATGGTCTGCCCCATCGCAACACTCACCAAATTGAGGCTGGCGACACCAAGCAGACGAATCTTTCCGGGGAAGCGCTGATCCGGTTTGCGCTGCAACACCCGAATTGAGCGGCTGCAAAGAGAGACGCATGCACTGGTGGCAAGGGCTCGGGTCTCCGAGGTGAGCGGCTGATTGTTTCGAGTGGCACCCCGACCACGCAAAGCAACAAAGCGTTGATTCAGTGCTGGCACATCCAGAAAAACCTCACTGGGACGGCCATCGACAAAGCGAGCCACGGAAATCGCCCAATAAGGGATACCCGCCGCGAAGTTGGTGGTCCCATCCAGGGGATCCACCACCCAATAGGCCCGCGTGTTCGGAACTGTTTTCGATCCTTCCTCACTGAGAACACCCTCACCAGGAGCGATGCCGGACAAGCCCTCGACCAGAGCAGCATCACTCCAGCGATCACAGTCGGTGATTAGAGAGCCATCGGGCTTCACGTCAGAACCGATCTGACCAAAGTCCTGCAGCTGACGCGCACGAATGCGATCCAGCAGCAGATGAACAGCGCCCAGTTGATCGTCACTGAGCACCGACGTCACCACAGAGGCTGAACAGGACTGCCCTCAGTTTGATCGACCGACGAACCATCGGTCGCCAAAGACGGACAAGCGGTCTTCAGCGGCGTGGGCTCAATTGGAATCAGTGGTTGATCAAGTTCCGGCTTCGTGGATGGCAGTGAAACCGCATTGCAGGCAACCAAGGCATCCAGACCTGTACGGCGCTGAAGCAGCGCCAAATTGGTGTTGTAGCTGTTGATCGCACGTGCATATTTCAGCTCTGCCTGGGTGACATCACGCTGGTTGTTCACCACTTCTCTCTGCACGCCAACGCCCGCCTGAACCCTCAGCTGGGAGAGACGCAGGGATTCTTTTGATGAAAGAACTTCGATCGCTGTGGTTTCGATGCTCTGAATGGCAGCTCTTAGGCCGAAAAAGCTCTGCTCCACCTCGTAGCGGATCTGGTCTCGCAGATCGGCGAAATCAAAGCGGCTCTGCTCAGCGGCCTGCTTGGAGCGCCGGTATTCAGCACGAGCACGACCCCCATCAAACAAGCGCCAGCTCGCCCTCAGGGCCGTGCTGTTTTGCACTCCATAATTGTAGTCACCCATATCGATGTCACTGATGGATGGCTGACCGCTTTGCCCTTCCGACCGAGACGCCGAGGTGGAGTTGACGAAGCTCAGGACAGGTTGCACTGCTGCCAAAGATGCATTGGCCTGACTGTTGTTGATCGAAATATCGAGGATCAGTTGATCAAGCTCTTCGCGGTAGTTGTAGGCGGCAACAATGCTTTCCTGCAGTGATGGCCCCCAGAGGCCCAAGGGTCGCGCTGGCGTCGCAGCCGTCGGAGTGACGTCCTGAGGGAGGTCCAGCACTCGGGCCAGGTTGCGACGCTGTTGGTCCTGATCGCGAAGATTGGTCGTCAGGGTGTTGCGGTCACGCGCCAGCTGCGTCTCCGCCTCGAGAACATCCAACTTGGTGTTCACGCCCGCATTGAAACGCGCCCGCGAGTCTCGGTAACTCACCAATGAAGCTTTGACAGAGTCCTGGCCAATGCGTACACCCGCATCAGCCCGCTGCAGATCGAAGTAGGCCCTCTGCGCTTCCAAACGAAGATCACGAAGAGCGATCAGGTAGGCGTCACCGGCGCGCTCGAAACGATCCCGCGCTGCTGCGATCTGAGGAACCCTGGCAGGATTGATCAGATCCCAACTCACCTGCAGGCTGACGTTGGCGCGCCACTCACGGCCATAGCGCTCGTTGTAACCATCGCGAGTGACTGGACGGGTGATCTCCTCACCGGTGATTGGATTGATCTGACCCGTTGGTCTCTGAACAATCCGATCGGGAACGAAATCTGGATTTCGGTAGGAGTACGACTTGAAGTATTCAGGGAGTCCGCTGGCCGAAAGGTCGACCGTGGGATACCAAGCGGCGATGGCTGAACGCAGTGAAGACTTGGCCTGATCCACACGAGTGGCCGCAGCTTTGAGCTTCGGGCTGTTGAACTCCGCCAGCTGAATGGCCTCTTCCAGCGTGAGCGGACGCAATTCATGGGTGCGCACCTGAGACGGGACATCCGGAAGAGCCAGGCTTGGGGGAGCAACTAGCGCTTCAAGGGATGGCGGCAAAGCATCCGCCGCTGGAGCCAACACTGATGGATCAGCCTTGGGGCGTGCGCCGTTGAGGTCAATTGCATCAGGGAGTGTTGCCTGATCCACCAATGCCGACTGTGCTGGAAGAGAGTCTTCGCTGAGGGCAGGTGGAACACCGAAAGAAACAACACCCGCTACGAGACAAAGACCCGCGGTGATCCGGCGCACAGCAAACTGAAACTTTTTCGGAGCTTAAGGACTTTTTCCTGCGGCACCCAAAACTGAGTCCACGACGTGAGCCGCCCCATGCACAATCCGTATGGGTACCGGAAGCTCCGCCTCCATAGCCTCAAGAGTCATGTCATCCAGGAAGACCGGCTGGCCCTGCCGCAACATCACCGATGGCAGCAGCAGCTCATCGCCCAGCTCTCGGCCCTGCAGGCCAGCGAGCAGATCCTGTCCCGTCAGTAATCCGGTCACCACTTGCTCCTGCCCCCAATAGGGACTGGGCAACCCGATCAGATGAAACTCGACGCCATCAACAGCATTCAGCCGTTCAGCCACAGGCTGCAACGCCTGCGCCACGATCTGACCGACAACCCAGCTGCAACGACGGGGCTGAGCAACCGCGCTGGGCAAATCCTCAGTTGCGGCATCCAACGCTTCAAGGAAGGCACGGATGCTGCCCACGCCGTTTTCCTGCTGCGGGAGATCCTCGTAGTTTTCCCGGGGTGGCAAGGGCAACCCCGCCACCAGATACCACTCATCAGAGAGCCAGGCGAAACGGGTGCCCAAAACCTCCTGGAAGCGCTGCTGCATGGGTTCCACCTGAGCGATCACCCTGCGGGCGCAGTCCGGATCCACAGGAACCAGGCCATCGTCAGCCGGTCTGAAGCGTGTGAGCCCCACCGGGACCACCGCCGCAGACAGCACCGCTGGCCAGGGGCCAGCCGCGAAGGCGGCGAGGTCGTTCAGCGTTCTCTCCAAGGCAGGACCGTCATTCAGTCCCGGACAAACCACCACCTGGGCATGGATTTGCAGATCGCGCTGGTTAAACCAGGCGAGCTGGTCCATGACCTGGGCAGCACGCGGATTCACCAGCAGTCGTGAACGCAACTCGGGATCCGTGGCATGCACCGACACAAACAACGGCGATAAACGCTGCTCTTCAATGCGCTGCCAGTCGGCCTCACCCAGGTTGGTGAGCGTCAGATAGGAGCCATAGAGAAAACTCAGCCGGTAATCGTCGTCTTTGAGATAGAGGCTGTCGCGCCGCCCTGGGGGCTGCTGATCGATGAAACAGAACGGACAGTTGTTGTTGCACTGGCGCAAACCATCGAACAGAGCCTCGGTGAAAGCCAGCCCAAGGCCGTCATCGGCATCTTTTTCCAACTCCACCCGATGCAGCGCACCATTTGCATCACGCACCTCAAGGCAAAGCTCCTCCTCCACGCAGAGGTAGCGGTAATCGATCAGATCACGTGGGCGTATGCCATTGATGCTGAGCAACTGATCGCCCGGCTCAAAACCCAGCTCCTCCCCGATCGAGCCGGCCTCCACCGACGCCACCACCGCGGGCTGCGGCTGACGACCACTGCTATTTGGATCCAGGGCTGCAACAGCAACCCCTGCGGATGGCTCATTCCACACAAGCCGGCTTCATCTGAACTCAGTGTGCGCCGTGAACGCCCCACCAGACCAGCAGAAGCAGCCCAAACAGCATCCGGTAAGCGACGAAGACCCAGGTGCTATTGCGCTGCAGGAACTTCAGCAACCAATCGATCGCCAGCCACGACACCACTGCAGCCGAACCAATTCCGACCAGCAACGGCAGGGGACCGTTACCAGAGCTAGCGGCCAGAGCATCCTTGAGCTCCACCACACCCGCGATGGTGATGGCGGGAATGCCCAAAAGAAAGGAAAAGCGAGCTGCATCAGCTCGCTGCCAACCGTCGAACAGGGCCGCCGTGAGGGTGCTGCCGGAACGCGAGACCCCCGGGATCAACGCGAGGGCCTGGGCCAGCCCCACCAGCAGGCCATCGCGGCCTGAAACCTCTGGAAGCTGCTTGCGCCGTGCGCCGACCCGTTCAGCCAAGGCCAGCAGCAACGCCATCACAATTGAAACGATGGCAATCGAGGGAACACTGCGCAGGGGTGACTGCTCGTAGCCCTGGGCCCAGGCGAACTTGATCCCTAATCCGATCAGCAAGATCGGCAGAGTGCCCACCACCATGGCGAACCCGAGACGCGCTTCGGGTTCACGCCACTGGCCATTGCGAAAAGCGCGGCTGATGCCCCGCAGCACCTGGTTTAGATCGGTGCGGAAATAGGCAATAACGGCAACGATGCTGCCCAGCTGAATGGCGGCGGTCACGGAGACACCCGGATCGCCCCAACCCAGGAGCTCAGGAACCACCTTCAGATGGGCGGTGCTGCTGATTGGCAGAAATTCAGTGAGTCCCTGGACCACCCCCAACACCAGATCACGCCAGCAGGCCTCAAGCAGGGTGAAGGATGCAGAGGGGTCCGCCATCAACGTGGGAGTGTCGCTCCGACGGTATCCCCGGCAAGCGAAGCGGGCATGTCAGCCGCGTCACTTGATGATGTCTTCTAAGGTTCCGGGACTTTCTTCACAAAGGACATTTGATCGGCGGCACCTGGCAAACATCAGCCCCCGATCGGTCGTGGTCCTTTCCCGTGGCCCGCATTGCCGCAGCCATGGTGGTGCTGCCAGTGTTCCTGCAAGCCCCCTGGGTGAGGCTTGATCCGTTCTCAGCCACCTTGTTCACCGGAATTCTGATTGCAGTCGGACTGGTGATGCATCAGAGCCGCTCCCAGACAACATCCGACCTGGGTTCCCTGCTGGTGGGTTTCAGCGGTAGCTGGCTGGCAGGTTGCATTTTCTGGGGTTGGCTGCGAGCCCATCCCGTTCTGCACCTGCCGGTGGAAGCCTTCGCCCTGCCCGTGGCCTTGGGCGGCCTGCAGGGGCGCTGGCGCCTGGCGGCCACGTTCTATTTGTCGTCCCTAGTGGGCACAGCTTGCACCGACCTGGCCATGGCGGCCACCGGCGTAATGCAGTTCTGGCCCGCAGTGGTGACGGCTTCCCTCGATCAAGCCCCGCTACTGCTGCATCAAGCGGGAACCCATCTGCTCCAGCCGCTGCCTTTGTTCACTCTTGTGATCTCAGCAGTCCTCGTTCTGTTGGCTGGACGTCGTCTGAGCCGGAACAGAGGCGGTTTCACCGGTGATGTGGGATCAATGGCTGCTGCTGTCTTAATCACCACCCTGTGGGTGGATGGCTTGTTCTTGCTCTCAGCCTTGCTTCAGCCCGGGCTCAGTGGCTTGATCGAGTGAAACGAACTGCAAAAGCTGCCCCGATTCAAAGCCTTGAACGGCGCAACGACTTGTAGTCTTCCGGAGCCGGCACTGCCGGTCGACCCGTTCCGACCCCTGATCGAGAGTTGAGATGAAGCGGCTTCTGAGCTGGCTGACCGGCGCACTGGTGATGGCGAGCCTGATGGCAGGCCTTGTGCTTCCGAGCAGCGTCTACGCCGACGACGACCTTCGCAGCAAGTATTCCGGCAATGAGATCCGCAACATTGCGGACGACAAAATTGCCGCACGGGACGGCAAGGTGGATTTGAACAATTCCTCCGTGCGCCGTTTCCAGCAGTTCCCCGGGATGTACCCGACCATGGCCGGCAAGATCGTGCTGGGTGGCCCTTACGACAGCGTTGACGACGTGCTGTCTCTTGACCTCACCGAGCGTCAGCAGGAGCTGTTCGCGAAGTACCGCGACAACTTCACCGTCACCCCTCCCTCCATTGCTCTGAACGAGGGCGACGACCGCATCAACGACGGCCAATACCGCTGATTCCTGATCTCGTCACACTGGTTGTGACTGCTTGAACCGCCGGACCACCGGCGGTTTTTTTGTCCCCGTGATGGCCCAGCCCCGCAGCTCTGATCCCATCCCATCAGGTCCATGGGACGTGGTGGTGATCGGTGCCGGGGCTGCTGGCTTGATGACCTGCCTTGATCTGCCGCAGGAGTTCAAGGTGTTGCTGCTCAACCGCAACACGGGACGGCGTTCTTCCAGCCGCTGGGCCCAGGGGGGCATCGCCGCGGTGACGCGCAAGGAGGACAGCGCCGACAGCCATGCGGAGGACACCGTTCTGGCTGGAGCCGGCCTTTGCGATGGAGATGCGGTGCGGCTGTTGGTGCAGGAGGCACCCCATTGCGTGGAGCGCCTGGAACAGCTGGGTATGGCCTTCGACCGGGATCAGGACGGTCTGGCCACCACCCTGGAAGCAGCCCACAGCCACAGGCGGGTGCTGCATGTGCAGGACCGCACAGGGCGAGCCCTGGTGGATGTGCTGCGGGATCGTGTTGAGCAACGGCCAGGATTGCTGCATCGCCGCGGCGTGCGCGTGACGCAACTGCTGGTGCGCGATGGGCGCTGTTGCGGTGTGCAGGTGCTGGATGGGGCCCATCTTCACGGGATCGAAGCCCGCGCCGTGGTGTTGGCCAGCGGCGGTGGTGGTCATCTGTACGCCAACACCACCAACCCAGCCCAGGCCTGTGGCGAAGGCATCGCCCTCGCCTGGCAGGCGGGCGCAGCCGTGGAAGATCTGGAATTCGTTCAGTTCCATCCAACGGCCATCCGCCTGGATGACGCCCCCTGCTTTCTGATCTCCGAAGCCGTTCGCGGAGAGGGCGGCGTGCTGGTGGATGCCCTGGGGGGCAGCCCTGTGGCCCACCTGCCCCAACGCGACCTCTCACCGCGGGACCAGGTGAGCCGAGCCTTGATACAGGCCATGCAGCGGCAGCAGGTGAAGCAGATGTGGCTCGACTTCGCCGCCATCCCGCGGGAGCAAGCGGAACGACGCTTCCCAACGATCCTGGACCGCTGCGACGAACTCGGACTGAATCCATTGGAACGGCCCATACCCGTGGCCCCAGCCGCCCACTACTGGATGGGAGGGGTGGCCACAGACCTGCAGGCCGCCACCACACTGCCGGGGCTCTATGCCGTGGGAGAAGTGGCCTGCACAGGCCTGCACGGCGCCAACCGACTGGCCAGCAACTCCCTGATGGAGTGCCTGGTGTTCGCCCATCGCCTCAAAGAGATCGAGCTCGGCCCCGTCCCAGCCGCCCATGCCAGCAACACAACACAACCGCTTGCCTTTGACCTCGACGGCTGCAGCAGTTCGCATTTGATCGACGCCATCGAGCAGCTGCGGCAGCTCTGCTGGCGACGGGCGGGGGTGGAACGATCCGCCGCTGGACTGCGCCAGGCCATCGGCAAAGTGAAAGCCGACGAACAACATCTGGAGCAGCAGGCACTGCTCCAGGCCCTGCTACGGCAAGACCCCTGTGCCCCCAGGCTGTTGGCTGAAAACAGCCGGCGCGATCTGAACCTGTTGCTGGATCTCCACCACAGGTTGCTGACCAGCCGCCTGATGCTGGAGGCCTGCCTGTTTCGCGGAGAAAGCCGGGGAGGCCACTACCGCAGCGATGCTCCTGCGCCGCTACCGCAATGGAGGCAGCATTCCCGGCAACAACGGCAACGGGGCATCGTCACCCGTGCCGTCCGAGACTGAAGGCAGTCCTGATTCAGAAGTCGGTGTCGCCCTTGTAGCCACTGAGTTCCGCAAGGGTGTCGAGCCCTTTCACTCCGGAATCGATGCTGCCGTTGATCTCCCAGCTGGGGAAACCCTCCAATCCCTTGCTGCGGCAGAGATCGGCCTGGTTGTTCTCACCGTCTGGCGCACACTCCACCACGTTCAGCTGGTCCGAGGCCTGCTTGCCGAACAGCTCCTTCTGTTCGTGGCAGTGGGGGCACCAGTAGGCGGAATACATCACGGCGCCGCTGCTGGTGAGGTGCTCAGCCAAGGCGATCGAAGCGGACGTGCTCTCAGTGGTGACGACGGGTGCAACGCCGGATCCGCTGGCCACAGCGTCGGGCCGGTTTGGATCCACCACCGACGCCCAAATCAAGCCCCCCAGTAGCACCGCCAGGGCCAGAAGCACGCCGCGGAACAGCAGCTGACCGAAGTCGTCCCAACCACCACCAACGATGGACAGCACAAACAGGGTGAGGGAGAGCGCAGCCGAAAGAACGCAGAAGAAGCAGAAGGCCTGGATCTTGAGCAGCATCACCCCCAACAGCACTCCGCTGAAGACGGCCATACCGAGGGACACGGTGAACAGCCCCCACCAGGTGCGACGGGACAAGTCACCCTTGTTCTCTTGCAGCCCTGGCAACAGGGGCAGCAGCGCCATCAGCAGCACAGCGCCATAGGCCAGCACCCCCACCAACGAGAGCGGAATCCCGGCGAACACCGTGCCCCAGGCGCTGTTCAGCACCTTGTCGCAACCGTCGGCCCCCATCGGACAGGTGAGGTTGCCGAGCAGACCCCAGCGCTTCAGGGTGATCGAACCGGTGTCGATCAGGCCAGCGGTAGCCAGCACCGCCATGGCGATGCGGGCCCACTTAGCGCCGGAATCCTGACGGCGACGGCTGACGAGACGGGTGGTGCCCATCCTTGAACTTCAAGTGATCGGATTCTGTCAGTTCCGGCGTGATCAGGCCGCTTCGTAGGCTGATCTTTGGCCTGCCGGCGACGTGATGACAAGCACCCCGACGAAACCGACGGTCGCCTTTGCCCACCTGGGCTGCGAGAAGAATCGGGTGGACACCGAACACATGGTGGGACTGCTGGCAGAAGCGGGCTATGGCGTCAGCACCGATGAACGGGATGCCGCCGTGGTGGTGGTGAACACCTGCAGCTTCATCCAGGACGCCCGCGAAGAATCGGTGCGCACCCTGGTGGGACTGGCGGAACAGGGCAAGGAATTGATCATCGCGGGATGCCTGGCCCAACATTTCCAGGAGGAATTGCTGGAGTCGATCCCCGAGGCCAAAGCCATCGTGGGAACCGGCGACTACCAGCACATCGTGGATGTGTTGCAGCGGGTGGAAGCGGGGGAGCGGGTGAACCAGGTCAGCGCCGTTCCCACCTTTGTGGGTGACGAACACCTGCCACGCCAACGCACCACCGACCAGGCGGTGGCCTTCCTCAAGGTGGCCGAAGGCTGCGACTACCGCTGCGCCTTCTGCATCATTCCGAAACTGCGAGGGGACCAGCGCAGCCGACCGATCGAATCAATCGTGGCCGAAGCCCACCAACTGGCGGAACAGGGGGTGCAGGAGCTGATCCTGATCAGCCAGATCACCACCAACTACGGCCTTGACCTCTACGGCAAACCCAAATTGGCGGAACTGCTGCGAGCACTTGGGGACGTGGAGATCCCCTGGATCCGGGTCCACTACGCCTATCCCACCGGGCTAACCCCAGACGTGCTGGCGGCCTACCGGGAGGTGCCCAATGTGGTGCCTTATCTGGATCTGCCGTTGCAGCACAGCCATCCGGAGGTGCTGCGGGCGATGAACCGCCCCTGGCAGACGGATGTGAACGACCGCCTGCTGGATCAGATCCGCGACCAACTCCCCGATGCGGTGCTGCGCACCACGCTGATCGTGGGGTTCCCCGGCGAAACCGAGGAGCACTTCCAGCACCTGATGGGCTTCCTCGAGCGCCAACGCTTCGATCATGTGGGGGTGTTCACCTTCTCTCCGGAGGACGGCACGGCAGCGGCAGACCTACCCGATCGCGTCGATCCCGAGGTGGCCCAAGCCCGCAAGGATGCCCTGATGGCTCTGCAACAACCCATTTCAGCGGAACGCAACAGCCGCTGGGTGGGACGCACTGTTGACGTGCTGATCGAACAACACAACCCACAAACCGGCGAGATGATCGGGCGCTGCGCCCGCTTTGCGCCCGAAGTGGATGGTGAAGTGCGGGTGCAACCCGGCGCCGATGGTCAACAGGCCACGCCGGGAAGCCTGGTGCCGGTGGAGATCACCGGGGCTGACATTTACGACCTCAGCGGGAGAATTGTTGGTGCCCGCGCCATGGTGGCCGCAGCGAAACGCCAGGGTTGACCCTTCTCAAATTGCGGGCCGAGCAGCAACGCCAGCTTTTTCTGATCGCCTCCGGCGTGAGCACGGCTGGGTCCTTCGCCGGCATCACCGCCAAGGGCTGGATTCTGATGAAAGGGGGCGTGGACCCCTTCGTACTGGCGTTGAACTTTGCCGCTCTTTCACTTCCAAGCTTGCTGGTGAGTGGTCCAGCGGGGGTCCGCACCGACCGGGTGGGCTGTGAACGGGTGCTGGTGCAGGCGCAATGGGCACTGCTGGCTGCCTCTGGACTGGGGGCCCTGGCGATTCCCCTGTTGGAGGGCACAGCCCAGGTGCTGCTGCTGCTCTGCAGCACCCTTTTGGTGGGCATCGCCGGCGCCTATGAGTTAACGGCGCGCAACAAGTACTGCTCGATCCTGGTGGAGCAGCCGGAACAGCTGGCGGGCTACCTCACCAGCTTTTCGGTGGTCTTCAACGTGGGCAAGCTGGTCGGCCCCCCGATCGGCGGTTTGTTGCTGGCGGCCACTGGCCCGGCCTGGGCCCTGGGCATTGATGCGGCCAGCTACCTGCTGCCAATCGCCAGTGTGATGTTCTTGCTCAACCCGAATCGGGATCAGGAAGTGCGCAGCAGCAGCGGGAAAGACGCCAGCCTGCTCAACGCCTGGCACCACTGCGGTGGCACCCTTCAAGGGGTGCTCAGCTTCACCGCTGTGCTTTGTCTGATCGGGTTTTATCACCCGGGACTGGCCCCGTTGATCGCCTTCGATCAACTGGGACCCAATCCCACGGATCTGGGGCTGTTCACCAGCGTGCTGGCGGGCGGGAGCATCGTGGGCGGGCTGGTGCTGCAACGCAACAGCCAGCGTTTCTGCCGGCGCCCTTTCCTCACTCTCGGGGGTTTTGGCTTGATTACCGCAGTGGCCCAGATGGGAATGGCCCGTACTCCAGGGCCTGTGTTCAGTCTGGCCATGGCCTTTCTTATCGGCGCCGGCACAGCCGGACTGCTGAGCAGCTGCAACCTGATCAGTCAGATCGGATCACCGCAAGTGATGCGAGGCCGGATGGCTGGGCTCAGCCAGATCGCCTTCTTGGGCGGAGGCGGGCTCAGTGGATTAATCGTTGCCCTGATGGTGATGTTCACCAATCTCTCCACTGCTTTCGCCGTCACGGGTGGCCTCAGCGCTGCTGTGGCTGTGCTCTGGATACGAAAGCGAGGAGCGAAGAGGTTGGAACCGCTCAGATGAGCTTGATTCCCTTCAGCAGCTTGGTGAGCACAAAAGCCGTCACCAGACCGGAACCAACCAGGCCGAGATAGATGCCGACGCCCATGTGCAAGTACGGAGGTGATCACCATTAGATCAGACACCGGCCTGGGTTCCGGCCATTGCGCTTAGGGTTTGTGAACAGCTGATACCGATTGAGAGGTATCTCCAGCCGGGCTGACCGGACGTCCATCCATCAACGCCCGACGCCATGCGCACGCTTTTCGTTTATCCCGAATTCCCAAAGACCTTCTGGAGTTACGAAAAGATTCTCGAGCTGGTGAATCGCAAAGTGCTGCTGCCTCCATTGGGGATGGTCACCGTGGCAGCACTTCTCCCTCAGGACTGGGAGATGAAGCTGGTGGACCGGAACGTGCGGGAGGTGACGGACGAGGAGTGGAACTGGGCCGAGCTGGTCATTATTTCGGGAATGATCGTCCAGAAGGACGACATGGCTGTGCAGATCAGCAAGGCCAACCAGAGAGGCCTTCCTGTGGCCGTTGGTGGCCCCTTCGCAAGCTCCACACCGGATGCACCGGAACTGGATCTGGCGGATTTCAAGATCCTTGATGAAGGGGAAATCACCCTGCCGATGTTCCTTGATGCCCTGGAACGGGGAGAGACAGCTGGTCGCTTCACCGCCGAGGGAGACAAGCCAGACGTCACCGCCACCCCGATTCCACGCTTCGATCTGCTGCAACTCGAGGCCTACGACTCGATGAGCGTGCAGTTCTCACGGGGCTGCCCCTTCAACTGCGAGTTCTGCGACATCATCGTTCTCTACGGCCGCAAGCCCCGCACCAAGACCCCCGAACAGCTGGTGGCCGAACTGCAGTATCTGCACGACCTGGGCTGGCGGCGCTCGATCTTTCTGGTGGACGACAACTTCATCGGCAACAAGCGCAACGCCAAGTTGCTGCTGCCGCAGATCCGCACCTGGCAGGAGGAGAGGGGCTACCCCTTCAGCTTCTCCACTGAAGCCTCCGTGGATCTGGCCGACGACGAGGAAATGATGCGGATGATGCACGACGCGCGCTTCGAAAGCGTCTTTCTGGGCATCGAAACCCCCGACGAAGCGAGTTTGGAAACGGCTCGCAAAGTGCAGAACACGCGCAACCCACTGGATGCCGCCGTGGATCGGATCACCGCCAACGGAATCCGCGTGATGGCGGGTTTCATCATCGGTTTCGACGGCGAGAAGGATGGCGCAGGCCACCGCATCGTGGACTTTGTCACCCGCACCGGTATCCCCGCCGCGATGATGGGCATGTTGCAGGCCCTGCCCAAAACAGCCCTTTGGGCACGGCTGGAACGGGAAGGTCGCTTGATTCAGGGGGAAGACGCAGCCAAGGGTGTGAACCAAACCAACCTGCTCAACTTCAAACCCACCCGACCGATCCGCGACATCGCCAACGAGTACGTGGACGCGTTCTGCGCGCTGTACGAACCCAACGCCTACATGGACCGGGTTTACAGCTATTACCTGAAGATGGGCGCACCCCGCTGGAAAGCCGCGGCCAAACTGCCGAGCCTGGTGGACCTCAAGGCGCTGAGCATCGTGGTGTGGCGGCAGGGCATCAAGCGCAACACCCGCACCCGTTTCTGGCGTTACCTGTTTGGCATGGCCCGCAACAACCCCGCCCTGGTTGAACAGTTCCTCTCGGTGCTGGCCCACAACGAGCACTTCCTCGAATACCGCTCGATCGTTCAGCAGGAAATCCGCGAACAGCTGGAATCACTGCCCCCCGAAGAGCCAACGGCAGCCAAAACACTGCAGCCAGCCTGATCCTCAGTCCTGCACGTAGGTCGAGCAGTCACGCAGGCACTGCTCAGCCTTCTGCAACTCCCGCCCTAGATACAGGGCATGATCCAGCCGGCTGACGGGGTGGGGGCCGTCGCCCTCCGTGAGCTGGATGCCCAGCTGTTTGGCCGTACTGCCGCGGTAAACCGCTGAAGGGCGCCGAGGAGCATTGCCACCGTCGCAGCGCAACACCTCACCGGTCTCGGAATCTCGGGCCAACCCCTTGTCATCAATGGTGTTGCCGTAGTGCTCAAGCACCAGTTCGGCCGCATCACGATCCAGCTTGATCAGGAAATAGCCACTGGGATCCAGAGCGATGAACCGCTGGGACAGGCGCTGATCAAGAGCATCCATCGCCGCAGCGGTGGATGCCGGTGCTTCAGGGGTTGTGGTCATGCCTTCAACCTACAAAGCCAAGGCCGGAGGTTCCGCTTTGAAGGGCAGCTCCGCATTGATGGCCTCGATCTCCTCCAGCATCAAGCCATTCACCTTGGGCAACCAGGTGCGGATCAGCTGATCCATCTGGGGCTGGTACCAGCGGTGCAGGCTGGCGTGGGGACGGGCCACAAAACCTCGGCGGCGTTTGTGGCTGCCACCAGCTCCAGGGTCAAAACTGACGATGCCGTTGGCCAGGGCCCATTCGATCGGAGCGTAGTAACAGACTTCGAAGTGAAGACAATCAACCTCCTCGTGGCTGCCCCAATAGCGGCCCCAGAGCTGACGGCCGTCCTGCACGCACATCGACATTGCCACCGGATCTCGCGGGTCACCTCGATGGGCAGAAAAAAGCACCAGCTGATCGCGGTGCAGCTGTGCCAAGGCTTCAAAGAAGCCCTCTTCCAGATACTTGCTGCCCCACGGTCCCCAGCGAGCACAGTGCTGCTCGTAGAAACGATGCATGGATCGCAACAGCGGCAGATCCAGCTGATCGCCGCTGAGGGGGGTCACGGTGATCCCGGCCTTGGCCACAGCCTTGCGTTCCCGCTTGATGTTGCGGCGCTGGTTGGCATTGAAACCCTTGAGGTAATCCTCAAACGATTGGTCGTCGCCGCGGCTCCACAGGCTCTGCTGGTTCAGCCAGGCGGCACAACCGGCGGCCTCAGCCAGGGGCCGCCACTGCGGATCCACATAGAGGAAATTGCAGCTGAGGATGCCGTTCTGTTCGCAGAAGCGATCGATCGCCCGCAGCAACTCCCGGGTGAGCAGAGCCTCATCTTCTCCAGGGCGCACATGGAAGCGGTAGCCCAGCACGGGACTGACAGGACTCATGCCCAAAAGCTTGGGGTAGTAGCGCAGCCCCAGATCCGCCGCCAGGCGGGCAAAGGTCTGGTCGAACACGAACTCGCCATAGCTGTGGCCCTTGAGGAACAGCGGAGCCACCGCAATCGGAGTGTCATCGCGCCAGAGGGCCAGATGCAGAGGCTGCCAGCCCTGCTCGGGAATGATGCTGCCTGAGCTTTCCAAAGCCTCCAGCCAGCTCCAGCGGTAAAAGGGGATCGCGTCGGCTCCCACCAGGCTGTTCCACTGCTGCTCCGGGATCTCGTTGATGGAGCGATGCCAGCGGGCCGTGAGTGACGTCATTGCGACGGTGCCTTTGGCCTAGATGCGACGACCTTAACCAGATCGGATCCGTCGGTAGCGAACCAGCCACTCACCGTCTCCGAGGTCCTCAGCGCCTTCTGACTGCCAAGCACCCGGTTGCGCCAAGGCAGCTGGCAACGGCGCATTGGTGCAAGGCAACCAACTGAAGCGGCCGCCCAGGAGCTGGGGCACCAAGGTGAGCTGGAGGGCATCGACGCAATCGGCTTGCAACAGATCGGCGCTGAGCTGGGCGCCACCCAGAAGCACCAGACGCTGAATCCCAGCCGCTCCAAGCGCCTGGAGCCGCTCCGGCCAGGTTGGAGCCAAAGGGAACCAACGGTCAAAACCTTGATCCACAGGTTCAGGAGCCAGCAGCCAACGTTGCAGCGGCTGATTAAAAAACCGCCAGGTGCTCGAGAAATCGGGGGATCGGCTGACCACCACAGCGGCCGGCTGCTCGGCTCGCCCCTCGCTTCGGCGTTGCTCCAGCAGCTGAGGGCTGCGGATCAAGCAGGTGCATTGATGGGCCCGCAGGGTTCCAGCACCGATCAAGCAGGCATCTCCCCAGGCAAGGGCCTGCTCCAGGGCTCGACGATCACCCTCACCCCCCAGCTGGGCAGCACCCCCTTCTGGCGGGGCCAAGCGTCCATCGAGGCTGATGGCCAGCACCAGCCGAACTAAGGGGCGCGTAGGAGTGGGGCGCAAAGATGTGGGGCGTCGGGGCATCAAGCCGTCGATCAGACGGCAGCCACGGCATCAAGAGCGGCCGGAGACATCTCCAACTGAGGCGCTTCGGCGTAAACCTCGGCCGCATTGTTCGGGCTCTCCTGCAGGCGCACCTTGTGCAAGCTGGCGCCGATGGCCTTGATCGGGCTGGAGAGACGATCAGCGATGTGCAGGGCGATGTTCTCAGCCGTGGGCACGCACTCCTCGAAAAAGGGCACGTCCTTGTTGAGGAAAGTGTGGTCGAAGGGCTCGACCACCAAATCATCCACGAGGCGCTGCAAGGCAGACAGGTCACAGACCATGCCGGTGCGGGGATCGATCTGACCGCGCACGGTCACGTCCACCAAGTAGTTGTGGCCATGGCCATGGGGACGTGCGCACTTGCCGTAGATCGCTTCGTTCTCTTCCTGACTGAGTTCCGGACGGGCCAGTCGGTGAGCGGCGGCGAAGTGGGTGCGGATGGTGAGGAAGGCGTCCATGGGATGTCCGAGATAGTCGGCCCAAAGGCCCGGTTGTTCGTAGAGGCGCAGCGCCGTTATCGGCAGATGAGGGCTGAGGCGCTGCCAGATCACCCGCACCAGGGCCTCGGTGGTGGGGAGGCAACCTTCAGCGGTGGCAACGTCAAATTCCGGCCAGGCCTCATTGAGGAAGCGGAAATTGAGTTGGCCCGTCACCTCGTTGCGAATGGCGTGCTTCACCTCCGAGAGGTTGAGCACCATGCCGTCGGCGTCCAGACCGCCAGCCATGGAGACAATCAGCTCGTAGTTGTGGCCGTGGCCAGGAGCCAAAGCGCAGGGCCCGAAACGGGCGGCATTGTCATCGGCAGACAGTTCTGGCAGCCAATAGCGATGGCTGGCACTGAAACAGGCCCTCCGGGTGATGACACAACCACGACCTTGGCCGTGCCGTGCTGGTGACTTCGTTTCAGTCATGTGACGTTCCGGCCGCGAGGCATCCTAATGAGCTATTGCCGTTTCCGAGTCATGGCGGATTCCACCCCCACCCTCAAGCAGCGTCTTGCCGGGCGCAGCCTCTATCTGGTGGGAATGATGGGCAGCGGCAAGACGAGCACGGGCCGCCCCCTGGCCGAACGCCTGGGCTACGGCTTTGTGGATGCCGATGCCGTGATCGAACAGGCGGCGGGCTGCAGCATCCCGGACATCTTCGATCGGGATGGTGAAGCGGGCTTCCGCAGCCTGGAAAGCCAGGTACTCAGTGCGATCAGTCAGCGTCACTCGCTGGTGGTGGCCACAGGTGGCGGTGTAGTGACCCAGCCGGAGAACTGGGGAATGCTCCACAGCGGCATCGTGATCTGGCTCGATGTGGTGCCCGATCAGTTGCTGCAGCGGCTGAACGCTGACAGCACTGTGCGCCCGTTGCTGCAAACCGCCGATCCAGAGGCTGCTCTGAACGCGCTGTTGAACGAGCGTCGTCCCCTCTATGCCGAGGCCGATCTGACGGTGGTGATCAACGACGAAACCCCAGAGGCCGTGGCCGACGGAATCCTGCAACTGGTGCCAAGCCTGCTGAAGGATCCGACCCAACGCCGAACCGACTGAATCTCAAGCGGTGGGCGGCTCCAACCGCACCGCAAACCACTGCAAGGTCACCCCGGGGCTGATCTCCAGATCACAGGCCGTATCGATCAACCGCTGCGCCGCTGCATCAACATCCGGTTGATCTGCCAGATCGGCCGGCAACTGATCGAGGCTGCGCAACCAACCGCTCAGCCATGTCAACGTGTCGGCAGCGCTGAGCAGCTGCTCCGGCTTGCCGGGCTCCAGCACCACATAGTCATCAAGGGCACGGATCAGGGGATCAGACATGGAACGGCGGTTGTGGATGCTGCTGATCAGCCTCACCATCCTGCTCAGTGGCGGCCCCGCCTGGGCCCAGACAGGTCTTGAGCAGCGTTTGAACAACTGGCCCGACTGGAGCCTGCCGGCACCGTTGCCGCGGCCCTCAAATCGGGACGACCTGATTTATCCCGACTGGTTTGCCGGACTCTGGCAAGTGGAGAGCGTTGATCTCGACGCCCCCGACGAGCCACCGCTGCTGCATCAAGCACGATTTCAAGCCGACCGGCGCGGTCGACTTGTCGGCGATCGCAGCTTCAACGCCACGGCCATCGGCCGTGCCCTGCTTGGCGAGCAACTGCTGAAGGTGGAAGAAGACCCTGACTCAGCCAACCGCCAGATTGCCCGACTCAAGGGAGATCTCTATCTCGAGACCACGGTGACGGGCCGCCGCCAGGAGAGCCCGAGCACCGAAATCTTCCTGGCCGATGAATTGGTGCTGCAGATCCTGCATGCGCCCGGACCGCCGCGGCTGAGCCGGATCGAAACCCTGAGCCGCTACAACCGCTGCGGTAAGGACATCTGCGCCGAGCAATGGCAAGGGCGCTACGCCTCCCCGGGCGAGAGCCTGCGGGATCAGGCCATCGCCCAGCACCACTACCGATTGCGCTTCACACCTCTTCGAGGGTCCGCTCCGTCAATTTGAGTTCGATCTGGTCGCGCCACTGGAACAGGGGCTGCAGTTTGGGGTGATCGCTCAGCCCAGGCACGCCCTTGCCGGCCAGGGCCGAACCCGCAGAGGAGGGGAAGCGCAGCAGCGACAACTGAGCTGCAACGGCGATGTCGGCCAGGGTCATGCTGTCGCCCACCAACCAAGGGGTGGTCTGCACGGATGTGGCCAACTGCTCCAGGCTGGCCAGCAGCTCGGTGCGCTCCTTCTGGTTGACCAGTTCAGTGATGTTGCTGACCCAACCGCCGGGGATCACTCCCATCACCGAACGCACGGGGTCGGGCAGATCGTCGGGCAGCAGAGCAACCCGAAGCTCGGGGTCCAGCGCCGCGGCCTGCACCAGAGAGGCGCGACCCGCCATGGCCAGGGTGGTATCGGCCCAGTCCTCCAGCAGATGCACCTGGGCAGCCTGGCGCGAATCGGTGGGAATCAGGGCAGGATCGGGCTCCCGCTGATCCAGATGCAGCGCAATGGCGCTGGAGTCGGCAATGACCTGATCCCCATCCACCAGCACGGGCACCTGCCGTTGGCCAGACAGCCGGAACACGGCCACCTGGCCGACACCGGGGGTCACCTCCACGGTGCGGAAACTCAGCCCCTTGGCCTGCAACACCATCCGGACCTTGAGACAAAACGCGGAATGGCGGAATTGATGCAGCTCCAACATGTCCAAAACAGCCATGGGCCCGGCAGAGTAGCCAGCAGATTTGCAATCACGCCAGAACCATGCGGGAGTTTTTCCTCAACGTCTCCCGTTACCCCCGTTACTTGATCGCCTTCACCCTCGGGGTGATGAACTCAGTCGCCGAACCCCTGGCCGCACGCCGGAGCAATCCCGTCACGGCTGTGGCCTTGATCGGCGCCTTGATCAGCGGTGGAATCAGCCTCACCTTGGTGCTGCGTGCCATGGTGAATTCAGCACCGATGGCGTGATGGCACAGGGGCGTCGAGTGGAGCGGGTGGCCGCCCTGATCCGCAAAGAAGTCAGCGAACTGATGATCAACGGCATCCGTGATGAACGGGTGCACCAAGGCATGGTGAGCATCACCGAAGTGGAGGTGTCCGGCGATCTGCAGCACTGCAAGATCTTCGTGAGCGTGTTTGGGGAAGCCCAGGAGCGCGACCAGGTGCTCGAGGGGCTTCAAGCCGCCAGCGGCTTCCTGCGGGGAGAACTGGGGCGACGGCTGCAGATGCGACGCGCCCCCGAAGTGGTGTTCCAGCTGGATCGGGGTCTGGAACGCGGCACCTCAGTGCTGGGACTGCTGAATCGCCTCGAAGACGAACGGCAGCAGCGGGGCGAGATTCCACCCGGGAGTGATCAACAGCCAGGCAGTGATGAACAGCCGGCCCGCTAACAGCCTGCGGCGCCGCGTAGCAGAACTGCTTGTGGTGCGGGCCAGTGGTCATCTGAGCGACCAGCAGCGTCGCTACCCACAGTGGGAACTTCCAAACAGCGAACTGCAGCGCCTGCTGCGGGACGGTGTTGGTGGCGTGATCCTGCTGGGGGGGCAGCGCTGTTGAGCTGCAACAACGCACCCAGCAACTGCAGGGCTGGAGTGAGCAGCGGTTGCTGGTCTGCGCGGACGTTGAAGAAGGCGTTGGCCAGCGCTTCGAAGGGGCCAGCTGGCTGGTGCCGCCCCTGGCCCTCGGGCGACTCCACCAGCGGGAGCCCGAGCTGGCCTTGGATTTGAGTGAGCGCTATGGCCGCTGCACCGGCGAACAGGCCCGCCGCTGTGGCCTGAACTGGGTCTTGGGGCCGGTGTGCGACGTCAACAACAACCCCGCCAACCCTGTGATCAATGTGCGGGCCTGGGGCGAGGATTCCAAGACTGCCAGTGCCCTGGCGGTGGCGTTCCAGCGGGGGCTCAAGCAAGCGGGGGTGCTCGGATGCGCCAAGCACTTTCCCGGCCATGGCGACACCACCAGCGACTCCCATCTGGACCTGCCGGTGCTGCCCCACAGCCGCGAACGGCTGGAGCAGATCGAACTGCCGCCCTTTCAGGCCGCCATTACTGCCGGTGTGGAGAGCGTGATGACGGCCCATCTGGTGCTGCCGGACTTGGATCCGCAGCAGCCCGCCACCCTCTCCAAAGCCGTGATCACCGATTTGCTGCGGCGCCAGATGAGGTTCAACGGGCTGGTGGTAACCGATGCCCTTGTGATGGAAGCGATCAGCGCACGGCACGGCGCCGCCGAAGCAGCTGTGCTGGCCTTTGAAGCCGGGGCCGACCTGATCCTGATGCCGGCGGATGCGGATGCCGCCATCGATGGTCTCTGCGACGGTTTCAGCAGTGGAAGGCTGTGCCTCGAGCGGTTGGACGAGAGCCTGCAGCGCCGGGCCCACGCCCTGGCATCAATCCCCACCAGCACAGCTTCGGGTCAGATCGTCAGCGCAGACGAGCAAGCCCTTGAGGCTGAGCTGGTGCGCCACAGCATCACGGTCGGCGAGGCAAAGGTTCTTCCACAAGAAGGAATCAACCTGGTGCGCGTGGATGCCATGGTGCCCAGCGCAGCCGCCCTCAGCGGCTGGTCCCCGGCGCTGCGCACTCCTGAAGCACAAGGATTTCGCTCAATCGTGCTTCATGGCGAAGGGCTATCGCCCTGGAGCGGCCAAGCGGATGCGCCCCTGGCGATGGACCGCCTCGGCGATGGAGCGGTGCTGCTGCAGCTGTTCCTGCGGGGCAACCCCTTCCGCGCCGGACGGGATGCCCAAGAACCCTGGGCCGCAGCGATCCAGCAACTGATCGCCCTCAACCGGCTGGCCGGAGTCGTGGTCTACGGCAGCCCTTACCTCTGGGACAGCCTGAAGCCCCTTCTGCCCAGCAGCTGCCCTGCCGCCTATTCCGCAGGCCAGATGCAGGAAGCCCAACGCCAGGTGCTCACCGCGCTGTTCCCCAGTGCGACGCCGACCGGCAACAGCGGTGCGTTCACCGACTGACCACCACCAACCAACCGCACTGGCCAACCGCATCTAATCTCGCGCCAACTTCCAGCCGGCCGACCATGCTCAGCCTCTCGATGATCGTGCGCGATGAAGAGGCGCGTCTCGGGGAGTGCCTGCGCTCGGTGCAGGGCTTCGCCGACGAGATGGTGGTGGTGGACACCGGCTCCACCGATGCGACGGTGGCCATCGCCGAAGCGGCCGGAGCCCGGGTTGAGCAGATTCCCTGGCCAGGGGACTTCGCCCCAGCCCGCAACCAGGCCCTGGAGTTTCTCAACGGCGACTGGGTGCTGGTGCTGGATGCGGACGAGCAGCTTCGTCCTGAAGCCATCCCCGCACTCAAAGCCCTGATGGCCCAGCCCGATGTGCTGGTGATCAACCTGCTGCGTTACGAGGTGGGGGCTGCCATGGCGCCCTATTCCAGCGTCAGTCGTCTGTTCCGCCGCCACCCCTCGATCCGGTGGAGCCGGCCGTACCACTCGATGATCGACGACAGCGTTCGCACCCTGCTGGACGCCGAACCCCAATGGCGCATCGCCGATTGCAGTAAGCCGGCAATCCTCCATGACGGCTATCGACCGGAACTGCTGGCGGGCAGCGACAAGGCCGATCGGCTGCGGCAGGCCATGGAGGCTGATCTGCAGGAGCGTCCAGGTGATCCCTACGCCAGCGCCAAGCTCGGAGGGCTGTTGATCAGTGAGGGCAAGAACGAAGACGCCATTCCCTTGCTGGAAAACGGCCTGAAGCAGTGCGGTTCAGCCGGTGCCGAACGGTATGAACTGCTGCTGCACCTGGGATTGGCCCTGACCCCCAGTAATCCCGACAAGGCGGTGAACTGCTACCGACAAGCCCTGGAGATTCCCCTGGACACTCGGGTGAGTCTTGGAGCCCGCCTCAACCTGGCGGCTCGACTGATGGACCAGGGCAACCTGGAGGAAGCGATCAGCCTCACCCAAACCGCCGCCCAGCGGGCACCGGAAGTGGCCCTCGCCTGGTACAACCTGGGCCTGATGCAACGGCGCCGCGGCGACCTCGCCGCGGCCCTGGAGGCGTACGGCCGCGCCCTCAGCCTGGATCCCAACAACGCTGAGTGCCATCAGAACAATGCCGTGGCCCAGTTGTTGGGCGGCAACATCGACGCCGCTCGCAGCAGCTTCATCCGCGCCATCAACCTGCTTCAGGCCCAGGGAAACGCTGACGCGGCTCAGCAGCTGCGCGAAAGAGTGGAGGGGGTGGTGAAACTGGACGGGGAGGCTGTCGCTTGAGCCATCCCTTGCAAAGCCGAACGGTGGTCGTCACCCGCGCCGCCGACCAACTGGGAGCCGCGCGCCAGCTGCTGGAGCAGCGAGGGGCGACGGTGCTGGATCTTCCTGCCCTGGTGATCGGACCACCCGACCACTGGGGTCCTCTGGATGACGCCCTCGAGGACTTGGAAAGCTTTCACTGGCTGGTGTTCTCCAGTGCCAATGGCGTGCAGGCCGTGGAACAGAGGCTGCAACGCCTTGGCCGTTGCCTGGCACGACGCCCCGCCAGTCTCAAGATTGCAGCGGTGGGCCGCAAAACAGCGCAGGTGCTGGACGACCTGGGGGCGACCGCTGATTTCGTGCCACCGAGCTTCGTGGCCGACAGCCTGATCGATCACTTCCCTGTTTCGGGCTGGGGTCTCAAGATGCTCCTTCCACGGGTGCAGAGCGGTGGTCGCACCCTGCTGGCGGACGCCTTCGGTGAAGCCGGAGTGCGGGTGGTGGAAGTGGCGGCCTATGAGTCCGGCTGCCCCACCACGATGCCGGAGCCAACAGCGACCGCCCTGGAGGGAGGTGACGTTGATGCCATCGCCTTCAGCAGCGGCAAAACAGCGGAGCACACCGCGCAGCTGCTGGAACAGCGCTTCGGTCCAGGCTGGGCTGAACGGTTGGAGGGGGTGAAGCTGGTTTCAATCGGCCCCCAGACCAGTCGCAGCTGCCGCCAATGCTTCGGCCGGGTGGATGCTGAGGCCGACCCCCACGATCTCGAAGGGTTAGCCGAAGCCTGCGCTCAGGCGATGCAGAAGGGATCCTGAGGCTCATCGTTCAGCGCGAAGCGAATGCAACCGCGCGCCACATCAATACTGAGCACCGACCATCCAGTCGGCAGCAACAGCGGAGCATCCGCGCCGCAGCGGCCATCAGCGCCTACACAGATCACACCAGTGCCGTTGGAGGTGGTCACGATGGCTCGTTTCTGATCTCCCACCAACAAAACGCCAGTCAGGGCAACACCAGTCGTGGGGTCCTGAGCATCCTCAGCCTCCACATTAACAAGAGGAGCAAAGGGATCCGCCCGGCCGCCGGGGGCAGCCAGATGCACCTCCTCAGCCGAAGGCAGAGGAGTCAGGCCAATCGGTGGGGCCGGCGGCGGTGACGTTTCCGGAAGCGGCGCAGGTTTCACTGGAACGGGAGGCAGTGCCGTAGCCGTTGGCGTTTCACCACCACAGCCCCCCACGACCACCAACACGGCAACTGGGGCAAGCCAGTGCTTAGCCGCCTGCTTCCACCAGGTCACGGAAACGGTCAAGATTCGCCTGAAGCTCCTTGGTCACGATGCCCCCCAGGATGCTGGGTTCCATAAGCGGTGCCAAGACCCTCGGCAATTCATAGGTCACGCTCAACTTGACCACAGTGCGGTCGTCGGCTTCGGGATAAAAGCGAACAGCACCCTTGGTGGGCAGACCACCCACTGATTCCCAGTGCAGTTGCTGGGCTTCAACCCGCTGGGTGATCCGGGCCTTCCAGTTGAAGCGAAAGCCCTGTGCCGCCAAAGTCCAATCGGTGAGATCAGGGTCGTCGAGGGGTTTGACCGACTCAATCCAGCGCATCCAACGGGGCATCGCTTCGAGATCACTCCAGACCTCCCAGACCTTGGCGGCCGGGGCCTGCACCTCGGAGGTGACCGTGTGTTCGAGCCAGCGTCCCATCAGGCCACCGCCGCATTGGTGGCCAGCTTCACCGGCTGATCGAGGATGGCCGCCGCCGCCAGATGACCGCTCATCGTGGCCCCCTCCATCGAATCGATGTAGTCCTGGCGGGTGTAGCTGCCGGCCAGGAAGAAATTACGGATCGGTGTGCGCTGCTCCGGGCGGTAGGGCTCCATGCCAGGGGCTTCGCGGTACAACGACTGCGCCAGTTTCACAACGTTGCTCCAGGTGAGCTTGAGATTGCGGGCCGAGGGGAACAGCTCGCGCACCTGACGGTCGGTGTGGGCCACGATCTCATCCACCGACTTGGGAATCCAGGGATCACCAGGGGTGAGCACGCATTGGAGCAGGGAGCCCTCTCCCTCCTTGCGGTAATCCTCGGGGCTGGCCAGGGCCAGATCGGCAAAACAGCTGAAATCGGCATCAGCCGTGTACAGCAGGTTGTTGAGCCCCGTGGGTGTCGCCACATCCATGCGCTGGGCTTCCTGGGCATCTCCCAGCTCGGTCACCCAGCCGTCGTAGCGGAGCTGAACCGTGGCCACGGGTACAGCCTCCAGCTGATGAATCGCCTTGAACTGGGGGTAACGGTTCCAGGCCTCGGGCAGCAGTTTCTGAATCCCGGGCACATCACAGGCGGCCAGGTAAGCGTCAGCCTCAACACGAATGTCTCCTTCGGGCGTTCCCAGCTGCAGGCCAGTGATCTCAGGGGAGTCACCCTCGCTGTAGTCCACCTGCTTCACCCGATGACGCAGATGCAACTTGCCTCCACGCTGCTGGATGTAGTCGAGGATCGGACCCGTGAGCCAGCGATGGGGTGATCCCTTCAGCAGATTGAGCTTGGAGGCTTCCGTCTTGGCCGCAAACATCATGAAGATGGTGAGCATGCAGCGGGCGGAGATGGCCTCGCAGTCGATGAAGCCCAGGGCATAGGCAATGGGATTCCACATCCGCCGGATGCTTTCGGGGCTGCCGCCATGGCCCACAAACCAGTCCTGGAAACTGACCGAGTCGAGGGCTCGGATGGTGCGCATCGCCCCCTCGTAATCCACCAGACCCCGCACGATCGGGCTCGTGCCCAGGGCCAGGGCATTGCGCAGCTTGTCGATCCAGCTGAGCTGCGGTGTGGTGAAGAAGGCCTTGAGGCCATTGAAGGGTGCGCCGATAGGGAAGCGGAAATCCAGCTCCCGCAGATCGCCCCCCTTGTTTACGAACAGGTGTGTGTGCTGCTTCGGCAGAAGGTTCTCGAACGCTCCCACCTTGCGCATCAGAGCGAAAAGGTTGGCGTAATTGAAGAAGAAGACGTGCAACCCCATCTCGATGTGGTTACCGCCCTCATCTACCCAGCTACCCACCTTGCCGCCCATGAAGGGACGGGCTTCGTAGAGATTCACCTCATGGCCCGCATCCACGAGGTCCACTGCAGCGGAGAGGCCGGCGAGGCCGGAACCAACGATCGCGACCCGCACATGATCTGGTCAACTATGGCGACTCTATGTATGAGCGTTCATAGAGTGAGAGCGCGAGCCTGCGTTGACCATGACTTCCACCCCTGATACCGCGCCGGCCCATACCGCCAAAGACGGCAAGGGCATCCTGATCACCGAACCGGCGATGCAGCAACTGGCCAAGCTGTGTGGCGAACAGGGTCAGAACCAGGTGCTGCGCGTCGGGGTGAGGTCCGGGGGTTGCAGCGGCATGAGCTACACGATGGATTTCGTGCCCGCCTCAGACACCCTCGACGACGACGAGACCTACGAATACATGGCGGCTGACGGTCAGAGCTTCCGGGTGATCTGTGATCCCAAAAGCCTGCTCTATATCTACGGAATGCAGCTGGACTTCAGCACGGCTCTGATCGGTGGTGGCTTCAACTTCACCAACCCCAACGCCAGCCAGACCTGTGGCTGCGGCAGTTCCTTCGCCGTGTGAGCGAAGCCACGTGGGAATCTGAGGGGAGATCACTGCCCTCTCCCTATTGATGGAGACTTCCCAGGACAGCCTGTTTGAGCAGGCCATGGCCCGATATCAGGCCGGCGCCGCGGCCGAAGAGGTTCTCCCTGATTTCGCCCGCATCGTTGAAGCCGCTCCTCGCCAATCGGCGGGCTGGACCTGCCTGGCCTGGCTGCAGCTGCTTTGCGACCAACCAGAGGAGGCGCTGCGGTCGGCACGTTTCGCTGTGAGACTCAACGGCCAGGACCCCCAGGCCAGGATCAACCTGAGCCTGGCGTTGCTGGAAACCCAATCCAAGGGCGTGCGTGACCACATCCAGGTGGTCCAGCAGGTGATGACCCTGGCCCCAGAGGTGTCCGGCGAACTCAAGGCCTCGATCGCCGACGGGCTTGAACGCAAACCCGGCTGGAAGGCCCTCGAGAAAGTGAAAGCCTGGCTTGAGCTCTGATCACAACGGACGCTCTGCCTGACAGCCACTGCATGACAAACCCTGCATGACAGCCACCTGGACCATCACCCGTCTGCCGTCCCAGGTTCGCGTGCGGCCTCCAGCGGATCGTTCGGCTCAATTGCGGCAGGAACGCCTGGCCAGCGAAGCGCGGCGGTTGCAATTGGCCAGGCACGCCAACGGCATACCGGATCCGAGCACCTGGATGTGGTGATGGGCAGCCCGGCGATGGCACGCATCCTGCTGCTGAGCAATGGCCACGGTGAAGACATCTCCGGCGCCCTGCTAGCCCAGGAGCTTCAGCAGCAGGGCCACAACGTGCAGGCTCTTCCGCTGGTGGGCCTTGGCAGCGCCTACCAAAAAGCCGGCGTGCCGCTGCTGGGACGCAGCCATGAATTCAGCACTGGCGGCATCGGCTACACCAGCCTTCGCGGCCGCCTCACCGAGATCGCCCAAGGGCAAGTGCTGTATTTGCTCCGACGCCTGGTGCGTCTGCTGCGCCACCGGCATCGCTTTGATCTGATCCTGGTGGTGGGGGACGTGATTCCCGTGATCGCGGCATGGCTGAGCCAACGGCCTGTGGCGACCTACCTGGTGGCCTACTCCAGCCACTACGAAGGGACGCTGCGCCTGCCCTGGCCCTGCGCTGCTCTGTTGAAAAGCCGCCGCTTCAAAGCGGTGTACAGCCGCGATCAACGCACCGCCGAAGACCTCAGCAGACAACTGCAGCGGCCGGTGACCTTCCTAGGCAATCCGTTCATGGATTCGGTGCTCACAGCGGCCACCCCGCCGCCTAGCAGCACGCCACGCATCGGTCTGCTGCCCGGCAGCCGCCGACCGGAACTGGAACAGAACCTTCAGCTGTTGCTGCGGCTGATCGAGCTGCTGCCCAACACAGTTCGCTGCAACGTCGATCTGGCCCTGGTGCCCAGCCTCGATGACGACAGCTTGCGGCGGCTGAGCGAACGATGCGGTTGGCACTTGAAAAACGGCGTGCTGGAGCGCGAGGGGGCCTGGGGGATCAACGTTCGCCGCGGGGCCTTCCGTGCCGTGCTGCAGCACAGCGATCTGGTGATCGGCATGGCAGGTACCGCCATCGAGCAAGCCGTTGGCCTGGCCAAACCGGTGCTGCAGCTGCCGGGCCAGGGGCCTCAATTCACAGCAGCATTCGCCGAGGCCCAACGGCGCCTGCTGGGCCCCACTGTGTTCTGTGCCGACGGAGAGAGTGGCAGCCGTGAGGCCTTGGAGGGAACAGCAGAGCTGGCCATGGCTCTGCTGGATCGTGCGCGACAGGATCCTGACTTGCAACAGCAATGCCAAGAGGAGGCCAAATCACGCCTCGGGAAAGCTGGTGGAGGCCCGAGAATGGCGGCAGCCATTTGCGCACTGCTTGCATGAGTGCCCCGCCAGAACCGGCCTGGAAACGCTGGCTCGACCGCCTGCTGATGGTGAATGTGCTGCTGGTGTTTATCGGCGCAGGGGTCTTTGCCGTTGCCGTGGTGCAACAGGGCCAAGGCCATGACTGGCTGATGGACCAGGTTCAGCTGCTGTGGCAACCCCTGTTCGCCCCAGCCATCAGCCTGTTGATCATGGCCGCGCTGGTGAGTGGCATCTTCAGCTGGTGGCAGCGGCGAGTGCTGAAGCCAGATCGGGATAGCGGAAGCTGAAGTTCAGAGCGTCAAGCCGCTCCGAGGCAACCTGCTGGCCCTCCAACACCACCTTGGCGCCGTCCCCCAGAAGCACCTGAAGCACTGGAGCGGGCACTGGCAACAAACTCGGACGGCCCAGGCTGCGCCCCAGCTGCTTGCAGAAGGCCGTCATCGAGACGGGCTCAGGAGCCACGGCATTGATCACGCCACTCCAGCTCTCGTCCGTGAGGGATTGAAGGATCAGGGCGCAGAGGTCAGTGCGGTGGATCCAGCTCATCCATTGCCGGCCACTGCCGATCGGACCGCCAAACCCTGTGCGGAACACAGGAAGCATTTTTCCGAGTGCACCGCCGTCGGCCGCCAGCACAATGCCGATCCGCAGGGTGACCTGCCGTACAGCGGAAGGCACCGCCTCAGCCGCCGCTTCCCAGCGCTCACACAAGCTCGCAAGGAAGTCGTCGCCAGGGGTGCTCGATTCAAGAAAACGCTTGTCCAGGCTGGAGCCGTAGAAGCCGATGGCTGAGGCATTCACCAGCACCTTCGGTGGCGTTGCACAGGCCTCGATCGCCTTCACCAACTGAGAGGTCGTTTCCAGACGGCTGGTTTCGAGCAGCTGCCGGTGGGTCGGGGTCCAACGCTTCTCGGCAATCGGTTCCCCCGCCAGGTTGACCACTGCATCGGCCTGATTCAGGGCGTCCAACAGGCCGGCATCGGTCCAGGTGCTGCTGCTGGCAGGGTCGAACTGCATCCAGATCAGTCGCCCATCCGCCCGTTCAGCGTCGTAGCCGCGGGCCAACCGGCGGCTCACCACTGTGAGCTGGTGCCCGGCCTGAAGCAGGAGCGGCAGGAGCTCACGGCCAACAAAACCTGTGCAGCCAAACAGCAGCAGACGCATGAAAGCGAGGGTGGTGCGGCTGGGAGGCTAAGGGGGTTCGTGGGCGATTGGTTTTAGCCTGGTGCCATCACCTTCCCCTGTCATGGCCGAATCCGACGCCGCTGCCCCCGCCAAGGCCAAGCCTGCTGCGCTGCGCAAAGGTGCCTTGGTCAAAGTGAACAGAGCCGCCTACAGCTCCAGCCTTGAGGCTGGAGCCAGCGATCCCACAGCACCCGACTACATCTTTGAAGGTCCCGGCGAGCTGCTGGTGGTGAAAGGGGACTACGGCCAGGTGCGCTGGAACCGTCCGGTGCCCGATGTGTGGCTGCGGATGGATCAGCTGGAAGCCTGCTCCTGATCCTGCTCTTGGTTGGAGGCAGGCTCCAGGGCCTCCTCCACGGCTGTGACGGCCGCTGGAACTGACGTAATGGCGGCGGGGATGCGCCAAACAGCACCAGAGAGCACACCGCTGAGATCCCCCAGCGCCGCCAGCACAGGATTCGAAACGCTGGCCCCATCCGCAGCGGCGGCGGCCTGCCAGGGGTTCCACCCCGCCAGGTTGACCACACTGCGGTAGGCCGCTGGCCAGGGGTTATCGGGCAACAGCCGTTGCAGCGCCTCAAACTGCTCCGCTGCCTGCGCCGGGCGGTTGTCCAGCACCGCCAGCAGCGCCAGGGTCCAACGCGGTTTCTCGGCCTCGGGATCCTGCGCCAACGCCGCCAAGGCCTCAGAACGCACCGGCTCCCGGTAGCTGAAATGGCCATCGAGCATGTGCTCCTGCCCCACCGCAGCGAACACCGGATCCAGCCCCACCGGCCCTGCCGCCAGGCCAGCGGCAAGTTCGGGGAAGCGCTCCGCAAAAGAGGGGCCTGCAATCGGGCGCGTCGCGCTGCGGCGCCAGAGGGAATAACTCCCCCCCTTGGGGCGCTCAAACTGATGCACCAGCTCGAACACACCGCTGCTGCGCACGGCTTGATCCAGCTTTCGCGCCGCTTTGCGCACCGATCCCTGGTTCCCTTCCGCCAACACCACCCATTCCGTCCGTGCCAGCACAGGCCCACGGTCCTGGTGGCTGCCCCCCAGCTGCCGGCCAACGGTCTGCCCCCCGTGGCGACGGCCGTAGAAGCTGACGTTGTGCTGGTTGAGATCGGAGGTGCTGGGCACCACGATCAACGTTGCAGGAGGCCTGTTGGGATCCGCACCGCCGGCGGCTTCCACCAGCGCCTCCACCGGGCCACGGGGCCGGTCTTCAAAGCGATGCAGCTGATGGGCCCAGCCCGCCGGCACACAGGCCAGCAGGCCAGCACCGAACAGGGGCCACACCAGCCTCGAACGCCTGGCCTCGAACCAATGGCCCCATTGCCACCAGCCTCGGGCCAGGAGCAAAAGCAAGGAGGGCAGCAGGGGAGCGATGTAGCGATCGCCTTTGTTGGGGCTCAGCGTGGTGAGCACCCAGGCCGCCACCAGATTGATCAGGAGCCAGCGCCAGGACCAGCCGTGGTCCGTGGAGGGCTGCCGGCACTGCCAGCACCAAAGCAGCAGCCCGGACAAGCCCACCACCAGAAGCACCGTGCCGAGCTGCTCCGGCAACAGGCGCGGGTACCACAGCCAACTGGCCAGGCTGAACACGCCGGGATCCCCTTCCCGGGCCGCCGACTCGAACACGGCCCGGTTGGTGCCCCCGAGGCTGGTGATCCAGTTGTGACGCAACCAGGGGCCGATCAGGACCGCCGTGAGCACGGGCAGCAGCAGAGCCTGACGCAACCAAGGGCCGCCGCGCCGCAACGCGATTCCGGCAGCCCAGAGTCCCGCAGGAACAAGCACCAGCAGGGCGCTTTGCTTCACCAGCACCGCAGCGATGGCTGCCAGGGTGCAACCCCAGGCCTGCCCCCAGCGCCCTCCAGTCTGAGGGTCACACCAGACCCCGAGACGCCAGATCGCCAGGCTGCAACTGGCCACCAGGGCCATCTCCAGCACGTAATCCGTACGCAGATCCAGAAAGGCCGGCGTCAATGCCGCCAACAGGCAGGCGATCAAGGCCAGGCCATCCCCTTGCAGCCGCCGCCCCCAACCCGCCATCACCACCAGGAGCAACCCGTGCCAGAGACTCAGGCTCCAGGCCGCTTGCTCCGGGGCATCACCACTCAGGGCCATCACGCTGCCGTTCACCAGCGAGGCCAGAGGCGGAATCTTCGGAGACAAATCCAGCAGCGCCTGCCAACCCTGCCACCCGCCACCGGGAAGCAAGCCCAAGGCGCGGCCATGGTCCATGGCGCTGTTGAGGTAATCAGCCTGATCCCAGGCGGGGACGCCGGTCTGGAGCGTCCACCAGAGCCGATCCACCAGGGTGGAGAGCACCCAGATCAGGGCAACCGAGGCCCAGAAACGCCAGCGCTGCTTCACACGATCTCCAAGCGACGCCGTTCATCCTGGAGCCGCTTGCGGCGTTGTTTGGCCTCCCGCAGCATCTCGCGACCATCGTGGAGGTATCCATCCACGTATCCCATGGTGTAACGCTCCAGCTCGGCCAGAGCGTCTTCCACTTCCGAAAGACAGTGATACAGGCTCAGCCCGAAGCCACGGGCCGAGGCCGGTGTGGGCAACGACTGGAACAGTTGCTTGACCTTGTCCATCCGGCGTCCGCTCGCCTCGAGATAGCTGCAGAACGCCTCCATCAGCTCGTCGTCGTAGGGGTCTGCTGACAGTGCCTTCAGTTGCTTGGGGAAGGGATTAATCACCTCACCGAGCATGCGGTCGATCGGGGCGTAAACCCGCCGCAACCACTCCACCAGGGCATCGTCAGCGGCCACAGCACGATCGTGGGCACGGCTGGCCCGGCGCAGGTCCGTCGGCGATGCCGCTCGGCCCGGCTGGGGCCGCGTGCGATCGAACGCCTTACGGCGCTCGGCATCCCCGAGAACTTCCCAGGCGGCATTGAGGGCCAGCATCTGCTGGTCATCGCCACCGGCATCGGGATGGTGCTGCTTCACCAGCTGGCGGTAGGCCGCCTTGATCTCAGCATTGCTGGCGGTGCTGCTGACACCGAGCACGGCGTAGGGGTCGCTCACAGCTGACCATCCCTCCGGGCGGGAAGCTGCGAAGCAGCACTGAACATCGGGGTTGTGAGGTAGCGCTCGCCATAACTAGCCAGCATCACCACCAGGCGTTTGCCTGCCATGGCGGGGTCCTGGCCCACCCGAAGGGCAGCGGCCATGGCTGCGCCACTGCTGATGCCGCAGAGCAGACCCTCCTCCCGAGCCAGACGCCGGCCCACCTGCATGGCCTCCTCATCGCTCACCGTGAGGATCGAATCAATCCGATCGAGTTCCAGCACCGCAGGAACAAAACCAGCTCCAATGCCCTGGATGCGATGAGCCCCCGGGGGCTTCCCAGACAGCACAGCACTGGCCTCGGGCTCAACGGCAATCACCTGCAGCTGCGGCTGGCGTTGTTTCAAAAGACGGGCACAGCCGGTGATGGTGCCACCGGTGCCCACCCCCGCCACAAAGGCATCGATCTGACCCTCGGTATCGCGCCAGATCTCTTCAGCCGTGGTGCGTTCATGCACGGCTGGATTGGCAGGGTTGTCGAACTGCTGAAGCAGAAAGGCGTTGGGAATCTCGTCCACCAACTCCTTGGCCAAAGCGATGGCCCCATTCATGCCCTGGGCACCGTCGGTGAGCTGCAACTCGGCGCCGTAAGCCCGCAACATCGCGCGACGCTCCGTGCTCATGGTGTCCGGCATGGTGAGAATCAACCGGTACCCCCGGGCCGCCGCCACCATGGCCAGGGCAATTCCGGTGTTACCGCTGGTGGGCTCCACCAGCACCGTTCGACCGGGAACGATCGTGCCGGCCTGCTCCGCCTCCAGCACCATGGCGCTGGCAATGCGGTCTTTGACCGAGGCGGATGGATTGAAGCTCTCCAACTTGGCCAGGATCTCGGCCTGGCAGCCGCAAGCCTGGGGCAATCGGTTCAGCCGCACGAGGGGCGTGCCACCAATCAAGGCCGTGATGTCAGGAGCAATGCTCATGGCTGCAGCTTGCCCGCAGAACGACCATAAAAAAAGCCCTCCGCATGGGAGGGCTTGGTGTGTGTGTGTGTGTGTGAGGAAGGTTGTTCTGAAGGCCCAACCGAAGTCGGGCCAAGCGATCAGAACTTGAAGGTGGTCTGAACCAGGCCACCGAAGACGCCGAGGGACTTGTAGTCGCCGTTGACGTTCTGGGTGTCGTCACCGAAGGGACGGATCAGCCAGTAGATGGCTGGGGTGATCTGGATGTTGTCGGTGACCTGGAAGCTGTACCAGAGCTCCATGGCGTAACCGCCATCAGCCACGAAGTCGTCGTTGCTGTCGTTGTCGACATCGAAAACGAACTGAGGCTGACCCACGGCATAACCCAGAGCGTTGCCTTCCATGAAGACGTCGTTCCAGGTCAGACCCACCATCCAGCTGGCCATGGCCCGCTTGGTGGTGTTGTCATCCCAATCGTCGTTGCCGTTCAGGTACGAAGCACCAACACCAGCGCTGATGGAGGGCATCCAGCCGGACTCCTCAGGACGCCAGAAGCCGTGGAAAGACCAGCTGTGGCTATCAGCATTGGTGCGCTCGTCTTCACCATTGACTTCAACGGTGCAAGGAGTGCCGAACTTGTCACCAGCGGCGAACTCAGTGGCGGTGCGGAACTTGGCACCACACTAGCCGTAGCGGTAACCACCAGCGAAGCCCCACTGCTTGTTGCCGTAGGCAATCTGCGTGGTGATGTTGGCTTCGGAGTTGTCGGTCATGAAGCCACCCGTGTTGGGGTTGCTGTCATTGGCCTCACCGGAGTCGGCAACGTAGTTCGCAGCAACGGTGAAGTAGGGATCGCCCTTCTCCACTTGCTTCTTGTTGCTGTAGATGGCGCCGAAACCACCGCCGGTCTCCTTGTTCCAGACGCCGGGGGTACCCAGGGAACCACCGAAGAAATCAAGGACCTTGCTGCCGCCCTTGGCATAGGCGCTGGCCTTGTAGCCCATCATCTCAGTATTCCGGGTCAGAGGACCGGCCTGGATGGTGAAGCTGTCGCCGAGGGGGAAGCGGTAGTAGATGCGATCAATCTCGACGGTGTTGCCGCCGGGGGCAGCGGTGTCGAGCTTGTTCAGGGAGACGCCGTTGCCGTCCCACACGCTGCTGTCGCCCATGTTGCCGGCGCGCAGACGGGTGTACAGCAGATCCTTGCCGCTGAAGGAGGTCTTCAGGCCCAGACGCAGGTCGTAGCTGAAGGAGAAGGCGCCGTACTCAGCGTTATAAGCATCACGGGCACGCTTTTCGCCGCCGGTGTTGTAGTTGTCACCCTTGGCGCGCGTTGCACCAGCCACCCAGACGGTTTTAGCCTTGAGCTTGGTGGTGGTGGAGAACTGGGTTGCTTCCAGTTCGCCCACGCGGGCCTCGA
>NZ_UCND01000006.1:0-81322 GCF_900473895.1 Synechococcus sp. N32
TCTTGGGGACTCCGAGGACACCATCACCCCGGCTGGGGGTGCACTGCAGTTCAGATGACGCGATGGCAGTGGCCAAATGACTCGTCGAAATGTTTTGACCAACCGAAACGCTGATCTGACTCCTCGCATCGCTCATGACAGAGGAGTCAGTGGTGTTATCAGCGCCCAATGGTTTCGCTCCATCGGATGGAAGATCCATGCGACTGAACTTCCGTTGACACCATCGCGGAGGCGATGGGATCAGTGAAGTTCCAAATGACGCGATGGCAGCGACCAAAAGAGACGTCGGGCCACCGGTAAGGACAGTTACGTCACAGCCGAGCGCGATGCACTCTGTGCCCGGCTGATGAGTTGATCCCCAGCCCGCACACCCAATCGAGCTGGCGGATGGCGGCCACCACCGCTCCTGGGTTCCGTTGCGCTTTGGCCTGGCCAGCCGTCTCGATCAAGGTCTGAACGCGCCAAGCCAACATCTCTTGCCGGTCGAGGTCTGGACCTTCGATGTCGTCATGGATCTGACGCCATGCCCGCTTGATCAGCCGGTAGCCCTGCGACCTGGAGACCCCCCATGCTTGTCGCGCATATGCGACACAAGCGGTATTGGGCTCACCGGCCAGGATCATTCCCTGGAGGTGATCGACTCGCTCGGCAGTGGCTTCGGCGTTGGCTTTTGCCATGGCCAATCAGGCTCCGTGTTGAGCAGGTGGGCGATCAGTTCGCGGTGGGTGATGAGCACGATCCCGGCGAACAACGGCAACACGACGGGCAATGCGTCGGGGTATCGCCGGTGAGTGGACGTAAGAACACTTGCGTTAAAAAGTGGCCAGCTCAATCATTAGCCTATGAACCTGCTGAATTTCTGCTTCAGATAATCTGAAATATTCAGTCTGAGGCAAACGAACACCCTTAAAGCGTGAATGAAGCTCTTTTTCTAACTCTCGAAAATTTGAACACCGTAAAACGTTCAAAATCTCATCAGGCTTTAACTCCTCCATCCTTCTTAACAAGTTCTCCGTGATCCCTATTTTGCAGAGATCACCATTTCGAACAAAATAAATAAATCCATGCGATGACGAAGCCACTGCATCTGCAAAGTCCTCGACATCACCTTCCAGACTTGGATTTCGAATTGCAGATAGAAGATTATTTAAAAATGCTCGCCTCTCCTCTCGACATTCGAAAAATGCTTTTTCTGCACGAGTCCATAGATCCGGATCTGAATCAATTAAATTAGACCAAAACTCCCACAAATCACGCCTATTCTCATCTACCTTGAGTAAATGGAAGTATGACGAATAAACACTTTCATGACAATGAAATATCTCAATTGGGAACCGTTTAAGCTGTTCATCTTTATGCCATTCATGCGGACCACCGTCCATACCCTTGCTATTTCTTGATACACCCTCAAGGTGGTCCATTTCCCAGTCCACACCTTCGCAATTATAGAAATCATCTTCTAACGTTTTATCTCTCAAGTCCTTTTCAACCTCAATTTCTTGCCCGCTTTGACGCAATGACGATATAAACGGTCTTAACAAGTTTATTGGCTTGCAATAACTTCTTAGGTCTTCAATCTCAGAGCGTCGCTGACTTGTCTGATACTCCGAAAGCATTTTATCCAACTCCTGATCGAGGCTCAAAAGCTTTAATACAACCTCGCTTAGATCCGAATAGCTAGTACGGTCATTCCTCACAATTAATGTCATCAATTATTTTCACTAATAATTATGCCCCTTAGAGAACTGCGACCACAAGCAAGGGATGATAAAAGTTTGTGGCCATCCTTCTAGCCCAGTCGCAAAGAACTGCTGTCTTCAGGGTTGGCGGCAACGTAGTGACCGGTGGTGGCTGAAGATGCGTGCCCCAACGTGCTCTGCAGGGTGAACACATCAACACCACGGCGCACAGCGTGTGTTGCGTGGCTGTGCCGTAAACGGTGTGGATGCAGATCAAGATCAGCGAGCTTGCCCCACTTCCGCATTGAAAACGCGATTGCTTGTCGCGTCAGTTGAGTTCCTGGCCTTTGCCCTTTAAAGATGAAATCGGATGGTGCGCCGCGGCCCAGAGACTCAAACAAATCCATCGTGTCGCCGCTAACGCGGACCACTCTTGATTTGGAACCCTTGCCGAACAGTTGAATTTGGCCGCCATGGCTCAAACGCTCAACATCACCCCATTTCAACCTCGATATTTCGCTGACGCGACACCCCAGCAGGTAGCTGCCTTTGACCAGCACATAGTCACGGCGCGCTTTGAGGTTGCCGACAGATGATCGTGCGATCACTGATAGCAGTGCTGCCAGGTCTTCTTCGCTGACTGATTTGGTGGTCTTCTGTGCCGCCAGCAAGCAACGCGGTGGCACTGGGTTCCGCGGAACACCTGTTGTCGTGCAACGCGCTGGCTCCGATGCCCAACGATAAAAAGCAGACACCGCTGAGATTCTGCGGTTGTAGCTGTTGGGCTTCAGGTCACCGGCATCAACACGCTGCCGCAGGTCATCAACCCACTGCTGCATGACGTGGGGATCAATCTGTCGAAGCAGCAGATCGGGATAGTTGGCTTCACGCCAACGTGTGAAATGCCGCAGCTCGCGCATGTAGCCGTTGCGTGTCTCAGCACTGTTGGTGCGGCTGCACTGCCCAAGGAATTTGCGCAGCAGCAACTTGTCGCCCCAGACGCTGTGTCCAGCTCTGGCGTGGTCATAGAGCTTCGAGACAAACGCCAATGCTTCGTGGCGCTCCATACCTGCCAAGACCGATGGCAGATTTGTCGTCGATTTGTCGTCAGCCGAATTTTCACCTTCAGTCGTAATGACTGAAACGCCTGTTGGGGCAATGTTTGAGGGGGCCTTCCAGCCCCCATGAGTCATTTGGGTGATACAACTGACTGCTTTCCTTACGGAAACAACGATCACGGGCAGAACATAGTCAGAGACTTGATCTGTTGGCAACCCTTGACGACAGAGGACGACTGAATAGGATCTTTTTGGCATCACTTTTGGCATCACTCCATTGGCTCCGGATGACTCGCGCCCCCGCTGGGAGCAGCGCCTGATCGAGACAACTGAGCCCTGGAACGGCTGGAGCATCTCCCGAGTCCGTGACCGGATCGTGCTGCGCGTCAGGGAGCGTGGGCGCCCCGCAGAGACCGCCTACCTGCCGCGGCCCAACACCTGGGATGAGGAGCACCACCGCAACGCCATCCGGTGGATCGAAGCGGTCTACAGGGAGTGGGACAACGGCGAGAAAACTCTGAAGGGAGCGATCGGGTCCGCTCACCAAACAAGCGATTTGGTGGGCGAAGAGACGGCCAAGACCTGGGCACAAATCGCCGATGCGATGGAGGCGTCCCGGGTGCAGCAGTCGCAGAAGTGCAGCGCCGACACCTTCCGGAAGAACTGGCGGCCATTCATTGACCACGCCGTGAAGCTCATCAACACCGGCAAGGCCCACGACGGCTACAGCCTGTTGAAGGCAGCCCTGAAGAACTGGGAAGGGGCTCCCACGATGAAGGTGGAGTGCGGGCGCTACCTGGGCCTGTTCATGCAATTCGCGGTGTCCCGGCACAAGGCTCCAGCGAGCTGGCTCATCACCGAGTTCGACAAGGACGAGCTGATCCCTAAGGCACCGAAGCCGAGGCTCAAAGCAGTGCTGGACGACCTGGAGATGCTGCGCCTGATTGAGCTGGCCGACTCGGTAAACGTCAGGTGGGGCAACGTGTTCCGGTTGTTGACGCAATTTGGTTTAAGACCCATCGAGCTTCAGCACCTGAGCAGCCGGATCAACCCGGTGACCGGCAAGCCAGCCATCTGGTGCAACTACCGGAAGACCGGCGGCGAAGAGGAAACCGAGCCCCGCTTCCTGGAGGCGATGTACGTCCGCGACGCCAACGATCAGCCGGTGGTGTGGCCCCTGGCGCAGGCGATGGCCGACGGAACCTTGCAGCTCCCCACCGGCAGGGATGGTGATGTCCGCAAGCTCTCCGGGAGCGCAGTGAACTGCTACATCCACCGGAAGTCACGATCGACCGGCAAGCCCAGCGGCGCGTTTCAGACCCTCTGGGCGGAGCTGGTGGAGCAGTACGACAACCGTGATCCCAGCGAGTGGTTGCGGGGCTACAGCTTCCGGGACACCTACTCGATCCGCTGCCACCGCGAGGGAGTGCCGGTGGCGTCGATCTGCGACGCGATGGGCCACAGCGAAGCGGTGCACATGCGCAGCTATCGGACCATGACCCTGGGGATCAGGACCCGCGACTTCGCAGCAGAGACCGGCACGATCCCGCTGCCCTGACACCACCTGTAGTGGTAACCGCAGCGTTGATTGCTGTCAGACCACTCCAGTGGTGTTACGTTGCCCTCGGACAGGAACACATGCGGCCAGTTGTCACCGCTAAACCGCTTCGGCGGGTGATTCCCATCCACCCTGATTCCACCGTTTCGGGTGACCACCCTCAACGCCCCCACCGGAAGACACCTTCGCCCCATCCACGGGACGGAGGGCGTAAAGCTCCCCGCATGGCTTGAACCGCATCGGGAGAAGTTTGTTCACTTCGTGAACCTTGCCTTCCGGGCTGGTTGGGACGTTTCAGAACCGCGCTGGCAGCGGTGCCACGTTCGCTTCGGCGATAAAGGCGTGGTGCTGGTGTTCAAAGGCGGCCATGACTTGCCACAAAACGCTGAGCGCCTAACCCGTGCCCAGCGTCTGCACTTCTGGCGAATCGTTCAGAAGTGGGTGGCGTTGGAGAAGGCCAACCGAGACAAGTCCACGGGATCGGGACGTCAACAGAGCAATGGACATTGCGTCCACTCGCGACAACGCGTCGCCAACAGCCACAACGGCTGAATTAGCCAAATTCATTCAGGCCAGCCCCGAGACAGTCCTTCGCTACAAGCGGATGGGGGACGAGGGGCCGTTCAAGGAACGCCGCGATTACATCTACCTCGGTCTTGGCCGACGGAAGTTGCTGTGGGACCTCGGGGTCGCTCAACAATCGCTGTGGTCGTTCAAGCGTGGTGAGACCAGCTCGGAGGTTGAAACTTTCGGCAGGTCCTCAGCACCGATTTCGGTTTGAGGAGGTGCGTCCCTTGTCAAACCCGAACAACCCTTTCGGCTGGGCCGAAAGCATCTACGAATTGCTGGACAACAATGACCAGCACCTCCCGCTGCTCCCATGTGGCGCGGGGGACTCAGGCAAAGCTCCGCTGGTCTCGAACTGGCAAAACGAAAGCTGGGAGCCTCTTGAACTCATCAACGAGTTCGGGAAGAACCCGAAGCTCAAGTGCGTCGGGATCCGCCTGGAACCCCGCGCCACCAATGGGCTGGTGATCTTCGACTTCGACGGCCACACGGCTGTCGAGTACGGCGCCCAAAAGAACTGCGATCCCGCCCAGGCCAAGACCTGGAAGATCGGCAGGACCACAGACCCTGAACGACTGAAGGTCGCGTTCCGCAAGCCGGAGCCATGGCCAGACCTCCCCGGGAAAACAATCATCCGCACCGGCGACGGTGAACAGATCGAGATCTTCTGGGGATCAGGCCAGTGCATCGTCGCGGGCGATCACGTCTCCTCCGGCGGTGAGTACATCTGGCTCGATGGCTCGTCGCCGTCTGCCGTTCAGGAGATTCCGCAGGAGTGGCTGTCTCTCTGGATGGAGGGGATCAACACCAAATCCGGCAACTCCGCCGGGGCCTTCACTCACCGGCGCTCCAGTGAGGAGAACGGCGAATGGGTGGACGCCGTGCCTTGCCACATTTGCCTCAGGCCGGAAACCGACTGCCGCAAAACCAAAGACGGGAGGGTGACTCTCTGCCACTACGGCAAGCGGTGGTCGCCGCCGGTGTTGGCCAAAGGCGAGACGATCGTCAGAGGCGGGCAAACCTGGGCCTACTGCGGGGATCGAGAAACAGCCGTCGGCAAAGCCGCGCTGTTCCGGATCCACGAGGAGCAACAGGAGTTACGTCAAAAGCGTGTGGAGGCTGGCCAGGCCCTGAGGGTCATGGCTGAGCAGCTCGGCGAAATGCCGCGGCTGAACATCCGCACCCGCGGGATTCACATCAACGGGCGCGAGGCAACACCCACGCAGACGGAGAACCTCTACCTCCGGCTGTCGGTGCCACCGAGCCCATATCGGTGGAGCCAAAAGATGGCCCGCGATGCCTTCATCGAACTCGCCAACGAAAACGAGTTCGATCCCGTCGCGGTCTATCTGCACAATCTCAAGGCAGCCCCTCTGCCCGATGAGGACTGGAACCACCTCTCACGGTTCCTGTTCGGCATCGACGATGAGATCGCCGACCAGTTCATGCCCCGCTATCTGGTGGGCGCCGTGGCCAGGGTCCTGACTCCCGGCTGCCAGCTTCGGCAGACGCCGGTGCTGCAAGGCGGCCAAGGTATCGGCAAGACCGAGCTGGGCCGTGCGCTGTTTGGGCACGACTTCTACGGCGACGGGCTCACCCCGGCGCTGGACATTGATGACGTGACCAAGTTGCAGCACGTCTGGGGGATGGAGCTGGACGAGCTGAACGGCATCACACGCCGGACTCAGGTCGAAAAGCTGAAAGCCTTCCTCAGCAGGCGGGTGGATCTGGTGCGGCGTAAATACGCTCCCGGCACCGAGCCCATCCAGCGGCGCTCGACGTTCTGGGCGACCACCAACAAATCTCCGCTGTCGGACAACACCGGCAGCTCCCGCTTCGTGATGATCCCGCTCGGCGACGACAAGTTGCCGGTGGCGCGCGTGGCGGCGGCCAGGGACTCCATCTGGGCTCGGGCCTACGCCGAGTTCCGCAACGGGTTCCAGTACTGGAGCACCGATGAAGAGATGGACGCGATCCTCGCCAGGAACAGTGACTTCGATCTCATCGATCCGTGGTCGGACCTCCTGGGGGAATGGTTCCAGCGGCACGGCACCGCCGCCTACGTCAGCCGGGATCAGATCTATTCCTTCCTGGACATCGCCCCTGAACGGCAGAACAACTACAACGCCCAGCGCATCAGGGAACTGATGGCGAACCACGGGTGGAAGTACGACCGGCGCCGCATCAACAAGAAGTGGGTCCGGGCCTTCTGGAACCCGTGCCGCCCGGAATAGCAACTCCTCTCCATTTACCCCTCACCCCTTTCTTCAAGAGTTGGAGAAATGGCTGGTGCGGGTGGTTACGCAATCTCTTTTTTGCAACACCACCATGACCACCGCAGCCATCAAAGGCAGCCGTTTGATGCAACCCCAGTGACAGTCGCAACCCCATTGCGACGGTTACTTACGTCAAGCCGGTGAGGGCTCACTGACCTGTTGATCCACAACCGCCTGCCGTCCTCACCATGTGAACTCGGACGTATCAGCTCCCCCACCAGGGGGCTTTTTTTTGGGGTTTTCCGATGAAGTGGATGCTGCTTTTGGTGCTGGTGGTGATTGGCGTCGGGACCCTGATGGGGACGACGGCACCGCCGGTGCTGTGATGTGGCGCACGGCCATTACGACGCCACACTGACGACATGAAAAGACTCCTTGCCCTCATCCCTTGCTTGACCCTGGCGGCCTGCGGAGGTGCTGCCGACATTTCTGGGGATGAGCCGTTCCAGATGACATGCACATGGACTCGAGGAGATAAATCCGGAGATGAAACATGGTTCATCGACCCAAAACTGGATGTAGCAGTCTTTGAGTTCGTAGAAGACGGAAAGCTCGAAGAGGTCGAGTACGCAGTCCGCAAAGTGACGCCGAGAAAGATCGTCTTAGGAGATGAGTGGGGTCAATTAATTGAGGAGGATGGCTCCTGGGGCGATTGGACAAGGAATGAGGTTTCTATTGATCGCAGCACAGGCGAATTGACGTTCAAGACCTTTGGCCTCAAGGCAAGTACGACGAGCTATCCAACCGTGGCCGCGGGATGGAAAGGGGAAGAACAAGAGCTTGCCTTCGGATACGACTGCCAAAAGCCGACTCGCAAATAATTGACGTAACTCCGTTTTTGCAACGCGCTTGGGCGCCGCCCCTCATTTCCGGCGCTGATCCTGCAACCAGCTCCAAAGGCAGCCTGCGCCGACAAGGCATATCAGCGTCAGACCAACAGGGTGCGAGCCGAAGTGGATCAACACCTGCACGCACGCCACGGCTGCCGTGCCGAGAAACATCGCAGCAATGATCCAATCGAAGGGGCCGGATTTCTGAATCATTTACCCCTCAGACACATAGTTTAGGAACCGGATTTTTTCCCGCCGTTTTCCCAGAAGTAGTCCCGCATTTCTTTGCACTGCTGCATGTCGCGCATTTGAATAAGGCCCTCATATCTGCGAGGAAGCCTTACAACGCATAGTTGCCACAAGCAGTAACCTCAGCATTTGGCATTGGCATCTGAGGCTTGATTGCAACGTTAAGACTTTCAAGCGCGGATGGGATACTGACACCAAAGCCAATGCCCTCCACATTCATGGCCACCCACTTCGAGGTCACAATGCCGACCACCTCAGCGTTGTAATTAACGATTGGCCCGCCGCTATTGCCAGGATTGACTGGAGCATCAATTTGCAAAATTGCAGCCCCATCTTCATTGCGAACCGCACTTACAATTCCGCGAGTTGTCGTAGCACGCAGTCCCATTGGGTTACCAACAACAACAATGTCAGTCCCAACAGAAGCATCACGTTTGACGCACATGGCCAAAGGCTCAACCCCTCGACTGGGCTTTCGGTCAAGCTTTAGCAGTGCAACATCAAGATCAGCGGTTCGACCAATGACGTCAGCTTTATACGTTTCACCATTATTGAACTGAACATCGACTTCTTTGAACCTCCCAACAACGTGACGATTGGTAAGCAACAAGCCTGAACTATCGATCAAAAATCCAGTACCTTTACCTTTTGGAGTATTAATTTGGCCGACGCCAACAATAGTGCGGGTTAAGACTGGCTGAACTTTTTCGGATTCAGATATAGCCGCAGCAAGAGTGATGACACCTCCACGGTTGGGCAGCGCTAAGTCTTCCTGCGCATGCTCTTTAACCATGATGTGAATGGCTTTAGCTGTCGCTTCACCAATGTTGTAAATCCTGCTGTTGCTTCCCTCCAGACGCAAGCTGATCTTGGGTACAGGGGTGGCCATAATTGCTTTGCGCAACTTGGCCGGCATCATCATGTCGTCGCCATGCCCATAAACCGTGAAGCTTTGTCCATTAACTTGAACCTCGACGCCGTCCTTGATGTCTTGATACATCTTTCCCGAGTAAGGACCATCGGTAAAAAATGCGACAGACAGTGATTCACCAGTCCAACGACTTGTGTAGCCAAAGTAATAATCACAGCTAATAAAACAGCTTTTTCCCTTATAGTCCTGATCCCAAACCGCCTTGTAGGTTTCAAAAGGAGACTTGATTGTGACGATTGTCGACCAAGGAATGCTCTTTGGGGGTTCTTTCCAATCGGTGATCTCGACTTCGTACTCCCCTTTTTCGTTGCGTTTAACACCTCTCTCTTCTTCGCAATCAGGATTATCGGCATCAAACGTGCACCTCTCACGAGGATCTCTTGGCCTGGCATTGGCCTCGCCAGTTAGCATGGAGGCACTTGCAATTACGAAGCCAAGAGCTGTTGCGGTAAGCAGCACTGTTCTGAAAAACTTCATAGATTTACGCTCACAATTAGAAAAATTGACTCTTGACAGAGAGTAGCAACATCTTGCCAGACCTTTCAGAAAATTTTTATTCTCAAGAAAATTTTTTATCAATTCAGAGTCTTATGACTCCTGAACAGACCATCTCCGTTCCAGATGGAGATCACCTCCCCCATTTGAGGGATTTCAAGAAACCACTAGCTCCCTCAAAAGGACTAGAGGCTTACCCCCAGATGCCAACCCAGCAGCCTGTCCTGTTCTTCCACTGTCAGGAACGGGTCAAGCCAGTCCAGCAGCAGCTCAGTCACCGCAGGCTCTCCAAAGTCTTCGATACCCCCATACAGCCAACTCTTGAAAAGGTCAGAGTCATTAGCGCGTAGGGCAGCCACCAGCTCCCCCATGAGCAACAGGACAATGCGGGTGTCGCGGGTCATGGGCAGGACATGACTGGCTTGAGTCTTACCCGCGTGGTCCAGGCCGATGAGGTACCTCTGGATTTCGTCGTTACTAAATAGTGGATAAGGCGACTACCCAGCTGATGCACTTTGCGATCCTCATGGCGGCAACTGTCCTGATTACACCTGTAGCCAATGCCCAGACATGCAAGTCCTTCAGCTCCTGCGAGGAAGCGGTTAGGTCTTACAGGTCAGGGAACTCAAGGCTCGATCGCGACAAGGATGGTGTTCCCTGCGAAAGCCTCTGCGGCAAGAACGGAGAAAGGATGAGATGAAAGCAGTCTCTGCACTGCTGCTCCCCTTATGCCTCACTACAAGCGTCAACGCTGCACAGGTGGTTTCTGTGGGGGACGGCGACACGATTCGAGTCCATGAAGGAAGCAGACGAATCACCGTTCGCCTCGCATGCATCGACGCACCGGAGACATCCCAGCGACCATGGGGGCCCAGATCAACGGCATTCCTGAAGCAACTAACTCCGGTTGGTTCTGAAGTGACGTTGAGGGTGCAAACCACGGACCGCTACGGCAGAACCGTGGCGGAATTGCTCAACCGTCGAGGGAATGTGAACCAGCTGATGGTGGGGGCTGGTCAGGCATTTGCTTATAGGCGGTATCTCCGTCAGTGCGATTCACAGAGATACCTGCAGCTTGAGAACGAAGCTCAGCGCCAGGGCACCGGTGTCTGGTCCGTTGGGCCATCTGGCATCACACGGCCTTGGGACCTCCGACGGGGGAGACGGAACAGCGCAAGTACATCAGGCAGTCCTCGTAGGTACCGCTGCAAGGACATTGGCTCTTGGAGACAGGCTCAACAGCTGTTGGCTGAAGGCCACCGTTATCTCGATCGTGACGGCGATGGAGAAGCCTGCGAGTCACTCAAGTGATGTCGTGCTTGAACGGATGGCCCTTAGACAAGTTTCAGCTTTTGTGCTCTCAACGTCTTATCCCGCCAGAGCGGTGGCTGTTGTAGCCAGTTCCCGTCATGTGATCTAGCTGACGGATGGCGCCAACCACAGCTCCAGGGTTGTTTTGCTTCATCGCTTGACCAGCCGCGGCCATCAGCATCTGGATTGACCAACTCAGCAGCTCCTGACGGTCGATTCCAGATTTCTCTATGTCGTCCTTTATCAGCGCCCAGGCTTTCTTGAGCAATCGGTAGCCCTGCGCCCTGGAGACCCCCCATGTTTGTCGCGCATATGCGACACAAGCGGTGTTGGGCTGCCCGGACAAGATCATTCCCTGGAGGTGATCGACTCGCTCGGCAGTCGCTTCTGCGTTGGCTTTTGCCATGGCCAATCAGGTTCCGTATTGAGCAGGTGGGTGATCAGTTCGCGATGGGTCAGTAACACGATCCCGGCGAACAACGGCAATACGTCGGGCAACGTCTCCGGGTAGCGCCGGTGAACAGAAGAAAGCACAGTTGCAACGTGCAAGAGCGTGAAAAAAATCATTCATTTAGCAGATGTATTCTATTCAACAAAACTACATAAAAATCAGACATTACTGGTAAAATAAAGAAGCGAGGGACGCCCTGGCAGCCAATAAAAAAGGGTGCTGGCTTCCAAAGCCGTCCCCTTTTTTATTGCCCGATTATTACAGCGGGCGACCGAACGGTCGCGTGAATAAATAAGCAGAGGCAACTAACAACAACTGTTGACGTAATCACAGTTTTGATTGTTACAACCGCCAGGCCGGGGCCGGACTCAGAAAGGACCGTTAACCCAGCCGGAGAGATGAACTCTCACCAGGCTCAGCAAGAACGTAATTAGACGTGGTTCCCGTCGAGCTGTGGCCGAGCGTCGCCGAGAGCGTGAAAACGTCCACCCCCCGCCGAATTGCATGAGTGGCATGGGTGTGGCGGCAACGGTGCGGGTAGAGGTGCACGTCGGCAGCCTTTCCCCATCTGGCCATGCGAGCGGCCACCCCCTGCCGGGTCAATGGCCCATTCCCTTTATTACTTGGAAAGAGCCAGTCCTCAGGAGCGCCGCGGCCCAGGGACTCGAACAGCTCCAGCGTGGTGGTGCTGATGCGGACGGTGCGGGGCTTGCTGCCCTTGCCGAGGAGGTGGACCTGGCCTGCGCCCTCTAGCGGCTCGATGTCCTTCCACTGCAAGCGGCACAGCTCAGAAACCCGGCATCCCAGGAGGTAGCTGCCCTTCACCATCACGAAGTCACGGCGTGCGGTGGTGCTGGTGGCGGCAGCTCTGGCGATGGCGGCCAGCACCATGCCGAGATCGTCCTCCGACATCGGCTTGGCCAGCTTCGGGACCACGTAAGTGGCGCGGCGCGGCATCGGATTCCGGGGGATGCCGGTCACTGCTGACCGCGTGGGCTCCGACGCCCATCGGTACAGAGAGCTGACGGCAGCGATCCGGCGGTTGTAGGTCCGCGGCTTCATCAGGCCAGCGGCAACTTGTTCCCGCAGGGAGGACACCCAGTCATCCACAAGCGCAGGATCCAGCTCTCGCAGATGCAGGTGTGGGTGGTGCTGATTCCGCCAGCGGGTGAGGTGCCGCAGCTCTCGCCGATAGCCCGCCTGGGTCTCGGCTGAACCGGTGCGGGAGCACTGGGCCAGGTATCGCTTCAGGAGGAGCTTGTCCCCCCAGAGCACGGCACCGGCCTGGGCGGCATCGAAGAGGCGGCTGACGTACGCCAGGGCCTCCGCCTTATCCATGCCCGCCAGGACAGGCGGGATGTTGGCATCAGGAATGGCATCACCGCGATTTTTGGGAAGTGGCGTAATGCCATCTTCCCTTGCGGTGGAATGGTTTGAGGGGCCTTCCAGCCCCCATGAGTCATTTGGGTGATAAGGCTGACTTCACCCCATCTCCCTTAAAGGGTCAGGCAGCAACAGGGGCTGCTTGACGGGAGAAACGAACGATGTTGTTCGCAGTTACGGGTTTGCTCTCACCGAGCAGGCTTCAGTCACCCTCCTCATGCCCCGTCGAAACCATTGCAGCCCCGTGAGGGGGAATGGAGCTGAGCGGAATCGAACCGCTGTCCGAAACACTGGTGTGGATCACCTAGTCCGACGAAGCCGAACCCTGTCATTCTGACAGGAGTGGTGGCCTGGAGCACAACTCCCTTGGGTCGAACAAACCGGATATCCGCGGTTGCAGTTGTGCCACAGGGCCTGGAAGCAGCCGCTGGAGAAGAGCTCAGCGCCCTTGGTGCCCATGCCGTGAGGCCCGGCAGGCGTGCCGTCAGCTTCCAAGCAGACATGGCCTGCCTCTACCGGCTGCACCTTCAAGCTCGACTGCCCTTCAGGCTGTTGCGCCAGGTGGCACGCTTCCCTTGCCAGGGCCGGGACGACCTCTATGACGGCATCCGCGAAGCGCTCGACTTGGAGCGCTGGCTGCATCCCTCGATGACCTTCCGGGTGGATGTGACCGGAACAGCACCAGGACTGAACCACAGTCATTTCACGGCATTGCAGGTCAAAAATGCCCTTGTGGACGCACAACGGGATCTTTGGGGGGAGCGTTCCTCCATCGATCTCGACGACCCCGATCTCTCTCTGCACCTGCACCTCGGCCGCGGGAAAGCACAGCTGAGCCTCGATGGCAGTGGCGGCAGCTTGCACCGTCGTGGCTACAGGGCTGCCATGGGAGCTGCACCGTTAAAGGAGAATCTCGCCGCCGGACTGGTTCGCCTGACCGGCTGGGATGGGAGCCAACCACTGGTGGACCCTTGCTGTGGATCAGGGGTGCTCCTGATCGAAGCGGCCCTGGCCGCCTTGCAGCAGGCCCCGGGGTTGGAGCGCCACTTTGCCCTCGAGGGCTGGGCCGATTTCCAGCCCGAGCTCTGGGACAGGGAAGTGGATCGCGCCCGGCAACGGCGCAGGGGAGACCTCACCCTTCCCCAGCTCCTGGGGATCGAAGCAGATCCCACCATTGCCGATCAGGCCCGGGCCAATGTGGAAGCCGCTGGGCTGAGTGGAGTCATCCGCATCTGCACGGGCACTTTCAGCGATCACCCCCTCCCGGAGGGGCCGGGGGTGTTGGTTTGCAACCCGCCCTACGGCCAGCGCATCGGCGACGAACAGGAGCTCGATGCTCTGTACAGCGCCCTGGGGCAATACGTGCGCCAGGCAGCCTCCGGCTGGCAGCTTTGGCTGCTCAGCGGCAATCCCAAACTCACTGGTGCGCTTCGGCTCAAAGCATCACGGCGGATTCCTGTCAGCAACGGCGGCATCGATTGCCGCTGGCTTCAATATGAGATTCGCTGAAAACGCTTGCTCCACTCTGCAACAAGCAGCGAACCGTTGAGCAAAAGATCCCCGGATTCAGACACCTGCGTGGTGAAGATGGCGGCGGGATCAAGTAGCGAAAGGTTCCGATCCCAAGAGGCATACAACTCGTGGTGAATGGCTTGAGCCATCGCGTCTGGCGCCAAAAAATACTTGTATCGGGGCTGCACCCGAGAGACCGGACCTTTTGCACGCATCTTTGTTTTCCGTGCAGACAACTGCTGGGCATTCTCTGAATACCCACAACGAACTGTATTCACCACAATGCGCCTGAAACGTTTGAAAAATGAGTGCTGAAGATAGGCACGCATCATCTGATCATTTTCAGACGACAATCGCAAACGATCCATGGAACGCTTGGCAAGCTTTGCTTTTAAGCGGTGTTCACCATTCCCCTTCTCTCCCCGACTTTCTTTCAGCAGCTCACGTTTCCGAAGAGAGCGGGGCCAATAGGAGGAGTCAATTCCGCGCAACACCTGGTACAGATCCACATGCAGCAACACAAATTGAGGCAATGAAGGCTCACGAGCCAGCAACTTCACATGACTGGCCTGAAAAAAAGACTTCTTCCGCCACGCCATCTTGTAATCGTCATGCTCTTGATAACTTCTATCCCTGCACGACTTACGAAAACATTCGGCGAACTCAGACCCAAATAAAGGCAGTTTTTCTCGATAAGCAGCCTGAAGGAGCGTCGACTTGCCTGATCCGCAAGGACCAGCAACAATCATCAACGTATCCGAATCAGCAACATCTTGATTCGAAGAATATTCGCGAAGAGAAGAGGGCTTGAAGTCAAAGAAATTCAGGGCATGCAGCCAACCCAAACCTCTTCTCCCTGAACGTTATTTCCATTTTAACTCATCTTTAACGCCTTATTAAGGCGTTCAAACCCGTCCCATCACTGCCCGCACCGTTTTCATCAGTCCCTCCAACGTCTGAGGCAGGAACGGACCCTTCAGCACCTGGCCGCCAATGCGCAAGCTGATGCCCGCAAGTACCAGGTTGGCCACAGCAAGGCTCAACAGTGCGCGGATCCAATCCAGATCCCACTGGGCCTGAATCCAAAGCAGCAACGACGCTTCGCCCGCCAGCAAGGCCAGGAACATGGCCGTGCCTCCGATGGCGAGGAACAAGCCACCGCTGATCAGTCGGCGTTTTTCCCGATCCACTTCCTGCAGGGCAATCCGCACGTGCAGATCCATCACTGACGCCGCCAGTGCGGTCACCCGAGCTGCCGCTCCAAATCCACGGGGAGAGTTCTGATCGGCCATCAGGAACGCCGCCCCCCGCGAAGCATGCTGCCCAGCAGCAACCCAACACCAAGAGCAACACCCACAGCCAGCAGCGGTCGCTGGCGCACAGGCGCCTCGATCTTCGGCCGCAGGGTGCTGTTCAACTCATCCAGCAACTGTTCCAGTTGCTCTTCGAGGGGATCCAGGCTGTCGGCCCAGTCGCGGCTGCGATCACCGACGCTGTGGAGAAGCTCCTCCAGTTGCTCCCGAACCCCTTGGGGCGTCAGGCCTGTGTTCTGTTCAATCAAACGAACCAACTCATCCACACTCCCCCGTGTGGCTTCAAGGGTGTGCTCAGCAAGATCCGGCCAGCGCTCCTGGATCGTCGGCAGCAGGCTTTCAAAGCGCTCACGGAAGTGGTGCTCGAATCTGCCGTTGGACTGCGGCGATGGCGAGGCCATGAAGACCGTTGGCAGGACGCTTTAGAAGGGTAGGGAGACTGAAGGCTGAGGGAAAGTCTTTGCCGCGATACGCCCTGCTGCGTCACACCGGAGCACCGGACGACCCCAGCGGATGCCACATCGATCTGCTGCTGGAGGACGGGGACAGCTGCCGAACTTGGCGACTGGCCACAGTGCCGCAGCTCAACGCAGCAGCCCAACCAGCAGTTCCCCTGCCTGCCCATCGAAAGGTCTGGCTGGAACCCCGCAGTGCTGCCGTTTCGGGCAATCGGGGCTGGGCCGAACGCATCCATGCCGGCAGCTACAGCGGAGTGCTCCCCAACGCCACGGATGCAGACGTCACTCTGCAGCTCGAAGGCGACCTCCACGGCTGCCTGCGCATCAATTCCGGGCACTGCTCCTTATCGAACCCTTGAGCTTTTCGTGGGTTCCGCTAATTTCGACTCGCTGACAGCCCCAGATCCTGTTGGTTCATATCAATCAGGTTGGGCTGACGCACTTCAAGTCGTTCGGCGGAGCGATGACGATCCCTCTTGAAGAGGGATTCACCGTCGTGACCGGACCCAATGGCTCCGGCAAAAGCAACATCCTTGATGGCGTTCTATTCTGCCTGGGCTTGGCCACCAGTCGTGGCATGCGGGCTGACCGCCTGCCGGACCTGGTCAACAGCGGCATGCTCAAGGCCGGCAAGGCCGCTGAAACAATCGTCAGCGTCCGCTTTGACCTGAGCGACTGGACACCCGATGCCGCCGAGGAAGGCCTGGAGGCACCAGCGGAGGGGCCCTGGATTCAACCGGGACAAACGGAATGGACGGTGACCCGCAAACTGCGGGTGATGCCGGGGGGCTCCTACAGCTCCAGCTACAGCGCCGACGGGGTGCCCTGCAACCTGCAGCAGCTGCAGACCCAGCTGCGCCGCCTTCGGATTGATCCCGAGGGCAGCAACGTGGTGATGCAGGGGGACGTCACCCGCATCGTCTCGATGAGCAACCGCGATCGCCGCGGCCTGATCGATGAACTGGCTGGTGTTGCCCTGTTCGACACCCGGATCGAACAGACCCGCCGCAAGCTCGATGACGTGCAGGAGCGCCAGGAGCGCTGCCGGATCATTGAGCAGGAACTGCTGGCCAGCCGCCAACGGTTGGAGAAGGACTGCGCCAAGGCCCGGCAATACCAGGACTTGCGGGAACGGCTGCAACTGGGACGCCGCCAGGAGATGGTGCTGGCCTACGAAGCCGCCCAGCAGGCCCTCAAGGATCTGGCCACGCGCCAACAGGCGCTGGAAGCCCAGGAACAGAGGGACGCCGCGGCCATTGCCAGCGGCCGAGAGCAGCTGAACAAGGCCGTGGCCGAACTGGACTTGCTCCAGGAGCAGGTGAAGGCCCTGGGGGAAGACCAGCTGCTGGCCGTCCAGGCAGAACTGGCTGGCCTCGACACCAGCAGCCGTGAACTGGAGCGCCAGGCAAGCCTCCACCAGGACGAAGGCCAGAAACTGCAGGCGCAGCGCCATGACCTCGCCACCCGTCGCCAGCAGTGGCAGCTGCAATCACGGGAACTGGAACGCGATCCCCATCAGGACGCCCTCAGCGCCGCCGAAGACAACTGCCGGGCCGCTGAAGCCGCGGTGGAAATGTCCCGCCGCCGGCTGGCGGATGTGGCGGGCCGCTCCGGCGCCTGGGTGGAGGAACAGAAGCGCCGCAGCGGTCGCCGGCAGGAGTTGCAAAGCAGCGTCGCTCCCCTACTGGAGGAGCAGCAGCAGTTGCAGGAACGGCTGCGCCAGGAACGGGAACGGCTGGAAGAGCTCACCCAGGAGCAGCACCAGGACGGCGCCGACGGCGACGCCGTGCAGCAACAGCTCGCAACCCTGGAGGAGACCTGGCAAACCCTGCTGCAAGCCATTGCCGACGGCAAACAGGAGCTCCAGCAGACCGCCGAATCACTGGCCATCCAACAGCGCACCCGCAGCCGGCTGGAGCAGGAGCAGACCCGCTTGGAACGGGAGATCGCTCGGCTGGAGAGCCGGCGGGATGCCCTTCAGGAAAGCCGCGGCACCGGAGCCCTGCGCCTGCTGCTGGAGGCCGGCCTCGATGGCATCCACGGCCCTGTGGCCCAGCTGGGAGAGGTGGAGGATCGCCATCGCCTCGCCCTGGAAGTGGCCGCGGGGGCCCGTCTCGGCCAGGTGGTGGTCGACGACGATCGCATCGCCGCCCGCGCCATCGAACTGCTCAAGAGCCGCCGCGCTGGCCGGCTCACCTTCCTGCCCCTGAACAAGATCCGCGCGCCAGGGGGCGGGGGCTCTTCAGCCGCCTTTGCCCGGGGTGCACGCCCCGGTGGGGACAGCGGTGCCGGCCTGATCGGCCGGGCCGTTGAACTGGTGCGCTTCGAACCGGTCTATGACCAGGTGTTTGCCTACGTCTTCGGCGACACTCTTGTGTTCTCCGACCTGGCCAGCGCCCGTCAACAACTGGGTCGCTCCCGGGCGGTGACCCTGGATGGGGAGCTTCTGGAGAAGAGCGGCGCCATGACCGGCGGCAGTTTCTCCCAGCGCAGCAGCAGCCTCAGCTTCGGCCGCAGCAGCGATCAGGACGAAGCTGAACCCCTGCGGCGGCGCCTGTTGGAACTGGGGGAATCCCTGGTGGCCTGCCGGCGGGAGGAGTCGAAGCTGGCCCAACTGATCGAACAGCAGAAACCCCAGCTGCGCGAACTGGAAAAGCAACAGGCGGCCTTGATCGCCGAGCGCAATGCCGCCCGGCGCAACCACGGCCCCCTGCTCGAGCGCAGCCGCCAGCGGGCCGAACGGCTCAGCAAATTGCAGCAGGACCAGACCGAGCAACAGCAGCGGCTCGAAGCCATCAGCACTGCACTCACCCCACTCACCGCGGAACTACAGGCCTTGGATGAGGCGGAGCGCAACAGCGGCAACAACGACGATGCAGCCGCCTGGGCCCAACTTCAGACGGAACAGGAAGCCGCCGACCAACGGCTGGAGGCGGCCCGCCGCGAACGCGACCAGCTGCTGAATGCCCGCCGCGAGCGGCAGCTGGCGATCGAACGCCTGGGGGATCAAGAAAAGGCTCTGGCCGCCGAAGAAACCCGCTTGCAGGAGGCGGTGAAGGCCCTCGCCAGTGCCCATGGGGCCTGGCGCCAGCAGCAGAGCGACCTCCAGGAGAAGCGCAAAGAGCTCGAGCAGCAGCAGACCGACCTGCAGGAGCGCTTCGGCAGCCAACGCCGGGCCCGGGACGCCGCGGAAGCCGAGGTGGGCCGCCAGCGTCAGGCCCTGCAGCAGGCTGAATGGAATCTGGAGCGGCTCAAGGAAGACCGTGAAGGATTGATTGAAGAACAGCGCAGCGGTGCGTTGCGCCTGCAGGAGATGGAACAGGCCCTGCCGGACCCGAGGCCGGAGATCCCGGAAGCCCTGCGGCTGGCGGGCTTGGAAGCCTTGCAGACCGATCTTCAGGCCATCCAGCAACGCATGGAAGCGCTGGAGCCCGTGAACATGCTGGCGCTGGAGGAACTCGAGGCCCTCGAAGAGCGGCTCAACGAACTCAACGAACGGCTCGACGTGCTCAACAGCGAGCGGGAGGAACTACTGCTGCGGATCGAAACCGTGGCCACCCTGCGCCAGGACGCCTTCATGGAAGCCTTCACCGCCGTGGATGGCCATTTCCGCGAGATCTTTGCCTCGCTCTCCGATGGTGATGGCCACCTGCAACTGGAGAACCCGGAGGAGCCATTGGAAGGTGGCCTCACCCTGGTGGCCCATCCCAAAGGCAAAACCGTGCGGCGCCTGGCCTCGATGTCGGGGGGAGAGAAATCACTCACCGCCTTGAGCTTCCTGTTCGCCCTGCAGCGCTTCCGGCCGTCGCCGTTCTATGCCCTCGATGAGGTGGACAGCTTCCTCGACGGCGTCAATGTGGAGCGCCTGGCGGCTCTGATCGCCCGTCAAGCCGAGGCAGCCCAGTTCATGGTGGTCAGCCACCGCCGCCCGATGATCGGCGCAGCCCAGCGCACGATCGGGGTAACCCAGGCCCGCGGCGCCCACACCCAGGTGGTGGGTTTGCCCGATGCCGCCTGAACGATCGGAGTTTGCGCTGTGCAATCTGAACGTGACAGGCGGAACCCCTGCGCCACAATGGTTTGAATGTCCATGGCCGAGGGCCCGCGCTTGACCCCGACCCCTACCCCAAACGACGCCATCACCACTGGCGTACCCAGCGATCGCCTCTGGTTGCGCTCCGAACTGATGGGCACCCAGGTGATCACCCGTGACACCGGCCGCCGTCTTGGGGTGGTGGGTGAAGTGATCGTCGATATCGACCGCCGTGAAGTGGTGGCTGTGGGGCTGCGGGACAACCCCCTGACCCGTTTCCTGCCCGGCCTGCCGCGCTGGATGCCACTGGACCGGATCCGTCAGGTGGGCGACGTGATCCTGGTGGATTCGGCCGACTCCCTGAGTGAGAACTTCAACCCTGAGCGCTACAGCCGGGTGATCAACTGCCAGGTGATCACCGAGTCCGGCGAACAGCTGGGGCGGGTGCTCGGCTTCGCCTTCGACATCGAGACCGGCGAGCTCACCACCCTGGTGATGGGCGCCCTTGGCGTGCCCCTGCTGGGGGAAGGGGTGCTGAGCACCTGGGAAATGCCGGTGGAGGAGATCGTCAGCAGCGGGCCGGACCGGATCATTGTTTATGAAGGTGCCGAAGACAAGCTCAAACAGCTAAACAGCGGCGTTCTGGAAAAACTGGGCGTCGGTGGCCCCAGCTGGGAAGAACAGGAGCGGGAGCGCTACCGGGTCAACCTGGTGCCCGTGGAAAATCAGCTCACCTCCGGACAACCCCAAGAGCAGGAGCAACTGCGTCTCCAGGCTTCAGAAGCCGAGCGGTTTGAGGCTGATGCAGAACTGGAATATGTGGAGCTGGAGGACCGGCGGCAGGAGTCGATGCAGCAACGCCGCTACCTCGATGAGCCCCAGAGGTACGACGAGCAGCGCTACGCCGAACCTGCCCGCTACGACGAGCGGCCGGCTGAGCGAGCACAGACCTACAACGAGCCCGCACCCTTCGATCAGCAGCCTGCTTATGAGGAACAGCCCGCCTACGAGGAACAGCCTCCGCGGCGTGCCATGCCAGCCTCCCGCCGCGCGGTTCAGCAGTCGGGCGAACCCCTGGATGTGGAACCGATGGAAGATGCAGCGCCCCAGCGCCGGAGCCAGGATCTCGACGATCCCTGGTGATCGGGCCTGAGGCGCTGAACGGTGTTCAGGACGCCTTGAAGTTCAACGATGCGCTGTTGACGCAGTAACGCTGGCCCGTAGGCGCGGGACCATCCGGGAAGACGTGGCCGAGGTGGGCATCACATTGAGCGCAGTTGATTTCGGTGCGCACCATCCCGTGGGTCAGATCCTCTTTGGTGGTGATCGCCTCGGCACTCACACCGTCCCAGAAGCTGGGCCAACCCGTGCCCGAATCGAACTTGGTCTTAGAGCTGAACAGCGGCGCACCACAGCAGACGCAGTGGTACATCCCCGTGGCCTTGTTGTTCCAGTAAGCCCCGGTGAAAGCCCGCTCCGTGCCGCCGCAGCGGGCCACCTGGAACTGCTCCGGCGTCAGGGATTGCTTCCACTCCTCGGCGCTGCGTTCGACCGGATTGGACGGGGACATGGTCGTCGGAACCAGAGTGGGGCGCAGCCTAGGAAGCGTTGAGCTCTCGGGGAAGCAACCCCCTCACCTCGGCGGCCAATGCGGCCACCGCCCCGGGTTCTCCCCGCAACGCCTGGAGGTCCTGGCGCTGGCCCTCAAGCCGCTCGGGGGCGTTCAGCCAATCGCAGGCCTCCTTCGCAATCTCCTCCGGGGTGATCGCCCCCACCCGCTCCGGCACCACAGCACGGCCTGCACTGATGTTGGGCCAGGCCATCAACCCGTTGTTGCGCAAACGCCAGAGGGTCAGCAGAACCCCGATCAGACGCCGCAGACCCGGCAGACGCGCCAGCAGCCCCAGCCCGCCGTCCCAGGCCTGCATCACCTCCAGGTGCTGGGTGGGAACAATCACGATCATCGGCACCGCAAGGGCGCCAAGTTCGGCGGTGTTGGCGCCGACCGTGGTCAGGGCCAGGGCGCACTGGCTCAGGGGGCCATGGGCCGGATGCTGCTCCAGCAGACGAATCCGTGTGCCCGCACCCGTCACCAACTCCGTCACCGACTCCCCCTGCTCCACCGAAGCAACGGTGGCGCTGTAGCGGGCAGCAATCGGGTTGGATGCGCCGGCGAAACGCAGCAGTTCATCAACGCTGGTGGTGGGAGCCAGCGGCAGCAAAAAACGGCATCCGGGTTGCAATCGGGCCAAACGATCGGCGGTATCGAGCAGAAACGGCATGCCGACGCTCAACTTGGCTGGCTTCGATCCCGGCAACAGGGCCACCCACTGGCCCTCGGGGAGAGGCTCCTCGCGACGAGCGAAGGACGACAGATCCGCCATCAGATCACCGACCACGCGGCACCGGGGCTGGTAACGGACCGGCAGCTGACGCCGCACCGCGTCCGACATCGCCGCAATCCGATCGTTCCAGCCCGGCCAACGCGCCACCCACTCGGCATAGGTGATGTGGCGGTAGCCGAGACGAGCCGAAAGCAGAACAGTCCAGAACTGATCACCGCCCAGGAACACCACCACACCCTTCTGCGGCCATGGGCCATAGCGCTGGGGACGCAGCAGCAGCGACCAGAAGCGGCCTGCCGGCACGATGCGATCGAACAAGCCCCAGGGCTCTGCGGCCGCGCGTTCCTGGCCCGTGGCATTGGGGCAGGGCACCAACACCAGCTGCAGGGACGCTGGTGCGCTCTGAGACCGGGGGCGCAGACGAAGGCTGGCGTGCAGCCGCTCCGCCAAGGGGCGAACCCAGGTGGTCAGTTCACCGGGACCGTTCGAAACAAGAACAACGACCGGTCCTGGTTCTGCTGCGCGGGGACGGGCCAAAGAAAAAAATGCGGATGGCGAGACTTGAACTCGCAAGGCCGAAGCCACACGCCCCTCAAACGTGCGTGTCTACCAATTCCACCACATCCGCGTGGTCGACTTCACCGCTCGGGTGATGTCGAGGTCAGATCATACCGGGCGGGGTCTTCGCTCCTCGGCAACTTCGGTCGGCGCTGATACGATCCGGCGTCAGGCCTGAACATGCTGCGGGATGCCCATCGGCAAAGTGCTGATCGCCAACCGCGGCGAGATTGCCCTCCGGATCATTCGAAGCTGCCGCGAGCTCGGCATCGCCACCGTGGCGGTGTACAGCTCCGTCGATAAGGACGCTCTGCACGTGCAGCTCGCCGATGAAGCGGTCTGCGTGGGCGAAGCCCTGAGCAGCAAGAGCTACCTCAACATTCCCAACATCCTGGCGGCCGCCACCTCCCGCGGTGCTGACGCCATCCATCCCGGTTACGGCTTCCTGGCGGAGAACGACAAGTTCGCCGAGATGTGCCGTGATCACGGCCTCACCTTCGTTGGGCCGTCCCCCCACGCGATTCGCTCGATGGGGGACAAATCGACCGCCAAATCGACCATGCAATCGGTGGGTGTTCCCACGGTGCCCGGCAGCGAGGGTCTGCTCAGCAGCACCAGCCAGGCGGCCGCCCTGGCCGAGGAAATGGGCTATCCCGTGATGATCAAAGCCACCGCTGGCGGTGGTGGTCGCGGAATGCGCCTCGTACCGGACGCCAGCCAGCTGGAGAGTCTGTACAAAGCGGCCCAGGGGGAGGCGGAAGCCGCCTTCGGCAACCCCGGCCTCTACATGGAGAAATTCATCGATCGGCCCCGCCACGTGGAAGTGCAGGTTCTGGCCGACCGCCACGGCAACGTGGTTCACCTGGGTGAACGGGACTGCTCGATTCAGCGCCGTCACCAGAAACTGCTGGAGGAGGCCCCCAGCCCGGCCCTGGATCCCGACCTGCGCCGCCGCATGGGCGAAGCCGCCGTTGCTGCCGCCCGAAGCATCAATTACGAGGGCGCCGGAACGGTGGAATTCCTGCTGGATCGCAGCGGCGGCTTCTACTTCATGGAGATGAACACCCGGATCCAGGTAGAGCATCCGGTGACTGAGATGGTGACGGGTGTGGATCTGATCGCTGAGCAGTTGCGCATCGCCGGTGGCGAACCCATCAGCGTGCGCCAGGAAGACATCCAGCTCAACGGCCATGCGATCGAATGCCGGATCAACGCTGAGGATGCCCGGCACAACTTCCGTCCCGCACCCGGACGCATCACCGGATGGCTGCCCCCCGGCGGACCGGGTGTGCGCGTCGACAGCCACGTCTACACGGGCTACGACATCCCGCCCTTCTACGACTCGCTGATCGGCAAGCTGATCGTGTGGGGCAAGGACCGCGACCACGCCATGACCCGAATGAAGCGGGCCCTGAATGAATGTGCCGTCACCGGGATTCCAACCACGGTGGAATTCCATCTGGAGATGCTGGATCGGCCGGAGTTCATCAACGGCGACGTGCACACCAAATTCGTGGAGCAGGAGATGCTCCCCTGAGCTCAGGCCACTGCCTGGGCGTGCATCAGGATTTGAGACAGCAGCCCCTGCTGGCCAACCAGCAACTCACGCACAAGGCTGATCAAGCCCACCCAGATCACTGGAGTGACGTCGACTCCACCGATCGGTGCGATCACGCGGCGGCTCACCGAGAGCACAGATTCCGTCGGCCATGCCACCAGGGGCCAGGCGCCCTTGCTCAGATCGACCTGGGGGTACCAGGTGAGCACGATGCGCAGCAGAAACGCCAGGGTCCAGGCCGCTAGCAGCAAGCCCAGAAGCAAATGGAGGACTGGCAGGGCCTGCAGCAGCAGCGGCGTCACAAAGCTCAAAGCAAATCGTCCCCTCATCGTAGAAAGACGGCATCGCTTCTTAAGATCGGCGCGGCTTTGAAGCAGACGGCAGCAACCCCATGACCCCCTCCCTCTCCAACTTCCTGAGCAGCCTCCTTTGGGGAGGTGTGATCGTCGTGATTCCTGCCTCCATCGCCCTGTTCCTGCTGAGCCAGACCGACCAGGTCGACCGCAAGCTCTGATCCGCCCCTGGCGCCCCTCGTAGACTGACTCCCAAGCGGGAGCAGAGCTTTGGTTAACGCCAGTCTCAATTGGGCCAGCATCGTCGGCATCGTTTTGGCCGTCGGCGGCGCTCTGCTCTATTTCATGCGGTCGTTCAAGCCCGCCCTGGCGCGGGACTACGACGTGTTCTTTGCAGCCATCGGGCTGCTGTGCGGCGGCATCCTGTTCTTCCAGGGATGGCGCCTCGACCCGATTCTTCAGTTCGGCCAGTTCCTGCTGGCGGGAACCACTGTTTTCTTCGCATACGAAAGCGTGCGGCTGCGCGGCGTGGCCACGGAGCAGGCCCGACGTTCCGCCTATTTCGATGACGAACCAGCACCAGCCCGGGGCGGAAGCCCGGGGGGCCTACGGGGCGGCTGGGATGACGGCGGTTACGACCGTTTTGATGAGCCCCAGCCGGTGCGGCGGCGCTTCTCAGGCCGTGACGATGACGCCGAAGAACGGCCTGAAGAGGAGTTCTACCGGCCGCGCCGCGCCAGCCGTGCCGCCATTCCTGAGGAAGCCGCCAGCCGTCGCTCTGCAGAGCGTGATCAAGGCGATTCCGGCTGGGACCAAAACGACGAGCGCTCCCGCCGCATGGCTCGTTTCCGTGCCGGCGAAGCCAGGGATGAGCGACGCCCCGACTTTGGCTCCAGACGGACGGATCGAGAGGAACAACGCCGTGGCAGCCGTCCCATGGGGCGGCCTGATCGTCCTTCCGGCGAACGCGCTCCTTCAGGAGCCGAGGATGCCGCCTTTGCCCCCAGCCGCAGTTCAGCGCCGAGCAGTGCGGCCCCGAACCGGGGACGCCCCAGCGCCAACCCGAACGCCGCGAGTGACTCCAGGCGATCCCCTGAGCCGCCCCTGGCGTCGAACCGGCCCAGCAGCAACCGCCAACCCCCCCGCAGCTCACGGCCTTCATCCGGCAGACCACGGGACAACAGCTCCCGCTTCGACGACTGAGCCAGTTGCCTCGTCCGCTTCTGATCCTGCTCGTCAGCCTTGCGCTGGTGGGGTGCAACGGTCGTAGTGAACGGGCCGGTGGTGGCTTGCTCGCCACCAGTCAGCAGGCCCCAGCCCTGAGTGGCAGTGGTGAGTGGCTGGCGGTCGTCAGTGATCGCGGCGGCCGACCCACGGTGCAGCTGCGCCGCCTGAGCGACGGATCGATTGTCTCCGTTCCCCAGCTGAGCCGACATCAGCCCCACAGCTCGCCCTCCCTGAGCTGGAACGGCCGTTACCTGGCAGCGATCACCCAGCGGGGGCGCCGCCGACTCGCGGTGGTGACCGACCGCCTGAACGGACGCATGCACCCCCTGCCGCTGCCGGGGGGGAGGGACCCGGTGCAGCTCAGCCTGGCGCCGGATGCCCAGCAGATCGCCCTGCAGGTGACGGATCAGGGGAGATGGCGCGTGGAACTGCTGGATCTGAGTGATCTGCTCGAGCCGGACCGTCCTCCGGGACAGAGCCTCTCCACACCGGCGCTGTCGTCAGAGCCATGATTCGCGTCGCTCTGCTTTTCAGCCTGGTGTTGGTGAGCGGGTGCAGCAGCCCCAGGCCCACTCCCCGGCCCGACCTCAACGGCCTGCTGCGTCAATCCGTGAACAGCCGGCGGGATCCATCCCTGGGGGGACGCTGGCTGGCCAGCCTGGGCCAACGCAATGGGCGGGAGCGGGTCGAACTGATCGACCTGCGCAGCCGTAGCCCCGTCCCGTTGCCGGGCCTCAACCGTGCTGATGCCCAACCGATCAGCGTCAGCGTCAGTGCCGATGGACAACGCCTGGCCGTGGTCCAGCAACGGGAGGACCGCACGGAACTGGTGCTCTACCGGCGCAACGTCGGGGCGACGCAACGGCTGCCCCTGGACCCACCGGGCGTGCCCCGCAGCGTCAGCCTGGATGGCTCGGGCCGGCGGCTGGCGGTGCAGGTGAGCCGCAACGGACGCTGGGATGTGGATCTGATCCGCCTGCCCTGATCAGGGCAGCAGCCCCGCCCAGTGCAGAAAGGTGTCGCCGCTGAGCACCTCGATCAGCAGCACCGCCACAAAACCCACCATGGCGAAGCGGCCATTCACCCGCTCGGCATAGCCACTCCAGCCGAAGGCAGGCACATCGTTGGTGGTGGCGGACGTCTCCGGAACGGACGTGGTGTCAGGGGTCTCGCTGGTGGAGGTCATCCGGCCGGTTCAAGAACGCCCGAAGTCATAGCTGGTCGCCGGGATCAGCCGCCAGTCGTGATCACCGCTGAGCTCCAGAACAGTGTCATGGAAGTCCTTCAGGGTTGGCCGGTGACCCACGCTGATGAACGCCACCTCCCGATCCCGCAACAGGGAATAAAGGCGGGATTCGGTCTCGACATCCAGGGCACTGGTGGCTTCATCCAGCACCACGACCTTGGGCGAATTGAGCAGCAGCCGCGCAAAGGCCAGTCGCTGCTGTTCACCCAGAGAGAGCAGCCGCGGCCAGTCCTGCTTGATGTCGAGGTCGGGATAGCGCTGCAGAAGTTTGCCCAACATCACCTGATCCAAAACAGCCCGTAGCTGTTCATCGCTGAAACGGGCCTGATCAAGCGGATAACAGAGCTGTTCGCGCAGAGATCCCAGTGCCATGTAGGGCTTCTGGGGGATGAAAAGGAGATCGCCCTGCCCCGGGGAATAAACGGTGCCCGTCGGCGAGCCCCACAGGCCACTCACCACCCGCAGCAGTGAGGTCTTGCCACAGCCGGAGGGTCCCACCACCAACAGCCCTTCAGCGTTGCCCAGGGAAAAACTGAGGTCGCGCACCAGCACGTTGTCGGTACGCGGTGTTTTGACCGTCACCCCCTGCAGCGCCAGGCGCTCAGAGGGCACGATCCGCGGCACGTAATCACTCCACTCCTCCGGATCGAGGTTGGAGATGTTGGATTGAAAGCCTTCAAGCCGGTTGATCGATGCCGAGAACCGGGCCAGGGCTTCGATGTTGTAAATGATGAAAAACAACGATCCCTCAACCAGGTTGTAAGCGACGTTCGCCTGGGCGAAGCCGCCGTAATCCATCTCACCGGCAAGAATCGGAGCCGCAAGGATCAGATAGGGGATGAAATTGCTGGCGTAAATGCTGGAGCGCTGCAGCACCCGCAGCAGCACTTCCCAGACAATCAGCAGATTGAAGTTTTCAACGACGGTGGCCAGGCGACGCGTCACCTCCTTGGCTTCCTGCTGCTCACCGGCGTAGAAGGCAATCGACTCGGCGTTGTCACGCACCCGCACGAGGCCATAGCGGTAATCCGCTTCAAAACGCAGTTGGAAATTGTTCAACCGCACCAACTTTCGGCCAGCCACAATCATCAGGGCAGACACCCCGGATGCATAGGCCAGAAGGGCAAAGGTGAGCCCCTCACTCACCGAATAAAGGATGAGGATGTTGAGGGAAAAGGTGAGGATCGAATCAAAAATATTCAGCGCAAAACCAAGGGCCTGTGCCGTGAAATCACGCACATCCTCGGAAATCCGCTGATCGGGATTATCAACATTGGTGGCCGCTTCATCATTGGGATTGAGCACGTAATAGGCCCGATCCCGCAGGTAATCGTCCACCAGGCTCAACGACAACCATTCGCGCCAGAACAGCCCAAGTTTCTGGGTGAAATAAAACTGCAGGCTGCGAATCGGCAGTGCCACCGCAAAACAGGCGCCGTAGATCCAGAGGTTGCGATACGACGCATCGCCATCCCTGGCGATCAACGCATTGGTCAGATCCCTGGCGAGGAATGTGATGCCGGCGTTGATGCCATTCACGCTCAACAGCATCAGGATGATCAGGCCGAGAAACAGCCAAGGCAACCAGCGGCGATGCCTGAGTTGGCCCCGCACGGAGGCAAACACCACAGCCCCCAGCACAAACAGGGCACTGATGCCCGCCCCCCATCCACGGGACCAGAGCATGGCCAGGGACGACTGGACGCCACCGAGGTACTGGCCGGACAACTCCGGCAACAGCCACGACAGGCCGTTCATCAAGCCGGTGACCAGGAACAGCACGATCCCGGCCACACAGAAGAGCAGGCTCACCAGCAGTCCAAGGAACTGCCAGCCGTTGTCTTCGGTATAGGGGAAGAAGTAGGGCTGCGAAAGCCGACGCAGCTTGGCGGCCTGATTGCGCAGGTTCTGAAGCTGGTGGGTCATGCCACTGCTGAACTGTGCTCAGTCTGGCTGTCGCCGCGCCGCTTCGCCGCTGACCTCAACCGGGAGGCCACGCCAGAGGACGTCCACCGATCACATGCACATGGAGGTGAAAGACCGTTTGGCCAGCACCGGCGCCACTGTTGATCACCGTGCGGAAATCGTCCAGACCCTCCTGTTTGGCCACGCGGGAAGCCACCAGCAAGAGATGGCCCAGCAGGGCCGCATCCTCAGCAGCACCGGAGCGCAGACTCTCGATCGCCTTGCGCGGAATCACCAGCACATGAACGGGTGCCTGGGGGGCGACATCGCGAAAGGCCAGACACTGCTCATCGCTGTAGACCTCATCGCACGGGATCTCGCCACGAAGGATCTTCCCGAAGATCGTGTCGTCTGCCATGGGCCTTGAAAAGAGGGAACAGCCGGACCGGTGTGACAGCAGGGGCATGAATCTCCTGCGTCACCCTCCACAGAATGCTGGCACGTTGTCTCAGTGCATCCCTGCAAGGTCTGGAGGCCAGACCAGTGGTGGTGGAAGTGGATCTTGCCCCGGGCCTGCCGGGCGTTCAGCTGGTGGGTCTGCCGGACAAGGCCATTCAGGAATCACGGGAGCGGGTCCGATCCGCCCTGCGCAACAGCGGCTTCCGCGGCCCCCTGGTGCGCGTGGTGATCAACCTGGCTCCGGCCGATCTGCGCAAGGAAGGTCCCTCCTTTGACCTCCCCATCGCCCTGGCTCTGTTGGTGGCCAGCGGGCAACTCGCCCGCCCTCAGCTGGAGGGCCTCTGGTGTGCGGGCGAGTTGGGGCTCGACGGCAGCCTCAGGCCCTGTCGCGGGGTGATTGCCCTTGCTGCAAAGGCCCAGCAGCACAAGGCCCAAGCCCTGGTGGTTCCTCCTGAGAACGCCCAGGAGGCCAGCCTGATCGAGGGGCTCACCATCCGCACCGCAGCCAACCTGCGCACGCTGGTGGAGCAGCTGAAAGGCGAGCGCACCTGGCCGGCGACCGGCAGCAGCACCCGATCCTCAACCCAGCCAACCAAGCCGGCGTCTTGGCCCTGCCTGGACAGCAGCCTCGCCTCCCGCGCCCTGGCCCTCTCGGCAGCCGGCGGCCACCATCTGCTGCTTGTGGGTCCCCCCGGCTGCGGCAAGACCCGCCTGGCCCATCAACTGCCGCGACTGCTGCCGGCCCTGAGCCGCAAGGAAGCGCTCTCCATCACGCGCATCCATTCCGTCGCCGGCCAACTTCATGGCATCGATCATCTGCAGCAGCAGCGCCCCTTTCGATCGCCGCACCACAGCTGCTCAGCAGCCGCCTTGCTCGGCGGCGGACGCTCACCCCGTCCTGGGGAGATGAGCCTGGCCCACGGTGGCGTGCTCTTCCTTGATGAGCTAGCGGAATTTCCGCGGGCGGTCCTGGATCAATTGCGGCAGCCCTTAGAAAACGGCGCCGTACAGATCAGCCGCTCCCAGCAGAGCACGGTGTTCCCGGCCCTGGTCACCCTGGTGGCCGCCACCAATCCCTGCCCCTGCGGCTGGCATGGCGACCGCGACCATGGCTGTCGCTGCAGCATCAGCCAGCGCCAGCGCTACTGGCAGCGGCTCTCCGGTCCGCTCTTGGATCGGCTCGATCTGCAACTGCGACTGGAACGGCGCTCCGCCAAGGAGGTGTCAGCGGTGCTGAAGCAGCCCAGCCCCACGCAAGCTGCAGCGTATTGGTGCACCCCCGCACAAATTGAACGAGCCCGGCAGCGGATGCAGAGGCGCAATCCAAGTGGAGACAGCAATGGGCGGCTGTCGGCAGCAGCGCTACGGCGGACCGGAGCCATCGAAGCGGCGGCAATCGAGCTCTGGGAACAGCTGATCAACCAGCGTGGGCTAAGCACGCGCAGCAGCCTTCAACTGTTGCGCGTAGCGCGCACCATTGCCGATCTCAACGACCGGGCCAGCGTCGATCGAAACGCCGTGGCGGAAGCGAGTTGCTTCCGCTGCACGGATCTGCTCAAGCAGCCTGGTACTCAGTAGTCGCGGGCACGCTTGTCCGGTGTATCCCGGTAGGGCTGGGTGCCGATCGGCGGGGGCTGAAGATGGCGGTCGTTGAACGAACCCAGGGCATGGGTCATCGCTTCACCGAACCACTGGAACCACTGAACAACCGTTGTTTTCATCACGTCCTCCGGGGTCTGTCTTCAGTGTGAAATCACTGACAGAGGACGACAACAGGTGTTTTCACCGGTTCTGGACCAGCTCAGTAAGACGGAGCTACGGAACTCTCACTCTGTTCAGTCTCAACCGGCTCGCTGGCTGGGCTGGATCCGGCCACTGGCGCACTGTCCCGATAGACATAGAGATGGCCGAGGCTCTTCTTGCCGTAGGCCCGTCGCTTCAAGGTCCAGCCCGGCTCAAGCTTGAGCTGAACAAAGCCGCTGGCGGCACCACCGGCCCGGGCCACGAGCATGGTCGCTTGGGAGGGATTCTTGGTGGGCGTGGCCAGCAACTCGATATCCCGACCGGTGTTCACAACGCTGAGCCGGTAGCGGGTGCCGAGGTCGTCACCACCGATCCGCAGGGAGTAGCCATTGCCATCGATGTAGCGGTTGCAGACCCCGCTGAAATCAAACGTGGACAACAAGGGATCGACCATGGCCGGTGATCCCGCAGCCACAGCGAAACAGGGGCGTTTTGTGGTGCGCTGCTCGTAGATGTTCAACTGAGAACGCTCGCCCTGCCCAATCGGGGCCGACACCAAAACAAACTTGCTCAACTCCACGGGCACCGCAGTGAACAGCGAACCCTGGGCCAGGGCCACCGGTGCAGAGGTCGCTGCGAGAGCGAGGCCGGCAGCGGCCACGGTTCGAAAGCGTGCCATCACGTCCATGGAGGAACTGAGCGGATCGTAAAAGTGATGCCTGGATCGGTCGCCCCCAATCAGGCCGGTTTGTTCAGGCGAATGGCGAACAGAAGAGTCCCCACGGTTCCAGGGGCCGCCAGGGCCAGGATCCAGCTGGTGGTTTTGACCCCGAGGTCGGGATCGCCGTAGGCCAGTTCAAACACACATCCGGTGCTGGCGATACCTAGAACACAGGCGAGGGCCAGAAAAACGCCGGCCAGGGGTTTCATCGGCATAACTCAGGCGACGCTCCGCACATCTTGGCGCTGGAAGCCCTTCTCCTTGAGCTCCTTCTGCAGACCGTCTTCATCAGTGACGCGATCGACAAACAACACGCCATTGAGATGATCCATCTCGTGCTGAATGCAACGGGCCATCAGGCCATCGGCCTTCATCTTCCTGGGCCGACCCATCTCATCGCGGAAGCTCAGTTCAATCGCGGTGGGGCGCACCACATCGAGATACACCCCGGGGATGCTGAGACAGCCCTCTTCATAGGTGTCGAGCCCTGCGCTGGCCGCCGTGATCTCCGGATTGATCAATACCAGGGGCGGCGTGGCGGCATTTTCAAGGTCGAGATCAATCACCAGGAGCTGCTGGTGAATCCCCACCTGAGGAGCCGCCAGGCCAATGCCCTTGGCGGTGTACATGCTGCGCAGCATGTCGCGAGCCAGCTCCCGCACCTGCTCATTCACCTTGCCGATGCGGCGCGCAGGCTGCCGCAATACCTCATCGCCCAGGGTGTGAATCTCCAGCGGCGGGGTTTCCAGGGCCGTCTTGGGCACCAGCATCGTGTCCCGCGACTTATCGGCCTGACGGGCCAACTCTGCAAAGCTTCCTGCCAAGACCAACGCCGCGTTGATTCAGCATGGTAAGCGGCCTGAATCAGCCGTTATGGGAGCCGCTCCGTTATCCGCGCAACATGCCGTCGGCCGTTTGCCGGGACTCAAGGAACCGACCCTGGTCAGTGGCCCCGATGCAACGCTGTGGCTGATCTGGCTGGAACAGCGCCCCCAGGAGCGCGGCCGCACCACTGCCTTGATCAGGCGTTTCGGTGATTCCGAAGCAGAACCACAGGAGCTGACGCCGGCCCCCAGCAATCTGCGCAGCCGCGTGCATGACTACGGCGGCGGCGTACTCGCCACCGCGGTGGAGCAGGACAGGCTGATCCTGGCCTGGATCGAGCGCGGCTGCCTCTGGCGTCAGGACTGGGGCCTGCCGCAGACCGGCCCCCAGCAACCCACGCCCCTGGCAGCACCCCAACGGCTCAGCAGGGAAGGGGACTGGGAGCTGGCGGATGGCGTGCTCGATCTGCCCAGGCGGCGCTGGATCGGAATCCGTGAAATCGAAGGCCGTGACGATCTGGTGAGCCTGGCGCTGAACGCAACGGATCAGACGCCGCTGCTGCTGCACCAGCCGACGGACTTTGCCGGCTATGGCTGCCTGAGCCCAGACGGCCAGCGCTTTGCCTGGGTGGAGTGGCAGCAACCTGCCATGCCCTGGGACAGCAGCCGTCTCTGGTGCGCGGAGTTCAGCGACACGGGCGAACTGGTCGAGACCCGTCAGCTGGCCGGAGGCGATGGCATCTCAGTGTTTCAACCCCAATGGCTGCCCGACGGGCAGTTGCTTGTGGCGGAGGACAGCTCCGGTTGGTGGAACCTGATGCTCCAGCCCAGTGCCGACGCCGCCTGGGAGAGGCCCTGGCCGATGCCTGCCGAAACGGCCATGCCCCAGTGGATCTATGGGATGAGCACCACGGCCTGGGATGGCGAGCAGCTGATCGCCGCCGTCTGCAGCCGCGGGGCCTGGTCGTTGCAACGGCTCAGCCTGGATGGAACGGTGCAGCCGTTGCCGCAACCGTTTGACGACCTTGCGGGATTAAGCGCCTGCCACGGCCGCGCCGTGGCCGTGGCCAGCAACAGCACCAGCGTGGCCGGGCTGCTGGAAATCGATTTGCGACCGGCCACCCCGATCTGGAGCCACAGCCCCGCCATCACTTCACCTTTGTCGGTTGAGGCGATCAGCGTGGCCGAACCGCTGTGGTTCAACGGTCACCAGGGTGAACGCACCCATGCTTGGTACTACCCCCCCAGCGGCAAACCACCAGGGCCTGCACCACTGCTGGTGAAAAGCCACAGCGGACCAACGGCCATGGCTCGCCGCGGCCTCAGCCTGGCGATTCAGTACTGGACCTCCCGGGGTTGGGGCGTGGTGGATGTGAATTACGGCGGCTCAACGGGGTTTGGCCGGGACTACCGGGAGCGCCTCAACGGGGGCTGGGGCCTGGTGGATGTGGCCGACTGCGCCGCCGCAGCGCAGGCCCTGATCGAGGCCGGTCGCGCCAATCCCGGCCAGATCGCCATCGAAGGCGGCAGTGCCGGCGGCTTCACCACCCTGGCAGCGCTGTGCTTCACCGAGGTGTTCAGGGCCGGCGCCTGCCGCTATGCGGTCTGTGATCTCACAGCCATGGCTGAGGACACGCACCGGTTTGAGGCGCGCTACGTGGATGGCCTGGTGGGGGAATGGCCCGCAGCGCGTGCTTTGTACGAGCAGCGGTCGCCGCTGCTGCATGCCGATCAAATCCGCTGTCCGGTGCTGTTTTTCCAGGGATTGCAAGACAAGGTTGTGCCTCCGGAACAAACCGAACGCATGGCCGAGGCGCTGCGCAGCAACGGCATCCCGGTGGAGGTGCGGCTGTTCGAGGAGGAAGGCCACGGCTTCCGCAGCCAAGCCACCCAGATCGAGGTGCTCGAGCAAACCGAGGCCTTTTTCAGTCGGGAATTGGGGCTAACAGACGGTTACAAAGCACACAACCCCGTTCAGCAGATGTGATGGGTTGAACGAGCAACCAGCAGGAACCATCAACCTGTGCTCCACGGAACCCATGAAAAAGCGGTAAGCCTGAAAAGCTGACGGCTGTTTCGACAGCACCGATGCGGATCCTGCGGTATCGCGGCAACAGCTATGCCAGCCCTGAACCGATCAACGCGGCTCCCCGTCCCGGCGCACGCTCCTACCGCTGGGTGAAGTACGCCATCGACACCAACAAGGTTGTTCCCATGCGTCAACGCGAAGCCGCAGCAAGCAACGATCAGCTGGCGGCCTGAGCTAGCTCAGCTGTGCTCTCGCAGAAAAGCGACCGTGGAAGCGAGCTCTTCGCTGAAGCGGTCGATCTCTTCAAAAGTGCTGGTGAAGCTCAGACTGGCCCGCGCTGAAGCCGTCACGTCATACATACGGTGCAGGGGCTGACAGCAGTGGTGACCACTGCGGATGCAGATCCCCGACGCATCGATCAGAGCGGCAATGTCGTTGGCATGCACGCCATCCACAAGGAATGTGGCGAGGGCACCTCGCTCGGGCTGCTGATCCGGCGTCGGCCCCAGGACCCTCACACCATCAATGGCCTGCAACCGGGCGAACAGATGCCGGGTGAGCTCAGCTTCCCAGGCCTGAATCGCCTCCAGACCCACCGCCTGCAGATAGCGAATCGCGGCACCCATGCCCACCGCCTCGCCAATGGCAGGGGTGCCCGCTTCGAACTTGTGGGGCAACACCGCCCAGGTGCTGTGGTCCAAGAAAACGTCCTGAATCATCTCCCCACCGCCCAAAAAGGGAGGCATCGCCTCCAGCAGCGACTCCCGCGCCCAAAGGAAACCCATGCCAGTGGGGCCGCAGAGCTTGTGGGAGGAGCCGACAAGAAAGTCGGCGTCTATGGCCGCCACATCAATCGGCTTGTGGGCCAGGCTCTGGCAGGCATCCACGAGCACACAGGCGCCAACGGCATGGGCTGCGGGGATCACCTGATCCAAGGGATTGCAGCAACCAAGGGAATTGCTGATGTGCACCAGGCTCACCAGTCGGGTGCGCTCATTGAGCTGGGCCCGAAAATCCTCCAGATCCAGCTCACCGGATTCGGTGATACCCACATGGCGAAGCACGCAGCCGGTGCGCTGCGCCAACAGCTGCCAGGGCACCAGGTTGCTGTGGTGCTCCATCACCGTGAGGAGAATTTCGTCCCCCTGCTTGAGGTTGGCGTCACCCCAGGTGCGCGCCACCAGATTGATGGCTTCGCTGGCATTGCGGGTGAAGACAATCTCGCGGGAACTGGCCGCACCCACGAAGGCCGCCGTCGTGCTGCGGGCCGCCTCAAAGGCATCGGTGGCACGGGCACTGAGCTGGTGCGCACCGCGATGCACGTTGGCGTTGTCGCAGCTGTAGTACTGCTGCAGCGCTTCGAGCACCTGACGGGGCTTCTGGCTGGTGGCAGCATGATCGAGATAGATCAGCGGGCGGCCGTCCGGAGCCAGCTGCTCGAGAATCGGAAAATCAGCACGATATCGAGACGATATGTCCACGAAATCAGCACTTGAACGTGCTTCGGCGGCAATCGTCATGGGGCGAGGCTCTCCATCACGCGCTCCAGGGGGCGCCACGCCTGCGCGGCAGCAGGAAGCTGGGCGATTACCTCCTGGCAGGCCCCGCGCAGCAGCAGCGCCGTTGCATCCGCCGCAGCAATGCCCCGGCTCTGGAGATAGAACAGCTCATCGTCCTGAAGCTGCGACACGGTGGCGCCGTGGGCGCAGCGCACATCGTCCGCCACGATCTCCAGCTCGGGCTTGGTGTCCACCCGGGCCCGATCAGACAGCAGCAGGTTGCGGCTCAATTGGGCGGCGTTGGTGCGCTGAGCATCGCGGGGAACACTGATGGCACCGTTAAAAATCGCGTGGGACTGGCCGCCGGCCAGGCATTTCTGCAACTGATCCAGCTCCCCCTCCGGCCCGTCGAAGCGCACCGCGGTGTGGGTGGCCAGCTGCTGCTCGGCGCCGGTGACGGCCAGACCTTTAAGCACGGTCTCTGCCTGGCCATCCACCTGCACCACCCGGGGCTCCACCCGTCCCAGATTCCAGCCCTGAACCACCGAAGTGAGGGCATAGGAGCTGCGGGGCTCCTGCTCCACAGCCAAATGGGCCATCAGCGATGACGCGCCATCCGCCGTCGCTAGCACGCCATGGCGCAGCTGGGCCTCCTGTCCCAGATGCACTTCCAGCACATGGCTATGGGCCGACGCCCCCTCAGCCAGCAGCACCTGCATCAGCTCCAGCTCAGCCTTTTCCTCCAGCAGTAGCAACACCCGCGTGGCGTTCAACCCGGCACCGGCCGCCAGCACCAGCTCCAACGGACCAACCCTTCCCCGCACCCTGAGGGCCAGGATCTGCTGGGCTTTGGCGTGGTTGAACTCCACGGGCCAGACCTGGGCACAACCGCAGCGATCGAGGGTGTGGCCGAGGGCCTGCTGCAGCTCTTCAGCATTCAGCGCCGTGATTCCTTCCGGAAGCCCCTGGACGGCCAGGGGATCATCAAAACCATTGAGCACCAGACGGGTCACCCCATCCAGGCTGGCGGGCAGAGACGTCGACAATGACGAAGCACTGGCCGGCAATTCCGAGACCGCCGCAAGCCGTTTGAGGTCGGTGAGGCGCCAAGGCTCCTGGCGGCGGTTGGGCAGACCAAGCTGTTCGAGAGCGGCTCGACCGCGCTCCTGTACTGGCGCCAGAACACTGCTCGCCATGGTCAAGCTGCTCCCTGAGCGGCCAGCTCCTGATCCACCCAGTCGTATCCGGTCTGCTCCAGCTCAAGGGCCAGCTCCCGTCCGCCGGTGCGCAGGATCCGGCCTGCCGCCATCACATGCACATAGTCCGGAGTGATCTCGTCGAGAAGACGTTGGTAGTGGGTGATCAGCAGCGTGGCATTGTCTTCCGTCGCCAGCTGGTTCACACCACCGGCCACGATGCGCAGGGCATCGATATCCAGGCCGGAATCGGTTTCATCCAAAATCGCCACCACGGGCTCCAGCAGCGCCATCTGCAGAATCTCGTTGCGCTTTTTCTCGCCCCCGGAGAAGCCTTCATTCACGCTGCGCTCAAGGAAGGCAGGGTCCATCTGCACCACCTTGAGTTTGTCGTGCACGTGATCCTCGAAGGCAAAGGTGTCGAGCTCCTCTTCCCCCTGTTTTTCGCGCCGGGCATTGGTGGACACCCGCAGGAATTCCAGGTTGCTGACGCCAGGGATTTCAACGGGGTACTGAAATCCGAGGAACACCCCCAGACGGGCACGCTCTTCAGGCTCCAGCTCAAACAGATCCTGGCCGCGATAACGAACGCTGCCGCCCGTGACCCGGTAGGCCGGATGCCCGGCCAACACCTTGGAGAGCGTGCTCTTGCCACTGCCGTTGCGACCCATCACGGCATGGACTTCACCAGCCCTCACCTGCAGATTCACCCCCTTGAGGATGGGCTTGTCTTCGACAGAAGCATGCAGGTCTTGGATGTCGAGCAGAAGCTCAGCGTCAGGGCGAATCACGGAAGGCGTCGTTAGAAAACAGAGACAAGGTGGGGGAGGGGATCAGCCCACGGACCCCTCAAGTTTGAGGGCCAGCAATTTGTCGGCCTCAGCGGCAAACTCCATGGGCAGCTGATTGAAGACATCGCGGCAGAAGCCGCTGACCATCATCGAGACGGCCTCTTCAAACCCGATGCCACGGCTCTGCAGGTAGAAGAGCTGATCTTCGGAGATGCGACAGGTGCTGGCCTCGTGCTCGATGGCCGCCTGCGGCTGCTGGGAACGGATGTAGGGATAAGTGTTCGCGGCGGCTTGATCGCCGATCAGCATCGAATCGCACTGGCTGTAGTTGCGGGCGCCCTTGGCATTGGGCCCCATCTGCACAAGACCGCGGTAGCTGTTGCTGGAGCGGCCTGCACTGATGCCCTTGCTCACAATCGTGGAGCGAGTGCGCGGTCCAACATGGACCATTTTGGTGCCGGTGTCGGCCTGCTGGCAGTTGTTGGTGAGGGCCACGGAATAGAACTCACCCACCGAATCAGCACCCTGGAGCACGCAACTGGGGTACTTCCAGGTGATGGCAGAACCGGTCTCCACCTGGGTCCAGCTGATGCGGCTGCGATCACCGCGGCACTGGCCTCGTTTGGTCACGAAGTTGTAGATCCCGCCGACGCCGTTTTCATCACCGGCGTACCAGTTCTGAACCGTGGAATATTTGATTGAAGCGTCGTCGAGGGCCACTAGCTCCACCACCGCCGCATGCAGCTGGTTGGTGTCGAACATCGGTGCCGTGCAGCCCTCGAGATAACTCACCGAGGCACCCTCTTCGGCCACGATCAAGGTGCGCTCGAACTGTCCGGTGTCGCCGGAATTGATCCGGAAGTAGGTGGAGAGCTCCATCGGGCACTCAACGCCCTTCGGGATGAAGACAAAGGATCCGTCGCTGAACACAGCTGAGTTCAGGGCGGCGAAATAGTTGTCGTTGCTGGAGACAACCGTGCCGAGGTAGCGCTCGATCAGCTCGGGATGCTCCTTGACCGCCTCACTGAAGGAGCAGAACACCACACCGTGTTCAGCCAGCTTCTCCTTGTAGGTGGTGGCAATCGAAACGCTGTCGAAAACAGCGTCCACCGCCACGTTGCTGAGGCGCTTCTGCTCGCTCAGCGGGATGCCGAGCTTGTCGAAGGTTTCCAGCAGCTTCGGATCCACTTCATCGAGGCTGGCCTTCTTCTCCTGCTGCTTGGGAGCCGCGTAATAAACGATGTCTTGGTAGTCGATCTCGGGATAACCCAAGGCAGCCCAGTCCGGTTCCTCGAGGGTGAGCCAGTGGCGAAACGCCTTGAGCCGGAACTGCAGCAGGAAATCCGGCTCCTCTTTTTTGGCCGAGATCAGGCGAACGACCTCTTCACTGAGACCCTTGGCGATCTTGTCGGTCTCGATCTCGGTGACGAAGCCGTACTTGTACGGCTGGCTGACGAGATCCCGTGTGGAGGTACTGGTCATTCAGCTCAGCCGGCGGTGGCGTTGATCGTTTCGGTGGTGATGGTCTGCGTCTTCTCAGGGCAAGCGAAGGGGTTGTCCTCGGTGAGGAAGAGCATGCAGTGGCATTCCTTGCGCTCGCGCATCGGAACGCAGGGGCAGTTCCAGAAGGCCTGGGAGACCTCGGCCTCCTTGTCTTCGTAATGGCGGCAAGGGCACAGCGCTCCGCCCAGATCGTCCTTGTGACGCGCCAGACCCTTCAGAACAACGGCGGTGACGCTGGGGTCAGCACAGAAATACGTGCCGGTGCGCTGGGCGTAGGTTTCAGCGAACTTGCGGATGACCTCCAGGCTTTCTGCTGTCGGCTCTTGAGGGGCGTCGGACATGGAGGTGGAGGGAGCGGCGAATTACGAAACCCCGCGGTTTCCTTACTGGAAGCCTAGGCCAACAGGCTTCCGGTCAGCGGGCTCCCCATTGTGACCCTCAACACGGCCGACATGACGTGGCAATTCGATGGCATCGTGTGGGGAGGTTTCGCCTCCTCATGAGCGCCTCGGCCCCCGCCAGCACCCGCGACGCCGTGCTCTCCCTGCTGCTGGAGCGCGGGGAGGAAGACGCTGGCGCCCTTGCCGATGCCGTGGGCATTTCGGTTCAGGCCATGCGGCGACACCTGCGCTCCCTCGCCGACAGCGGCCTGGTCTGCGCCAGCAGCAATGCCAGCGGCCCAGGTCGACCCAGCAACCGCTGGTGCCTCACCGACGAAGGACGGGCCCAGTTCCCCGATGGCAGCGGCCGCTTCGCCCTTGGCCTGCTGGATTCGATGCGCAGCCATCTCCCCGAAGCGACGGTGCGCCAGCTGCTCAATCAGCAGGCGGAGTCGAAGGCCAGCCAGTACCGGCAAAGCCTTGGCGAAGCCTCCTTGGAAGCTCGCCTCGAACACCTGGCACGGCTGCGACGCGACGAGGGCTATGTGACCGTCTGCAGCCGGGACGACGACGGCGTGAGTTGGCGGCTCGAGGAGGCCCACTGTTCGGTGCAGCGCATTGCTGAGGAATTTCCCGCGGTCTGCGACCAGGAATTGCTGCTGATTCGCCGCACCGTGCCGGACTGCCGGGTGGAACGGGTGCATTGGCGGCTCGAGGGCGGCCACGCCTGCGGCTTCCGCATCACTCCGCTGGCGCAGGGCTGATGGCCATCGACCGAGCCGCGATTGAACGCATCGACTCCACCTTGCTGCCCCAGCTCGATCGCCATCACCTGCGGCTGCTGAGCCACTGCCTGGACAGCTTTCAATCCATGGCCGCTCCAGGGAGCACTGGTGCAATCCCCGACGAAAACCAACGGCGCCGCTGGTGCCAGCAGCAACCCGTGGTCGCTGACGATCCGGCATTCCTCGACACCTTGCTGCTGCAGCTCAACGCTGCCGCCGATCAGCTGGATCAACTGGCGCTTGAACTGGGCAAGCCTCCATTGGCGCTGACCCTCGACGATCTGATCAGCGCCGCCGAAGCCCGCTGCCGTGGCTGACATGGCTGCCGTGGGGGGGGCTGGGCTGTCGTGACTGACCGGTTCGGGCTGCCATCATCAACTCACTTCCTCAACGCCGGCGATGCTTGAGATCTCGGACGCCCTCAGCTTCTTTCGCCTGAGCTGTGGCCGCTGGACCTCACAGCGCAGCCAGCACCACCTGCTGCATCGCCGCGCCGAAGCCGGCGCCTCCTTCATCGTTGTAGAGGAACTGCTGAAGGGCGACGAACGCCTTGCGGAGATCGCCGAACGCAACAACGCCAGCGTTGAGCAGGTCGTGGGGGGCTGCTGGGTGCGCTGGAGCGGATCGATGGCCTGGGATCGGGCCGGTGAATCCCACGAAGACCAGACCATGTTCGGACTGATCCCCAAAGACGAAACGGGACGACGGGGACTGCTGCTGCGGGATCGCGGTTACGCCGAGAAAGCGCCGGTGGCGGGTCAGTTCCGAATGGATGACGAAAACGGCCTGATCCTCACGACGGACTACGAAATGATGAGCTCGCTGGAGCGCTTCTGGTTCGCCAGCGAGAACGTGCGGCTGCGCACCAGCACGGTGCAGGGGCTCTCCAACAACGCCTCCTTCTGCATCGAGACCCGGCAGCTGGACGATGTTGACCAGCCCAGCCCGGTGATGGCTTCAAACGGAGCCACCCTTGCCCCCTTCGGCTGGTAAGCAGAAGTACTTAGAGAAAGTATTACGGCATGTAATCGCTGCAACAGCAGCTGAAGGGGGCAAGACCGAGCACTTCTACGATCGCCCACAGTGGATGCTGTAGCTCGCGTGGCCATTCCTCTTCTGGAGTACGCACCGATTACTCAGAACTCCCTGAGGTCAGGTGTTCCGAACCTTCGTGTCGGCTCCGACGAGGGATCCCGGGCTTACTCCCTGGAAATCGCAGACGATCGCGACAATTTCGACACCGTCGTGGAGGCCGCCTACCGGCAGATCTTTTTCCACGCCTTCAAAACCGATCGGGACGTCAACCTTGAGTCCCAGCTGAAGGATGGCCAGATCACCGTTCGCGATTTCATTCGCGGCCTGCTGCTCTCCGACACCTTCAAGCGCACCTTCTACGGATTCAACAGCAACTACAAGGTTGTTCGCCATCTCTGCGAACGAATTCTTGGCCGCAAGGTGAACGGCAAGGGTGAAGAGCTCTCCTGGTCGATCGTGATTGCGACCAAAGGCCTGGAAGGTCTGGTGGATGTTCTGCTTGACAGCACCGAGTACCTCGACGCCTTCGGTTACGACACGGTTCCCTACCAGCGGAACCGCGTGCTTCCCGGCCGCGAGCTCGGTGACACTCCCTTCAACATCACCACCCCCCGCTACGACGAGTACTACCGGAACATTCTTGGCTTCCCCCAACTCGTTTTTACTGGCGGGCCTGCCAAGCGGCTGCCGGAACGCGCAAAGATCAGAAAGGGTGGGTCTCCGCAGGACTACATGGCCTGGGTGAGCGAAATCGGCAATCCCCGCCGAGTCGGCCCAAGCACCAGCGCCGATATGGACTACCTGACCAAGGTGCCTTATCGCACCATCGGCCGCTGATCCCAGCACCAAACTTGTTCAGAAAAGCGGGGCTTCGGCTCCGCTTTTTTTGTGTCTCTGACTGTGATCCCCGGGATCGAAGTTCATCCAGTGGTCAGCATCCACTGACCCTTGGCCCCTTCACGCTTCGAAAAGGAATTTTTCGGATCACAATGATCCCAAACGAAACCTGGAGTTTTTGGACGTGTCCCAAACCCTGTCATCCCTGGCACGTCTCACCCTTCGTCAACTGCGTCAGATCGCCAGCGACCTAGGGGTGCCGCTCTACAGCCGCAAAAGCAAGGAGACCCTGGTCGACGAGGTTGCCCAGCGTCAGCAAAAGCGTGGTGGAGATCTAAAGGCGATCGAGGCGGAACTCAATGCGCCGGCCATGGGCAGCAGCGACACCCGCGTGGTGTTCCTGCCTCGCGACCCCCAGTGGGCCTACGTGTTCTGGGAAATTTCCGACGCCGATCGCAAGGTGGCCCAGAAGGACGGCGCCAGCCGACTTTGCCTGCGCCTGGCTGACGTGACCGGCATGCAAGACGGCAATGCCCATCCCCACACCCTCCAGGAAGTCCCCGTCGACAGCCACAGCACCGAGTGGTACCTGCCAGTGCCTCTCTGTGACCGGGATTACCGGGTGGAGTTGGGCTATCGCATCGGCGCCAGCTGGATGTCCCTGGCCTTCTCCTCCGTGGCCCGCGTGCCTGCTCTTCACCCGAGCGAGCAGATCCTTGATCAGTTCGTCCCCTTCAGCCTTGAGGCAGCACCGGCTGAATCCGCTCCAGCTCCCGTCGCGCCGATCGAGTCCAGCAACAGTGGCCTGCACGAGCGGCTCTACCAAAGCGCCACGGTTCAGTTCCGCCGCCGTCGGGTTGGCTCGGAAGAATTCCAGGAGGGCTTTGACGTTTCCGGCGACAGCAGTGGCTTGAATGACTCGGGGGCTGGCCTCTGGGCCAGCGGACGAAACGAGTCTGGCCTTGGTGGCGTTGCTCCCCGCCAACGCTCCTTCTGGCTGGTGGCTGATGCCGAACTGATCGTCTACGGCGCCACCGACCCTTCCGCTCGCCTCACCATCGGTGGCGAAGAAGTGCCTCTATCCACAGACGGTACTTTCCGAATTCAAGTGCCGTTCCGGGATGGCGAGCAGATGTATGCCATCCAAGCCACGGCTTCCGATGGAGAACAGAAGCGCAACATCACGCTCAACTTCAAGCGTGAGACCCCTGAAGACAACAGCAACCCTGCCAGCGAAGCCCGCGCCGAGTGGTTCTGAACCCTTCCGATTCCAAAGCACCAGCAACCCTGCGCTGGTTCGTGGCCATCACCCCCCTCGCGGGGGCGATGGTTTTTCCGTTGGTGGTGCCTTTGGTGATGGCCCGGGTGGGCATCGGAGCCGGTGTGGGCGTCGCCCTCGTTCTGAGTGGACTTTGGTTTGTGGCGATGCTGAAGACATCGGAGATGCCCCACTGAAAATCGGGGAACTCTGATCAAGGCAAGGTCTTGGTCTCGATGTTGAAGAACACGCTGGGTTGGATAGCAGCGGCTCTTGTCTGCGGTGGCTGCAGCCAGCCGGGATCGATCGTGGGCATGGCTCCGGCAGAACTGCCGATGCCCAAGCAGATCGATGTTGTCTTCAATCACAACGCCAGATCGCGCTACCGCTCACCCCTGACAGGGGAGTGGCGCAATGGTGACGACATGGAGGCATGGCTGATTGAAGCCATTGATGGCGCCACCGAGGAGGTGCTGGTGGCCGTTCAGGAGCTGAGCCTGCCAAGGGTTGCCCAGGCCCTGATCGCGGCAAAACACCGCGGTGTTCTTGTTCAGGTGATCCTCGAGAACAACTACCGGCAGGCCTGGAGTGAGCAACGACCCAGCCGGTTGAACCAACGGGAACGACAGCGCTGGCATCAGTTGAACCGCTTGGCCGACAGCGATCGCGACGGCACCACCACTGCGGACGAAGCAGTCCAAGGTGATGCCGTGGCGCTACTCCAAGCAGCGAACATTCCACTGATTGACGACACCGAAGACGGCAGCAGCGGCAGCGGCCTGATGCACCACAAGTTTCTGGTGATCGACCAAACAACAGTGATTACAGGCAGCGCCAATCTCACCAGCTCCGGCCTCCACGGTGATACGGGGCGGCCCTCAAGCCGCGGCAATGTGAATCACCTGCTGCAAATCAACAGCCCTGAGCTGGCCCTGATGTTCCGTCAGGAATTCGCCCAGATGTGGGGCGATGGCCCCGGCGGCGCGCAGGACAGTCGTTTTGGTCTGCAGAAAGCAAAGGGAAGCGTGCAAACCGTGCAGGTGGGGGACATCCGCGTGGATGTGCTTTTTTCACCCCATCCCAAGAAGGATCGGAATCACGGGCTCAACCTGTTGGCAGAGCAATTGAAAGCCGCAAAAAAGAGCATTGATATGGCCCTGTTTGTGTTCTCTGCACAGCAACTCACCAACGCGCTGCGGGAGCAAATGAAGCAAGGCGTTGAGATCAGGCTGGTTGCGGATCCGGGGTTTGCAAGCCGCCCGTTTTCAGAAGTGCTCGACCTGCTAGGGGTCAGCCTTCCAGATCACACCTGCAAAGTGGAAGCTGGCAATCGCCCACTGGAGCATGGCCTGAAAGGGATCGGCACCCCTCGCCTCGCCCGTGGCGACAAGCTGCACCACAAGTTCGCCGTGATCGACAACAAAACGGTGATCACGGGGAGCTTCAATTGGTCGCCCTCCGCTGCCCACACCAACGACGAAACCTTGCTGGTGATCCACTCACCGCAACTCGCCAAACACTTCACCCATGAGATGGATCGACTTTGGGAGAGCGCTGAACTGGGGATCACACCACACATCCAACGCAAACTTGAGCATCAAAAGATTCGATGCGGAGACGGAGCAATGAGACGGTAAGGAGAACTGGCTTAGCCTTAAACTCAACCAAAAGCAGGAAAATGTAGTGGCTGGTTTTGGAGGAGTAGATGGTAAAGCAGGAAAATCAAAAAAAAAGCCGCAACTGAACTTTCAGAAATGGTTCAATCAAGCCATTTATTCTCACAAGACAGGCCGGCTCAGAGAAGCCGAAGCGATTTACAAAAAAATGATCACCGCAGGAACATCTGATCCTGCCGTGTATTGCAATCTTGGAATCCTTTGCAAAAACAGCGGCCGAATTAATGAAGCCCTGGAACACTATGAACAAGCTCTGGAATTCGAGCCTGAAGACCCCCAGATTTACAGCAACATCGGCAATCTATACCGGGACATCGGAAATCTTGATCAAGCACTGCAATTCACACTGAAATCACTCGATCTGGATCATGCGTCATCAACTGCCCAGATGAATCTTGGCAGTATTTACAGAGACCTCGGAAAAACAGACGAAGCGCTAATAGCCACCATCAAGGCCATTGAATGCGATGAAGGCAACATCGAAGCGCTGCAGAACCTGAAAAGCCTCGCCAGCGACATCGAGGTCAACGCATTCAACAGAGACTCCGCCAACAAAGCCTACGAAAAGCTTCTCAATTGCGATGACTTTTCCCACCGCAAAATCGGCCAACTCTTCGTGCAAGTCCACCTGGATGACATCCAAGCGGCCGCAGGTTCAAACCCAATCATTTCAGACCAAAACCAGGCCTTTCATCGCCTCGCATCAGACTGGAGGTTCAGAACAGCGCTGACCTTACTGATCCCAACCCACAAGGAGACAGAGGAATTCCTCACACGCCTAAGAAAAGAATTCCTGGCGCACATCAAAAACCACAGCTCTACACCCCCAGAGCTCAAACCCCTGCTGGAGGCGCTTGCGACGCAATGCTTCCTCAATGAATACGTCTATTGGCAATCAGACGAGGAGCAACAATGGATCAACGATCTGATTAAAGATGCGAAGAAGAGCCAAGGGGCTTTCAATGAATACTTGCCCATGATTGGCTGCTATCGCCCACTCCACAGCATCACCACGAAAGAAGCAATCAACTCATATCCCGTCAACAGCGATGAGAGCAAAGCCTTCGTCAACACCCAATTCAACGAGGTCGAAACAGAGCAGGGCATCAAAGCCCGCCTCGGCCATAGCAAGAAAATAACCAATGAGGTGTCACTCGACGTACAACAAATGTACGAAGAAAACCCCTACCCTCGATACAAACACGCAGACCATACTCACCCGCTTTTTGCAAAACCAACAGCCGAGTTCATCTCCCTAGAGACAACCATTGAAAATCCCTCCTTCTGCAATGAGCTCTCAATACCCAACTCCAGCCCAAAGATCTTGATCGCCGGATGCGGAACGGGCAACCAAATCATTAACGCCAGTCGCTATAAAAATGTGCAAATCACGGCAATTGATATCAGCACCAACAGCCTTGCCTATGCAGCAAGAAAAGTTCAGGAGGCCAACATGCGCAATGTTCGGCTCCAGCAACTGGACATCCTGGATGCTAATCAGCTCCAAGACATCTACGACGTGATTGAGTGCAGCGGGGTTCTGCATCACATGCAAAACCCCGCCGAGGGCCTGGCAGCACTGAACAGCAAACTCAAGCCGGGAGGCTATTTCAAGATTGGCCTTTACAGCAAACTTGCCAGACAGAAAGTCTCTGCAGCACGAAAACTGATCAAAAACCTGGGCATTCAAAGCACACCAGAAGGCATCAGAGATTTTCGCAAGCAAGTGTTTGACGATGATCGGCACGAACTAAAAGATTTATCTGAACTTGCGAGTGACTTCTATTCGCTCTCCGAGTGTCGCGACCTTTGCTTTCACGTTCAGGAGCATCAGTTCACCACCGAGACCTTGAAAAAACTTTTAGAGGCCGAGCACTTGGCATTTTGCGGATTCATGCTTCCGAAATCCATCAAAGCTGCTTACCAGCACTGCTTCCCCAAAGACTCCAATGGCACCTCACTCAGCAACTGGGGTGAATTCGAGAGCAACAATCCATCAACTTTTCAAAGCATGTATCAATTCTGGGCCTACAAACCTTTGTAGGAAGATTCGCGAAGGCAAACGAAGACCAAAGCAACTAATGACAAAACCACCTATTGCTATCAACGAACGGAAACGAATGATTTTTCTGGCCTGAGACGAGCAGATCATTCGGAGACTTTCATCATCAAGGCATCGTCCAGTACTTCGCTGATTGATCGTCCAAACGATTGATTGGCTCAACTGCGCAAAAGAACGCCAGACTGGTCCCATGACATCCACGATCACACGCGTCCTGCTGCTGCTCGCCATGACCAGTCCGGCGACCGCGGCTGAGCCCTACGAGCCCTGGCCCAGCAAGAACCAATTGCGCAGCATTGAGCTGGCCGCCTACGCCTGCTCCCGCGACAACTCAACGCAAGCCTGCGCGCGGGTGCGTCAGCTGGCCGACCCTTTGATGGATCACTCCAGGTTGCCGGGGCTCTGCAAAGACGTGCTGTGGTCCCTGATGGATGAAGCCAAGGTTGCCAACAGCAACGACTTTCGCCGTAAGGACGCCATCACCAACACCGCCCGGCGGATCCCAAGGGTCTGCGCCGAGCCTGTGATGAAAAAAGGGAAGCCCAAATCACGTCAGGCCTGAGCCCGACTGGGCGTCAATCAAAGTCGAAGCTGAACCGTTGTCCCTGCATCAGGGTGGCGACCTCTCCGCGAACTGCATCCAGAAGCGCAACGCTGACGTCGGGGTGCTTCTTGATTTCGTCCACAAACATCTGCACGTCGGCGGCGGTCAGTCCGTGGCTTGTGATTCTGGAATCCACCTTGCCGCGAAACGTCTCGAGAAGACTGAGTTGATCAGCGTCGAGTGGCTTGGAACCGGGATGGGTGACGTCCATCGAAGAAACAGAGGCGATCAGTGGGACGTCTCCGAATCACCAAGCAGATCGAGCAGGGTCTCGGATGCAGCGATCATGTCGCCCATGCTGAGTTCGCTTTCCTGACCAGCAATTTCGGAGGCCAACTCACACGCGGTGGAGGAGTGGCCCGAGACATCACAACTGTTGGACAGTCTCAAGATGGCATTGGAAAACTTGCCGCGCAGGCATTCTTCCGAACCTGACTGATGATTACAGCATTGGCAGCAGTCACGTTCTCCTGAGAGGCCTCCGGCAGGGGAAGGGACCGTTGCCAGCTCTGTGATGCAACAACTGAAGAGGTAGTGCAGGCCATTCCGACGAACATCAGCAGCAAACAGCGATGCATGGTCGTCGCAATAGGTGCGGGCCAAAGGGTAGCGGCGTCAACTGGTCGCGACCGACGCCATGCGAAAGGATTTCCATGTTTAGGTTCCGCATATAACCCCATCCGTCGTGATGACCACCTCGGCCCCTGCGGAATCGACCCAACGCCAGGTGACCCTGGCCACCCCTTTCACCGACCAGAAGCCTGGGACCTCCGGCCTACGCAAGAGCAGTCGCCAGTTCGAGGAGCCCCATTACCTGGAGAGCTTCATTGAGGCGTCGCTTCGCACACTTCCGGGCGTGCAAGGCGGCACCTTGGTGCTGGGGGGCGACGGCCGTTACGGCAACCGCCGTGCCATCGACGTGATCCTGCGGATGGGCGCCGCCCACGGCCTCAGCAAGGTGATCGTCACCACCGGCGGCATCCTCTCCACGCCCGCCGCCTCCAATCTGATCCGGCAGCGTCAGGCCATCGGCGGGATCATCCTTTCCGCCAGCCACAACCCGGGCGGTGAGAACGGTGATTTCGGCGTCAAGGTCAACGGCGCCAACGGTGGCCCCACCCCCGCCGCCTTCACCGATGCAGTGTTCGAGTGCACCAAAACCCTGGAGCAATACACGATTGTTGAGGCTCCAGAAATCCCTCTGAATGCGCCTGGACTTCACAACATCGGCGCGATGCAGGTGGAGGTGATCGACGGCGTCGACGATTTCGTTGACCTGATGCAGGAGCTATTCAACTTCGATCAGATCCGCGATCTGCTTCGCAGCGACTTCCCCCTGGCCTTTGACGCCATGCATGCCGTCACCGGGCCCTACGCCACTCGCTTGTTCGAGAGGCTGCTGGGGGCACCGGCGGGAAGCGTGCGCAACGGCACACCTCTGGAAGACTTCGGTAACGGTCACCCCGACCCCAACCTCACCTACGCCCACGACCTGGCTGCACTGCTGCTCGAGGGAGATGAGTACCGCTTCGGAGCCGCCTGCGACGGCGATGGCGATCGCAACATGATCCTGGGCCAGCGCTGCTTTGTGAACCCCAGCGACAGCCTCGCCGTGATCACCGCGAACGCCACAGTGGCTCCCGCCTACGCCGAAGGCCTGGCAGGGGTGGCCCGTTCGATGCCCACCAGCGCCGCGGTGGATGTGGTGGCCAAGGAGCTGGGGATTGACTGCTTCGAGACCCCCACTGGCTGGAAATTCTTCGGCAACCTGCTGGATGCCGGCAAGATCACCCTCTGCGGGGAAGAAAGCTTCGGCACCGGCAGCAACCACGTGCGCGAGAAAGACGGGCTCTGGGCGGTGCTGTTCTGGCTGCAGATCCTGGCCGTGCGCCGTTGCAGCGTCGCCGAGATCATGGCCGAGCACTGGAAGCGCTTCGGACGCCACTACTACTCGCGTCACGACTACGAGGCCGTCGCCAGCGACGCCGCCCATGGCCTCTACGACCGCCTCGAATCCATGCTGCCCAGCCTGGTGGGCCAAGCCTTTGCCGGACGCAAGATCAGCACAGCCGACAACTTCAGCTACACCGATCCGGTTGATGGTTCTGTGACAACGGGCCAGGGTCTGCGCATTCTTTTGGACGACGGCAGCCGGGTGGTGGTGCGCCTCTCTGGCACAGGCACCAAAGGCGCCACGATTCGCGTCTACCTGGAGAGCTACGTGCCCAGCAGCGGTGACCTGAACCAGGATCCCCAGGTCGCCCTGGCGGACATGATCAGTGCCATCAACGACCTGGCGGAGATCAAGCAACGCACGGGCATGGATCAACCCACCGTGATCACCTGAACCCGGACCATCACGTCTGACATGCCAAAGCCACCCCAAGGGGTGGCTTTTTTGATAGCTCTTGTGGATCCCTCAGGGACGACGGCCGCGGTTGGACTTGCTGTGCCGATAGGCAGGATCGGTGGCCTCCTCCTGCAGCTGACGCATCGTCTCAATCGCAAAACCCCCAAGACCACCTGAGCTGATCACCATCAGATAAAAGAGGCGTAAGCGGCCCAGCGCAATCTCGGCCGGACTGTTGTCGATCAGCACCTTGAGGAAATAGGCCACCGCCAGACCAAGACCGGCACCGATGGCCACTGCAATCAACACACGCATGCCACTGAAGGGCTTGCGCTGATTCACCTCGGAGTTCAACTCAACCATCAGCTGGGTTGCGGGGTGGGGGTAGGACCGTCCTCAGGAGGCTTGGCATCGGCCTGGCCCAGCAACGTCTTCATCACCACGTAGAAAACAGGCACCACAAGGGTGGAGAGGAAGGTGGCGACCAACAGACCACCGAACACCACCAGGCCCAGGGACGACTGACTCTGGGCACCCGCACCACTGGCAAGCATCAGTGGAAGGAAGCCGGTGAGGGAGGAGATCGCCGTCATCAAAATCGGCCGCAGACGCGACTTGGCGGAGAACTTGGCAGCCTCCAGCGCCGACGCGCCCTCACCCATCTTCTGGTTGGCCAGGTCGACGATCAGAATCGCGTTGCCGCCCGCCAGACCGATCAGCATCACCAGACCCACCTGGGCGTAGATGTTGAGCACCTGGCCGGCACCCCCGAGGAAGACAAGGGCCCCCAACAAGGCCGTCGGCACTGTCAGCAGGATGATGATCGGGTCGATGTAGCTCTCGTACTGCGCCGACAGCACCAGGAACACCGCCAGGATGCCGAGCGCGAAGATCACCACCGCCAGGGATCCAGCCTTCACTTCTTCGCGGGAGATACCGGTCCAGTCGAAACCAAGACCCTGGTAACTGCCCGCATTGAAGATCTGCTTCATCGCTCCGATCGCCTGACCGGAGCTGTTGCCTTCTTTGGGGGTGCCGTCGATCTTGATCGAGCGGTAGAGGTTGAAGTGGGGAATGACACTGGGCCCCACCGTTTGCTTCACGGTGAAGAACTCCGAGAGGGGAATCTGCTCGCCCTTGGCATTGGCGACATAGATGGCGGACAGCCGCTGGGGGGTGGCCCGGCTGACCTCATCGGCCTGCACATACACCCTGCGCACCTTGCCCTCCTGGAAGGTGTCATTCACGTATTGCCCACCGAAGTTGACGCTGAAAACAGACATCGCGGAGGCGAAATCGACACCGAGCGAAGCCATCTGCTCCCGGTCCACATCGATCTTGTACTGCGGAGCCTGGGGGGAGAACAGCGTGTAAACCTGATTGAGCACGGAATCGCTGTTCGCCGTCTGAATGATCTGCTGAGCAGATCCGAAAAACTCATTCAACGAATAGACGCCACTGCTCTGGTCCAGCAGCTGGAACTCGAAGCCACCACCGGTGCCATAACCGGGAATCGACGGGGGCTCAACAACAAACACCCGACCCCCATCAATCGCGCCATACAACTTTCCGTTGAGACGCTTCACCACGGCTCCCACTGTGTGGTCCTTGCCGGGCCGATCATCCCAGTGGTTCATCCCGATGAAGAACAGACCCTTGTTGGGCGCGTTGCCATCGAGGCTGGCGCCGCTGAACAAGGCCGCTGATGCGATGTCCTCCTCGGAGCGCAACACCTCAGCCACCTGACGGTTGATCGCCAGGGTTTTCTCGTTGGAGACACCCTCAGGAGCCTGCACGAAACCAATGGCATAGCCCTGGTCTTCGATCGGCACGAATCCACCAGGAATTCTGGTGAAAGCGAATCCCGTCAGCAGGATCCCGGCAGCCAGGGCCGCCATCACAATCGGGCGGGCTTTGAGCACGGCATCGAGGATCGACGCATAGCGCTTCTCAAAGCCGCCATACAAACGGTTGAAGCTGGTGAAGATCACCGGGATGAAGTAGCCAACGCCGCCTCCAATGGCGGTGAACAACACCACAGGGATCGGATTAGAGACAATCACACCTGTTGTGATCACACCCACCGCAGCACCACCGGCGGTGAAGGGAAGGCGCAGGGGCAGACCGCTGATCTTGCCGGCGATGAAGCCGACAACCGCACCGATCACCGTTGGGATCAACGCTGCTGCCGCTCCATTGCCAGCACTGAGCAAGCCGTAAATGAAACCAAGCACCACACCGGCCGTGGCGTACTGATTGCGGCTGAGCTCCTTGGTTTCGCGAGACAACAGCAGGGCCGACAGCATCGGCGAGAAGGTGAGGGCGTTGAAGGTGGAGATGCCGATCGAGAAAAGGATCGTGGCGGCGAACTGCTTGTAGATGGTGCCGGTAGCACCTGGGAAAAACAGCACCGGCAGGAACACCGCCACCTTCACCAGGGAGGTTGCAATCACAGCCCCGAACAGCTCATCCATGGTTTCCATGGCGGCCTGCACCGAGGTCATCCCTTCCGCCTTCTTGGCGGAAGTGTCTTCCACCACGGTGATGGCGTCATCCACCACAAGGCCGGTAGCCAGCACAAGACCGAACAGCGTGAGCTGGTTGAGGGAGAAACCGAAGGCCAGCACCAGGGCGAAGGTGCCGATCAAGGCCACCGGAATCGCAATCGCGGGCACAAGCGTGGCTTTCCAGTTCTGCAGGAACAGGAACAGGATCAGCACCACCAGGATCACTGCATCCCGTAGGGAGTTGGTCACCCCTTTGATCGACTGGTTGATGAAGTCGGTGGTGTCGTAAATCTTCTGCACCCCGAGGCCAACCGGCAGGGTTTGCTCGAACTCATTCAGCACCTCCTTGACGCCATTGGAGACCTCGATGGCATTACTTCCGGAGAGCTGGTAGATCGCGATGCCAACAGAAGGCGTGCCTTTGAGATCCATGGCATCAATGCCGTAGGTCTCACCGCCGAGCTCAACGCGGCCCAAATCCTTGAGTCGCACCAAGCCACCGGCATCAGTGGTTCTGAGAATGATGTTTTCGAACTCCTGGGTGCTGGTCAGACGTCCCTGCAGCTGCACCGTGAAGGTGTATTCCTGACCTTCAGGGGCAGGGGCGCCGCCAATCTTGCCGGCCGGCACCAGACGGTTCTGACTTCGCAGCTGGTTGACCACATCGGTGGCCGTGAGGTTGTTGGCGGCCAGCTTCTCGGGGTCCAGCCAAAGGCGGAAGGCGATCTTGCGGTTGCCGAAGTAGGTGACATCGCCGACGCCCTTCACCCGTTTGACGTTGTCGGTGAGGTTCTTGTCGAGATAACCACTGATCGTCTCCACCGAATATTCGGTTTTGGAGGGGTCTTCGTTGACGAAGTTGTAAACGAGCAGGATCGAGTTGGAGGCCTTGTTCACCGTGACACCCGACTTGCGCACCTCCTCCGGCAATTGTGGTTCCGCCAGGGAAACGCGGTTCTGCACGTTCACCTGGTTGATGTTGCCGTCGGTGCCGCTGTCGAACGACACGGAGATCGAACTCACACCATCCGAGGAGCTGTTGGAGGTGATGAAGTCCATGTTCTCCACCCCATTGATCTGCTGCTCGAGCACGGAGGTGACCCCCTGCTCAACGGCAACAGCATCAGCACCCACGTAGGTGGCCTGCACCTTCACCGTTGGAGGTGCAATGTCGGGGAGGTTTTCAATCGGAAGGATCGGAATCGAGATCAAACCAACGATCACGATCAGCAGGCTGCAGACCGTGCTGAGAACCGGCCGGGTAATGAAGTTATTGGAAGCAGACATCGATCAACCTCAGTTCGCCTTGGCGGGTTGCACATGCACGGGCATGCCGTGTTTCAGGTTGAGCAGATTGGTTGTGGCCACCATCTGATTGGCTTCGAGGCCTTTGGTGATCGGATACAGCTGGTTCTCCAATTCGCCCACCGTGACCGGCGTCTGCAGGGCGAACTTGGCATCAGCGGGAAGTTTGCCGGCCTTGATGCCCTTCTCGAGCTTCTCGAGATCAGCCTTGCCCGGATTTTCTTTGAGTTCCTCAAAGCTGCCGAGACGGAAGACGAAGCTCTGACCGGAGGTCTGGGTGACAGCGGCGAAAGGAACGGCCAGTTGTTTCTCAGCCTTGATCTGCACCCGGGTGCGCAGACGCTGGCCATCCATCAATTGCCCATCGGTGTTGGGGAAGACCGCCTTCACCAACAATCCCTGGGTCTGCTTGTTGATCCGGGGATCAATCGAACCGACTTGCCCGGTTGCAATCACATCCTCACTGCCTGGGGCACTGAGCAACACCGGCTGCCCCAGGGACAGACGCGTCGAGAACACCGCCGGCACCTCAACCTGGGCTTCCAGTTCGTTGTTCTGCACCAGGCTGGTGAACACCTCGCCCTGCCGAATCACATCGCCCACCTTCACTTTCACGTCAGCAACCGTGCCGGCGGCGGGTGAGGTGAGATTGCTGTAGTCGAGCTCCGCCTTGGCTGAGATGTACTGGGTGCGGTAACGATCCAAGTCTTTCTGCGACGCAGCGCCCGTCTCAGCCAGATAGGCGTAGCGCTCGTAGTTGACTTTGGCGTTGTCGGCTTTGGCTTTTTTTTCAACCTGATCGAGCACCACCAGGAGCTGACCGGGCGCAACTTCATCACCCTGGCTGATCTTGAGTTGCTCAATCCGACCCCCCGATTGAGCAGCGAGCTCGACCAGGTTGCTGGCCTCCAAGGTGCTGACGGTATCGACACCCTCAGTGAATTCAGCCAACTGGGTGGAGACGGCCTGCACCTTCGGCGGCGGCGGCTTCGGCGGTTCGCTCTTGCAGGAACTAACTGTGATCAGAGCCGCGAGGGTGAGCAGGAGTCGCTGCGGATGACGCACGGCAAAAAGGCTTTTGCCGGATTATGGGGAGTTCGTGAGAGCTTGTCCGCGAAGGTTTCGACGTGTCGAAACAGGCATCCAAAAAATGTTCGATTCGGCCCAGCTCAAGCGCTGATTGAGAACGTCAGGGACACTGGGTCAACGTCGATTGTTCGTTGAGCCAGGACCTCTTCGCTTTTCACGGTGAGCAACAACGGCGGCGGCTGGCCCCTCTGGCCGATCGCATGCGTCCGCGCACACTTGAAGAATTCGAAGGCCAGAGCGGGATCCTTGCCGACGGACGGCTCCTTCGCCGTGCCATCAAGGCCGATCGGGTCGGCAACCTGATCCTGCATGGCCCCCCCGGGGTCGGCAAAACCACGCTGGCACGGATCATCGCCAACCACACCCGCGCTCATTTCAGCAGCCTCAACGCCGTGCTGGCGGGCGTCAAAGACCTGCGGATCGAGGTCGATGCCGCACGCCAACGCCTTGAACGTCATGGCTTGCGCACGATCCTGTTCATCGACGAAGTGCATCGCTTCAACAGCGCCCAGCAGGATGCACTGTTGCCTTGGGTGGAGAACGGCACCGTCACCCTGATCGGCGCCACCACAGAAAACCCCTATTTCGAAGTCAACAAGGCGCTGGTCAGCCGCTCGCGGCTGTTTCGTTTACTGCCTCTGGAGCCGGAGGATTTGCAGCGGCTGCTGCAACGCGCCCTGGGCGACAACGAGCGGGGCTACGGCGACCGCTCCATCGCCATCAGCAGGGATGCCGCCAACCACCTCGTTGATGTGGCGGGCGGAGACGCCCGCAGCCTGCTCAATGCCCTTGAACTAGCGGTGGAGAGCTCCGAACCCGATGGCGATGGCGTAATTCAGATCAACCTGGCCATCGCCGAGGAATCCATCCAGCAGCGGGCTGTGCTCTACGACAAGCACGGCGATGCCCACTACGACACGATCAGCGCCTTCATCAAATCGCTGCGGGGCTCCGATGCCGATGCGGCGCTGTTCTGGCTAGCACGCATGGTGGAAGCCGGTGAAAACCCCCGCTTCATTTTTCGGCGGATGCTGATTGCAGCAGGGGAAGACATCGGCCTGGCCGACCCGCAGGCCATCGTTGTGGTGGAAGCCTGTGCCGCGGCCTTCGAACGGGTGGGGCTGCCCGAGGGCCTGTATCCCTTGGCCCAGGCTGCGTTGTACCTGGCGGGCACCGAAAAGAGCAACAGCGTTCTGGGCTTCTTTGATGCCCTCAAAACTGTGCGCGATGCGCAAAAACAAGACGTACCTGGGCATTTGCGCGATGCCAATCGGGATGGAGCCGCCTTCGGCGATGGCGCGGGCTACCGCTACCCCCATGCCTACGCCGAACACTGGGTGGAGCAGCAATACCTCCCCACAGCCCTGCAAGGGGAAGTGTTCTGGCAGCCCGGACAACTCGGGTGGGAAGGAGAACGACGCGAGCGGATGGCCGAACGCCGGGCGGCCCAACTCGCCGCAGCCGCAGAACTGGCGGCCGACCAGCCCTTGCTGCTGAGCAGCGGACCCGATCGTCCCGGTGTGGACCGCTGGGTGCAGCGTCAACTCGGGCAGGAGGGAGAGCGACTGCAGCGCCTGCGCGAGCGGCTCTGGCGGGACATCCCCTGGACCCGTCGAGATCGGGTGCTGTTGTTGGGGATGCGCTCGCTGATCTGGGCCCTCGATCCATTGAGGGCCGCCCCGGAAGGAGGCGTGACGGTGCTTTGCGAGAATGAAGCCGACCGGAGCCGGCTGGCAGCACAGATGGATCTGCTCGAGCCGGAGCATCGGCCAGAGCTGCTGACCGGCAACCTCGACGCTCTGCCCGCACTCCAGGCCTTCGATTGGATCGCAGGACGCCTCGCCGCTGCCGACCTGCAAGGGCAGAACTGGACAGCACTGCTGGAGGCCATCAACCAACATGCCGAGCCGACAACAGGCTTACGGCTGCTGATCAGCCGCGCCGAACTGGGGCCCGCTGGTGCATTGCTCCAAGACGGCGATCCAAAAGAGCTGTTCAGCGATCTTGTGGCTCAGGAACAGCAGTGGCTTGAGCAGCAGCAGCGGCCGGACGAGTCCTTGAAGAACGCCGGCTGGCAGCTCCGTTGTGAAGAGTGGCTGGAACATCTCACGCTTCCAGGCGGCACGGAACTGGCTGAGCGATGGCTGACCGAAGGGTCGCCCTACCGGCAGGCCATGGGGGAGATCAGCAAGGACGTGATGAAGGAATTGCGCCGGTCACTGAACAGCCTTGGAGAGGCTGGTTTACGACTGCCAATGCGCCATCAATTGATCACTGGCGAGCGAAACACGCCGTAAAAAAGCCCCGGCCGTAGCCGGGGCTGAGGCGCAGCTCTCAGGAGCTGATCACCAGAGGGGACGGGCGGGAGCGACGCGAGGTGCGGGCTCGGGCAGCGCGGAGTTGGCCTGAACGCAGGCGGGCAGGAACACGTACCAGGAGAGCAGCGAGGTGCACTGGGCGTCTCCTTCGCAATGGTTGGGGGCACAGACGTTCTGGATGCCGTCGTAGGTGCCGCAGGTGTCAGCCAGACGGAAGTCCACGGGCAGTTCGGCCATGATGCCGGCGGAAGAGATTTCACCGTCGATGGAGTCGGCGACGATCGCGGAACGCAAGGCCACCACAGAGGTGGATTTCATCTTCCAGTAGGGGAAGTAAGAACGGGTCTGGTCCTTCAGGAACTTGACGCCGTCGTCGGAGTACAGGAAGCGGGAGACGCCGATGATGTCAACGGCATAGATTTTGGTCATGCCTTCCTGAATTTCCTCGGCAGTCCAACCGGAGCTGCTGATGCCGGAGCTCAAAGCACGATCGGTGATGTCACCGGTGCTGAAGAAGGTTTTGAATTCAGAAGACCTGGTGGTCCACACGGCGCCGCCGGTGTTCCAGCGAACGGGACGCTTGGTGCCTGCTTCAGCGGGAACAGCCAGAGCAGTGAGGGAGGCGCCGGCGAGCAGACCAACGGCGAGACGAGAAAACACAAGACGACAAATAAGCACGTCAATAAAAAAAATTAGCCCCCTCAATAAGAAACACCGACATCACTCAATTGCTTAAGAATTGGGAAACATTGAGAGAACTAACTTCCAGCGAAGGAGACACATGAGACCCGGCAATTCAGCTCGATCTGGCCCAACTCTAAACAAAAAGCCAGGGGATTTTAGCCGAATTGGGCCAACTAGAAAGCATGGATTGGCTGAAAAATATCTCTCCGGGGGAGAACTACCTGAAACCCAGCACTTCAGATCAGTTCGAACTAATGAGGATTCAAAAGCAGAATTCTCTGATCACTTCAGAGAGATGCGCTGCCAACCATCCGGACAACGCCCTGCCTCAGCCTGGCCTACTCCCTTCCGATCCCCACGGCAGTGGTGCATCCGCAGCCGACCACCCGAGCGCTCCACCTCCGCTAGATAAGCCTCCGCAACGTGATGTGGCTTAAGCCACAGTCGGGTCCGAACAGCATCGCGATCCACCGTTGCCTGGAACTGCGGCCCGGACGACAGGCCCAGATCCTGAAGGGAGCCTGCGAATTCACCCCAGTAATGGCGCGTCATCTGCGCACGAGCGAACGCTTTGAGCAGGGTTTCGGCTTCGCTGCGTTGATGAAGGGTGACCTCGCGCTGCATCAGCCGTCGACTGAGATTCGCCGCCGACGACTGAGGAACAGCGTGATCCAACGAGAAACCATGACGCGGCGCAACAAGTGCGCTCAAGCCCATGGCCAAAAGACCCAGAGCTCCCAGGGAGGGCGCGATTTGCTCAACCCGGATCCGCGACGCCATGGCCCAACAGCTGCAGGTTGATTGCAACGTAGGCCGCACGGACAGTCTTGTCCTGAGGGCCGTACGCTGCCGCCACTGACCAAACCCTTTTCGTGAGCCTGCAAATCGGCGACGCCGCCCCCGACTTCACCCTTCCCGATCAAAACGGTGATTCCATCAGCCTCGCTTCGCTGCGCGGGAAGAAGGTTGTTCTGTACTTCTATCCCAAGGACGACACCCCGGGCTGCACCAAAGAAGCCTGCAACTTCCGCGATCGATGGGAGCAACTCAATGCCAACAACATCACTGTTCTGGGCATCAGCAAGGACGGAGCAACCTCCCACAACAAATTCATCAACAAGCACGACCTTCCCTTCACCCTGCTCACCGATGAGGAGCCCTGTGCCGTGGCCAGCCTCTATGAGAGCTATGGGCTGAAGAAGTTCATGGGGCGTGAATACATGGGCATGATGCGCCACACCTTCCTGATCGATGAAGAAGGAAAACTCGAACGGATTTATCTCAAGGTGAAAGCGGCCACCATGGCCGACACGCTGATCAGCGATCTCGGCCTGAGCTGAGCCCAGCACCGAGGCTCAGCAGTGCTTGCAATTGAAGATCACCCTCCAGCTGCAACAGCTCCGTTGCACCGGACCAATGACGCTTCAACAGGGCAGCGTCACCACCACAGATCCACAACAAACCCTGGGCATGCTGCTGAGCCGCTGCAATGGAAGCCAACATCGCTTCCAACACACCGCGCTGCATGGCGGCCGCTGTTTGTTGTGGGAAAACCTCTTGCAGAGCCTCTTGATCGAGATCCTCAGGGGTTGATGGCAAGCCGAGGGCTCCCTTGGTCATGGCCTGGAGCTGGAGCCGATAGCCCGGGATCAGCTGGCCGCCTCCAAAACAACCGTCCGCCGTCACCCGGGTGAGGCTCAACACGGTGCCGGCATCCACCAGAAGCAACCCCCTGGAACAGTCGAGCTGTTGCTCTTGACTGCAGCGCCAGGCCATCCAAGCCCCAAGGGCTCGGTCCACCCCCAACCAAGGAGGAGCCTTGGGCAAGGGCACATCCTCAAGGCGAATGCGCAGATCTTGGTGGGCCATGAGCGGCTCGGGCACCGACCCCACCGCCGCCCAGACCGGAGGGTCAGTCCCGATACGGCCAGGGTCGGGCGGACCGTGCTCAATGCGGACATAGTGATCTTGCCGTTGGGCCCAATGCCAACGGCTGTTGCCAATCAGCAGGGCGCGGCCGACGTCCCGTGCAGGCACCGTCACTCAGATGCCTTCCCCCATCAGCCCTTCGTTGGCCTCCTGGGGCACATGAATCCCACACTCTTGCTTCAACCCGCCGAAGCGGGTGTCGCGGCCACTCAGATCTCCCACATCCGGGCCACTGGAATGCCAGTCGCCCACGGTGGAATAGCCCTGCTCGAACAAAGGATGCTGGGGAAGGTTGTTCAATTGCATGTAGTAATAGACATCCCGCTGCGTCCACTCGAGCAAAGGCCTGAGGGACCAACGCTCCCGAATCGGATCCAACGCGGTCATGGAGCTGCGGTGATCGGTCTGGCCACGCCGCACGCCACTGGCCCAACAGCGCGTCTCCAGGTCGTTGAGCGCTCGCTCCAGGGGTTCTACCTTGCGGATCCGGTGGTAAGTCTCCAAATCCTCCACACGACCGGATTCCCATAGCCGTCCGTGCAGGGCCTCCATTCGAGCCGGGGACATCTCGCTCTGACTCACCACCAGACGAATCCTGAGCTGCTGGGTGAGTTGATAGGCATAAGTGTAGGTCTCGGGAGGCAGATAACCGGTATCGATCCAGATCACCGGCACAGCATCACCGCCGGGGAGGGTGCTCAGCATGTGCAGTAGCACAGCCGATTGGATGCCAAAACTCGTGGTGAGAGCAAAATTCTCACCGAACTGTTCCAACCCCCAGGCAAGACGCTGCTGCGGCTCCATCGACTCCAGCAGCTTGCGCCCTTCGAGCAACTCGTTTTGCACCGCCATGGGCACCATGGCCTCAGGAGCCTCCGTCATCACGCCATCTTCCCCTGTCGTGGGACCGGGTGTGGTTCCTATCGTTTGTGCACCAGCAGATCCCTTCATGCGTTCACCCTCGTCCCCATCGGATGCCGTGGTGATCGTTGGCGGTGGATTCGGTGGACTGTTCACAGCACTTGCTCTTCAACGACGGCAGCCCAACTGCCCCATCGTTCTGATCGAACCGCGGGATCGCTTTCTGTTTCAACCGCTGCTGTACGAACTGCTCAGCGATGAACTTCAAGCCTGGGAAGTGGCCCCCCGCTACGACCAATTGCTGAACAACGGCATCTGCTGGATCCGAGACAGCGTTGTTGGCATCGATCAAACCAGCCAAAGCATCGAATTGGCCTCCGGAGACCGCTTGAGCTGGTCGCAACTGGTGCTGGCGACGGGCTCGAAAGCCAATGATTTCGGCATTCCAGGCGTCAAGGAACACAGCTGCGGCTTCCGTGACCTCGGCGATGTGCGCCGCCTCAAGCAATGGCTCAGCAATCTGCACCAGCAACGGGATGAAGATGCCGGACTGATCATCGTTGGCGCAGGACCCACCGGCGTTGAGCTGGCCTGCAAGCTGGCGGATCTGATCGACGGTGCCGCCAGCGTTCGACTGGTGGAGATGGGCGATGAAATCCTTCCCGGCAGCACAGCGTTCAATCGGGAGAGAGCCCAGGCAGCACTGGAATGCAAAGGAGTGGTGGTCCAGCTCAACACCAGCGTGAGCGAAGTGAAGTCCAGCAGTGCTGTTCTTGCCGATGGTGCTGTTCTGCGTCACGCAGGGCTGGTTTGGACCGCAGGAAGCAGTCCCTCCATCCCCGCCATTTCACCCACACCTGTGCTGGAACGAGGGCGTCTGGCCGTTGACGATGACCTGCGCCTGGTGGGCTGCACCAACACGTTCGCCCTCGGGGATCTCTCAGCCCGGCCTGGCAGCCCTTGGCCCGCCAGCGCCCAGGTAGCGATGCAACAGGGCGATGCCACTGCCGCAGCCATCGCGCAGCTGCGGATGGAGGAAGAGCCACAAGCCTTCCAGTTCGAGGACCGCGGCGAAATGCTCAGCCTCGGTATCGGCGAGGCCACCCTCACCGGCATGGGGCTCACCCTGGCCGGCCCCTTGGCCTTCCAGTTGCGACGAGCCACTTATCTCACGCGCCTGCCAGGGCTATCTCTGGGTCTGCGCTCAGCAGGCGCCTGGTTGTTGAACCGTTGAAGCAATCTCACCTCGGCGGGCGTTGCCGTGGTCTTCGCCCCAGCCAGCAACGCCAGCTGGAGCGGTTGAGCCATCGCCGTCATCCCGAAGACTGCGGTGCCGATCTGCTGAGCCTCGAACGCTTGGCCGACTTGGTGCTGGATCTGGAGATGGCATTGCATCTGGTGCTGGACGGCCGTGGCCTCTGCCGCCTGCTCTGGCTGGGGCCTCTCACCGGCAGCGATTCTCTGTTACGACACCTACCGGCGACGCCGCGGCGGAGCAGCGGGGGATGGCGACTGATCAGCTGCCCTTTTGCCCGCAAAGGGCTGCACTCAGATTCCCGCGACGCCGTGGTCGCCCTCGACATCGCCCCTCGGCACTGGCTGCGCTTTGCACCATGCCCGGCGGCCGATGGAGCTCGCCCGGCCGAACTGTTGATCCCAGACCCGTCTCAAGCCGATGGCTGGAGACGGTTTGAACAAGGTGACCTGAGGGATCTTTGCGTCCTCACACCGGATGAACCCCAACCCCAAAGCATCAACGCCGCGGCCGGAGACGAGCGGGTGCTTCTGCTCACGCTCACCAGTGGCGATGAACAGCGCGATCAGCGGGATCTGGCTGAGCTCGAAGGCTTGGTGCGTAGTGCCGGTGCCGAGCCAGTAGCCCGGACCAGCCAGCGCCGGGGCCAAACCAATCCCCAGACGCTCTGGGGCTCCGGAAAACTTCAGGAAGCCGCCCTCGAGATCCGCCGCTGCCAGGCCTCCCTTGTCATCACCGACAGGGAGCTCACCCCCGTACAGGCCCGCAATCTGGAACGGCTGCTCAGCTGCCCGGTCTCCGACCGCAGTGAGCTGATCCTCGACATCTTTGCCCAGCGGGCCGGCAGTGCTGCAGGGCGACTTCAGGTGGAACTGGCTCAGCTGCGCTACCGGCTGCCGCGCCTGCTGGGACGGGGCAGCAGCCTGTCGCGGCAGGGCGGTGGCATCGGCACACGCGGCCCAGGGGAAACACAGCTGGAAAAGGACCGTCGGGCCATCAGCCGGCGCATCGAACGACTGCTTCGGGATCAACGCCAACTTCAATCCCACCGCAGCCGCTTGCGGGATCAGCGGCGTGGTCTGCCGCGGGTGGCGCTTGTGGGCTACACCAACGCGGGCAAATCCAGCCTGCTCAATGCCTTGTGCGGCAAACGGGCCAGTGCTTGCGTGCTGGCGGAGAACAAATTGTTCGCCACCCTGGACCCCGCCACGCGCAAACTCGACCTGCCCTGCCCTGGGGCACGCCCTCAACGGCTGCTGCTCACGGACACGGTGGGTTTCATCCGCGATCTCCCCGCCCCACTGGTAGAAGCCTTCCGCGCAACGTTGGAGGAGGCCCTGGATGCGGATGTGCTGCTGCTGGTGCTGGATCTTGCCGACCCTGACTGGCAGGGCCATCTGGACACGGTGCATCGCCTACTCGATGACCTCGGCAGCACCGCCCTGCGACGGGTGATCGCCAACCAGATCGACCGCTGTGAGGCGAGCGCGATTGAGGCGATTCATCAGCGGGAGCCCGATGCCCTGTTCCTCTCCGCCGTGCGGGGGGACGGGCTGGAAGGGCTGCAGCAGTGGCTGCGTGAACAATTTTTTGATCTCAGGGCAGAATCCCCGCAATTAACGACCGGCGACTCGCCGCCATGGCCGAGCTGATCAACGCTCTCCAGAACCCTCAGGCATTGATCACGCTGGCCGTGCTCGCTGTGGCAGTGGTGTTGTTCATCACCGGAGTGATTGCCCCTGAGCTCACCGGGCTGCTGAGCATGAGCCTGCTGATCGCCACCGGAGTGCTCAATCCCCAGGAGGCTTTGGCGGGGTTCAGCAGTCCTGCGCTGATCACCCTGCTGGGCCTGTTCCCTGTCTCCGCGGCTCTGTTCAAAAGCGGTGCCCTGGATCGCCTCAGGGCGCTGATCGCCTCGGAGCGGATCCGCTCCTCGCGCCGTCTGATCGCGCTCATGGCCTTCGTGATCGCACCGGTCTCGGGAGTTGTACCGAACACGCCCGTGGTGGCATCGCTGCTGCCCGTGGTCGAGGGCTGGTGCCAAAGGCGCGGCATTTCACCATCCCGGGTGCTGTTGCCCTTGTCCTTTTCAACGGTTCTAGGGGGCACTCTCACCCTGCTGGGCAGCTCGGTAAACCTGTTGGTGAGCGACATCAGCGAACAACTGGGCTATGGCTCCCTTGATCTGTTCAGCTTCACCCTGATCAGCCTACCGGTCTGGCTGGCTGGGGCCATTTACCTGGTGATGGCTCCCCGCGTCCTGTTACCGGACCGTGGTGCCAGCAGTGACGACCTCGGAGGCAACCCCAGGGACAGCAGCTACTGCACGGAAGTACGCATCCCCTCAAACTCTGAATTGGTGGGCCGCTCTCTCCGGAACAGTCGACTGCAACGTCGCTTTGATGTTGACGTGCTGGAGCTGCAGCGTGGAGGGGAACGGCTGCTCCCCCCCCTGGCGGACCGTCGGCTTGAGGCTGGTGATCATCTGCTCTTGCGCGTCACCCGCCCAGATCTGCTGCGTCTTCAACAAGATCACACGGTTCAACTCACAACCCAGGGCCGAAACGCAGGGTTCAGGGTGAACACCGAAGAATCCAGCGGCCAGAAAACCGTAGAAGTGTTGCTGCCGGCTGGCTCCACTCTTGCCGGCGCCAGCCTGAGAGAGTTGCGGTTCCGGCAGCGCCACAACTCCACAGTTCTTGCTCTACGCCGCGGCCAAGACACCGTTCAGGAACGCCTCGGCCAGGTGATTCTGCGGGAAGGAGATGTGCTGCTTCTGCAGGCACCGATCGATTCCATCCGCGGCCTGCAAGCCAGCAACGATCTTCTGGTGCTGGATCGGCTTGAGGATGACCTCCCCACAGTGCGGCGCAAGCCCGTGGCCATCAGCATCGCGATCGCCATGCTGGTGCTGCCAAGCCTGACCCCCATCCCCCTGGTAGCGGCGGTGCTCCTTGCCACGGTGAGCGTGGTCGCCACCGGCTGCCTTCGCCTTGGTGAACTGCAGCGTTCGATCCGGCTGGACGTGATTCTGCTGCTGGGCTCCCTCACCAGCTTCAGCGTTGCCATGCAGAGCACGGGCCTCGCCGATGCCCTCGCCCTGGTGCTCCAGCAGGGGCTGGCGGGCTGGCCGAGCTATGCCGCTTTGATGGTGGTCTTCATCGGCACCACGCTCTTGACCCAAGTGATGAGCAATGCCGCCTCGGTGGCCCTGCTGGCGCCTGTCGCGGTGCAACTGGCCCCGTCCCTGCAGCTGTCTCCCACCTCCTTGCTGATCACAGTGCTGTTCGGTGCGAGTCAGTCCTTTCTCACCCCCGTCGGGTACCAGACCAATTTGATGGTGTTCGGTCCAGGCCGTTATCGCTTTCTGGACGTCACCCGCTACGGAATTGGCCTGACGCTGATCATGACCATCATCGTGCCGGCCTTGATCCTCTGGCATTACGGCGGATCCTGAACAACACTGGTCAGATCTCGCGCGCTCCTGTGCCGATCGGAAGGGCCATCGAACGCAGCCAGGGCTGGCATCGTCGGCTCACGGTCCCCCAGTTCACCGTGGTGACTGGATTGCTGGTGGTGCTGATCGGCACGTTGCTACTGGCTACTCCGCTGTGCTCCTCAAGCCGCGTGGGGCTTTGGGAAGCTCTGTTCACAGCCACATCAGCCATCACCGTGACGGGCCTGTCGATCATCGACATCGGCACCGATCTCACGACCTTCGGCCAGGTGGTGCTGGCCCTGATGATCCTGGCGGGGGGCCTTGGCTTGATGGCCATCACCACATTTCTCCAGGGCTTCGTGGTGCAGGGGACAGCCCTGCGCCGCCGGCTGGATCGGGGGCAGGCCCTGGATGAATTCGGCGTTGGGGGCGTTGGGCGCACATTTCGTGGCATTGCCCTGACGGCGACGCTGGTGATCCTGGTGGGGGCTGTGATCCTGTATCACTTCGGCTTCGATGACATCCCCAACCAGGGCGAACGCCTCTGGGCTGCGCTGTTCCACAGCATCTCGGCCTACAACAACGCGGGGTTCGGACTCTGGAGCGACAGCCTCGAGCGCTATCGCAGCAACGGGGTTGTGAATGCCGTGGTGATGCTGCTGATCGTGGCCGGCGGCCTGGGGTGGCGGGTCACCAGCGATCTGACCACACAGCTGCTGCGCAGACGGCGAAGCCGGCGGCGGCTGAGCCTGCACTCCCGCCTGGTGCTGCGCACCACCCTGCTCCTAATCGTCTTCGGGGCAGGGGGTCTGACCCTGACGGAATGGTTGAACCAGGGGGAGATCTTCGCGGGCATGCCCTGGTCTGAACGCTGGCTCACAGCCCTGTTCAAATCCGTCACGGCACGCACAGCCGGCTTCAGTACTCTTCCGCTCTCGCTCGACACCGTCACCGAATCGAGCCTGCTGTTGCTGATGGTGCTGATGTTCATCGGGGCCAGCCCGGGCGGCACCGGTGGTGGAATCAAAACCACCACTGTGGCCGCCTTGATGGCGGCCACCCGCTCCACCCTGCGGGGCCGGGAGGTGGTGGTAATCCGCAACAGAAGCATCAGCGACAAGGTGGTGCTGAGGGCCGTGGGCATCACGGTTGGCTCCCTGCTGTTCGTGATGGCCATGGCGATGCTGATCAGCATCGCCAGCAATTTGAACGGGAAGGATTCATTCACCTTTATGGAAATGCTGTTCACCTGCATCTCCGCTTTTGCCACGGTGGGCCTGGATCTGGGAGTCACCGTTGAACTCCCCCGTTTCGGCCAGGCCGTGCTGATGGTGGGAATGTTTGTGGGACGGCTGGGGATCCTGTTGCTGCTGAGTGCGATCTGGGAAGCGATGACGCAGGAACAAATCCAAATGAATCGCCAGAATCGAGTCGGTTACCCCAGCGAGGATCTGTATGTCTGAGCGTGATCAGCGGGGGAGGCAGCGATGAAGGAGTGGTGGCAGTGGAGCCCGGCCCAGGGCAGCGAAAGACTCGGCTTCGCGATCATCGGCGTGGGCCGTTTCGGCATCGCCGTTTGCCGGGAACTGCTTCAGAACGGAGCTGATGTGCTGGCTGTGGACCGCTCAGAGCGGGCGGTGGATGAACTGCGTCAGGTGGAGCCCAGCGTGGAGGCCCGCGTTGTGGACTGCACCGACGAAGAGGCCCTGCGCGAGGCCGGCGTGCTCGACATGGGCACCGTGGTGGTGGCGATCAGCGAACCGATCGAGGCCAGCATCACCGCCACCTTGATCGCCAAAGACAGTGAAGGAAGCCGGGTGCGCCAGGTAATTGCCCGGGCGACGAGCGACCTCCACGAAAAAATGCTGAAACGGGTGGGGGCCGACCGCGTGATCTTCCCCTCGCGCATGCAGGGCGAGCGCCTCGGCCTTGAACTGGTGCGCCCCAACCTGATGGAGCGGCTGGCCCTAGATGAACAGCACTGCATCGAGGAGATCAAGGTTCCGGAACCCTTTGTGGGGCGGTCGCTCCGGGATCTGAATCTGCGCAAGAACTTCAGGGTGAACGTGCTGGCGGCAGGACCGCAAAGCAGCCTGATGGTGAATCCACCGGCATCCCACGTGCTGGAGGAGGGGCACCTGCTGGTGGTGATGGGACTGGTGGACGACCTGCAACGGCTCCCAAAACACTGAGCCGATGCACTGCCTCGGGCTGATGAGCGGAACCAGTGCTGACGGCGTGGATGCCGTGCTGGTGCACTTCGACGGCTCACCTCAACATCCGCAGTGGTCCTTGCTTCACCACCACCATCAGCCCTACCCGCTCGAACTGCAGCAGCAGGTGGTGGCAGCCGGCCAGGGTGCAGCGATGCCGGCATCCCGCTGGCTGGAGCTGGCGGAAGCCATCACGGAGGTTCAAGCCCACGCAGTGCAGGCCTGCGACCCCGATGCAACAGCTGAGCTGATCGGTTGCCATGGCCAGACCGTCTGGCACCGCCCGCCGGCCCAAGGGGCACGGGGGGCCAGTTGGCAGATCCTTCAGGCCCCGCTGCTGGCCCATCTGCTGCAAAGGCCGGTGGTGCATGACTTCCGCGCCGCTGATCTGGCGTTAGGGGGACAGGGAGCACCACTCGTGCCTCGGGCCGATGCGGCACTGCTGGGGCGCACACAGGGCTGGCGGGCACTGCTGAACCTGGGCGGCATTGCCAACCTCACCCTCATCCCCCCCTGCGGTGGAGTGGATCGGCATGCCGCGATCTTGGGATGGGACTGCGGCCCCGCCAACAGCCTGATTGACCTGGGCATGCGCCAGTTCACCAATGGCGCCCAAAGCTTCGACAAGGGTGGAGCGATGGCAGCTCAGGGCCATGCGGATGAGGGCTGGATCCAGCGTTGGCTCCAGGAGGAGTACTTCCAGCTGGCACCACCGAAATCCACGGGACGGGAGTGTTTCGGGCAGGACGACCTCAACCGGCGGCTACGTCAGCTCGGTGGAGCCTCAGCGGCAGATGCCATCGCCACCCTGACGGCCTTTTCCGCCGCTGTGGTTGCCCAAGATCTGGCACATCTGCGCCAGAGCGTTGGGATCGCACCGATCGAACTGATCACAGCCGGAGGTGGCAGCCAAAACCCGGTGTTGATCGATGAGCTGCGGCGGCGCTGCCGAGGCGCACAAATCGATGCGAGCAGCAGCCTGGGGGTGCCGACGGAAGCCAGAGAAGCGCTGGTCTTCGCGTTGCTGGCCTGGTGGCACCACAGGGGGCATCCCGGCAATGTGCCAGCCGTCACCGGAGCCTCTCGGGAGGCCGTGCTCGGCACGCGGGTGGAGCCGGCCTAACCGGGCCGGTGCAGGCGCAAGCGCCGGGGGGCGCCCCGCAGACGGCGGGGCTGCTGTGATTCCAGGGCGGACCGCAGGCGCTCCTCGCGGGTCGGCGGAGGTGCGGACGCCTCCAACTCCTGCTCATGGCGCTGAACCCCTTGCTGGATCAGCACCCTCGCCATGTTGCTCACCGTGCGGGATTCCAGCTCCGCCATCGCCGTGAGACGCGCGCAGAGATCTTCAGGCAGAACCACCTGAATTCTCGGGGACTTGGGCTTCCCGCTGGATGAGGTCTGACGGGTGGGCACGACCGGATCCCCTGGGAGGAGCTCTGCTACTAAAAAGTGTACAGAGATGGTCAAGGGTAGTATCCATGACTATGGTGGGGGCATTGGTCCTCCTCGGAGTACCCCATGACCCAAGCCACACCTCGCTCCCGTCGCAGCCCAGCCGGCACCCGCGCTCGGTCCCGACGCCCTCGTCGCAGCGCTGAAAACAGCGACGTGCTGGTGTCAGCCGTGATCAGCACCTATCTGCTGACCCACCTGCACCACGTGTTGCAACGGGCCGAATACGGCGCTTCCCAGGAAGGGCGCAGCACCCAGGCCGCCAACTACGCCCAACTGCGCAAGGTGCTCTGCATGGACGCTCGCAGCATGAAGGACGCCTCGGCCCTGGGGCAGCACGATGACGGCATCGAACAAGCTGCCTGACAAGACTCTGCGTGCTGAATAGCGTTTGAGCAGTTGCTCAGATCGCGATGGCTTCCAACGCCGCATCGCTGTACGCCCGAATCAGCAGCAATCCGGAACAGACCCAGGCCCTGTTCCGTCAGGCGCTCCAGGATCCCAACGGCGCCATGGCCAGCATCTGCAGCCTGGGCGAGCAGCTGGGGCTTCCCGTGACAAGCCAGGAGGTGCGCGACCATCTGGCCAGCCTTGACGACGACGACAGCAAGCGCTGGCTGATCAAGGCGAGAGGCGGTCTGTGAGCTCGGGGGCTTCGGGCGTCAGAAGGGCCTGGGGCTCAGCGCGCTCACGGCGTTCGTAGCCGCCACCTCCGGCCCAACTGAAGAAGAGCAGATAACTCACAATCGCCAATCCCGCGGCCACCACGAGAGCGGCCAGCTGTTCCAGTTTCAGCATGGCGACCAGCCTCCGGGAACCTTTACCAGTTTGCCGACAGGGATGATGGGGGGCATCACGCCTTCCGCCGGTGCTGCGACTCGAAAACGTCAGCAAGATCTACCCCACCGGGGAAGTGCTCCGGGCCGTGACCTGGGAGGTGAAACCCGGAGACAGGATCGGTCTGGTGGGGGTGAACGGCGCCGGAAAGTCCACCCAGATGCGTCTGATCGCCGGGCACGAAGAGCCCACCAGCGGCCAGGTGGTTCGGCAGGGGGAGCCCCGCATCGCCTATCTCCAGCAGGAATTCGACGTGGACCTGGAGCGCACCGTGCGCCAGGAACTGTTTCAAGCCTTCGGCGAAGCGGCCGAGGTCATGAACCAGCAGCAGCAGGTGGAAGAGGCGATGGGCTCCGAACGGGCAGCGGAGGATCCCGACCATCTGGACCAGCTGATCCAAGAACTGGGAAAGCTGCAAAGCCGTTTCGAAGCACTGCATGGCTACGAACTCGATGCCCGCATCGACAAGCTCCTGCCCACGATCGGCTTCACCCCGGAGGGCGCTGAGCTGCAGGTGAAGGACTATTCCGGGGGCTGGCAGATGCGGATTGCCCTGGGAAAAATCCTGCTGCAGGAACCGGATCTTCTGCTGCTCGACGAACCCACCAACCATCTGGATGTCGAAACCATCCAGTGGCTGGAGAACTACCTGCTGGAGCAGAGCGCAGCCCTTGTGGTGATCAGCCATGACCGCACCTTCCTCGACCGGGTCTGCAATCAGATCGTTTCCACCGAACGGGGGGTGTCCCGCAGCTACCTCGGCAACTACACCGCCCACCTGGAGCAGAAACAACTGGAGCGGGAGGCCACACAGGCGGCCTTCGAACGGCAGCAGAAAGAGATCGCCACGCAACAGGCCTACATCGATCGCTTCCGCGCCAGTGCCACCCGCAGCACCCAGGCCAAAAGCCGTGAGAAGCAGCTGGACAAAGTGGAACGGGTGGAGGCACCGATCGAATCCGTAGCAGGGCCGAGCTTTCAGTTCCCGCCTGCCCCACGCTCCGGAGCCCAGGTTGCCCTGATCGACAACGTCACCCACAGCTATGGAGACAAAATCCTGTTCCTGGGGGCTGAACTGGAGGTGGAGCGGGGTGACCGCATTGCCTTCGTGGGCCCCAATGGTGCGGGCAAGTCCACCCTGCTGCGCCTGGTGATGGGGGTTGAAACCCCCGATGAAGGCAGTGCCCGGCTTGGGGAGCACAACGTGATTGCGGGCTACTTCGAACAGAACCAGGCCGAAGCCCTGGATCTGTCCAAGACCGTGATCGACACGATGTACGAAGCGGTTCCCGACTGGACCCAGACCCAGGTTCGTTCGCTGCTGGGCAGTTTCTGCTTCAGCAACGACACGGTGTTCAAGGAAGTCGGGAAGCTCAGCGGCGGAGAGAAAGCCCGTCTGGCCCTGGCCCTGATGCTGCTCACCCCCTGCAATCTGCTGGTTCTGGATGAGCCCACCAATCACCTCGACATCCCCGCCAAGCAGATGCTCGAGGACGCCTTGATGGCCTACGAGGGAGCCGCGCTGCTGGTCTCCCACGACCGCTATTTCATCTCCCGCGTTGCCAACAGCATCGTGGAACTGCGGGACGGCGAGCTGGTGATGTATCGCGGAGATTACAACTACTACCTCGAGAAGAAGGAGGAGGAAAGGTCAGCCGCCAAGGAGAAAGAACTGGCTGCAGAACGGGAAGCCAAGCGGAAGGCCAACAAGGAGAAGCAGAAGGCACGCAACGCCCGCCGTAAAAAGGCGGCCTGACTGGCATCAGGCGACGGCAACGAAAACTTCACACAGGTTTAGGCAGGAAGACTTATTTCTCTTTACCGGCTGTTTTCATCTGCATAGGCTGACAAAACCGACCCTCCAGCCCCGATGAGCATGGTTCCCGGCACCGGCAACAGCGAACCCGTTGGCGGTTCAACAGCCCCCGGTCCGCCCCCCCATGAGCAGACCTGGGACGCCGTGGAAACCTATTTCCAGTGCATCACCACCTGTTCGCTCGACGATGGCGAGTGCATCACCCAATGCGTCGAACAACTGAGGGACGCCGACGACGCCTGAGCCAAAAGCTTCAGCCAGGGGCCAAGGCCGATAAATCGACGGGCTTGACGTTGATCGAGACCCGCTCCTGAGCTCGCTGCACCTCGAGCACAACCTTGGCACCGACACCGCGGCGTTCAATGGCACTCACCACCGCAGCTGGGCCATTAACCACCTGGCCATCGAAGCGAAGGATCACATCATCCACCTTGAGCCCGGCGCGGTCCGCCGGCCCCCCAGGTTGAACAGCGCGAATCACCGCCCCTGGCGGCACCGGGGAGGTGGGGGTGGGCCGGGGCACCGGCGACAGACGGATGCCGATCACCGGATGACGGGCCTTGCCGCTGGCCACCAGCTGCTGGGCAATGGTTCGAGCCCGATTGATCGGGATGGCAAAACCCAGACCCGCCCCAGGCCCTGATCGCACCAAGGTGTTGATGCCGATCACCTCACCATCGGCATTGAGCAGTGGCCCACCCGAATTACCAGGATTGATGGCCGCGTCGGTCTGAATCAGGTCAAGACGTTTGCCGGAAATTCCCAACTGGGCAACGTTGCGGTTGAGGTTGCTGATGATTCCCAGAGTCACCGTGCTCTCCAGGCCAAAGGGATTGCCCACGGCAATCGCCCAGTCGCCCACGCTGAGCCGGTCGGAATCCCCCAGATCCGCGACCGGCCAGGGCCCGGAGCCCTCCAGGCGCACCACCGCGAGATCGGTGAGGCTGTCTTTGCCCACCACTCGGGCAGGCACCCTCCTGCCATCGGAGAGGTCCACGGTGAGTTGATCCGCCCCCTCCACCACATGGGCATTGGTGAGCAACAGGCCCTTGGCATCGAAGATCACTCCACTGCCTTGGCCGCGCTGGACCCTGGAGCGCGGAGCTGTGGCGCGTGGGATGCCGAAGAAGTGGCGAAACAAAGGGTCCTGCATCAGGGCCGACGGCACACCCGCAACACTGGACTGATTGACGGTCCGCGCTGTCTCCAAGCTGACCACTGCCGGACCACTGCGCTTCACAGCGGCAGCCACAAACGAGCCGCGACGCATCTCCGGGCGCGCCTCGGCTTGCTGAGAGCCAACGATCAAGGGAAGCGACGACACGCCGGCCACCAGCAATCCCCCCACCAGAGCAGAGGCGACCAGCGAGCGGGACGGGGAGTTCACCACAGCTTCAGGGCGATCGACTGCCTCGACGCTACGCAGAGCAGATCCGAAAACAGCCACGTTCCGTGTCAAAGCTGTGACCACATGCGACCGGGGTCCCGATAGCGTGAGAATGCAGATATTCAGCTGGGTCGGAGGGTCATGCTCGGTTCGCTGTTTCCCCTCATCTACGGAGCGCTGTTCGTGGCCCTGTTGTGGCAGGCCTTCCGCGTGATGAGCAAGGGTTTCCGCGCTGCCAGCGGTCCGATCAACAGCGCGCCCAGCAACGCTCCGAACGACCGCACAGGCCAGGTCACCGTCCACCCAGAACTTCTGGACAGCGAGGGACGGATCACGGAAGAGGCCCTGCTGACGGTGCGCTTCGGGGGTGACGATGACGAAGCCTCGACGGCCGCGGGACCCGGCACTGAATAAATTGGGCGCTTGAAGTCGACAGGGGTCGCCTGAGTGGATCAGAGAACACGCATCGTTGCCGCGGTCATCAAAGGCCTCAAGCTGCCCCCACGGTTTCGGCTTCGGCTAATGAAGGAAGACCCCGTCCGCCTGGAATTGAGCCTGACTCCGGCCTACGGCAAGGACCCCATCACCGTGGGACTTGTGGAATCTCTTGACCTGGTGGCCCGTCGTGACCGGGAAGGCCGGATCCCCCGCGACCTTCAGGGCACCTGGGACTGGACCGTCCGCCACGGCCAGGTAAGCACCGGAGGCTGGAATCCCTATCTCAAGGAAGCCCTGCAGACCATGTTCGAAACCGGTCTCCCGGCCATCGTGTTTGAAGAACTCACCGGCGAGGAGTACCACCCCGTGGATGGGACCCGCCACGTGCGCTGATCCGGCACGGGTTTTCTGTAAAGGCGTGCGAATGAATGCAGCAATGCCACTGACAAGGGGGCTAGACCGGAATTAATCCGGCCTTTAAGAAAGTCTTCATGGCCTCCCTTGTCGTTTCCATCGGCCCGCTGGTGCGGCTGTTGGCGGCCGTCGGCGCCATCAGCAGCCTGGTGCTGTTCGGCCTGATGAATCTCATCCCGTGAATCGAGCGGCAACACCGCGTTGAGCCAGTTCCCGATCGACGCCCTGTTGGAGCAGATCTGTTCTGCGGTCCGCCCAGGGGAAACGGTTCTGCTCCAGGCACCGCCGGGGGCGGGCAAGACCACACGGGTCCCCCTGGCGCTGATTGGAGCACTGACGGAAGGCCAGAGCGTTCTTGAAGAGCATCAGAAAATCTGGATGATCGAGCCGCGGCGACTGGCCACCAAAGCGGCCGCCGCCCGTCTTGCCGAGAGCCTTGGAGAAGACATCGGCACGCGCATCGGTTATGCCGTGCGCGGGGAACAGAAGCGATCCAATCGCACCCAGGTGGAAGTGATCACCGACGGCCTCTTCCTGCGGCGCTTGCAGAGCGATCCCTCGCTCGATGGGGTGGGGTGCGTGATCTTCGATGAATTTCATGAGCGGGGGCGGGACGCGGACCTATCCCTTGCCTTGCTGCGCGAGGCGAGGCCTCTGCTGAATCCAGATCTCACCGTGATCTTGATGTCGGCCACACTGGATTTATCCGATCTGAGGGAACGGCTGCCCGAAGCAAAGGTGCTGGAAAGCCCGGGCCGCTGTTATCCGGTGGACACGCACCACCAACCACCACGGCCGGACGAACCCCTGCCAAAGCAGGTGCTGCGCGCCATCGAGCAACACGCCCTCGACCAACCGCAGGGCAGCGGGGTTCTGGTCTTCCTGCCGGGGCTGGCGGAGATTGAACGCTGCAGACAGATCCTGACGGCCGCCCCGTCCCTGCAGAACTGGAAGATTCAGGCGCTGCACGGTCAGCTGCCCTTGCAGCAGCAGAGTTCAGCCCTGCAGCGCTGCGACCCCAACCAGGACGGAAGCATCATCCTGGCCAGCGCCATTGCCGAGAGCTCCCTCACGATTGATGGGGTGCGCCTGGTGATTGACAGCGGCCTCAGCCGTCAACTGCGCTACGACCCCAACACCCGCATGGAGGGCCTGGAGACCACCGTCTCCAGCCTGGCCAGTGCAGAGCAGCGCCGGGGCCGGGCAGGCCGGCAATGCCCAGGCCGCTGCATCCGCCTCTGGTCACCAGCAGAGCAACAGCGGCGCCCCCCCTTTCTCCCCCCTGAACTGCTGCTGGCAGATCCCCAACCCGTGCTGATGGAACTGGCCCAATGGGGGGGCTGGACTAGGGGAAGAGCTGCCGTGGCTGGACCCTCCCCCCGCAGCAGCCATGCAAGAGGGACAGCACGGCCTGCAACAGCTCGGCCTGCTGGACCACGACGGCCGGATCAGCGAGCGGGGGCGGCTGATCGGCGGCCTCGGCGTTCACCCTCGTCTCGGCATGCTGCTACTGGAGGCCCATGAACAGGGCGCCCCCCAGCTGGGCTGTGACCTGGCGGCCATCCTCAGCGAACGGGATCCCTTTGATCGCCGCCAGATCGGCAGCGATCTCGAGGCCCGGCTCAACAGCATCCAGCGCCATCCATCTCTGCGAACGCTCAGCCAGCAGCTTCGCCGCCAACTGAAGCGACTGGGGGCCTCACCCCAGGAGCGAGACGCCTCCGTCAATGCTGGCGATCTGATCCTGGCGGCCTTTCCGGAATGGCTGGCGCAACAGCGTCCAGGCCAGGTCGGTCGCTATCAGCTGCGTCAGGGCCGCGGAGCCACCCTGCTGCCCTGGGATCCGCTCCAGGGCAGTCCAGCCCTGGCCGTCGCCAGGGTCGACATGGGCGGCCGGGACACGCAGATCCAGATGGCCGTGGCCCTGAGCCAGAGCACCCTGGAGAGCATCGCTGAGCGGGACGGCCACTGGCAGGACGAGGCCAGCTGGGATCCCGAACGCCAGCGGGTCCGTGCCGAACGCCAGCTCAAACTGGGGGCATTGGTGGTGCGCCGAACGCCACAACCTTCGCCAGCTGCAGCGCTGTGCCGCACCCTGCTGATCGAGCAGCTGAAGAAGGATGCCAGCCTTGATGCCCTGCCCTGGACGGGCAACAGCGATCAGCTGCGCCAACGGCTGGCATGGATGCACCAACAAGTGGGCGTCCCCTGGCCTGATCGCGATCTAACAACCCTGCTGGAGCAAGCCGACACCTGGCTTGGCCCCAGCCTGGAAGGCTGCCTGGGCTGGAGCGACATCAGCGCGACAGCCTTGGAAGAAGCACTCTGGGGCGATCTGGATTGGAGCTTCAGGCAACAGCTTGATGACCTGCTGCCGCGCCGCATCCCGATCCCCTCCGGCCGGCAAGCCACGCTGCTTTACACCGCCGACGAAGTGATCCTCGCCGTGAAATTGCAGGAGATGTTCGGATCTGACGACGGCCCTCACGTGCTGAATGGCCGAATCCCCGTCACGCTGGAGCTGCTCTCACCAGCCGGACGCCCCCTACAACGCACCCGCGCCCTCAAAGGCTTCTGGGAAGGCAGCTACCAGGAGGTGCGCCGGGACATGCGAGGCCGCTACCCCAAGCACCCCTGGCCCGAAGACCCCCGCCAGGCGCTGCCGACGGCCCGGACCAAGCGCAAATCAAATGGCCAGCAATCCTGACCAGAAAAAGCCCGGCGCGTAGCCGTTAACACACTCAACAAAACTCCAACCTTTGTTACATTGACTTACAACCAACCGGTTCAACCCATGTCTGACAACGCACGCTTCGGTTTCGTCAACTTCGCTGAGACCTGGAACGGTCGTCTGGCCATGCTGGGCATCGTGATCGGCCTCGGCACCGAGCTCCTGACCGGCCAAGGCATCCTGTCCCAGATCGGCCTCGGCTGATTTCCGCTCCGCGGATTCGCAGAACCCCTCGGCTCGCCCGGGGGGTTTTTTGTTGCCTCTCCACCAGCCACCGCTGATGCAGCACAGTGGGGAGGATTCCGCTGAGGCAGTCGTTGGCACCTCTTTACGTTCAGAACAGACGTGATGGATCAAGGCTGCTCAGCAGCGCCTTGGTGATCTGCACGATTGGTGCCACCCAGATCCACCAGCACTGGGGCGTTCTGCTGACCAGCATCTCGGCCGTTGTCTGCATCTACTGGGGTTACGCCTACAGCCGCCTTGAGCGTTGATCGTTTTCCGACCTATTCCGTTGCTGAGCTGAACACAGCCATCGGCAGCCTGCTGGAACGCGGCTTTGCGCCGCGTTTTTTGCTGGAAGCCACGGTCTCCCGACCTCAACTCAAAAAGGGCCACCTCTGGCTCACCCTCACCGACGGCTCCGCCAGCATTTCCGGTGTGGTGTGGGCTTCGAAGCTGGCCCAATTGAGCTTTCAACCCAAAGACGGTGACGGCGTCACCGTGGTGGGCAAGCTCAATTTCTGGGCAGCACGAGCCAGCCTCACCGTTCAGGCGCTGGACATCCGGCCAAGCCTCAGCACGGTGCTGCGCGACTTTGAACGGGTGCGGCAACTGCTGGAACAGGAGGGGGTGATCGACCCAAGCCATCAGAGGCCGCTTCCGAGACAACCCGCCTCGATCGCGGTGCTCACCAGCGTGCCCAGTTCCGCCCTGGCCGACATGCTCCGCACCGCGGCGGAACGCTGGCCCATGACGCGACTGATCGTGGTGCCCATTCCAGTGCAGGGTTCCGTGGCACCGACGATCATCAGCACCCTGGAAGCCCTGGCCGAGCGCACAGATGAGTTGGGACTGGACGCTTTGGTGCTTGCCCGCGGCGGTGGCAGCCGGGAAGACCTGGCAGTGTTCGACAACGAGGCGCTTTGCCGCCTCCTGGCGAACTACCCCATACCGGTGGTGACAGGCCTGGGACATGAGGATGATCTCACCGTCGCCGATCTGGTGGCAGACCATCGTGCAGCCACGCCCACGGCAGCGATCGTGGCCTTGCTGCCCGACCGTGAGGCGGAACGCCAGGGATTAGCGCAACGGCAAAACCGATTGAAAGACGCGCTGCTGGGGAGAATCCTTCGCGAGCGTCAGCGCCTTCAGGATCGAGACGTAGCCCTTCAACAACAGTCTCCTCTGGAAAAGATCCAACGCCAACGCCAGGCACTGGCTCAAAGGCACCAATTGCTCAAGGCACTATCACCGGAACGCTGGCTGAAACGCGGCTTGGCCCTGATCAGCAACAGCGCTGGCGATCCCATTTCAGATCTGGAATCCGTCAAAATCGGTGATCAGCTCAACATTCGAATGCGCGACGGAAGCCTTGAAGCCCGGGTCGATCAGATGCAGCCCAGTGCACCCAACACCTCCTCCTGATGAGCAAGCGCCAAGTCAAGAAAGAGCAACGCGATCGCATCGAAACGTGGCGAAAGGATGCTGAAGGACTGAGCTACGAGGAAGCCATGCAGGCTTTGGATCTACTTCTTGCTGATCTACAGAACGACAGTGTTCCGTTGGCGGACTTGCAGCAAAAAGTGCTCCACGGCGAGGTGTATCTAAGCCGTTGCCAGGCCCTGCTCGACAGCGTGGAGCAGTCGATTGTCGAGCTCGATCCCACAACTCTCAAAGCCACAACCGATGCGTAAAGCCCTGCCTTGGATCTATCTGCTTCTTGCTGTGTTGGGAGCGATTCTGCCCTGGAAGGCCAACCTGGAATTCATCGCCGAAAGCGGTGGGCAGGCCTTCGATCTGGCGCGATTTATCGCCGATGCCAGCAGCACAGCAGCGTCACGCTCCTTAAGCGCTGATCTGCTCGTGGGGGCCAGTGCCGTCACACTGTGGATCTGTGTGGAAGGACCACGTCAGAAGATCAAGGGCTGGTGGCTGGCCATCCCCTTGAGCTTCGGTGTGGCCTTTGCCTGCGCTGCTCCGTTTTTCTTGTTCTTGCGGGAACGGCAGCTTCAGGCTCAGGAATCGGAATCCACATCCTGAGCGACCACGTCAATTGTGAGGTCGCTGGCAGGCGCAGACGGGGCTGCCGCACTGGCCGTGCTGCCTCCCTCACTGGCGTAGGGAGTGCCGCAGACGGCACAAACTGCAGCCCCCTTCAGACCCGTGGCACCGCAGGCGGTACAGCTGATCATCCGAGACTGCAAAAGTTTCCAACCAATCCAACCAAGACCGGAAAGGATCAAAGGAAGTGCCAAAAGAGCCAGCAACACGCCACCGGCGAGATCAAGCAAGAGACGACCGGCAGCGGTTGGCAGCAGCAGGAGCAACACAACTCCGATCCACAACACTGCTGGTGATCGATTCATGGGCTTCAACGGAAGAGGTCCGTTGAATCAGCTTCGCAGAGTTGAATCAAAGTTCAAAGCGCCGCGCTGTTCGGTTCCCCGAGCCGGGGTTTCGCAAAACGAACTGCGGCCAATTCCACACTCAAACACTGGCCAAAATAAAGAATCACGCCCACCAACCAAACCCAAAGCGTTAACACCAAAACACCACCAATCACGCCATAAGCCTGATAGCGATTTCCCAGAGAAACAATACTCAAACTCAGAATTTTATTGAGAAAGGCGAGGCCGAATCCAATCAACAATGATCCTGGAATGAGAGGAATTGCAGGAACACGACGACTGGGCAAAACCACCTGAAGCAACCAGGCCATCAAAGACAAGATCAACGCGGGAACAAGGATCCGTCCGAGAGGAAGGATGGGGCTGGAGCGGACGATCCCCATCAAGCCAGGAAGGACGCCATCCAATAAACCAAGAATATCCTCAGGGAGTTGCCCAACGCTGAGCACCAACTGTTGAAAAACAATCAAAACAGATATGGCAAGAACCGTCAGGAAGGCTTCAACACGCGTTCTACAAAACTGCCCAACCTGTTGCCACCAAGATAAACCGATGGATGGCTCGGGCAGAATCTCAGACCACAAGCGATCAGCTCCTCGCTGGAGCGTTAAATAAGCATTACTCGCCGTAAGAAGCAACACAACAACACCGAGGATTCCAGCACCAAAACCTTGATCCACCAACCCACGCAAGGTGGAATCCACAAGACTGGTTGCTGACGGCGGCAAGACCTTCGTCACCGAGGCCAACACATTGTCCACACTGTCCGTTTTGCCAAACACCCTTGCCGCAACAGACAGGGCAATCAGAAGCAGCGGAAAAAACGACTGAAGAACGAAATACGCAAAAGCAGCACTTAAATCAACACACTCAGCATTATTCCAACGCTGACAAGCCTTCCAAATCTGGCCACTTAAACGTCGTACAAGTGAACGTCTTGGCACAGATGAGCGCAAAAGACCACTAAAACCTTACAACAAAAAAGCCACCTCATGGTGAGGTGGCTTCTTCGTGGGTGGTGATGGTGAT
>NZ_UCND01000017.1:0-82729 GCF_900473895.1 Synechococcus sp. N32
TGCTAATAGCAGTAGCCGCGTAATCAGAAACGCCGTTGATGTTCAGCTCGGTGGCTTGGGCGGCTGGGCTGTTGACCACAGCGAAAGGGGCGATCAGACCAAGGGCGGCGGGCGCCACCAGCAGTTGCTGGACAAACGTCATGACTGGGAAGAGATAAAAAAAACCCCAGAGGTGATCCCTGGGGTCAGAAGCTGTGAAACGGCGTGCTCGTGATCAGTCGATCAGGGCCACCCAGGCAAAGGCCATGCCGATACCCATCCAGATGCCGGCGCCAAGCCGTTGCCCCTGGGAGCCGAGGCGCTCAACCAGAGACTTGGACCAGTTGCTCACCACCAGCAGCAGCGCGCCCTGGCCAATCAGCAGGCCCAGGAAATAGGTGAACAGCGGGGTGGGTTCCGCTCCAACGATGGTGCTGCCCAGCAGAAAACCGTGCAGGGCCACTAGCGGCAGCAACCAACGGGTGGAGGCCACGGTGAGAGCCATCAAACCCTCCACCACCAGGCTGAGGGAGACCATGGCCTCCGCCCAGGGAGCAACGGCATCCGGCAGGGGGACGAACTGCGACAGAACACTGCCGCCCAGGCCAGCAGCCAGCAGAGGAATCACCCAGGCGCGGGGACGTTGCAGGCCGATGAAGGCGATGGCCAGCAGAAACAGGAGATGGTCAGGACCCAGCAGCGGGTGACCAACGCCACTGAGCAATCCCTGCAGGGGGGTGAGGGCAGCGCTGTCGCCCATCCCGAAGGGATGATGGGCGACAGCTGGACTAGCCAAAAGAAGAACCGCCAGAAGCGAAGGGCCGGCGATCTGCAGGGGCCTGCGCAGGGCCAGTGGCAAAGAATTCAAAAGTCGATCCTCGTCGGTTTGATCTGGCGGGCGTTCTGACTGACGTGGGCGTAGAGCCGACGTTTCACAGCTGCGGGACAGCGGCAGATTTTCACTGCTCTTTCCCCGTTTCCTTCAGCGGCTGTTCCCCGCTGAAACCAGCACCCCACCCTACCGGCGACACCACAACGCGTCAGTTCAAGGCTTATTCGGCCTCTGGAAGTGCATCGGCTAGGGCGGTGGTGTGGAAATTCCAGCGATCGCCGTCCTCCAGCCAGAGCTCCCATGCCAGGCGGCGCCCGCTCCGTTTCAGTCGCAGCTGGCCGCCAAAACCAGCCGGAGAGGGCTGATAGAGCTCGGTGATGTCGCCAACAGGGGCTCCATCCCGGCTGAACACCTGCTCCACCTGCTCACCAAGCCGGGCCGTCAGGTCGCTGCGCAGCTCATCAACCGTCACACCTGCCCACTCGAGAAATCGAGGACAAGATCGCCAACGTCATCCCGGCTGATCTGAAACCCGAAGCCATCAACAGTGCCGGTCCACAGGCCCGCATCGAGATCCGCCTCGACCCCCTCCTGCTGCTCCACCTTGTGATCGAAGAGCAGGCCGAAGCAATGGGCGGCGACCTGCGCGGCCTGGGACGCATCCATTTCATCCAGTTCGTGGGCTTCCACCGGACACCCATCGAGCAGTTCGGCATCGATGACGTTGCCGGACCCAACGTCCTCCACAAGAGCTTGCAAGCCAGCCAGATCGTTCATTGCCGTCGCCGTTGAAGCAACACACGCATCACCATCATCCCTGGGCCAGAGCGGTGGTGAGGGCCGTGTCCACGCTCAAGGTGCGGGATCCCAGATGCACCGGCTGCGCGATCACCGCCTGAGCCAACTCCAGTTCAAACGGCACAAAACCGCCCTCCGGCCCCACCATCACCACGGCAGCCCCCGCTGGGGTGTCGCGCAAGGGAAGGGAGGCCCCCATCTGTGCCATCCAGCAGGGCCTTCCGGCACAGAGATCTTTGAGCAGGTCTTCGACAAAGGGTCGAAAGCGCCTGTGCTGATGCACCCGGGGCGCCACCGTGTCACTGGCGCGCTCCATCCCCGCAAGCAAGGCCTCGTGCACCTTTTCGGGTGCGAGCAAAGGCGACTGCCAATAGCTCTTTTCCACCCGGGCGCAGTTGATCAGGTGAAGGTTGGCCACGCCGTATTCGGCCACAGTGCGGAACAGACGGCGCAGCACCTTTGGCCTCGGCAAGGCCAGAACAATGTCGAACCGATGGCGAGGCGGCGGTGGCTGGTTGAGGTCCACCTCCAGCACCACGGCATCTGCATCTAGGGCACAGATGCGGCCCTGGCCCAGATCGCCATTCAGCTCACCAACTCGGATGCTGTCGCCCACCGCAGCTCTAAGCACCGAACGGATGTGATTCGCCCGACGATCCACAAGACGAACCCTCCGTTCATCCAGCCAATCGGAACGGTTGAGAACAACGATGTTCATGGCTGGATCTCAGGGATCAACAGCACGCCGTCACCAACAGATCCGTCAGTTCAGCACAACCATCCCCACGGCCAACAATCCTCAGCAGTGTTCGAACACCCCGGGGATCAACTCCTGCTCGCGGCGCGCCTGAAACTCAACGTCGGCAGCACGCAGTGCCGCAGGATCGTCCTGGAACCAGCAGCCGTAGAGAAGATTCAAGATCCGATCAACATCGAGATCACGATCAGCCACGTCCTGCCAGAGGCGTTGGCTTAATTCGGCATCAGCCAGCTGAAATTGAGCCTGGGCCAGACGTCGGGCTGCGTCGAAATGGACCTGTTGCAACTGCCGCGACGGTGAGTCGTACTGAAGCAACCGTCCCTGGATCGTTTGAAGCAAACCCATGCCATCAGCTTGGCTGCATTCAGATTGAATCCGCAGATACCGATCGACAATGGGTCGTCATGCTGGTTTTCAAACAGCGGCACCAAAGCCGATCAGAAGAAAGCGATCAACACTGATCAAATCCCAAAAGAATCTGGTCCTGCAAGCCAGCGTGATTGAGGCCTGGACGGTGCAATTGCAGGGCCGGAAGAAGATCGAGCACAAGATTGTTGGCCCGGCGGGATTCAACGCAAACGCCAACGCGATCCCCCACGGAACGGGCCAGACGGATCTGATCCATCACCAGTTGCAACTGGAACATCTGCTGGTCGAGGCTTCTGGCATGGGCAGCCCCGTTGAGACTGCAGCCCAGCAGCACGCTCAACCACCAACCCTGTGATCGCATCGGCATCACACCACCAGAAGGCATCCCCTCCTCAACGTCCCATGCCGCCTCCCCCTGGGGTGAGCATGCGAATGGCCTCGCCCGCTTGGAGCTCCAGCTGCACAGCACCGGGCAGGGGATGGGCCACCCCCTCATGATCCAGCCGCAGGTTCTCGCCACAGGCACCACTGGCCCCACCGTTGAGACCGAACGGGGCCACCTGCCGCGAGCCACTGATCAGCGACACACTCATCGGCTCGAGGAAGCGGATCGTGCGCTCCAAGCCGTCGCCCCCGGACCACAAGCCCTGGCCGCCACTGCCGGAGCGCACCGCGAAGGATTCCAAGCGCACCGGATAACGGCTCTCCAGCACCTCGGGGTCCGTCAGCCGCGAGTTAGTCATGTGCGATTGCAGCCCCACCGATCCGGCAAAACCCTCACCCGCGCCGCCACCACCGGCCACCGTTTCGTAGTACTGGCAGCGGCCATTGCCGAAGCTGACGTTGTTCATCGTTCCCTGGCCGGCCGCCTGGGCGCCGAAAGCCGCGAACAGCAGATTGCAGAGGGCCTGAGACACCTCCACGTTGCCGGCCACCACAGCGGCGGGGGGCCGCGGATTCAACAGACAGCCCTCCGGCACCACCAGATCGAGTGGCGCGAAACAGCCCTCGTTCAAGGGGATGTCGCTGTCGAGAAGACAACGGATCACGTACAGCACAGCCGCCCGCGTCACCGCCAGGGGGGCGTTGAAATTGCCCGGCCGTTGGGGCGATGTTCCGCTGAAATCCAAACGCAAGCGTTGGCGTTTGGGATCAAGGCTCACCTGCACCACCAGGCAGGAACCGTCATCCAGGGCCAGCTGATGCCGGGCGTCCGTCAGGCGCAACAGCAGCCGCTGAACACTGCGGGCTGCGTCTTGCTGCAGCAGGGTCATCTGCCGTTGCACCAGGGTCTGCCCCTCCCGCTTCACGAGGGATTGCAGCGCCACAATCCCCGCCTGATTGGCCGCCACCTGCGCCTGCAGGTCGGCCAGCAGTTCCGGAGGGTTGCGGGGCGGCGTCGCCATGCCGCCCCACACCGCTTTCAGATCAGCGGCGAGAACCCGGCCCTGGCGCACGAACAGCTGGTTGCGCAGCAGCAGGCCCTCATCGGCAATGGTGCGACTGAAGGACGGCATTGATCCGGGAGCGATGCCACCCACATCGGCGTGATGGCCACGGCTGGCCACAAAGAAGCTGGGCTGATCCCCATCGCAGAACACCGGCGAGATGGCGGTGATGTCGGGCAGGTGGGTGCCGCCGTGGAAAGGGTCATTGCTGAGCAAAGTGTCGCCGGGCTGCAGCGGTGCGACATCACCACTCGCCACCTGGGCCAGCAGGTCGCGGACGCTGTCGCCCATTGATCCGAGGTGCACCGGAATGTGGGGGGCATTGGCCACCAGGGCCCCCGTGGCATCAAACAACGCACAGGAGAAATCCAGGCGCTCGCGGATGTTCACGGAGCGACTGCTCTGCCGCAGCTGTTCCCCCATCTGTTCAGCGATCGCCATGAAGCGGTGACGAAACAGTTCCGCCTGCAACGGATCGTGGGCACCGGCCTGTGCCAGCTCCGGTGATTCTTCTGCGGGATGCGAGCGCTCCAGCAACAGCGTGCCCCCCTCAGCCACCCTGGCCTGCCAGCCCGGCTCCAGCACCGTGCAGCCCGTGGCTTCGGCGATCAGGGCCGGGCCTGCAAGCCGCTGATTCAGCCGCAGGGCAGCGCGGTTCAGCAACGGCACCTGCGTCCAACCGCTCGACTCCAGGTGCATCGACACCTGCGGCGATGGCTGCACCTCTGGCGTTGGTTCGGCCATCTCAGCTGCGGCTGTTGCTGTGGCTGTTGCTTTAGCTGCGGTTGTGGCGTCGAACTGTTGGGGAGCCGTGACCTCAACATTGAGCTGTTCGACGATCAGGGCCTGATCGGCATCAATGCAGTAGCCGTAGCGTTGCTGATGGCTCGACTGGAAGGCCGAGATCACGGCATCAACGCCTTGCTCGGCGACCCAAGGGAGCATCAGGGTCTGCTCTGCAGAGGGATAACGCAGAGCCAGGCTGACCCAGACCTCCGGCTCCCCCGCCTCGGCATCAGCACCATCCCCCTGGCGATGCAACATCTCCCTTGCTTCAGCCATCAGTCGCTCCACCTGATCCGGCAGGGCCGCCAACAGCTCGGGTGAGAGGGCAGTGCCGAGATGCACCTGCCGCCGGCAGCGCTGGCGGGCCTGACCCATGCCAAAGGCGGAGAGAACGCCGGCCATGGGATGCAACAGCACCGTGTTCAGCCCCAGTTCGTCCGCCAAGCGACAAGCGTGCTGACCACCAGCCCCCCCGTAGGCCACCAACACCCCGCCGCGAATGTCCTCACCGCGATGCAACGAGACCCGGCGAATGGCCGCGGCCATGGTTTCCACCGCCAGTTGCAACGCTCCGGATGCAACCCGCTCCGAGGTCTGCCCCAGCGCTGCCGCGAGCTCCGCGAAGCGATGCCGCACCACCTCCACATCCGGTGGTAGATCCCCGGACGGTCCGAACACCGCCGGGAAGCGGTCCACCTGCAGCCGCCCCAGCAGCAGGTTGGCGTCGGTGATGGTGAGCGGTCCGCCGGCGCGATAACAGGCCGGGCCCGGTTGCGCTCCAGCGGAGCGTGGCCCCACCCGCAACCGCTCCCCCTGGAGCTCCAGCACTGATCCGCCACCGGCCGCCACGGTTTCAATAGGCAGGCGTGGGGCCAGCAACTGCAAGCCGGCGATCTCGGTCTGCTCCTTCACTTGCCGCAGGGCCTGGTCATCGGCGCAAGCCACGCAGAACACATCCGTCGACGTGCCCCCCATGTCGAAGCCGAGCACCGGCACCCCGTCAAAGCCAGCCATCCGCGCTGCGGCAATCGCACCAACCATCCCCGCCGCCGGCCCCGAAAGGATGGTGTCTTTGGCCTGCAGTCTGCCTGGAGCCTGCAACGCTCCGCTGGAGGTCATCACCCGCAGGGGCGTGGCGGCGCCCAACGCCCCCTGCACCTGCTGCAGGTAGCCATCCAGCACCGGATGCACGGCCCCCTCCACCAAGGCCGTCTGACCCCGCGGCACCAGGCGGGGCATCACACTCACCTGGTGGGAGCAGACCACGGTGCGAAAGCCAAGTTCCCGCAGCAATGCAGCACAGCGCTGCTCATGGGCTGGGTTGCGTTGGGCATGCAACAACGCCACCACGGCGACGTCCAGGCCGGAACGGCGCATCTCCTCAAGACGCCGCATCAGCGACTGATCCAGCACCAGGGGCTCCACCTCCTTACCCCGGGCATCGAGCCGACCGGTCAGCTCCAGCACCGTTTGCGCCAGGAAGGGGCGCTGGGGCTGCTCGAGCGCGAACAGATCGTCGCGGTGTTGATCGCCGATCCACAGCTGATCCCTCAGTCCGGCATTGGTGAGCAACAGCAGCGGCGCACCAGCCCCTTCCAGCAGAGCATTGGTGGCCACGGTGGTGCCGAGACGCACGTCGTCAACGTCGCCCAACTCCACGGGTGGAGAAGCCGACGCCAACATCGCTTCCATCGCCGACACCGCAGGGTCTCCAGCACCGGCCTGCTCCGAGAGCACCTTGCGCACGTGCAGCTGGCCTTCTGGATCGCGACCAATCAGATCGGTGAAGGTGCCACCGCGATCAATCCAGAAGCACCACCCCATCTCAGGCCCTGGCCAACGTCGTCCCAGCCTGCCGCCTAGGCCAATCAACAAACCATGTCGACGCCCCCCGATGGGCGAGCTGAACTGAGAACGTTGAGAAGCAACCGCCGCCCGAACGCTTGGACAAGCTCGCCACGGCCTGGGCGATCTTTCAGGGGTTACTGCTGGAAGCCGTTCCGTTTCTGCTTCTCGGCGTTGCCATCGCAGGCCTGGCCCGATGGGCCGTGCCACCGGGTGCCTGGATCGAGCGGCTCCCCAAGAACCCAGTGCTGGCACCGATCATCGGGGCCCTGATGGGTTTTGCCCTTCCGGCCTGCGAATGCGGCAACGTCCCCGTCGCCCGCCGTCTGCTGGCCAGCGGGGCACCGATGGGCACGGCCTTCGGCTTTCTGTTTGCAGCTCCGGTGCTGAATCCCATCGTGCTGGCCAGCACCTGGGCCGCGTTTCCCAATCAGCCTTGGCTGCTGGTGGCCCGGCCATTGGGGGCCTTTCTGCTGGCGATCCTGCTGAGCTTGTTGCTGGTGCAACTGCCCGAGACGCAGCTGCTGGCCACTGCGCTTCTGGAGGAACGCCGCATGAGCCAGCCCCTTAGCAACCTGGGATTGCTGCAGCGCAGCAGTGGTGTGATCGGCGGATCACCCAGCCCCCCCCGATCCATGAACGGCAGACGCCTCAAGGCCTGGCAGGTGCTGGACCAGAGCTGCCGCGAATTTCTCGATCTGCTGGCTCTGCTGGTGCTGGGGTGCGTGATTGCGGCCCTGGTGCAGACCTGGCTGCCGCGCAGTTGGCTTTTGGCCGTGGGGGGCGCGCCGACGGCATCGATCCTGGCCTTGATGCTGCTGGCGGTGGTGGTGTCGGTCTGCTCCAGCGTGGATGCCTTTCTTGCCCTGGGGTTTGCCGCTCAGATCACCCCCGGAGCCCTGCTGGCCTTCCTGTTGCTGGGGCCCGTTGTGGACCTCAAACTCGCTGGCCTGTTCACCGTGCTGATGCGGCCAAGAGCAATCCTGATCACCGCGATCGGTGCCAGTCTTGGCGTGCTGTTGATCGGTCAGTGGATCAACCTGTGGCTGCTGTGAGGGGCCGGTTGTGCTGAAGCGCGGAACCCTGCTGCTGCTCTGGGGCCTGACGCTGTTGTGGAGCTTCCACAGCGGACGCCTCGATCTGCTGCTTCGCGGGGTCTTCCATGGCCTGGTGGGGGTCACCGGCCTGGTCTTGCTGATGCTGGGCGTGGCCCTTTTGCTGAAAAGAGAGAAGCAAGCCGAACGCTGGCGCTGGCCCTGGCTGCTCAGTGGCGTGATGGCTGCGCTGGTGCTGGTCCTTCCGCCGAGCCCCTCCTTCAGCGATCTGGCCAGCAACCGCCCCCAGGGCCTGCCCGATCCACCGGAGTTGGCCTTTGTTCTGCCCCCCGAACAACGCAGCCTCACGGAATGGGTGCGCTTGCTGCGCAGCCAGCCCGATCCCGACCTTGTGGCCGGCAATCCTGTGCGCATCAGCGGTTTTGTCTGGAGGCAACCCCAGGGCCCACCGCTGATCGCCCGGCTCACGGTGCGCTGTTGCCTGGCCGATGCCACACCCGCTGGCCTGGCCGTGGAGTGGCCGGAGTCATTCATCCCCCAAACCAACCAGTGGTTGGCCATCGAGGGAACGATGGGCGTGCAGACGCGGAAGGAACGGCGCATCCCCGTCGTGATTCCCCAAAACATCACGACGATTGCCAGGCCCGAGCGGCCCCTGGAACCATGACGCGGCGGCCCTTGCTGCTGATGCTGATGGCCTGCGCCGCAGTTCTGGCGCAGCAACAACTGCTGTTGCGACAGCCTCCGCGGCTGCTGCGCCTGGTGCCCCAACAGGTACAAAGCGGCAGCGCGGCCCTGGATCTGCAGTTCAGTCGCCCGATGGATCGGCCCCAGGTCAGCGAGGCCACTCGAATCACTCCAGCCGTGCCCCATCAGTGGCTGGGGGAGACGACAGCACTGCGGATGGTGATTGATGCGGATGTCGTGCTCACGGCTCCGCTCGAGCTATCGATTGCAGGGGAGGACCAGCGCGGGCTGCAGCTGGGGCAGCAGCAATGGTGGTGGGACCCGAGACCCTGGCTGATCGCAACACGGCCTGTGCAGGGAGGCGAACAGGTTCAACTGCAGACGCGATCAGGAGCGTGGATACCGATCAGTCGGGTCTGGCCCGCCATCCCCAGCGTCGTCCCCCTCGGAAATGGCCGGGGTATCGCCCTGGTGGGACGCGATCAGAACGGCACCGAACAAGTGTGGTGGGATCAACTGACGCCCCGCAGCACCGCCAACCGTCTGGCGGCCTTGGGGCCACCAACGCTGAGCCGCACGGAACCCCTGTTGAAAGGCGAGGTGCTCTTCGCCCATCTCAGCAGCAATCTCAATGGTGATCTCCTGGTGCAGAGCGGTGGGTTCCAGCCGGGCAGTGACCAGGCCCTGTTGCTGCAGGCCGATGGCAAACGCAAGGCTCTGGCCCTGAAACCCTCCGGGCCGATGCAGTTGCTGCCGGCGGGAGGGGGCGTGGTGATGCCCACCAGCAACGGCCTGAGCCTCCGCCCCTTGCAAGCAACCGAGCAAAAGCCGCAGATGCTGCCGGGGAGCAGGGAGCTGGGGGCCTTCTGCGGGGCTTCAGGACGGGCCGTGCTGATCCGGCACTGGCCGGACTACAGGCGCTCGATCGAGCTGGTGGTTCCAGGGCAGGCACCGAAGCAGCTGCACCTTGGTGATCAGGCGGTGCTGGGGGTGGCCTGCGACAACCGCGGCAAACGGATCTGGGCTGTGCTGGGGCGCTGGGAGCAGCAACGGGGCAATCACGAACTGGTGCTGATCAGCGAGGCAGGAGAGGTGACACAACGGAGGGCCCTGGAGCCTTGGACGCTCAAGGCGGGCAGCCCCATCCAGTTGAACCCGGTGACGAATCAGCTGTTGATGACGCTGACGCGACCGAAGCAAACCCAGGCCCGTGCCGGCCTGATCGATGGCGACAGCTTGAAGCTCATCAACGTGATCAACACACCCATCAGCGAAGCCCAGTGGCTGAATGCGGGCTGAGCACCAAAAACTAAGCAACAAAAAAGGAGGGCAAAGCTGCCCTCCTGATCAAACAAAGCTCAAGCGATTGTTGAAACCTAGAAGGTGAATGTCACGCCAGTGCCGACATGGTGCTGCCAACCTTCACCCCAGCCGGGAGCATCTTCCCAGCTGTAGGTCTGCTGCCAGTGCAGGAACAACGTGGCATCACCGATGGGAACCGAAAGTTCGATTTCACCGGCCAAATCTGTGCGCGGATCCAATCCTGCGTAGCTGCCGGGAACATAGAAACGAGGGCCCGCTTCAATCATCAAGGAGATCTCATCACCACCAAATGTGAAGCCCAGGCCCACACGAGGATCGGTGTAGTTGCCCACATACATTCCGTCGGATTCCCAACCCTGACGGTGATCAACTGACAGATAAACACCATTCACAAGATCCTCGATACCATCGCCAAGGGCGAAATTCACATCTCCATCACCCAAAGCCCAGATCGCCTTGGCGCCAAGCTCATTCTTCAAGCCCTGAATGTCCTCACCCTGGTCTTTGGTGACGTAATAGGGGTTCCAGGACAGCTCAAAACTTAAGCGGTCATTAGGTGCATAACGGGCCTGAAGAAAGCCCTTGATATCGGTGCGCTTGAAGTCGGTGTCGTGGCTGTGGTCATGACCGTGATCATGTCCTTCGTGATCATCATGATCGTCTTCATGTTCATCATGATCTTCGTCGTGATCATCATGATCGTCTTCGTGATCATGATCGCCATGATCTTCTTCATGATCATCGTCGTGATCATCAACGTGAACCTTGCCGTAAAAGTGTTCTGCTTCTCCCCAAACCAAAGCAGGCCCAATTGCAGCTTCGATCGCAAAAGAACCGCCATTTGCGAGGCCCCACTCAAAGACGCCACCAAACATGCCATCGATGGCGTAGTGCTTGGGATCACCCTCAAGGTTGGTGTCAAATCCACCATGGCCTTCGATGGTGATGATGGGCGTGAAATCGAATTGACCGGCCTCGAGAGACTCTCCACCACTACCATGGGAGCCATGGGCCTCGGCAGGCGAAATGGAGGCGAACGGGCTCAACAGAAGAGCCAGCAGGGCAAGGCGTGAACGGAACATGAGACGAGACGGAAGAAAAAAGAAGACGGAAGAGGAAAAGGGCGTTACGTCACCGGATCGATGACCACTGCGCGTTCAAGGCATTAGCCCCAGCGGTGTCGCAGGAGCCTCCCTGGCCCTTGACGATCGTGCAGACGTTGAGGGTCGCTGTTGAAACGGCATTACGACCGGCAGCAATGCCCTCTCCATAAAGAGGTGTGGACGCGATCGGCAATCCCGTGGACTTGCTGATGCGCCTCAGGGTTTTGTTCGGAGAAGCCGAAGGGGAAAAGATGGTTTTGGCACCGGATGCTTTCACCTCTTGGGTGATTGTTTTGAGGCTGGAGGGCCGCAAAACGCCACCGGTGGTGTGACTGTCCAACATCGCAATCTCGACAAGTCCGAAGCGATCTGCGAGATGGCTGTAGGTCCTGTGATCGGTCACCAGGACCCGCTGGGCCGGGGGCAAAGAACTGAACTGCTTGGCTTCCCAGCTCTGCAAAGCCTGTAAAACAGCAACGGCACGAGCCGTGCGTTGCTGCAATGCCGCACGATCACTGGCTGGAAAAACGGGGGCCAGAGAACTTGAGATCACCCGCACCATTGCTGCGGAATTGGCCGGGTCGTGCCAGACATGGGGGTCGCTGCCGCCATAGGACGGAAGAGCGACTTCACCGACGGCCACCACCGTTCCTGGTGACTTGAGCTTTTTGGCCGACGGGGTCAGCCCGAAACCGATGTGCAAAACCAGATCACTCTTGGCGATCTGGCTGCGATCACTGGGCTTCAAGCGATAGGAATGGGGATCACCACCAGGAGGGATCAGGCACGTGACCGACGCGGCACCTGCAGCCAGGGTCTTGGTGAGATCACAGAGCGTGCCGTCGACGGCCACCACCACAGGTTGAGCCGCATGGGCCGGAACTACGGCAGCTCCAATGGCAAAAGCAAGGCTGACCCCCGCCGATCGAGCCAAAACAGGACGCATGGACGTCTTGGTGAGAATGATTATCATTTTGCTGAGCACTTGATCCCTCGCCAACATGGGGTGTGCAAAACATCAAGAGGCCCAAGTCCGGCCACCGAAGAGTTGATGAGCCATTCGTCGTGCGTGCTGAGCACAACAGAGCTGTGCTTCAGCTACGGAGGTCGCAACACCGTCGACCACGTCAACCTGCAACTCCAAGCGGGAACACTGACGGCGCTGGTGGGGCCCAACGGAGCCGGCAAGTCAACGCTGTTGTATCTGATCGAAGGCCGACTGAAACCCAGCCAAGGAACGGTCAACACCAGCAAGCCAGTCGGCCTGATGCCCCAGCGGGCCGCCATTGATTGGTCCTTTCCGATCACCGCCCGAGACATGGTGCAGCTGGGGCAGCCCAAAAAGGGCAAAGCCACAGCAGCGGACCACTGCGATCAGCTGCTGGAACGCGTCGGCATGGGAACCATGGGGAACCGGCGCCTCAACCAGCTCTCCGGCGGCCAGCAACAACGCGTCCTGCTGGCCAGAGGTTTGATGCAGCAGACCGAGATCCTGCTGCTGGACGAACCCTGCAGCGCCATCGATCCACCAACGCGCGAGCACCTGCTCAAGGTGATGCGGGATCAGGCGGAAGCCGGTCAGACGCTGCTGGTGAGCAGCCACGACTGGGGCAGCGCCCTCGACAGCTACGACCAGGTGGTCGTGATAGACAGCCAGATCCTGGCCAACGGGTCACCCGACTCAGTTCGAGAAAAACTGAGCGACCTGACTTGCATGATGGGGAGCCACTGCTGTGGTTGAACCCGACATCTGGTGGCTTCTGCCTCTGACGATCTCGGTGCTGATCGGAGCCATCTGTCCGGCCACTGGAGCGTTGCTGATCACCCAACGCCGGGTGCTGCTGGCCAACCTGATGGCCCATTCCGTTCTGCCCGGCTTGGTGATCGCCCTGGCCATCGGCATCGACCCAAGCATCGGGGGGCTGATCAGTGGACTGATGGGAGCCTTGGTGGCTGAACGCTTGAACCGGCGCTTCAAAGGCCGGGAAGAGGGCTCTATGAACACTGTGCTGGCAGGCTTCACCGCCCTGGGCGTGCTGTTGGTGCCTCTGCTAGAGGCACGGGTGGACCTGGAGACAATTCTGTTCGGCGATCTGCTGGCTGCCACCACAACAGATCTGCTGCGAACAACCATCTCAGCCAGTGCCCTGTTGGCGATGTTGGTATGGGGCTACCGCGACCTGGTGTTTGTTGGCATTGACCCCGAGGGAGCAGCCATCGCCAAGCGACCGGTGCTCTTAATTCGGCTGATCTGCAGCCTGATCACGGCCCTGGTTGTGATCAGTGCCATCACAGCCGTGGGGGTGATTCTGGTGATCGGCCTGCTGTGCGCTCCGGTGCTGATGCACGTGGAGCGCAGCCGAAGCCTGAAGGAACTCATGCTGCGCAGCGCGAGCACGGGGCTGCTTCTATGTGGTGGCGGAATGATGCTGGCGATTGCTGTTGACCTGCCACCGGGCCCACTGATCGGAACACTGTGCTTGGTTTTACTTACAACTAAAAAGTAAAAAACAGAATTGACAGCACATAGTGAATAAATACAAGAAAAAACGGATTCAGTTAGAAACCAAAAAAATTCGCATGCTATCTTCACAGGAGACTAGAAATGGCATTACACGATGTCGCAACAGAATAGACATGAGGCATTCGTTTATATTGGACCAGCAGCCCTATGCCCCAAAGATGAAGAAGGAAAGCCCTACATATTAATAACTGGTGACCAAGAGGATTGGGTCAAGCCATTAATTCAGGAAAGGTTAGGCGGAAGAAAAGAATCCCCTAGGCTTGTCATATGGCAAAACACAATTGGCAAACCTGGCACAACGAAAACATGGCATAGCTTTAATCAGCCAAGCTTGAATGGCATCGTTAAACTGGATTTGATCCAATGGTGCAATCCGGCCTTAAATATTGAACAGATTGGCTCGCGCGAGGTCGTCAACAGGAAGCTGAGCGATATTTTAAACAAGAGCAATTTCCAGGACCACGGCTTTCATTTGGTCATCGCCCAGGGAGACCCTGAACTCACCCTGAAACGATCGGAGAAAATACTAAAGAATTGCTTGTCAGTGGATCTCAGCCTCCACCCACTAGCGTTGATATGGAAGAAATCTATTGACAGTTATCTCGCTAAACAGGGCTTCATAAATTGCAATAAGGGGACATTGATCTGGCAGAAAAAGAGGCTTCAATACCAGATCACCCCTCATGCCCTTCCAAGCGAATCAGAACATTTTCTTCAAAAACCAATCCAATATCTTCTCGGGACGATTAACCTTGAGGATTGCAGAAAAGCAGGGGTCGTTGGCAGTAATTTAGTAATATTACATCAGATCGTTCAAGGCAGTGTTACCTACAAGTCAGAACCTTCAATCAAGGAGATCATCAAAACAAGAACCAAGAAACAAATCGAGAGGCTACGCAATACATTATCCTCTCCCCGTCCCTCTATTGAAAAGCAACCAATCAGGGAAACAAAAAAAGTCTTAAATCAACAACACAAACCTGTTAAGAGCACAAGCAATGATGAAGACATTCCACCCAAAAAGCATCTTCGGGGTCATATCGACGGATTTGAAGACAGTTCAGTCCTGCGTGGCTGGGTGGATGCATCAGATTTTGGCGAAGAACCATCAAAACTTTCCGTGATATGGGAAGAGCAAGATCGAATCGTTGGAGAATCAGCCGCGACACTTCAACGACCCGACCTGGAAGCGGCTGGCATCAAAAGCGGGCGTGGATTTGGGATTGATCTCACGCTGTTACGCGAACTGCCTCTCGATCAAACACTCGATCAGCCCATCAGCCTGAAAGTGATCGAGAGCAAAAGCGGGCAATCCATCGGAGACAAGCCTTGGCCACTGGACATCGAGGCTGCAAAACATACTCTTGGGTTAGCTTATTCAGACGAACTATCTTCTGAACGCAAAGAGCAGATCTATCAGTATCTCAAGACGACAAGAAATACAAGATACCTACAAATCATCCGGGAACAAATACTCGCTTTTAGCGCAACACAATGCCTGACAAACTTATGGCGCGACATTCCAGTTGGGGACCTCATCAGCCTCACAGAAAGCAACCCGAATCTGAACTACGGGGTTACCCAGGAAGCATCATGCCGATTGGAACTTGTCTTCTTTGCCTGTATCCAGATCATTCAACAGCTGGATCAGGACAACATCAACCAAAAGCCAGCTCACGGGTCAATCGAATGGCAGGGACAAAACCTCAACGAGCTGACTACAAAGATTAAAGAAAGCTGTTATACAGGCCTGCAGAAATGGGAGAAGGCACTTTTTGACGAACACGTCCGCCCTCTTTTTGACATATTGATATCGACAATCTTTCTACAAAAAGACAACAAAAAGCTTGGCAATGAACACCAAAAATTAATTGACATTCTCGCCACGATTCTCCAAGACGTCTACGTTGTTCCACGCCTGTCACTGTACTTAAGGTCAATCCTCAAAATTCAGAACGAAAACGACTATCACGAATCTTTCGGCAAGTTGGCTCATCAGATTGGCGACAGATTCAATTACTTATTGACTCATTACGCACACAACATTGGTCCATCGCAAAATAATAAAGACCTTTATTACTATACATCTGCAATCGACTTCGCAACTTTCTCTCCAGCAATTCACCGACATATTGCGGACAAGCTGAGTGAAAAACTGGGAGATCATCTTAACCATCACCCCAGAGAATCAAAACCACGCCACTGGGTGGAAAGGCTTGCCCAGATGACAAGCAATTCGGCACAGATGCTCGTTTCAAAAATGCTGAAACTGGGCTTCTCCCGCGCCAGCGTGGTTCAACTACATCAGGAGATGATCGGGATCAAGAAAGATCTTGCACATCTGATCTGGAATTTTTCCAGTGACGAAAATACAAGCCAAAACAACTGCGAAAGTCAGAAACCTCTGAAAAGATGGCTCATTGTTGGAGAAGAAAATCTGGCACAATGCTGGATGTACCGTGTTGAGCAAAAGAAGACATATCTTGAAAAACTTGGATGTGAAGTGCGCTGCATTGATCAAGAGGAGCTGCGCTCCTGGTCTTTCACCCACGACGTTCTTTGGGCTGATGCAATCATCTTCTGCAGATTACCCGCCATGTATCCGTGCCTTCGGGCGGTATCATTCGCAAAACAATGTGGCAAAAAAACTTACGCTGAAATAGATGATCTGATTTTCACTTCTGATTATCCTGCAGAATTTGAATCTTATGGAGGATCGATTCCACTAGAGCAATACAAGAATTTATGTGTTGACTATCCACTCAGACTAGGGATTCTTAATGCAGCTGACGAGGTAATTGTTTCAACTGCAGTACTCGCAGAAACCTGCAGAAATATCTTGGATGATCCAGGAAAGCCTGTTCATGTTATTCCTAATCTCCCTTTACCTGAACTGGAAACAGTCGCCGCTTCAATAGGCAAGGAGCAAGGATGGACAAAAGATGATGATATCCTGAAGATAGCGCTAACTTCAGGAACACTTTCTCACAAGCAGATTCTCAAAGAGTCAATTTATCCATGCCTTCTTGAAGTACTAGAAAAATACCATAAGGTTGAATTAGTCGTTATTGGCCATATCGAACTACCAAGCACATTCTCCAAATACGAGAAGCGAATCCAATCGGTACCCTTCACAAGCTACGCAGATTACCTCAACCTGTTGAGCCAGGCATCCATTGCATTGGTACCACTGGAAGTTCATCCAACAACCGATGGAAAGAGTGCCATCAAGTGGATGGAAGCAAGCCTGTGTGGAGCCACCTGCATCTGCTCACCTGTCAAAGCCTATACAGATGTCACATCGAACGGAAGAGATGTGATGATCGCCGAAAACATTGATGAGTGGAGAATCAGCCTGGATACCTTGATCAGAGATCCTGAGCTAAGACAAACACTCGCCAGAAATGCCTATCAATCAACTACACAGCAATTCAATAGGAGAATAGGCGAACAAATCTGGACAAACCTCATCCAGGCTGAGCAAAAAATATCAACAAGCAAGCCAAAGAAGAAAGTTTTAGTTATCAACGTGTTTTTTGCGCCTCAAAGCATCGGAGGAGCAACACGCGTGGCACAAGACTATGTTGAAGAGTTGCTCCTGGATGAGACGACTGACTATGACGTGACTGTGCTTTGTACAGAATATGATCACTGGCAAACTGACATTGGAAAGAAGAAAAAGAAATTAAAAGAACAAACTGATTTGGAGCAGAATGGTGCAATAGATGAAACAAATAAGACCTATTCCTTGAGTGGTACAACAGCTGAGGAATTGATCGAACTTGAGACGTCTTTAAAAGATCAAGGAGAACAAAAGTACAAGTACCGCGAATCGATCAGCATTGACTACAGCAATTGGAAAGGTGCCAAAGTGGTTCGGCTGAATCTCCCATCAAAACCGTGGGCAATTCATAAAGACAATGATGTCGAAGAGTTCTGCAAACAGTTTTTCAAAGATGAAAAGTTTGATCTGATTCAGTGCCACTGTGTCCAGGTTCTGACAGCTTCACCATTGATTGCTGCACGACAGCATGGCATTCCCTACGAAATCATCATGCATGATGCTTGGTGGATGAGCGATGAACAATTCCTCGTCTCACAAGCTGGACGCGTCATTGATCCTTCAGATCCCCTGGGTCATTTTGATGAAGAGCCCAGTGAAGAAGACAAATCTGATGCATTAGCCCGTCGTGAAGATCTTTACAGCATTCTTGAAGCAGCTGAGCGACGCATAGCAGTCTCTGCAGCATTCAAGAATGTGTGCTCAGCAGCAGGAATTCAAGATGTGGAAGTCAAGGAAAACAAATTCCAATCAATGAGCACCAGTCGAGGATCGAAGAGGAAAAAACGAACAAGCAATATGCCCATTCAGATCTGCCATATTGGTGGAATGAGCATGCACAAAGGTTATCAACTATTGAGACAAGCAGTGAAATCAATGCAATCAGGTCTTAACCTTGAATTTACAGTTGTCGATCATCGGCTAAGTTCAAAAGGCGACGAATACAATGCAAATTGGAACGGATACAAGGTGCATTTCATTGCTCCCATTCCAATGGATAAAATGGATCTGTTTTATGCAAGCCAAGACGTTCTTGTTGCTCCATCCATCTGGCCAGAGAGCTTCGGCTTGGTGACAAGGGAAGCACTGAGTGCAGGTCTTTGGGTGATCGCCAGTGATTCTGGGGCCCTGGCTGAACCTCTGCTCCACTGCAACTCTCCGCACGGAAAAGTCATTCGTCCGAACAGTGTCGAAGATCTCAGTCAGGCGTTAATAGAATGTCCTCAACATTTAAACCATAATGCTTAACAACATAAATTTCCTGAATCACCCCAAAACAACAATGCAACCCGAATTATCTTTCCTCATCTGCGGACTCGAACATAGTGGCACAACAATGGCGTCGGACCTGTTCAGGGAGCATCCCGAGGTCGAATCGGGTTTTGAATGTGGTGTTCTTCTCTGTAAAAACCCTCAAGAGTTTCTGGGCTTTACACCTTTTCGTAACCACATGGCAGTGGGTTGGGGTATCGAAGAAAGCGATCTTACTTATGCTTGCGAGGCACCAAGCTATGAACTATTTTATCAACGACTGTTCGAACGATCAAAGATTGTTCAAGCCAAACATCCCAAATTTGTCTTTGACAAGACACCTCGCTACGTCACACAGCTGAAAACAGTACAGTTGCGATTAGATCTTCCAGCGATTGTGCTGATTAAAGATCCGCGCTCCCTCGCGCTTTCAGATTTCAAAAGGTCAGGTAAAAAATTAGAAGAAATAGACCTTTGGTATGAAAACTGGAAAATTCCAAAACTTCTTTACATGCGATCTGCATATGAAGGTTATAAATATGCCTGGAACAGTGATCGCTGCATCGTCATTCGACTTGAGGATGTTTGCTTCAACGCCAAAGCAACCGTGGCATCAATGTTTGATTTTGCTAATCTTGATTTCAACTGCGAGTATCTAGATCTTCGCAACAAGAGATTTGGAAATACATCGGGCTCTTCGATTAGCGTCAACTCATGCATGCAATTCATGAGTGCTCTCCCTGAACACATCCAATCCAGAATTACGGAGGATTTTTCTGAATTTGATCGGTGGTTTTACGATTTTTGATTCAATAAAAATCGATTTAATCGATATTTCATTTTTTTCATCAACATACGTTCCTGCTCCAGTCGGAAGGTGCGCCTGAAGGCCAGGAACAACACAGTCAGCGTTGAGGTCATCCCCACGCTGAATAGGGCAATCAAGCTTGCATCGCTCATGGCTCCCTTCACCCCGCTACTGAACAACGGCAAACCAACCACCAGCCAGGGCAGCAATCAAGCCACAGGCGAGTGCTTGAAGCACAAATTGGCCTGAGTCTTTCTTCTCCCAGCGATCAATGGCCTTCGATGCGGTTACAAACGGTTCTTTGTTCCGGATCAACTTATCGATGTACCGCTCGATGAACTGATCATCGAGGTCAAGACGCCGCAGCTTGGAACGAATCTGGTTGAGCTCAAACTGATTCATGGCTCAAAACCTCGAAACTTTGCAGCCTGTTAATCATTGAAGAGCTTATTCCTCGAAACTTTATTTTGAATGATTCGATATTTTAGCAAGACTATCGCCTCAAGGCGACTCTTTCGCGCAAGAGAGATAAATGCGTCTGTCTGAATAAATCATAAGCCTATCAATGACCAACATATTGAACAAACCATCTAAAAGCCTTTGGCACATTTTCGCCCCTTCGGTTGCATCACCTCAATTGTTGTTGGCCTCGTCTTATTGGAATACCAAACGCGTTGCGCTTCATCATAGGTCTCGACATCTTTGAACGATCCATCGCGCAACCAGACGCGGTAATGGTGACGGTCATAGGGGTCGGAACTGGTTTCGGTGAACTGTTTCATGCAAGTGAATAACGATCGTGTCGAGCCAGGTCTGCTGGTCAATCAGATCCAAGCCTGGTGAATGCTGCGCGGCGAGGATCTCGATACCGCTCCGCCACATGTTTGCCCCATAAGCCTTCCCAGTAAAAGAAGATCACGCCATGACCACGTTGACGGGCCAGGCGGACTTTTTGTTCCAGAACGGCCATCGAAGTGGTGCGTTTGCCGAATCCCGCCAACACGCCAATCTGCGAAGGGATGCCCCAGCTGCGGGCTTTGCGCAGCGCCGGCTGATCCAGGTCTTTGGCGAATCCTCGAACCGAATAGGCATAGTTCTGCACCACCAACTCTTCAATCAGCCCGCCCATAGCCCAGAGCTCCCAGTCCTGCAGCCAGAGGTTGTAGGCCGAACGGAAGGGGCCTGGAGACAAGCTGATCCGGGTGGAGAGGCGCTCCTGCTTGAGACGCTGCCGCAATTCACGCAGCAGCGAGGTGAGTTGATTGCGGCGCCATTTCATCCACTGCCGATTGCTGTGATCCCGAGGAGGGACCAGTCCCGTCTCCTGCCGATACAACGCCACGGTGGTGGGGTCATAACCGAACTGAACCGGCCAGGCGAAGTGGTCGTCCAGTTGCAGGCCATCCATCGGACAGCGCTTCAGGGTTTCCACCACCAAGCCGATGAAGCGTGCACGAACCTCCTGATGGGCAGGATTGAGCCAAGCCATCCGGTGGTTGCCATGCATTGCCATCCAACGCTGGCCATTGGCTTTGGCCAACACCCAGCTGGGGTTGTTGCGCACAACGGATGAATCGGCCGGCTCCATCAGGCCGTACTCAAACCAGGGCATCACCTTGATGCCACGGCGCCGACCCTCCGCCGCCAGGGTGCAGATGGGATCAAGACTGACCCCAGCCTTTTGCAGCGGCGGCTCCACTGGAGCGAAGCGGCTGCGATGAAACGTGGTGCCACGGCTCCAGACATTGGGCACCACGCGATTGAAGCCCGCATCCTGCAGCTGTTGCATTGCAACGCTGATGCGCGTCCGGTCGTAATAGAGCTGGCTGGGGCTGTTGGTCAGCCACACCCCCATCGTGCTGCGGTTTCGGAGCAACCGGTCCAATCGGGACTCAGCCATCAGAGGTGCGGGAAGCCCCGCCATCAGGCTGACCACAGCAACACCAAACAGAGGCTTCCACCGCTGAGCCAACGCCGTTGAAGCACCGGGCCTCAAGGATGGCGCGGATCAACCGTGATCAAGCCGAACCAAGCCCGCTCATTTAACAGTCCATGGGCCCGCGGCCAACGATCAGCGGAACATTGAGCTCACAGAGCTCTCTTCATGGATGCGCCAGATCGCTTCCCCAAGCATGTTGGCCACGGAGAGCACCTTCAGCTGAGGGAAGACCCGGTCCTGCGGGATCGGGATGCTGTTGGTCACCACCACCTGCTCAAACAGGCCCTCAACGGACAGGCGTTCGCTGGCGGGGGGAGAGAAGACGGCGTGGGTGGCGCAGGCCAGCACCCGCTTGGCCCCTTGCTCCCGCAACAAGCGTGCACCGGCGCAGATCGTGCCGCCGGTGTCAATCATGTCGTCGATCAGGATCGCTGTCCGCCCCGCCACATCACCAATCACCGTGAGGCTTTCGGCCATGTTGTGGCCGGTGCGGCGCTTATCGATGATCGCCAGCGGGGCATCGTTCATCTGCTTGGCGAAGGCCCGGGCCCGCGCCACGCCCCCAACGTCAGGAGACACCACCACCACATCCCCCAGATCCTGGGTGGAGAGGTAATCCACCAGCACGGGAGAGCCGTAGATGTGATCGCAAGGGATATCGAAATAGCCCTGAATCTGGGCGGAGTGCAGGTCCATTGCCAGCACGCGGTCAACGCCCGACGTCACCAGCAGGTTGGCCGTGAGCTTGGCGGTGATTGATTCACGACCAGCGGTCTTGCGGTCGGCTCGGGCGTAGCCGTAGTAAGGCACCACCGCAGTGATCTGGCGTGCGGAGGCCCGTCTGCAGGCATCCACCATGATCAGCAGCTCCATCAGGTGATCGTTCACCGGTGCGCAGGTGGGCTGGATCAAGAACACGTCGCAGCCACGGATCGACTCCTGGATCTGCACATAGAGCTCACCGTCGGCAAAACGCTTGCAGACGCGGGGACCATCAGGCACCCCGAGATAGGCGGAAATCTCCTTGGCCAGAGCAGAGTTCGAGGTGCCGCTGAACAGGCGCAGACGGCGACTGTCCGGGGTCATCTGCTCCTGTTCGGAACGGGCTGCTGTCAGGAAACTTGTCACGGCGCCCGCGGAACGAATTCTGCTGTAATCCGATGGTAGAGGTGAGCAGTGCCCCCATGTCCACAGGTTTCCCACTGTTGGTGGGTGCGGGCCCCCTGCCTGAACTCAAAATGCGTCAGGCCTGCGAAGCCCTGGCACGGGCTTGCCGATGCCCTCTCACCACGGTGGCCAGTGGTGCATCACCGGCTGAGGTTCTGCAGACCAACCCGGCGGCAACAGGGCTGGTGCGGCTCAGCGGCGACGCAGCCCGGCCGACCCCGCAGGGTGATGCCAGCTGGCTGCAGGCCCTGGCCGACTGGCGTCAGCCGGTGCTGCTGCTGACCACTGCTGAACAGGACGGTTCAATCTCTGGCGCAGCCGCGGCCTACGCCGCCCTCTGCCGGGAACTTCAGGTGCCGCTGCTCGGCCTGGTGCAGCTCCAGGGCCCCTGGAATGGCCCAGCGCGACGCCGGGACGGCCTCAGCTGGCTGGGCTGGATTCCCGATGAACAGCATCCAGAACAGACCGAATGCGTCGACGCCCTCGCCCGGAGGCTGCAACTCCGCAGCCCCGCTTAACGCTGGGGCCAGAGGGGAAGGCTGGCGCCGGCGTCGATCTGGCGCAAGGTCTGCTCACCGGCCCGCTCGGCCAAGGGCAGCCGGCTGATGCGTGCGGGTTCAGGGCTGGCGATGATCGCCGCGGCCAGGCTCAGCTGCTCCGAACGACTGAGGTTGGTCTCCACCTCAGTGTTCAGTTGGTTCACCAAACCAGGGATCACTTCGATTCCACTGGGGGCCTTGACCTGTTCGATCAGACCCTCAACAAGGATGTTTTGGCGCTGGCGACGCTGGGAGACAGCCTTGGGATCGGGCAGATGGCGCACCAGCTGTTCCGCCTGGGCACCGTTGAGACGCTGTCGTCCGGCCTGGAGCATGACGGTGTAGTCCTGCGTCTTGTCCTGGCGTTTATAGGAGTCGCTCAACACCACCTCCACCTCGCCCAGACCATCCACCAGGCGGCGTAGGGCCGCACGGGGCATCACCACATAACGATTGGGATCACCCTGCTGAAGACCAACAATGTCGCGGATGGCATCGCTGAGAAGACTGACGCCACCCCGACGCCACAACTGAGCCAAGGGGCCCGGATTCCCTTCGCCAGGGAGCTGAACTCCGAGCTCCGTGGGGATCTGGAGCACCTGAAGCGGCTCCTGGGCCGCAATGCGAAGCAACAGCAGTGCATCGGCATTGGGGGGGCCCTTGGGCGCGGCCTGATTGGAGGCGGCACCCAGCCGATCCGCATCAACACCGATCACCAACACCGTCACCGGGACCTCCGGGAAGGGGGCCAGAGTTTCAGGTTGATCCGCACTCAGCGCAGCGCCCGCGGCAACGCGATCGGGTTTTGGCCAGAGGGTCGCCATCAACCACCCAGTCACACCAATCCCCAGCACGGCAGCACCGACACACAGCGCACCGCGAACTCGGGGTGGCGACAACCAGTTCATTTCGCTGGACGAACCGCAATGGCGCTTAGTTTCGCCCAGATCTCCAGTTCCTAGCCTGGGCCCCGTGAAGCCGTCATCGATGTCCCTCCGCCACGACTACCGCAGCCGACCACCCGAACAGGTGCGCGTGGTGGTGTTCGGAGCCACGGGCTACATCGGCCGCTTTGTGGTGAAGGAACTGGTGGAACGGGGCTACCAGGTGATCGCCTTCGCCCGCGAGCGCAGCGGCATCGGTGGTCGTCAGAGCAGGGACGAGGTGATCGCCGATTTCCCGGGTGCTGAGGTGCGCTTCGGGGATGTCACCGATCCAGCCTCAATCGCCGCCGAGGCCTTCGATCAACCGACGGATGTGGTGGTGAGTTGCCTGGCATCCCGAACAGGCGGCCGCAAGGATTCCTGGGCGATTGACCACGCAGCCACCCTCAACACCTATGAGCAGGGCCGGGCGGCCGGGGTGGCCCACTACGTGCTGCTCTCGGCCATCTGTGTGCAGAAGCCGCTGCTGGAATTTCAGAAGGCGAAGCTGGCCTTCGAAGCCGTGTTGCAGGCAGATGAGGAGATGAGCCACTCCATCGTTCGCCCCACCGCCTTTTTCAAAAGCCTGGGCGGACAGGTGGAAAGCTGCCGCAAAGGCGGCCCCTACGTGATGTTCGGAGGCGGAACCCTGGCCAGCTGCAAGCCGATCAGCGAAGCAGATCTAGCCCGCTTCATGGCGGATTGCATCCATGACGCGTCCAAACGCAACCAGGTACTGCCCATTGGGGGGCCGGGTCCGGCGCTGAGCGCCCGGGAGCAGGGAGAGATGCTCTTCCGCGCTCTGAACAAGCCCGAAAGGATGCTGTCGGTGCCGATTGCCCTGATGGATGCACCGATCGCCGTGCTGGACGCCCTGGCTCGAGTGTTCCCAGGCATCAACGACACGGCGGAATTTGGTCGGATCGGCCGCTACTACGCCAGCGAATCGATGCTCGTCTGGGATGAGCAGAAGCAGTGCTACGACGCGGATGCCACGCCGTCCTATGGAACCGACACGCTGGAGCAGTTCTTTGAGCGCGTGGCCCGGGAGGGCATGGCCGGGCAGGACCTGGGGGATGCGGCGCTGTTCTGAAGCCGCCATCCTTGGGTGACCAAGGCCCCCCCATGGATCAATCCACCGTTGACCCGGCCAAGGCCGGAAGGGGGCGCAGCACCGGGGTGCTGCTGCATCCCACCGCCCTGCCGGGCAGCCCCGTCTGCGGCAGCTTTGGTGAGCCCTGCCGCCGTTGGCTCCAGCTGCTGGCCGACCATGGCATCGGCGTCTGGCAGATGCTGCCCCTGGCACCCCCGGATCCCACCGGCTCGCCCTACAGCTCTCCCTCCTGCAATGCCCTGAACCCCTGGTTCCTCGACGGCCAGGACCTGGCCAACGAGGGGTTCATCGGCGAAGAAGCACTCACGGCCGCTCCAGGGGCTGATGCACCGCAGGAGGGTGCAGAGCGTGTGGACTTCAGCCTGGCCCAGCAACGGGCCACTGCCCTGGGGGATGCCCTGCTTGCCGCCTGGCCTGAGCAGGATCCATCGCGACATGCCGCCTTCGAGCGCTGGGCGCAACGACAGCGCAGCTGGCTGCAGGACCATGTCCGTTTCCAGGTTCTGCACGATCAACACAACACCGCTTGGTGGGAGTGGCCGCTGCCCCTGGCCCGGCATGACAACAAAGCCCTCAAGGCCTGGGCGCAGCAACACCATGACGCGTTGCTGCGGGAACAGCTGATCCAATGGCAGCTCGACCGGCAGTGGCAGGCGATCCGCCGCCAGGCGACCAACCTGGGCATCCAGCTGTTTGGCGATCTGCCCTTCTATGTGAGCAGTGACAGCGCCGATGTCTGGAGCAACCGTTCGCTCTTCACCGTCAAGGAGAACGGCCAGCTCACCACCCAGAGCGGTGTTCCGCCCGATTACTTCTCGGCAACAGGACAGCTATGGGGCTCACCGGTGTACCGCTGGGGACAGCATCGAATCACGCGCTTCCGCTGGTGGCGGCAAAGAATTGCGCGCCAGCGGGAGATGGTGGATCTGCTGCGCCTGGATCACTTCCGGGCCCTTGCGGCCTTCTGGGCCGTCCCCGGAGGAGACAGCACCGCAGAGAACGGACAGTGGCAGCCCTCGCCGGGTCACGCCCTGCTGCGCAAGCTGCGCAGGGATGCCGGTGGCTCTCTCCCCTTGATTGCCGAGGATCTCGGCGTGATCACACCGGATGTGGAACAACTCCGCGATGCCTTCCGGTTGCCGGGCATGAAAGTGCTGCAGTTCGCATTCGACGGCGCATCCGACAACCCGTATCTGCCGGAAAACACCGATGGGCATCGCTGGGTCGTCTACACCGGCACCCACGACAACCCCACAACGCTGGGCTGGTGGAACGCGTTGGATGCCGACAGCCGGGGCCGCATCGCCACGCGGGTGAATGGTGAGATCAGTGCTCCGGCCTGGCATCTGCTCGACATGGCCTTTGCCACAACCGCAGGCCTGGTGATCGCCCCATTGCAGGACCTGATGCACCTCGATGACCGGGCCAGGTTCAACACCCCCGGCACCTGCGAAGGCAACTGGAACTGGAGGCTGGGCAGCTTTGATGCCGCGCTGGGGAATGCCCTGGGCGGCTACGGGAGCAGGGGAGCGGTCTGGGGGAGATCGCTCTCCGGAGCCGGCAATTTGTTGACCCGGTAGATCCCCGGCCGCTCTTGATCCACGGGCAGAGGCTCTCCATTCCAGAGCACCTGATCCCCAGCACCAGCCGGAGGGTCCAGGCGCACCTCGATCGGGGCCATCAACTGCAGGGTGAGCGTGCCGGCGCTCGTTGCGAATTGAACCCGATCTCCCCCACCGCTGGAGAGCTGCAGCTCTCTTGGCTCAGCCACAACAACCTCCAGCACCCCCTGGGACTGCGGCAGGGCATCCCGCACCAGATCAAGCCACTGCTGAGGCGTGCGTTTCTGAACCTGTTCCAGGGGGCGCAGGGCTGCGATGCCTTCGTCTGAACCCACCGGGTTCGGGCCTCGGCTGATCGCCTCCACATCAGCACGCACTGGCTCGAGGCTGAGGCTGTTGCGCAGGGCCAGGTCCTGTTGTTGACGATTGATGGCCAGCAGGCTGAAGGCGATCACCGCCGCATAAACGACCGTTCCCTGCCAGGTGGTGAACACATCGATGTTGCCCAGGGTGAAGCGACCCAGGCCCGCTTTGGCGGGTCCGCGGCGGAGCAACACCGGCGGGGGAAGCAGGGGGTCGAGGCATCCCCCGGGCAGGGCCAGGCGACGCTCGATCTGAGGAAGCATCGAGGCGAGGTAGGCCCGCTCGGGCAGGCGATCACGCCAGCCCCGCTCCAGGGCCTCGATCACGGGGGTGGTGATCCGGGTCTCATTGGCCAGATCACGCAGCGAGAGGCCCAGCTCCTCGCGGCGACGCCGCAGCAGCAGCCCCAGATCCTGACGCTGCTGCTCCTGGGCCTCAACCGTGCCGGCATCAGGGCTGGAACCCTTGCGCGGACGTCGCCACCAAAGTCCTGGACGCTTCAGTCGCATGGGCTGTTGGGCCACTCCATCGGGTCAGCCCGCTCGAGCAAGGGCTTCCATTCTCGCTCGCTCAACCAGATCCAGCACCCCTCGGCCAGATCACCGAGCGGCAACCCGGCAATAGCCGTGCGCTGCAGGTCCAGCACCGGATGGCCCAGGGCTTCCGCCATCCGGCGGATCTGTCGGTTGCGCCCTTCCCGCAGCTCAATCTCCAGAAGCGAGCGGTCACCCCAGGCCCGCAACCGGCGCACCCGAGCGGGGCGGGTCAAGCGACCATCCAGAGGAAGACCCCGACGCCAGCGATCGAGGACCGGCTCCGGCGGCACACCCTTCACCCACACCCGGTAGGTCTTGGCGTGGCTGTAACGCGGGTGGGTGAGCTTCAAGGTGAGCTCACCCAGATCAGTGAGCAGAAGCGCACCATGGCTGTCGGCATCCAGACGGCCAACGGGGTGAAGACCAGCCCGATGCTGTGGGGGAAGCAGGTCCAGCACCGTGCGGCGACCCTGCGGGTCATCGCAGCTGCAGATCACCCCCACCGGCTTGTTGATCAGCAGAACCCGCGCCACACCACGGGACGGCAACGGCTGACCATCCACATGAATCGTCTGCTGCTGCGGATCGGCCTGGTCGCCAACGCGGGCGACCTGTCCATCCACCGTCACGCGGCCGGCCTGCAGCCATTCCTCAGCCCGGCGCCTGGAGCAGAGGCCCGCAGCAGCGATCAGTTTCTGCAGGCGCTGGCGCGTCATTGCAGGGTTTCCCGGGGCAGGAGCAGATCCATGCAGGCTCCACCGGCGGGATGGTTGCGAGCTTCGATGCGGCCGCCATGGTTAACGGCGATCTGCTGCACGATCGCCAGTCCCAGGCCACTGCCGCTGCGGTTGGAGCGGGTGCGGGAGGGATCCCCCCGATAGAAGCGTTGAAACATGCGCGTGAGATCGGCCTCACTCAAGCCAGGGCCATGGTCACGAATGCTGAGCAACCACCAGCCGCCGCTCTGGCGGACGGACACGTCAATGCTGCTCTCATCAGGGGAGTAGCGCAGGGCATTGTCGAGAAGGTTGAGCACCGCACGGTGCAACCGGCGCTGATCACCACGCAGGGGGCCGGATTCGCTGCGGTCCAGCTGCAGCGACACCCGCCGTTCCTCCGCGATCGGGCCAATGGATCCCCAGGCGCTGTCCACCAGATCCTCCAGGGTGAGGGGCACATGCTCGCTGTCGTCCTGCGGCAGGCTGTTTTCCAACCGCGACAGCTCCAGCAGGTCTTCCACCAGCAGCTGAAGACGCCGGAGTTCCTTCTGCAGCCGTTGCACCAGAGCCGTGTCGTCTTCCTTGACGGCCAGTTCCAGCCGATCGCTCACCAGCATCAGGGCGGTGAGGGGGGTCTTGAGCTCATGGGCCACATCACTCACCCAGCGTTCCTGCTGCTGTTGCTGGGCTTCGAGGGACTGACGGCTCTGGATCAGCACCAGGCAGCATTCGTCACTGCCCGGCAGAACAACCGCCTCCAGCGGGGTCCCCTGTTGATCCCATTCACAACGCTGGGAACGCAGCTGATAGCGGCTGCTGAAGATCAACTCCTCCAAGACAGGAATGTCGAGGACATCCCGGAGCTTCATGCCACGAACCAGGCGATTGGAGGGGATATGAAGAAGGCGTTCGGCCCGGTCGTTGATGTAGGCGATGGAGTGGTCTGGGGCCAGGATCATCCAGCCCTGGGTGGCCGCATCAATCCAGGCCAGCAGCTGGGGAGCGTTCAAGACGATGGAGCGATCCTTGGACGTTCGCTTCGACGTTCGCTTCGACGTTCGCTTCGACGTTCGCTTCGACGCCAGAACGCGGCGTCGACGCTGCAGCAGAAGCGTGATCCCAATGCCAGCTGCAAAGCCGAGTGCGGCGGAGATCACCACAGCACCCTCAGCCGAAGCGATACCCGAAGCCGCGAACCGTACGGATCAACTGAGGCGATGAGGGCTCCTGCTCAACCTTTTCCCGCAGCCAGCGGATGTGAACATCCACGGTTTTGGTGTCACCGATGAAGTCGACACCCCAGATTTTCTCCAGCAGCTGATCGCGACTCCAGACGCGCTTGGGGTTCTGGATGAACAACTCGAGGATCTTGTATTCCTTGGGAGAGAGTGTGAGGTCCGTTCCATCCCGGGTGACCCTGCATTCACTGGGATACAGGCACAGGTTGGCGTGAGTGAAGGAATGCTGTTGGGAGGGCGACGTCTCCGATTGACTTGACCGCCGCAGTAAGGCCCTGCAGCGGGCCACCAGTTCGCGCAGCCCAAAGGGTTTGACCAGGTAATCGTCGGCGCCCACCTCAAACCCCAGCACCCGATCGGTCTCACTGTCTCGGGCGCTGATCACCAGGATCGGGGTGGTGTTGTTGATGCGACGGAGCTCGCGGCAAAGGTCAAGCCCGCCCAAGCCGGGGAGCATCAGATCGAGCACGATCAGATCCACCGGATCTGAAGTTTCAGCGGTGATCAGATTGAGGGCTGAGGCGCCATCGGCGCAGGTTTGCACCTCAAAACCTTCCGTGCACAGGGCCTCTCCGACTGTTTCCCGGATGCTGTCGTCGTCTTCCACCACGAGGAGACGACGGGTGGAGACAGCCGCAGACAGGGTTGTCACGTCCATGAGGCGGGAGCGCATCCATTCTGACCGAGGACGAAACCCGACAAAGCAGAACAGCGGCTTCGCTTAAGGGCCCAGATCCCAGAGAAACAGGCCCGGCGAAACAAGGTTCAGAAGAAAAGGCTTAGAAGAATTCGTCGAAGTTGTCGAAATCAACCGCTTTGAACTTGCCCGCTTCCACCTGCTGCATCAGGCGCTCCAGCTGAGAGAACAAGGCACCACCGGTCAGCAGCGAGAGCAGCAGGGCCACCAGCAGGGCAGCGCCAGAGGCAAACCCGAAGATCTGAAGGCAGCAACCGATGAACAGGGTGACCCCGATGAGGGTGCCGGCATAGCTGAGGTTGATCTCGGCAGTCCCCAGGGGCATCAGAGGGAGTCTGTCCTGCTTCCAGCCATCCAGTTTGTTCTGCACCTGACGGCCGAAGGTGAGGCCGCAGAGCACACCCATCAACAGACCGATGCCCGCCAGCAGGTAGGGGGGCTGGGGCAGGGTCATCATCTGGAGCAGCTGCTCAAGCTCCTGGGCGCTGATCTCCTCAGGCATCGACGCCGATCTCAAAGAGCTGAGACCTTAGCGGTGAGTTCCACAATCTCGCTGGAATCGTGATCTCAGCATCACGCTGCCGCCAACGGGTTGAGGCGCTGCAACAGGCCGCCGGCCAGACGCCCTGGGCCGAAGGTGCGACCCAGCAGGCCGACCAGGGCACGCACGTCGTCGGTGTGCAGACGATCGTCACGAATCAGCGTCATCAGCAGACGTTTGCGCAGGTCGGCACCATCTCGGCTGAGCAGCAGCCGCAGACCTGCCCCAGCCACAGGGATCAATTCCTTCCCAGGAGCGGGAGCGTCCTGACCCACCACATCCAGCAAGCTTTCGAGCCGATCCAGGCGCAGGCGGCCTGATTCATCAAAGATCACCTCCAGCAGCTTCTCGCGCATTTCGCTGGTGTCACCCGCCAACAGTCGACGGGCCACGTACGGATAGGCCACAGCAATGATTCGGAAGTTCGGATCCAGCCGCAAGGCAAGGCCTTCCTGACTGACGACGGCCCGGATGATCAAGGCGAAGCGCGCCGGAACCCGGAAGGGGTAATCGAACATCAGCTCCGAGAAACGGTCGGTGATCGCCTTGAAGTTGAACGATCCAACCGAGTCGCCGAGGCTGCCGCCCAGCACCTCTTCAAGGGCAGGAATGATCGGCGTGAGATCGGCGGTGGGGCTGAGAAACCCGAGGGATTGGAAGTCCTTGGCCAACCCGGAGAAGTCACGGTTGATCAGGTGCACCACAGCACCGGTGAGGGTGAGCCGGTCGCTGTCGCTGATGGAATCCATCATCCCGAAATCGACGTACCCCACATGGCCGAGATCGCCGGTGCGACCCGGCAGGGCGAAGAGGTTGCCGGGGTGGGGGTCGGCATGGAAATAGCCGAACTCCAGGAGTTGCTGCAGGCCGCAGATCACGCCGGTGCGGATCAACGCCGTTGGGTCAAGACGCTGGGAACGCAGCTCCTCGCTGTCGCGCATCTTGGCGCCATCGATCCAGGTGGTGGTCAGCACCCGGGTGGAGCTGAGCATCCGCTCCACCTTCGGGATATAGACCGCATCGTTATCTGCGAAAAGCGCCGAAAACCGCTCGGCATTGGCCGCTTCCAGGCCGTAATCGATCTCCTCGAACAGGCTGCGGCCGAACTCATCAATGATTCCGCCCAGCCCGAAACCGAGGTTGAGCGGCAGCAGCGGCGCCGTCATCACCCCCAAAGCCCGGATCAACACCAGATCCCGCCGCAGGATGAAGGTGAGATTGGGCCGCTGCACCTTCACCGCAACCCAATGCTGGCCCTGCAGACGAGCCTTGTACACCTGGCCCAGGCTGGCGGCGGCGATCGTCGTGTCGGGAAACTCCTCAAACAATTCCTCTGCCGGCGCACCGAGTTCCTCGCGGATGCAAGCCAGGGCGGTGGCATGGGGAAAGGCCGGCAGATCGTCCTGCAGGCGTGTCAGTTCCTCCAGCCAGTCCCGACGCACCAGATCAGGTCGGGTGGAGAGGGCCTGTCCCAACTTGATGAAGCAGGGCCCCAGACCCGTCAGGGTGTTGAGAATGCGACGCGCCAGCCCCTGCTGAACGGCGGGGTCATTGCTGCCTCCACGCAGCAGCAGCACCAGCACCAACCCCGCCAGGGACCACAGCACCTGAACAAGGCGGGGAATGGCGACCCAGGGACGCAGCAGCAGCCAGCCGAGATCCCGCCCGGGGTCGTAACGCATCGCATCGCGCTGAGTACAGAGAGAGACTTTAAGGAGATCAGGGGGATTTGATGGCGCTTCTGCCCCAGCTCACCCGTCGCCTTGGTCAGCCCCTGTTTCTGCCGGCCCACGGACGGGGGGCTGCCCTTCCGGATGGACTGCGTCAATTGCTGCGACGCCGCGCCGGCGTCTGGGACCTGCCGGAACTACCAGCCCTTGGCGGTCCGCTGGAGGCGGACGGCGCCATCGCCGACAGCCAACGCTCCGCCGCGGCAGCGATGGGGGTGGCGCGCTGCTGGTACGGGGTGAACGGGGCCACGGGGTTGCTGCAGGCCGCACTGCTGGCCATGGTCCGGCCCGGAGAGCGGGTGCTGCTGCCCCGCAACGTGCATCGCAGCCTGATTCAGGCCTGCGTTCTTGGAGACCTGCGGCCGGTGCTGTTCGATCTCCCCTTTCAAAGCGACCGGGGCCAGCCGGCACCGGCGGATTCGGACTGGATCGAACGGGTGCTTCAGGCCCTACCCCGCGATGGAGCCCCCATCCGTGCTGCAGTTCTGGTGCATCCCACCTACCAGGGCTATGCCAATGACCCAACGGCAGTAATTCAGCGGCTGCAGCAACAGGGCTGTTGCGTGCTGGTGGATGAAGCCCACGGCTGTCATTTCGCCGCTGGGGTGGACCATCCCCTCCCCCCCAGCGCTCTGCACTGCGGCGCTGATCTGGTGGTGCATTCCCTGCAGAAGTCGGCTGCAGCACTGGCGCAAACAGCGGTGCTCTGGCTGCAGGGGGAGCGTCTGGATCCCGTGCGCGTGGAACGCAGCCTGGGCCTGCTGCAAACCACCAGTCCCAGTGCGCTGCTGCTGGCCTCCTGCGAAGAAGCCCTTCAACACTGGCAGCGGCCCAAGGGACGCCGTCAGTTGCTGCAGCGGCTGCAGGAGGCTGAAGCCCTCGCCAATGGCCTGCGCCACAGCGGCGTGCCTCTGCTGAGCAACCAGGATCCGCTGCGCCTGATCCTGCACACGGGGCAGGCGGGCATCACCGGCCTGGATGCCGACGATTGGTTCCTGCCCCGCGGTTTGGTGGGCGAATTGCCGGAGCCAGCCAGCCTCACCCTCTGCCTGGGGCTGGCACGCCACCGAGGGCTGGGACGGCAGATGCGACACCACTGGCAGAACCTGCTGCAGAGCTTCCCCGATCGCACTCCCTTGCCAGCCTTCGAAGCCCCACCGCTTCCGCTGGTCACCTCCCCAGCCCAGTCACCGACCCAGGCCTGGACGGCGGAGCATCAACAGGTGGCGTTGAAGGATGCGGAGGGGTGCATCGCGGCTGAATTGCTGTGCCCTTACCCACCGGGCATCCCCCTGCTGATTCCCGGCGAACGCCTCGATAGCCAGCGGCAGCGCTGGCTTGAACGCCAGCAACTGTTCTGGGGAGGCCAGATCCCAGACGCACTGACTGTGGTGAGTGGGGGCTGAGCTGGGACAGCAAAGGTGGCCTCAATCCTCAAGATCACAGCCAACAGCGATTGATAGTGTGAATCCAGGACGCCTCCAATCAGCGTGATCCGTGAGGTTGTCCTCGATCAGAGCCAAGCACCAGCGGCCCGAGCAGCCCTGCGCAAACGGTTGATCAGTGGCCTCGGTGTGGGGGGCTTTGGCCTGCTTGTTGTGAGCCTGGGGGGCTGGTGGTTCACCGCCGCGCTGGGGGGAATGGTGCACCTTGGCCTGCTGGAGTTCTTCCGGATGGCGCAATTCAAGGGAATTCGCCCCGCCACCAAAACCACCCTGGTGGCCTGCCAACTGCTGCTCTTCACCACCCAGTGGGCGATCCAGGGCGGGCTGCCGGCTGATGTGGCCCACGCTGTTCTGCCGCTCTCTGGAGCCGCCATCTGCGGTTGGCTGCTGCTGCAACCGGTGACGGGGTCCATCGCAGACATTGCGGCATCGATCTTCGGGCTGTTCTACCTGGGGTTTTTGCCCAGCCACTGGCTGAGTCTGCGCGGTTTGGACAACGGTCTGGAGATCACCCTGTCGGCCTGCCTGATGATCGTGGCCACCGACATCGGCTCCTGGGCCGTGGGACGGCGTTACGGGCGACGGCCCCTCTCACCGATCTCCCCAGGGAAAACCATCGAGGGGGCGATCGGGGGATTTATCTCGGCCATGCTGATCGGCCTGATCTGCGGCCAGCTGATGGGCTGGGCGCTGCATGGCCTGCCGGGCCTGCTGCTGGGGGCGCTGATCGCTCTGTTCGCCCTGGTGGGAGACCTGACGGAATCGATGATGAAACGCGATGCAGGCGTGAAGGACTCCGGTGATGTGCTGCCCGGCCATGGCGGGATCCTGGACCGGATCGACAGCTATCTGTTCACCCCAGCGGTGGTCTTTTACGCGATCGCTTTATGCCAACCACTGTTGGCCCCATAAGCAGCGCTATGGGGTGACGCTGGCCTGACCTTTGAGGGCCAGCTGGCCTGCCGCCAGCTGCACCTGCTCGATTCGAATGGCGGGGTCCATCGGCAGCAAGGTGCTCGGCTCATCAGCGGTCTCCGGACGGAAGCACAGTGTTCCCTGCTCCGCATTTAGGCGGAAGCGACGGCGAACAGGGTCTTGATGGGCCGCGACGGGCACCTGCAACTCGAGCAGATCCACGTCAATGCGCAGCGCCCCCAACGGGCTGAGCCCCATCAGCTGTTCAGCCATCCAGTCCCCGAGCCAGCGCCAGGGTTCGGCCAGCAACGCGCTGTTGAGCTGACGGCCGTTGAAACTCACCTCGCCTGCCACCTGGAACGGCTGCTTCAGGGCCAGCATCTGACCGGGACTGAGCAGCTTCATGTCCACCGCAATCGGACCGCTGCGCAACTCAACATGCTGCAAGGGCAGCCCCTGGAAACAGGCATCCCTCGCCGTGAGGGTCACACCATCCAGACGCCCCCGCAGCAACGACCAGCTGGAGCCATTCAGGGCCAGTTCGAGGCTGCTGATGCTGTCGCATTGGCTGCGAATCCACAGGCGCAGGGCCCCTGCCAGCACATTGAGAACAGGATCAGCCATGGTTCAACAGCGCCTGACACCGCTCAGCCACCTTGCGGGGCTGATCGATATGGGGAAGATGGCCGCAGGAGGGGAAGGTCTCCACCGGCTGATCCAGCAAAGCCTGAAGAGCCTGCTTCTGCGGAGCACGCAGAATCCGATCGTTGTCACCCCAGATCACGTGCAGTGATTGGGAGGGCAGGGGATCCCCACATCCGGCGAAACCACCACTGCGTGCGAAGGCCGCCAAGGCCTCCGCCCAGCCGGGGCATTGCAGGTGCAACGAGGCGATTTGCTCTTCCGGAGCACCCACATCCGCATCGGGATCAGCGAAAGCCTGGCGACACAGCCCCCGCCGCACACCAGGACGCCCCAGGAACCAGGCACCAAAACGATCCAACAGGGGCGGAACGGGCATCGGACGCCCCGTGAGACCGGCAGGAGCCAGCAGCAGCAGAGAAGCCACACGCTCGGGATGACGCCGGGCCAGCTCCACGGCTACTGACCCTCCCATGGAGGCCCCGATCAGGCTCAAGGGAGCGTCTGTGGGGAGCCGCTCCAGCAGGGCATCGAGATGCCGCAACACAGCCTCTGGCCCGTAGGTCAGGCCCCGGGGACGCGGCGAAAAACCAAAACCAAACAGGTCGGGGATGAACAGCTGAAAGCGATCGGCCAGGAGGGGAGCCAGGCGCCGGTATTCGAGAAAACTGCTGTCGAAACCATGCAGCAGCAACAACGGAGCGCCCTGGCCAAGCACCGCCACCGGGAACGAATCATCCACACCCAGACCTGGCAACGTCCACCACTGCACCTCAGCGGCCAGGGACTCGGCCTGCGGGTCAAGCAGAGCCGGCCGCAATTGATCCAGAAGCGTCTTCAAAGGCTGCTGGGGCTGAGTTCGGCAGTGCCCACAAGGGCCTCCAGCAAAGCACCAGGCGTCACAGCGAAGGGCAAATGATGCAGATCGGAACCCTCGCGGCAGGCGAAGCGACACACCTCCTGCAACTCACTGAGGCTGGCCTGCGCCAGACCCAGATCATCCAGGCTGACGGGCAGACCAAGCTGCCGCAGCAACGGCAACAGCTGGCGGTGGGCCTGGCCTGCAAGCCGGTTGCCACCCAGACGTTCCTCCAGGCGAAGCTGCACAAGAATTCCGAAGCCCACCTTCTCGCCGTGCAGAACGTGGTGACATGCCTCCAGCTGGGTGAGGCCGTTGTGAACGGCGTGAGCCGCGACAGTGCGGCAACGGGCACCGCCCAGTCCCCCCATCACGCCAGCAGTGAGAGCACAGGCTTCGGCGGTGCGCACCCAGGATTCACTGTCTGAATCCTCCAGCGCCGTAAGGCTGTCGATCAGCAATTGATCCCGCAGCACCCGTGCCATCTGCACGGCCTGCTGCACCAGACCATCACTGCTGTCGCCGCTGCTCACCGAGGCTTCGTACCACTTGGCCAGGGCATCAGCGACACCACTGGCCAACGTGCGGGGTGGGGCCTGGCGCACCAGACCGTGATCGAAGACAAGAAGATCGGGGCACCGATCAAGGGCCACATCCCCTTCGAAAGCACCCTGAGGGGAATAGATGTTGGAGAGAGCCGTCCAACCGGCGCAGGTGGAGGCGCTCAGTGGAACGGTGATGCAGGGCAGGGAAAGGCGATGGGCCAGCAACTTGCCGGCGTCCAGCACTTTTCCGCCCCCGGCGGCCAGAACGGCATCACAGCCCTGGGCTTCCGCAGCCAGCCTCTGAAGATCCTGCTCACAGCAGTCGAACTGAAGCTGCCCCTGAAGAGGTTGGAGCCCCTGGGCCAGGAGATCCGACACCAAACTCTGTCGCTGATCAGCAGTGGAAGCACTGCGACCCAGCACCAGCGGACGTGAGCAGAGAGATTTGATCTGTGGCAAGGCCTCATCCCAAGCTCCATCCCCCCGCAAGACGCTGGCGGGAGCAATGGAGTGGGACGAGATGGATCGAACCATCAGACGCTGGCACCGGCGAGTTGCGGTGCCGTGTCCACCTGACCTTTGTGACGGACCACCACCTTCTTGTTCTCATCGACATCAACTTCGGCGTGGTCGCCGTCCTTGATCCGACCCGACAGCACCTCTTCGGCGAGGGAATCTTCGAGAAGACGCATGACAGCGCGACGCAGCGGACGTGCGCCATAGGCAGGGTTGTAGCCCTCCTCCACAAGGCGCTCCTTGAAGGCATCGGACACGGTGAGGGTGATGCCTTTCTCGCCCATGCGGCCAAAGACCTCCTTGAGCATGATCTCGGCGATCTCCTTGACCTCGTCGCGGTTGAGCTGACGGAAGACGATGATTTCGTCGAGACGGTTGAGGAATTCAGGCCGGAAGTACTGCTTGAGCTCCTCATTCACCAGGGAACGGATCCTGGTGTACTGAGACTCCTCAGCGCTTTCACCGGAGAACTCGAAGCCGAGGCCGCCGCCACCCTTCTCGATCACCTTCGAACCAATGTTCGAGGTCATGATGATCAGGGTGTTCTTGAAGTCGACCGTGCGGCCCTTGGAATCGGTCAGACGGCCATCTTCCAGAAGCTGCAGCAGCAGGTTGAACACATCGGGGTGCGCCTTTTCGATTTCGTCGAAGAGCACCACGGTGTAAGGCCGGCGACGCACCGCCTCGGTAAGCTGACCGCCTTCGTTGAAGCCCACATAGCCCGGAGGCGAGCCGATCAGCTTGCTGACCGTGTGGCGCTCCATGAATTCCGACATGTCGAGGCGGATCATCGCCTCTTCGCTGCCGAAGAAGTAGGTGGCCAGAGCTTTTGTGAGCTCGGTTTTACCCACACCGGTGGGGCCGGAGAAAATGAAGCTGGCGATCGGGCGGTTGGGGTTCTTCAAACCGACCCGAGCACGGCGGATGGCCTTGGACACCGCCTTGACGGCTTCGTCCTGACCGATCAGACGCTTGTGGAGGGTTTCCTCCATGTTGAGCAGCTTCACCGACTCGCTCTCGGTGAGCTTCTGCACCGGAACACCGGTCCAGGAGGCGACGATCTGGGCGATGTCCTCCTCGTTCACCATCGGTGAGCTGTCCGAAGCAGGCGCTTCAGTTGCAGCTGTTTCACCGGATTCGGAGGTTGCGTCAGCCTTGACCTCGTCCTTGTTGGCCTGAAGCAGAGAACGGATCTGCTCCCGCAGTTCCACTTCCTTCTCGCGCAGTTCACCGGCCTTGGTGAAGTCCTGATCGCGGACGGCATCTTCCTTTTCCTTCTGGACGGAACGCAGTTCCTTGTCCACTTCCTTGGCCGCGGGGGGCAGCTTCGAATTGAGCAGACGCACGCGGGAACCGGCTTCATCGATCAGGTCGATGGCCTTGTCGGGCAGGAAGCGATCTGAGATGTAGCGATCTCCGAGGGTTGCAGCTGCCACAAGGGCGTCGTCGGTGATCTTGAGGCGGTGGTGCTGCTCGTAACGCTCGCGCAGGCCACGCAGGATTTCGATGGTGTCATCGATGGACGGCTCGCCCACATTCACCGGCTGGAAACGGCGCTCCAGGGCAGCGTCCCGTTCGATGTGCTTGCGGTACTCATCAAGGGTGGTGGCACCGATGCACTGGAGCTCACCGCGGGCGAGGGCCGGCTTGAGGATGTTGGCGGCGTCGATCGCCCCTTCAGCAGCGCCGGCACCGATCAGGGTGTGCACCTCGTCGATCACGAGGATCACGTTTCCGGCCGCCTTGATCTCCTCCATGATCTTCTTGAGGCGTTCCTCAAACTCACCTCGGTACTTGGTACCGGCCACCAACAAACCGATGTCCAGAGTCAGGACACGCTTGTCTTCAAGGATGTCGGGGATGTCGCCTTGCTGGATGCGCTGGGCCAGACCTTCAGCGATGGCGGTCTTACCGACACCGGGCTCGCCGATCAGAACGGGATTGTTCTTGGTGCGACGACCCAGGATCTGGATGACGCGATCGATTTCGTTGTGACGACCCACCACCGGGTCGAGCTTGGCTTCGGTGGCGAGCTGGGTGAGGTTGTTGCCGAACTCGTCGAGCGTGGGGGTTTTCGTGGATCCCTTGGCACCGCCGCCACCGCCACCGGCGGAGACTTCAGCGGTTTCACCGAGCATGCGGATCACCTGGGTGCGTACCTTGGCCAGATCGACGCCAAGGTTCTCCAGCACACGGGCAGCTACACCTTCGCCCTCTCGGATCAGACCGAGCAGCAGGTGCTCGGTGCCGATGTAGTTGTGGCCGAGCTGGCGGGCTTCTTCCAAAGAAAGCTCCAGGACGCGCTTGGCGCGGGGAGTGAAGGGGATCTCAACAGCGACAAAGCCGGATCCACGGCCGATGATTTTCTCAACTTCAACCCGGGCATCCTTGAGGTTGACCCCCATGGACTTGAGCACCTTGGCGGCAACCCCCGTTCCCTCGCCAATCAGACCGAGGAGGATCTGTTCGGTACCAACGAAGTTGTGACCAAGTCTGCGGGCCTCTTCCTGGGCAAGCATGATCACCTTGATGGCCTTCTCGGTGAAGCGTTCAAACATCGCTGGGCCAATGCAGTGATGTGACCAAGCTATCAGGGTTGAGGGACTGCTGCGAGTGTTCGGTTTGTTCGGTCACTTTCCAGTCTGAGACTGACCTGAAGCGCACAAAAAATAACAATGAATCCCACAAGATTCACCGCTTTTTTTGTCTCCCAGGGACGGGAAACCGAACAACTTCAAGCCGCCGACGTGGGCGACGGCGCTGACGGGATGCGACACCACTGAATGAGGGCGTCGCGACCATCGGAGTAGTACCCGGAACGGGTGCCTGCGGTGCGGAAACCGGCTTTGGCGTAAAGCGCCAGAGCGGCAACGTTGTCGCTGGCCACCTCGAGGGTGGCGTGCACGGCACCGTGCTGTCGTGCCCGTTGCAACAGTGCTTTCAAAAGCACATCTCCATGGCCGCTGCGACGCCTGTCGGGATCCACAGCCACCGTCGTGATATGCAGTTCATCTGCCACCATCCAGCCGCAGGCCACCCCCAACAGGGCATCGGCCTGTACAAGACCGATGCAGAGGCGCCGGGGGTCGTCCAGCTCACGCCGCCATTGCTCTGCGGTCCAGAGGCCGTTGAGCGCCCGTTGATCCAGTGCCAGACAGGCTTGCTGCCAGGACGGGTCAAGACGCAGGATCTGCGCAGTCGATCCGCCCCCTGCAGGGTCGATTCCTAGATTGCCCTTCGACGCCGCCACTCCGTGACCCAAACCATCACCAGTCAACGGCCCTTCGAGGCCAACCGGGATGCGGAGAGCCCCAATCGAAACCTGACCCCAATCACCACAGAACTCGACGACACCGACCGTCTTGTTGTGGGCGGGTGTCGTCTCAGCGATCTGGCAGAGCGTTACGGCACACCGTTGTATGTGCTGGACGAAGCCACCGTTCGGGCCACGTGCCGGGCCTACCGCCAGGCCCTGGAGAAGCATTACGCCGGGCCATCCCTGCCGATCTACGCCTCCAAAGCCAACAGCTCTCTGGTGATGAGCAGCCTGGCGGCCTCCGAGGGGCTGGGGCTGGATGCCGTGTCCGCCGGTGAATTGCTGACGGCCCTGCGGGGGGGGATGCCCGGGGATCGCATGGTGCTGCACGGCAACAACAAATCCGACGAAGAGCTGCTGCTCGCCTACGCCAACAAGGTGACGATCGTGGTGGACAACCAGCACGACCTCGACCGCCTCGCTGAACTGGTTCCTGCGGGATCGGAACCGGCTCGCCTGATGCTGCGCTTCACCCCCGGCATCGAGTGCCACACGCACGAATACATCCGCACCGGTCACCTGGACAGCAAGTTCGGCTTCGATCCCGACCAGGTGGAACCCGTGCTGCGCAGCCTGGTGGGACAGCCCTGGGCCCAACTCACCGGGCTGCACGCCCACATCGGATCCCAGATTTTTGAACTCGAGCCCCACCGGGATCTGGCGGCGGTGATGGCCGACAAGCTGAAACTGGCCCGTGACCTGGGCCATCCCGTGAGCGACCTCAACGTGGGCGGCGGCCTGGGAATTCGCTACGTGGAGTCGGACGACCCCCCGAGCATTGAGCAGTGGATCCAGGTAGTAGCCGAAGCCGTCACCACCGCTTGCCAGGAACGGGGCCTCGAGCTGCCGCGGTTGATGTGCGAACCGGGCCGTTCCCTGGTGGCGACCGCCGGCGTGACCCTGTATTCGGTGGGCTCGCGCAAAACGATCCCGAACGTGCGCACCTACGTGGCCATCGACGGTGGCATGAGCGACAACCCTCGCCCGATCACTTACCAGTCGCTCTACACCTGCCGCCTGGCCGATCGCCCCCTGGCCAAGCCAGACGAAAGCGTGAACCTAGTGGGCAAGCACTGCGAATCCGGCGATGTGCTGCTGAAGGACCTGCCCCTGCCCACCACCGAGAGTGGTGACATCGTCACCGTGTTTGCCACCGGTGCCTACAACGCCTCGATGAGTTCGAACTACAACCGGATCCCTAGGCCCGCTGCCGTTCTGGTGCACAACGGGGCAGCTGAACTGGTGCAGAAGCGGGAGCAGCCGGATGACCTGCTGCGCTACGACGTTTTGCCAGAACGATTCAACGCGTTACGTTGACGTCAGTGATGAGAAGGGTGGAGTGAACGTGTTGGCGGTGGTGGATCCGCGCCTGGTGCTCGACGTTCTCTTCGCCTCTTCCATCGGCTTTCTGCTTTTTTCCCGCGTCAACGAGCAGCGCACCCTCTGGCTGCTCCGGGGTTGGTTGTTTCTGGTGGCGATGGCCTGGTTCGTCCAGCGCTTCGCCAACCTGCCGCTCACCACAAAGCTGGTGGACGCGCTCGTCATGGCCTGTTCGCTCTCCCTGGCCATCCTTTGGCAAGGGGAGCTGCGGCGCCTGATGGAACTGCTGGGCACCGGCCGTCTGGCCGTGTTGCTGGGAAATCCACAGAAAGAGTTCAGCGCTTCGGCAGGCACCGTTAGCCAGATCACCGAGGCGGCGGGCCGGCTGTCGCAGTTGCGGCGTGGGGCCCTGATTGTGGTGGACCTGGGCAGCGACCTGAGGCCTGAGGACTTTCTCAATCCCGGCATCCCCATTGGTGCTGTGCTGAGTCGCGAGCTGATGCTCAACCTGTTTGCCTCCGACACCCCCCTCCACGACGGTGCCGTGCTGGTGCGGGGCAATCGCATCGAGTCGGCGGGGGTGATTCTTCCCCTGTCAAGGGACAGCGTGAGCCGTTTCGGCACCCGCCATCTGGCGGCCCTCGGCATCACCGAACGCTTCGATCGCTGCATCTGCATCGTGGTGTCGGAAGAAACCGGAACGCTGTCGCTGGCGAACCAAGGCAAGCTGGAACGACCGATCACCAGTTCCCGCCTCCAGGAACTGCTCAAGGAACTGTTCAGTACGGCCGAATCGATGCCTCCGGCACGGCGTACGGTGGGTAGCGCTCCGTCCGAATCGCTGTCTTGAGCCGCCCTCCGGCCACCAGCACTGACACGGCCGATCGTTCGCTTCTGCCTGCGGACCTCGACCCAGGTCGGCTCCCGCAGCACGTGGCCCTGATCATGGATGGCAACGGTCGCTGGGCGAAATCCCGGGGTTTGCCTCGCGTGATGGGGCATCGTGCCGGCGTTGAAGCGCTGAAGTCCACCCTGCGGCTGTGCAGCGACTGGGGCATCCAGGCCCTCACGGCCTATGCCTTCTCCACGGAGAACTGGTCGCGCCCGGGGGAGGAGGTGAATTTCCTGATGACCCTTTTCGAACGGGTGTTGCAGGCCGAACTGCAGGCTCTGGAGGCCGAACAGGTGCGGATCCGCTTTCTCGGCGATCTGAAAGCCCTGCCCCAGAAACTGCAGGAGCTGATTGCCGATGCCACGGCCCGCACGGCGGGCAACAACGGCATTCACTTCAACGTGTGCACCAACTACGGCGGACGACGGGAGCTGGTGCAGGCCGCTCAGCGGCTGGCCCAACGCGCTGCTGCGGGAGAGCTGGACCCCGACAGCATCGACGAGAACAGCATCGCCGCCGAACTGTTCACAGCTGGCGAACAGGATCCCGATCTGTTGATCCGCACCAGCGGCGAACATCGCATCAGCAATTTCCTGCTCTGGCAGCTGGCCTATGCCGAAATTCACGTCACCGATGTGCTCTGGCCTGACTTCAATGCCGATGCCTTGAAAGCCGCCCTGCTCGATTTCCAATGTCGCCACCGCCGCTTCGGCGGTCTTGATCCGATCCGCCCATGACCCTCAGCATCCGCCACGACTGGACCACCGAAGAGATCCAGACCCTGCTGGAACTTCCTTTGATGGAGCTGCTCTGGCAGGCCCAAACCGTGCATCGGGAAGCCAACCCTGGCTACCGGGTGCAGCTGGCCTCACTGCTGAGCGTGAAAACGGGGGGCTGCGAAGAAGACTGTGCCTACTGCTCTCAGTCGATCCACAACAGCAGTGACGTCACCGCCTTTGAGGCCCAGATGCAGGTGGAGCCGGTGCTTCAGCGGGCCCGGGCCGCCAAGGAAGCCGGTGCTGATCGTTTCTGCATGGGCTGGGCCTGGCGCGAGATCCGCGATGGCGCTCCCTTTGAGGCGATGCTCGAAATGGTGCGGGGGGTGCGCGGCATGGGGATGGAAGCCTGCGTGACCGCGGGGATGCTCACCGACCAGCAGGCGGAACGCTTGGCCCAAGCCGGCCTCACGGCCTACAACCACAACCTCGACACCAGCCCCGAGCACTACGACAGGATCATTTCCACCCGCACCTATCAGGAACGGCTGGAAACCCTGCAACGGGTGCGAAAGGCCGGCGTCACCCTCTGCTGCGGCGGCATCATCGGCATGGGTGAGACCCTGCGGGACCGCGCCTCCATGCTGCAGGTGCTGGCCAGCATGAACCCCCATCCCGAAAGCGTTCCGGTGAACGGCCTGGTGGCGGTGGAAGGCACCCCTTTGGAAGAGCAGGCTCCCTTCGAACCGCTGGAGCTGGTGCGGATGGTGGCGACCGCAAGGATCCTGATGCCCCATGCCCGGGTGCGGTTGAGCGCCGGCCGTGAATCGATGAGCCGGGAAGCGCAGATCCTCTGCCTGCAGGCGGGGGCCGATTCGATCTTCTACGGCGATGTTCTGCTCACCACCGGCAACCCGGATGTGGAGGCCGACCGCCAACTGCTCGCCGATGCGGGGGTGACCGCCAACTGGCATGAGGGCGCGGCGGCTCCGGCCAGCTGCTCGCCCCGCTGATCAGCTGCACCCATGTAACGATCATCCCACTGGCACACAGGCTGAGGGGGCGCAGGGCTAGACCGGAAACAGCCCTTCGATGAGGCGCCGTGATTGATCCCATCGTCATCCCCTCACTGCTCGGTCTGTTTGTTCTTTCGGTGATCCTGGAAGCGATCAAGGACGACAGGCAGCGTCACCACCATCACCGTTATTGAGATCCGGCCGGACAGGTCCTGCGGGGACCACCCCGACTGTCACCAACCGGAAACACTGCACAAAACACTCATTGTGGGTGGCATCCCGGTTGAGCTACACCGTGCTGGTCTGTGGCTCAGCCATGAAGATCGACAGCGCCAACGCTCAACCGATGGGAAGCCTGATCTTTGAAGGAGGGCACAAGCCCTTCCATGCCCTGGCCTGTCCCCTGAAGCCGGCTTCGGTGCGGATCAGCAGGAAAGCCTGAGGAGCAACAACGCGGTGGCACCCCCCGGCCTGATGCAGGCTGGAGGACTGTTGAACCGGTAAGAGCGTGGATCCAAGCAACCTGGAGCCTGTGCTGGCCAAGGACAGCCGACTCCTGGTGGCGGCGTTCTATGCCTTCACGCCCCTGGATGACGAGCGTCGGGAGGCATTGCTTAGCAGCTTGCCGAGCCTGGCTCGCGAAGGCAGCGTGCTCGGATCTGTGTTGGTGGCCCATGAAGGGGTGAATGGCACGATCAGCGGACCAGAGCACGGCGTTGATGCGCTGCTGGATCACCTGCGCGCCTCGTTGGATCTGGGCGACGACCACTACGCACGGCTCGAGGTGAAGCGCAGCTGGGCCGAACAACCGGTGTTCCGCCGTTTCAAGGCCCGCCGCAAAAAGGAGATCGTGACCATCGGCGTGGCCAGCGTGGATCCCAGCGCCAGCGTGGGCACCTATGTGGAACCCGAACACTGGAATGCCATGGTGGATGATCCCGACACCCTGGTGATCGACACCCGCAACAGCTACGAAACGGCGATCGGCAGCTTCGAGGGGGCCATCGACCCCAGCACCGAGAGCTTCCGCGACTTCCCGCACTGGGCAGAGTCCTCGCTGCGGCCCCTGATCAAAGAGAAGGGCAGCAAGCGCATCGCCATGTTCTGCACCGGCGGGATCCGCTGCGAAAAAGCCAGCAGCTACCTGCAGCAACAGGGTTTCGGAGAGGTGCACCACCTGCGGGGCGGCATCCTCAAGTACCTCGAGCAGGTGCCGGAAGCCGAAAGCCGCTGGCAAGGGGAGTGCTTTGTTTTTGATCAACGGGTGGCGTTGAACCACCGGCTGGAACCTGGAGAGCACAGCCTTTGCCACGCCTGCGGCCTGCCGGTGTCAGCCCAGCAACGCGAACTGCCGAGCTACATCAAAGGGGTGCAGTGCGTGCACTGCGTGGATCGCTTCAGCGATGCCGACCGGGAACGCTTCGCCATGCGGCAACGCCAGATTGATCAACGTCAGATCGATCAACACAACATCGACCAGCAACAGGCCTGAGCAGTCAGTCCGCATCGGACAATCCCTGCCAGGGACCACCCCGATGCCGTGCTGCCGATCCTTTACAGCTTTCGACGCTGCCCCTACGCCATGCGCGCCCGCTGGGCTCTGCTGGAGGCAGGACTGTTGGTTCAGTGGCGGGAAATCGCACTGAAGGCCAAACCGGCGGAGATGTTGGCGGTCTCCCCCAAGGCCACCGTGCCCGTGTTGGTGTTGCCGGACGGCAGCGTGATCGAAGAAAGCCTGGCGGTGATGCACTGGGCCCTGGATCAAGCAGACCCTCGCGAGCTGCGCAACGCCGGCGATGCCTCAGCGCTGATCGAGCAGAACGACGGTGCGTTCAAACATCATCTCGACCGGTTCAAATACACCGACCGCTACCCCGGCACCAACAAAGACGAGCAGCGCGCCGCCGGGCTGGCCATCCTTCAGGACTGGAACCAGAGGATCGCTGATCAGGGCTGGCTGCTGGGCAAGCGCTGCTCGCTGGCGGATGCCGCCCTCTGGCCGTTCGTGCGGCAGTGGCGGATCGCCGATCCCGAGGGATTCGACAACGACAACAGCCTGGAAGCTCTTCGCCAGTGGCTCCAGCACTTCCTCGAGGATCCCCGCTTTGAGCGGCTGATGCAGCGGGCCGACCCCTGGAATGCCGGGGGGCAACAACACCACTTCCCCGCCGATGCCGTGGCAGTTCCCAAGGATCAAGCCCTGTTTCACCTGGCCCTCAAGGCCGACTGGCAGGCCGCCCAGGCCAACGGCAGCTACCGCATCTCCACCCGGGGAATGAGCCTGGAGCAGGTGGGCTTCATCCACTGCTCCTGGCAAGAGCAGGTGCAGGCCACCTTTGAGCGGTTCTACGCCGACGCCGGCGAGGTGCTGCTGCTGGAGATTGATCCCGCCGCCGTGAACGCTCCCCTGCGGGCCGATGCCATCCCCACCGGCGAACTGTTCCCCCATCTCTACGGGCCGCTGCCTTTGAAGGCAGTGCGCTCGGTCGGCACCATGCCCGCGGCAGCATGACCGGACGACCATGACCGTGGCCAGATCCCAATCGATGCTTGAGCAACTGGAAGCCGAAGCCCGCGAACGGGACCTGCTGCTGCGGTTGCAGGTGGGCCGCCCCCTGGGGCTATGGAGCCTGCGGCTGGTGGTGGCCCAGCAAGGCTCCAGCGGCAACCTGCTGCTGCTGGGGGAAATGAAGGGATGGGCCTATTCCGCCGCCACAGGCCTGCAGCTCGACACGATGCGGGTGATGCCAAAGGCGCCTGCCGGCGTGGGTGATCTGATCTGGGCGGCCACCATGGCCTGGGCCCAGGAGGCCACCCCCTGCTCCCGGGCCCGATTGCTGGCCATCCGCGACGACGAACAGCAGCACCGCCGGCTGGTGCGTTACTTCCGCCAACGCGGCTTCAGCAAATCCCGCGATGTGGAAGCGGCGCTCTGGGATCTGCCCCTGCGGATGGTCTGGGGCGGCGCCGGGGCCCTGATGAGTGGTGATGTGGCCACCGTGCTGGAGCGCAGCCTGCGGGGCTGGCGTCAGTCGGCGGCGTGATAACTGCTGCGCACCAGCGGACCACTGCGCACCTGGGCAAAGCCCAGCTCTCGGGCCACCTCCGCCAGCTCATCGAACTCCTGGGGCGTCCAATAGCGGGCCACCGGAATGTGCACTAGTGAGGGGCGCAGGTACTGCCCCAGGGTGATCCGTTGGCAATCCACGCTGCGGAGATCCTTGAGGGTGGCAATTACCTCATCGCGGTTCTCGCCCAAGCCGAGCATCAGGCCACTCTTGGTGGGGATTTCCGGCGCAAGCTCACGGGCGGCCGCCAATAAACCCAGTGATCGTTCATAGGTGGCACCGCGGCGCACCTCCCCCTGCAACCGCTGCACCGTTTCCAGGTTGTGGTTGAAGCAAACCGGCTGGGCCGCCAGCACCGTGGCCAATCGCTCCCGTTGAGCCACCAACGCCTGATCGTGATCCGACACGCCCCCCCAGAAATCGGGGGTGAGCACTTCAAGGGCGATCAGCGGATTGCGGGCTCGGATCGCTGCCATGGTGCTGGTGAACAGGCTGGCGCCGTGATCGGCGAGATCATCGCGGGCCACCGCCGTGAGCACCACATAACGGAGCTGCATCGCCTCCACAGCATCGGCCACCCGCTCGGCTTCGGCGACATCCACCGGCATCGGGGCCTGACCCTTGTCCACCTGGCAGAAGGCACAGCTGCGGGTGCAGATCGATCCACCCAAGAGGAACGTCGCCGTTCCGGCGGCGTAGCACTCGCCGCGGTTAGGACAGCGCCCCTCCTCACAGATGGTGTGGAGACGGTTCTGCTTCACCAGCCCCTGCACCCGCTCCAATTGAGAGGCATTGCCGATCGGCCGCCGCAGCCAGTCCGGCAATCGCTCGGCAGGGGGGATGGCGCTGTACTTGCTCATACCGGCCGGCGCCCCTCAAGGGCGCGGCTGAGGGTGACCTCGTCTGCGTATTCCAGTTCGCTGCCCATCGGCAGGCCGTAGGCGATCCGGCTCACCGAGCAGAAGGGCTTCAGCAATCTCCCTAAATACAAGCTTGTGGTGTCCCCTTCCACGCTGGGGGTGAGGGCCAGGATCACCTCACTGATCTCCTCATTGGTGATGCGCTGCACCAATTCGGTGACGTGCAGCAGCTCCGGGCTAATGCCGTCCATTGGTGAGATCAGACCACCGAGCACGTGGTAGCGGCCCTGAAATTCACGGGTGCGCTCCAGGGCCAGAAGATCGCGGGAATCGGCCACCACGCAGATCACGCCGTTGCGGCGCTCGGGATTACGGCAGATCTCACATTCAGGATCGGCGGAGAGGTGGAAACAGGTTTGGCACTGGCCCACCTGGGTACGAGCCGCCAACAGGGCATCAGCGAACTGATGGATTTGCTCCTGCGGTTGGTTCAACAGATGCAACGCGAGCCGCTGGGCCGTGCGCGGACCGATGCCGGGCAGACGCTCGAACTGATCAATCAGCCGGGCCAACGGTTTGGTGAAGCCGCTCAGGGGTCTGCCGCCGATGCGGGAAATGTAGGAGTTGCGGAGATCATCTGCCGCAACAGGGGCCACGACCATCAGGCCACAACGGCAGAATGGCCCGTGGATTGATCGCCCCGCTGATGCAGCTCCTCCAGTCTCTGAGTCGCGTGATCGTTTGCGGCGTTCTGGCTCTGGTGCTGGGGGCCTGCGCGGCGGGACCAACGGCAGGGCTGCAGTCGTACCAGAGCCCGGATGGCCGTTTCGCCTTCCTCTATCCCACCGGATGGACCGAGGTGCAGGTGAGCAACGGCCCCCGGGTGGTGTTTCACGACCTGATCCACAGCGATGAAACCGTGAGCCTGATGATCAACAAGGTGAACGAAGACAACGAACTGAGTGAACTGGGCAGCGCCGTTGCCGTTGGCGAGCGCCTGCGCCGTGAAGTGATCGCCACCGCAGGCAGCGGCCGCACCGCCGAGCTGGTGGAAGCGCAGGAGCGTGAAGTGAATGGCCACACCTTCTACGACCTGGAGTACGCCGTGCACTTGGAAGACCGCGACCGCCACGAGTTGGCGACCGTCGTGGTGGACCGCGGCCGGCTCTATACCCTGGCCACAAGCGTCAATGAAGACCGCTGGGGCAAGGTGGGTGACCTCTGCGGCCGGGTGGTGCACTCACTGACCCTGCTGATTTGATCAGAACAGGAAGCGAAAACGCCGGCCGTTGTGGTCACCTGAATCGGCGCCAGTGCTCGAGTGCGCCGGCCACTCCGTATCCAGGTAGCTGATGCCGTCGGCATCGAACGGAACCGCCCTCAGGCTGGAGGCCTTCAGTTCGGTGGTGCCCATGGCGGTGACCAACCCGCCCAGTTCCATTGGCCCCAGATCCGTCTCCAACGCCTGCCCCGCCGCAGTGATCAAGGCCGGCAGGCGGATCAGATTCTGCGGTTGTTTCATCTGCTCAAACAGCCCCTTCAGCGCCAGCTGCTGCCGTTCCAGACGGCCGAAATCGCCGCGGCCGTCGTTGCGCCAACGAAGAAAGCCCTCCAGATCCTTGCCCTTCAGCAGCTGAGGTCCTGGCTGCAGGTCGATCAACAGGTTCTGACTGCGATCGACGTAGTACAGGCGCTTGGGAACATCCACTTCGATGCCCCCCACCAGGTTGGCCAGGGTTTCGATCGCATCCAGGCGCACCACGATGTGATGACGGATTGGGCGGTTCATCAGGCGCGACAACACCTGCTCCACCGCCTCCACACCGCCGTAGGCCATCAGCGCATTGAGCTTGATGCCGCCGAAGCCCTCGGCATCGATGTAGCTGTCGCGTGGGATCTGGGTGATCGATGTGGTGGTGCCATCCACCCGCACCGTGAAGATCACATCGGTGCTGCTACTGGTGCGGTCCCGGCCCAGCACCACCACCTCCCTGGCCCCGAAGCCTGTCCAACCGGCAAACGGGTTGGAAAGCGGCGCGGGCTGAAGCAGCGCGAAAGGTTGATCTGCCGTGCTGGATGGCGCCGTGATCAACCGGCTCAGCGGAACCGAAAGAATCAGGCCACCGCTGAGACCCGCCACCACAGCAGCAACCACCGGCCAATTGATGGCCTCAGATGACGCCTTAGCAGGGGGGGCTTGTGGCATGGAACACGTGCTGTGAGCATCTTGGCGCGCTCGTCCCATCTCGGGTAGAGGGGCGCAGGCCTCTGTTAAACCAACGGATCGCTGATCACCATCGAGGCGCAGGGGAGCTGACGGATCAATTTGCTAGTGCGATCACTGCCGGGAATCGGCAGACCGGCAACCCGCCTGCGCTGGGTGCGCAGGATCACCAGATCGTGTTCGCGACTGAGGCGATGAATGGCCCCGTCGATGCCGGGCCCCCGCACGATCACGATGTGGAACCGCTCCTCCGGAATCCCCGGCGGGCGCCAGCGGATCAGCTGCTGTTCCATCCAATGACGGTCCTGGCCACTGAAGCGGGGGTCGTGCACATGCAGCAGGGTGATCCGCACGCGCTGATCCTCCGGGGCTGAGTTGATCACCCGCAGCGCCAGTTCGAACTGCTCGCGGGCACTGGCGGAGAGGTCTTTGATCGGAACGAGGATCCGGCCCAGACCGCTATCGGTCTCACGGCCAAGATTCACCACCACCACCGGACAGTGGGCCGTGCGGCAGACCCCATCAACGATGTCGCCCATCAGCCAGGCCCGGAGTTGATCACTACGGGCTGCACCAATCAGCAACAGATCCGCGGCCTGCTCCAAGGCTGTGCGGCTCATGCCGCCGGCGATGTCTTCATCCAGCCGCAGCAGGCTGCGGGTGGGCACAGCCAACTGGGCGCCGATGCTCTCCGCCGTGCTGAGGCGTCCGCGCGCTGCCGCAACGGCCCGGTTCAAGCCACCGCGCATCTCCTCGAGGCTGGGATTCACCATCGCCAGGGGCAACAGCACACCTTCAGCCCCCGATGAGCCCTGCACCAGCCGAGCAGCCATGCTCAGCAACCCCTTCTCGGTGCTGGGGTTGGCCACCGGCACCACGATGCGCAGGGGGCGCTGCACCACCTCGTTAACGCCGTCCAGCACCGCCGCCTCCTCACCGAAGCTGACCGGCAACGCATCGGGGCTGGGATCCTTGAGCCGGGTCACCGACTGCTCAGTGATGATCGGCCCCAGGGTGGCGGTCACCACCATCACCGCCAGCACGCTGTTCAGCACGGTTTGATTGAGCAGGCCCGCCTGGTAGCCGATGAAGGCCGTGGCCAATGTCGCGGCCACCTTGGGCATCGTCAGCGACCACATCATCAGGATCTGGGCGCGGCGATAACCGAACAGCCGTCCGCTGACCCACGACGCCAGGCCCTTGCCGCCGATGGCGCCCACCAGCATCAGCGCGGTGAACTGAAAGTTGCCCAGGCTCTCGCCAAGGCTGCCCAGATCCAGCAGCAAGCCCAGATCGATGAAGAAGATCGGGATGAACAGCACGCCACCCACAAAGATCACCTGCTCCTTCACCCGGCCCTCAGGCAACACGGAATTCACCGCCAGACCAGCCAGGAAGGCGCCGACGATCTTCTCAACGCCGGCCAGCTCAGCCCCGAGGGAGGCCAGGAACAGGGCCACCAGAACAGCAAGCACCATCCGGTTTTCATCGCTGATGCCGCGCAGCACCAGGCGCCGGCCCAGCCAGCGGATGCCGATCACCACCACCAGAGCGAAGCCACCGATCTTGAGCAGCAGCAGGCCCAGGCCCAGCCCGCTGAGGCTGCCCTGGCCCAGCCCCAGCCCCACCGCCAGCAGCAGCAGAGCCACGATGTCGGTGAAGATCGTGCTGCCCACGCTCACCACCACCGACTCATCCTTCTGAGCGCCATAACTGCGCACGATCGGGTAACCCAAGGGGGTGTGGGTGGCCATCAGGGCGCCGAGCAACAGGCACGACACCGAGGCGAAGCCCGCCATCAGGCCGATCGACACGCCCGTGCCCACGCCGATCAACAGGATCAGCAGGCCATAGATGAACGAGCGGCGTTTGACCCGGTTGAACTCCTCCAGGTCGATCTCCAACCCCATGGTGAACAGCAGATACACCGCCCCGAGATCGGAAAGCAGCCGCACCGTTTCGCTGCTGCTGTCGACCCAGTTCAAGGCATGGGGGCCCACCACCACACCAGCCGCCAGCAACCCCACCAGGTCGGGCAGACCCAGCCGCCGGATCAACGGCGGCACCGCCGCACTGATCGCCACCAACAGCGAGAACACCCCGAGGGGGTGATGCATGACGTGGCTAATCGAGGCCTGCATGGCCATGGCTGCACCGCCGGCTTGCGGACCCAGCATGGTCGCGGGATCTGCCGGCAACAACAGCTGCTTCAGGAAGCGATAAGCCCTTCGCCGGCCTGCACCTGCCAGAGGTTGGTGTAGATCCCGCCCTGGTCCACAAGGCTGTCGTGGCTGCCCTGCTCCACAATCCGGCCCTGATCCATCACCACAATCCAATCGGCATGGCGCACCGTGCTGAGCCGGTGAGCGATCACCACAGTGGTGCGGTGCTGGGTGATCTGCGCCAAGGAGCGCTGGATGGCGGCTTCGGTGTCGTTATCCACCGCTGCAGTGGCTTCATCGAGCACCAGCACCGGCGCATCCTTGAGGATGGCGCGGGCCAAAGCGATGCGCTGACGCTGTCCGCCGGAGAGGCGCTGCCCCCGCTCCCCCACCAGGGTGTCGTAACCCTGGGGCAGGGCGTCGATGAAGCCAGCGGCTTCCGCCAGGCGAGCGGCCTGCTCAATTGCCACCGGATCGGGATCTGCAACGCCATAGGCGATGTTCTCGGCCACGGTGCCGTGGAAGAGGTAGACGTCCTGACTTACCAGAGCGATGCAGCGGCGCAGGTCCTGCAGCTGCAGGGTGTCGATGGGGACTCCATCAAGGCAGATGCGTCCTCCATCTCGCTCATAGAGCCGCAGCAGCAGCTTCACCACGGTGCTCTTGCCAGACCCCGTCGCACCGACGATGCCGAGGGTCGATCCCGCTGGCACGGTGAGATCGAAGCCCTGCAGCAGCGTTGATCGGCCGGCATAGGCGAAATCCACAGCTTCAAAGCGAATCTCACCCTTCAGCCGCTGCGGATCCACCGGCACTGTCCCGCCCTGGATCAACACCGGCGTATCGATCAGATCAAGCACCCGTTGCGTGGAGGCCATCGAGCGCTGGTACTCATCGAGGGTGCGGCCAATGGCGGTGAGCGGCCATAGCAGCCGCTGGGTGATGAACACCAGAACGCTGTAGGTGGCCACCGGCAGTTCCCCGGCCAGGGCCTTGAAACCACCGATCAACAGGATCGCCAGAAAGGCGAACAGAATCGCGAAGCGAATCAAGGGGATGAAGGCCGCCGAGAGACGAATCGCCCGGGCATTGCTCTGGCGGTAGGCCAGGCTTTCTGCCCGCAGGCGCTCCAGCTCCAGAGCCTCAGCGGTGAAACTCTTGATCGTGAGCACCCCCCCCAGGTTGTTGGCAAGCCGGGAGGCGAGGTCGCCCGCCCTTGCACGCACCTCCCGATAGCGCGGCGCCAGCTGGCGCTGGAAATGCAGCGAGCCCCAGAGAATCACCGGGATCGGCAGGTAGGCGAACAGGGCCACCTCCGGCGCCACCATCGCCATGCCGATGCCCACCACCAGCACGGTGGTGATCAACTGCAGGATCTGGTTGGCACCCCGATCCAAAAACCGTTCGAGCTGGTTGATGTCGTCATTGAGCACCGCCATCAGGCGACCGGTGTTGTCCTGCTCGAAAAAGGCCAGCTGCAGCTTCTGCAGATGGTCGTAGGCCTCGAGCCTGAGGCTGTGCTGCGTGGTTTGCGCCAGGTTGCGCCAGAGCACGTCGTAGAGGTATTCGAACAGCGACTCCGCCGCCCAGATCACAAAAGTGAGCAGGGCCAGACCCCACAGTTGCTGGCCGGCGGTCTTCAGACCGAAACCCGCCAGCACGGATTGCTCCTTGAGCAACACCACATCCATGGCCAAGCCGATCAAGATCGGCGGGGCCAGATCGAACAGCTTGTTGAGCAGGGAGCAGATCACTGCTGCAACCACCAGGCGGCGCTGCGGCGCCAGATGGCGCAACAACCGCATCAAGGGGGAGCGATTTCCTGAAGCTTTCCTGAGGGTTCGTTCCGACACGGTTTTCACCCCTGAAGACGCACTACAACGGAACCACAACTGAAGGAGGTGCCATGAGCCGATCAAGGTCGTTCAACCGCTTTCATCGCTACCTGGCACGGCAGAAACGCCGCGGACTGCGGGCTGTCTTGCCCCAGTTCCAGGACGCCCGTGAGCATCAGGAAAGCTCAGCCAACAGCAGCGATGGCGTGCTGCGTCGGCTGAGCTTGCGTGAAATGGAATTGGACCTGATGGAGGCCGAGGCCTGAGCCTCAGCCGCGGTAACCGCCGCCACCACCACGGGGGCCGCCGGAGCGCTCCCGAGGGGTCGCTTTGCTGACGCGGATCATGCGGCCCATCCACTCCACGTCCTGAAGATCGTCGATGGCTTTCTGCTCATCGGCATCGTTGACCATTTCGACGAAGGCGAAACCGCGTTTGCGGCCGGTCTCACGATCCAGGGGCAGGCTGCAGTTCTTGACCTCGCCGTACTCACTGAAGAGATCGAAGAGGTGCTCCTGCTCCGCCTGGAACGAAAGATTGCCGATGTAGATGGTCATGGACCGTGGAACCGTTGAACGTGCTCAGTCGCTTGAGCTGGTTCCGAAAGCTCGGAAAGGGCCAGTGCTCAAGCTTGAACCCGATGACGTTACAGGGCAGTCGCACGAATCAACACAAAAAAAGAAGCAATTGCGAAGACTCGCCAGCAACCGAGCCATCCACTCCATTGTCAGAAGACCCTGACGCAGGAGAGAGATGAGATTCGACAGCCTTTGTTTCCAAGTCCTGGCCTGGACCGCCGACGGAGAACTGGATCCACTGGACAAGCTTGTGCTGCTCAACAACTTGATCCGGTAAGCCACGCCGAGCGAGCAGATCGAGCTGATTCAGGTGGTGGAGAAATTGGCCCTGCTTCAGCCCGAGGCCACCGTTCAGGTGAGTCATCTCTGACGGTTTTTGATCCCCGGGGATCAGAGGCCGTAGGTCTCGGCAGCCTTGGCCTTGCAGGTGGCCTGGGCCGTCTGGATCCCCGCCCCGTTCTGCACCTCGGCGAGGAAACAACTGCAGGTGTCATCCACCATCCCCTCCGGAGGAACGGTCCCAGCCCTATGAAGCTCGGCCTTAACGGCCGTTTTGCAGAACTGGGTGATCAGGCTGTTGTCCGAGGCTGAAGCAGCCAGGGGAGCCGACATCAGACCAACGGCCAACAGCACACGCATCAAGAGGCCTTGCTGATTTGCAGTTCGCGGTTCATCACGCGCAGGCGCTGAAGGCTGTTGAACACATCTTCCGGCATGCCCTTGGGAAGATCCACCAGGCTGTGATTGTCATAAATCTGGATGCGGCCGATCATCCGGCCCTGCAGACCGGTCTCGCCGGCGATAGCACCCACCAGATTGCCCGGCTTGACCCGATCGCGGTGGCCCACCTCAACGCGGTAGCGCTGCATGTTCTCCTCAGGAGCCCGTGCCGGACGCTCGCGCCGCTCACGGCGGTCCCCTGAATGGCGATCGCGGTCGCGGTCGTTGCGACGGGTGTTCTGAATCCAGTCGTCGTCGCCCTTGCGGAGCAGGGCATCAGGGCCGATGGCCAGGTTGAGCGCCGCCATGGCCAGCTGCTCGGGGCTGAGCTCAAGCTCCGTGGCCACCCGCTGCATCAACTCCTGGAGCAGGGCCGCTTCATCGGCATCAGGGCGTTGGGATTGGGCCGCATCACTCAAACGCTTGCGCAGGCGGTCCAGCCGTCCCTGGTTGATGGCCGTGTTGCCGGGCACCTCCATCGCTTCGATCGGCTGGCCCGTGGCCCGCTCGAGGTTGCGGATGAAACGGCGTTCCCGTGGAGTCACGAACAGAACCGCTTCTCCGGTGCGTCCAGCCCGGCCCGTCCGGCCGATGCGGTGCACGTAGGCCTCGCTGTCGAACGGCATGTCGTAGTTGATCACCAGGCCGATGCGCTCCACATCGAGACCCCGCGCTGCAACGTCGGTGGCCACAAGGATGTCGACCGATCCACTGCGCAGCCGCTCCACGGTGCGTTCCCGTTGGTTCTGGGGGACGTCGCCATTGAGCACCGCCACCTGATGGCCACCGGCCTCAAGGGTTTCGGCGACGGTCAGGGTGATCGCCTTGGTGCGGGCAAAAATGATCACCCCCTCACCACCACAGGCGTCGAGAACCCGCTGCAGGGCCTCGAGCTTGTGCGGCATCGGCACCGTGATCGAACGCTGACGGATCCGCTTGCCTTCCTGATCCTTGGTGCGGATCGTGACCTCAGCCGGGTCCTTGAGATAACGCTTGGACAGGCGACGGATCTCAGGGGGCATCGTCGCGGAGAACAGCACCACCTGACGCTGCTCAGGAAGCTGATCGAGGATCCACTCCACATCGTCGATGAAGCCCATGCGGAGCATTTCGTCCGCTTCATCGAGCACCAGGCTGCGCAGACCGCTGGTGTCGAGCGTGCCCTGACGCATGTGGTCCATCACCCGGCCGGGGGTGCCCACCACCACATCAACCCCGCGCCTGAGGGCACTGATCTGGGAGCGGAAATCCGTGCCGCCGTACACCGCCAGGACCTTCAGATGGGGATGGCCGGCGGAATAGGCCTTGAACGATTCGGCCACCTGCATCGCCAGCTCCCGTGTGGGGGCGAGCACGAGGGCCTGGGGGGTTTTCTGGCCGCTCTCGAGACGCTCGAGCAACGGCAGGGCAAAGGCTGCTGTCTTGCCGGTGCCGGTCTGGGCCTGCCCCACCAGATCGCGGCCGAGCATCAGCTCGGGGAAGGCCGCCCTCTGAATGGGAGAAGGTTCGCTGTATCCCTTGTCCGCCAGGGTGCGGAGCAGGGCCTCACTGAAACCAAAACCGGCAAAACCGGATTCCGGTTCAGCCGATGTGATGGTGGTGGTGAACACCTCAGCATTGGTGTTGGATTCCGGCAGATCGGACGCAGAAAGATCCACTGCGCAGGCGGAATCGTCGCGCTGCTGTTGCTGTTCAGTCATGAAAGGTGGCTTCGCCTGATTGATCTCTGAAATCAGGCTCACAACCTCCCTGCAACGTTAGAGTTGCGCTCTGGTTGTGTTGCCTACGCTTCAAAGGTTGGCAATTAAGTTATCACCCGGCCGTAATCATCCTGCAGCCGTTCGATGTCGTCTTCCCGCAGATCATCACCGTGCTGAACTTCCAGAATCAGCAGATCTGACCCGTCTGCACGGGCGCGATGCACAGCGCCGCAGGGGATCGAGAGCATGACGCCCGCGCTGGCGGCGTGCCAGGTGTCTTCGCACAGCAGAGCCCCCGAGCCGGACACCACGGTCCAACTTTCGCTGCGATGACGATGCCGCTGCAGGGATAACTGCTGCCCGGCACGAACCAGCAGCCGTTTGACCAAATAGTTGTCCCCCTGGCTCAGCGATTCGTACCAGCCCCAGGGACGCTCAACCCGCATCAGTCCACCCGCGTCAGATCAGCGTCACCAGGTCAAGGCTGGCACGGGCACGGGTGATGGCTGTGTACAGCAATCGGCGTTGATGTTCTGCAGCCGGGCCGTCCTCAAGGGTATCTGGCCAGAGCACGATCACCCGGTCGGCCTCACTGCCCTGGGCCCGATGGATGGTGAGCGCAACCGCCGGCTCCAGACGCCGCAAACGGGCTGGATGCAAACGGCGCACCTGCAGCTGGCCGTCCGGATCCACCACCTGGAACAACAGGCGTCGTTCAGAGCCTGCCCCGATCACCACCCCGAGGTCACCATTGGCCAAGCCCAGTTCCGGTTGGTTGCTGCCGCAGATCACCGGCAAGCCGATCGGCCAACGCTCGACCCTGCCGGCGGCATTGGCCCCCAGCAGCGTGCGGTGCACATCATCAAGACTCCACGGCCCCCGGCGACGTGGACAGAGCAACAGGTCCTGCTCGAGCAACGCAAACAAAGGCCGGGATGCCGCCATCAGCTCCTGCTCGGTGCAGCGGTCGAGATCAAACGTCAGTGCCTGCAACTGCTGGAGGCGCTGAATCCAGCGCTGGCGCACCAAGACAGGGAAACGACGCAGGGGCCAGGGATGCACCTGAAGATTGGCCTGCTCAGGCAGGGCGGCCAGATCCGCTGCAAAGGCCTCCAGATTCCCCTGGCGCAGCTGTTGCGCCACCTGGGCCAGGGCACCGCGGTTGCGGTAGGTGCGCTCCAAATGCACGGCGCCGGCACCGAAACGACCGCGCACGTCCGGCTGCTGCAGCCGATGCCAAACCGCTCCACTCCCCACCGGCGGCAACTGAGCTGGATCCCCCACCAAGAGCAGCCGGCAACCACTGGGCAACGCCTCCAACAGAGCCTGGGTCAAGGCCAGATCCAGCATCGACATCTCATCGATCACCAGCAGATCCAGCTCCAAGGGACGCTGGCGGTGCCTGCCGAAGCCACGGCTTCCGGCCTCCAACCAGCGGTGAAGGGTGCTGCAGGGCAACGGAGCCCGCTGCGCCATCACCGCCTCCCCCAGACGCCGGGCCGCCTTGCCGGTGGGGGCCGCCAGACCGATGCGCAGGCCGGGATGGCGGGCTTCCGCCCGGGCCAGAATCTCCACCACCGTGCTGGTTTTGCCCGTGCCCGGACCACCGCTGAGCAGCACCACCGAGGCCTGATCCAGGGCGCGCACGGCGGCGCACTGTTCAGCGTTGAGACGATCCGACAGCTCGGGATCGGCAGCCTCGACGGGTTTGGGAAGCGGAGCATGGGCCCGCTCCACCAGCTCGGCCACCACCTGCTCCATGGCCTGCAACCAGCGGCGCCAGCCCAGCCGATCACCCTGAAGCAGCAGGGGGGAGGCATCCCCCTCCAGCCATCCACTGGCTTGGGCAGCGGCCAGCCGCTCCGGCGTCAACGCCACCGTCAACTCCCCCTGCTCCAAGGCCAGCACCAGATCGCGGCTGAGCTCCTCCAAGGCGGGGGCATCACCCCGGGGCGGGATCCGTCGCCGCAGGGCGGCATGGAGTCCGGCCGTGAAGCTGGAGGGCCAGGTGCTGGTTCCCTGGGGCAGCAGCTCCGTCACGCCGGCACCTCCCCCAGGGCTCGATCCAGGGCCGCGATGCGATTGAGCGGCACGGGTTCAACGATGCGCCCCGGCCCAACAGCATTTTCCGGAGTGGCATTCACCGCTCCGGGCATCCCCCGCAGGAAGCAGTAGACGTAACCCCCCAGATGCTGCTCCGGGTCGTAATCCGGCAGCCGCCAACGCAGATGGCGATGCAGAGCCACCAGGTAGAGGTGGGCCTGCAGGGGGTAGTGGTGATGCAACATCTGCTCCTCCATCGCCTCCTGGGAGTAGTGATGCGGACCACAAAGCCCAGGCTCAGCACCGGTGCGCCGTTCACCGATCCAGTTGCTCTTCCAGTCGAGGACCCACCAGCGTTGGTGCTGGGGGTCCTGGAACACCAGATCGATCGAGCCGGTGAGAAAGCCGCGGCTGTTGATCGAGAGCGATGCCAGCGCCGGGCTGTAGGTGCGGCCAAAACGGGCCTCGGCATCACAACCGAAAGCGGCCACCAGATCGGCCGTGCGCACGTGCTGCACCGGCAGATCAAAACTAAGTTCGGGCAGGCGCTGGTGCGGCCCCAGCCGATCCAGCGATAACGCACCCAGCGGTCCCCCCAGGGGCGTCTGCAACACCTGCTCCAACCCCGTCAACACATCGTTCTGAAGATCGGGATCAAGCCCGGCCCGGCGCAACTCGGCGGCGATCAGCTCGAGCCGTTGGCGGGGTTCAGAGGCCTCCGCCGCAGAGAAGGGGAACTGTTCGAGGATCCGGTGCAGACAGTCCCCGGCCCCGGCCCCGCGCGGGAAGGCCGCCAGCGGCCCCGTCTCGGACCATGCCGGTTCTGCCGTCGCCGCCATCGATTCCACCGTCGATTCCTCGGCGCCGGGATCGCGATCACGACCCTGTTCATGCAGCTGAACGTCGTCGGATGAGGCAATCCAGGCCGAATAACTGGCCCGGCCCCAACTCCGGTCGATCCGCTTGGGGATGGAACCAAGGGCCAACGGCTCGGCCCGCAGCGGAAACCGCCAACGCTTGCCGCTGGGCTGGCTCTGGGCCAGGCCATCGATGCTGATCGGAACCTGTCGCTCCGCCAGGGCTTGGCTCAGCCGCTCATCGGTGAGGCTGTCGATCGCATCCCCAGCGGCCTCAGCTCCGAACAACCAGGCGGGCAGGGGGGATTCCTCCTGGCCGTTGGCCCTGGCCCAGATCAGAACCAACTGTGATTGGGCTCGGGTCACCGCCACATAGGCCAGCCGCTCGGCCTCGGCCGCGGCCTCCCGCTGTGCCTGTTGCGCCGCCTGCCAGCCCTCCCCCCAGTGGACATCCACCCGCACCAGGCACTCTCCGGAGCGGGGGTCACGCCAGAGCGGACCGGACACGGCGGGGGGGGACTGCCAGAGGTAGGGGCAGATCACCACCGGATATTCCAGACCCTTGCTGCGGTGGACGGTGACCACGGCGATGGCGCTGTCGGCCTGATCGCTATGGGGCTGGCGAGCCTCAGGCACCGGCTGGCTGGGGTGCAACCGCTCCCTCCGCAACCAATCCGCCGCGGTGGCCACATCAAGCCCCTGGCGGTGCATCGCCTCCTGCACCAGCCGTGCCGCCTGCTGCAGATCCCCCAGCATCCGGCCCCGTTCCGACAGGCCCGCCATCTGTTCACCCTTGAGCAGATCGGCCAGCGCCCCGAGCAGGCCCAGCCGCGGCATCGCCTCAGCCAAACCGCGCAACTGCAGCGCCAGCTGATCCAACAGGGCCGGCTCCAGGGCATCGGGCGCGATGGTCATCAGTCCCGAGCAGGCCAGCAGACGCAAGCGAGCGTCATCGCCCGGTTCCGCCAGGGCATCCAGGAACCACTGCAACAGCAGGGCAGCTTCACTGTCGAGCACATCGCCCTGGGTCACCAGGCGGGTGGGGAGTCCGCAGACCCCAAGGGCGCGGCGCAGATCTTCCGCCTGTTGATGACGACTCACCAGCACGCAGAGATCTGCAGGGGTGAGGTCGTCCCGTTGCTGCAGTTGCTCCAGCACCATCGCGGCGAGCCGCTGGGGCAGCTCTGCTTCCAGAGCACTGCGGCTGGAGGGCGCCTCGGTGGAGAGCAGCAGCAATTGCAACGCCGGGGCATCCTGCGGTGGGGTGGCGGAGCTGCAGGGCTGCACCGCGGGCACAGGCAGTTCAGATCGGGGGAGCCCCGGAGCCATCAAGCGGTTCAACCCCTCCAGCAGCGGTGCCGTTGTGCGGAAGTTGTCGAGCAGGTGATCGATCCGCTCCACCTGATCCCGCGCTGCCATGTAGGTGGCCAGATCACCACCCCGGAAGCGGTAGATCGCCTGCTTGGGATCCCCCACCATCAGCAGCAGGTGGCGTTCACCACCACCGAAGGCGCGCTGCAGCAGACGCCACTGCACGGGGTCGGTGTCCTGAAACTCATCCACCATCACCGCCCGGTAGCGCTGTTGCAGCGGGGAAAGCCAGGCAACGTCGCCATCGCCCGGGTCCATGGCGGCCAACAAACCGCCAAAGGTGATCACCCCGCGGCGGCGACGGCGGCGGTCCAGCTCCTGCAAGCCCCGTTCCAGCAGGTACTGCCAGGTGCGCTCAATCGGTGCATCCCAGAACGCCGCAACAGCGGCCTGCAAGGCCGGCGTCACCAGGCTGGGGTCGGTCTCACCGCACTTGCGCGCGACCTTGCACCAACTGCCGGGATGGAAGTACTCCTTCAACGGCTTCTCATGGGCGGCAATCTCCAGCAGTGACGGCACTGCGGTCTGCCCATGCAGCCACTGGTTGATCTGGGCGCAGCGATCGCTCTTGGGCTTGGCCGAATAAGGGGTGGTGGTTCCACAGCCCTGGGCTTTCCACTGCTCGGCCGCCTGACGGAACCCGGCATCCAGGGCGGCATGGTCCCGCTGCCAGAGCGGCACGAAGTCGTTCCAGAGCTGCGCCAGCCAGTGCTCCAGCTGTGGGGCGAGGGGCTGGTCGAGATCGATCGCCCCATCAACGGCCCTGAACCGCGGCTGCTGTTCGCCATCGAGTTGCGCCAACCCCCTGCGCAGGGTCTGGGGCGAGAGGCCGCGTTGACGCAACGCCTTGAACTGATCCGGCGGCAGGCTGAGCAGTTCCTGTTGCCACAGGTCCTGAACCACCTCGGCCTGGAGCGCGGTGGCGTCGGTGTCCAGCTGAGGCTCCATCGCCGCCGCGTTGCTGAGGGCCAGACGGCGCAGACTGCGGCGGCAGAAGCCGTGGATGGTGGTGATGTCGGCCCTGTCCAGCTGTTCGAGGGCCACCAGCAAGCGCCGAATCCACCGCTGACGCGCCTCCCCTGGCTCGGAACCCGACAGCCACTCCGCCAGGACGGGGTCTGGAGCGGAAGCCTCCATCCCCTGCTCCAGCTGCTCAAGGCCCTGCAACGCCAGCTGCAGCCGCTGGCCGATGCGGGAGCGCAGCTCTTCGGCCGCCGCATCGGTGAAGGTCACCACCAACAACGCCTCGAGGGCGTGGTCGGCCTCCGTGATCAGCCGCAGGCAGAGATGCGCCAGAGCAAAGGTTTTACCGGTGCCAGCGCTGGCCTCAAGCAGGCGGACCCCAGGGCCGAGGGGGTAGGTGTTGGCATCGAAGCGCTGGGCCATGGCTGGAGTCTGCTCAACTTCGGCCTCAAAACCAGTGTTAACTTCCATGAAGCAGCCGGCGAAAGCTGCGAACTGGACTGGGTGTTGTCACACCCCAGAACAGAAGACGACCTGAGCGAGGGCCTGAAGAACCCTCGCTTTTTTATGGGCTTGTGAACGGATGCAACCCAACCCTTGAGAGAACAGGGGCTTGTGCGGGTGCGGGGCCATCAGGCCAACACGTTGGGGAAAGCCATCGGCCTGTTGTGTCCCCCGAACGTCGTCAGAAATTGGCCCAGCTGCTGGTGCGCAAAGCCGCCGCTGTTGAAAGCATCAACCAGGAACATCGGGCCTACTTCTTCCGCCGTCAGGCCGGCGAGCCCATGGTGATTTCCAACGAACGCATGCGCGAAATGCTCGACGAGCTGTTCGACTAACGCAGCTGGGCCAGAAGGGGGCCGTACAGCAGCTGACACGCCTCCTGGAATCCGGCCTGATCCATCAATTGCTCCGCAGCGATCTCCGTGCCGAAGCAGAGCTGCATCACCGGGGTGGCCCCTTCGTCCTGCCAGGTCTTGCGGAAGACCTGCGGCCCCTCCCCCGGTTTGCGTCGGTCTTTGGCCACCATCTGCCAGCCGCTCTTCGGGGGGACCGGCCAGCACCGCTCCAGCCCCTGTTGCGCCAGCCGAGCCAGCTGCAGCAGCTGGTGCTCGGCTTCAGCCGTCGGCAACACCGACCAGCGCAGATGCACCTCGGCGCCAGCAACCCGGGTGCTTCGGGCCACCACCGCTGAGCCGGCAGCAGGCGCCAATCCCTCAGCGCACAGCAACAGATGCTGCAACCAGCCGCGCATCACCGCCGCGGCCGTGAGCATTCCGGGCTGCACCACCACCTGGGTGTCACCGGCGTAGAGCAGGGGCATCGGCAGGCCGGCGAGCACAGGCACCTCCCGGCGGCAGGGACCAAGCGATGCCAACTGCCGTTGCAGGGCTTGCCAACGCTGCTGCAGTTCCTCCTGCTCAAGGGCCGCACCAGCCCCCGCCGGCAGCACACCCTGGCCCGCCAGCAACGTTGGCCAATCCGGAGACGATCCAAGAATGAACTGCTCCTCAAGCTCGTGATTGAGCAGCAGATAGCGCTGCAGGCCCTCCAACTCGAGCGCCTCGAGATCCTCCACCGCCTCAATGCCTTCCCCAGGCCGCAACCCCCGTGCCTGCAACCAGACCTTCTGGGGCTGCTGCATCCAGGCCAGCAAGGCTTCAGGGTCCAGGGCCAGGTCGTCTCCATCACGTCCCTCGGCCTCTGCCTCGTCATCGACATCGACATCGACATCGACATCGTTCAGGTCGTGCTGCCAGAGCGATGCCCAGGCCAGCCCCTGGACCTGGGCCGAGGCCGGAGCACGATCAACGCAGCGCCGGGCCTCCAGCTGGCGGCGATCACAGCTGAGCGGCGCCTCGGGCCGGAAGTTTTCACGGGAGAGGGGGTTCGCCGCCGGCGTGATCAACAACCCCTCCGTGGAGGCACCGGCCCGTTGCAACTTCTCCTGCAGCACCGCAAGCCACTGCTCCACCGGCGCAGCAGGCGGCTGGGGCTCACCGGTGCGCTCCAGCCGCCCGCACCAGCTGATCAGCAGATGACGGCGTGCCGACATCAAGGCCTCCAGCAGCACGTAGCGGTCCTGGTCGCTGCTGCGGGGATCCCCCAGGCGCCGTTGCTGCTCGAGCAGGTGAAAACCAGGCCGGCGGCTCGGGCGCGGAAAGTCGGCGCTGTCGAGGCCCATCAAGACAACCACCTTGTGGGGAATCGCCCGCATCGGCTCAAGGGCGCTGATGGTGAGGGCGCCACTGCGGTGACCGAAGCGACCGCTGTCCACCGACAAGGCCTCCTGCAGCACCTCCAAGGCCACGGCTGCATCGAGGTCCAGGGGGCAGTCATGGGCCCGCAATCGCCACTCCTCAAGGGCCGCCGCCCAGCTCTGCGACTCATCGGCCCAGGCCCCACCCTCAGCGAACAGCTCCTGCAACAGGGACTGCAGCAGCTGCACCCAGTCATGGCATGGCCGGGGCTGCCTAAGGCGATCGAGCATCCGCGCCAAACGGTCCAGCAGCGTCCACCAGCGCACCAGGCGATCGGGATCCAGCTCCTGCTGAAACGGTGCCGCCCCTGCTGGAGCCAGGCCCGGCTCCACCGGCAGCACCAGGCCCAGCAGCCAACGGTCGAGACACCAACGCAGGCTGTGAACCTCATCCCCACCCCGCTCGCGGGCATCCAAGCCCCAGCGAAAACCGCTGCGTTGCAGCGTCTGGGTGATCAGCACCGCCTCCTCCGGCGTGAGTCCCTGCTGGCCCTGCAGGGCCGGATTGGCCAGCAGACGTTCCAGTCCCGTGGCAGTGAAGCGTGTGGCCGCCAACTCAAGCAACGTGAACATCGCCATCGACAACCCCGGGCTGCTCTGCTGACTGCGGTCGGTGAGGCGCCAGGGCAAATCCACACCGATGGCCGCCGTGTCGTTGAACACGGAGCTGAGCAGCGGTGCATAGCGCTCAATCTGCGGCGTCATCACCAGCACGTCGCGGGGCGCGAGATCGGGATCGGCCGCCAGCCACTGCAGGATGCGATCACGCACCAGTTGCACCTCCCGCCAAGGTCCCGGTGCCGCTTGAAACAGCAGCGACTGATCGTCGGAAGAACGCTCCAGTGCGGGGAGGCTGTCGGCATCCACCAGCTGCTGCTGAAGCTGATCGAGCAGGGTGGGCTGGCGCTCTTCCGCTGCGGCCATCTGCAGGGAACCTGCAAACAGATCCCCTTCGCGTCGTTCCCCCAGCTGCGCTTCACCGGAGCCCTCCAGCAACTGCTGAAATTCGGCACCCATCCGCCCAAGAACGGCCTCCAGGCGCGGCGCCTCCGCCAACCACCCCCCATCGGGCGGAACCAGCCAGTCATCCCCGAGCGAGGCACGCCGACTGCCGCAGCGTTGCCACAGATCCGGACACGGGGTGAGTAGGTAGATCTCCACCTCCAGCAGACCGGACAAAGCCTGAATCAGATCCACCTGCACCGGTGCCAGGGCACTGATGCCAAACAGCCGCAACCGCTCGGGCAGCAGGGCTGGATCAACGTCTCCTCGCCGGAGCCGATCGACGGCCTCACGCACCTGCAGGCCAAAGGGAGCCCTGGGAAGCCGTTGGGCCAGCAGTCGCCAGAGCACGGGCTGCCAGTCGTCATCGGGCCGCGGCCGTTTCCACTGCTCCAGTTGATCGGGGCGGTAGAGGGCGTAATCGTCCATGGCATCGGCGATGGTGCGTGCCAGCTGCCAACGGTCCCGCGTCAACCCCGAGGCGGTTCCTTCACGCTGGGTAAGCCAGGTCCGTAGCGGCTGGGCGACGGGCTGCTCCAACAGCTCCGGCAGCAACTCGAGCACAGCCCACACCAGCTGGCCCGCCCGCCAGGGATCGTCCTCCTGCGCGGGGAGATGCAGCACCTGGCGCACCAACTGCCGCAGGCGACTACCCGGGAAGGGAAAGCGCACCAGGGAACTGATGCCGTTGGCCGTGGCCAGCTGTTCCCCCAACCATCGGCTGGTGGGCCAGGTGTTGACCATCACCTCCACCGTTTCCAGGGGGCCCGGCTGCTGCTCGATCAACTGACGGGAGAGTAAGCGAGCCAGAAATTCAGCCCTGTTGCTTCGGTAAACCGTCAGCAAGGGCCAACTCCAGCCAGCACGGCATCGGTTGCCGCTCCTTCAACCTGAACGACCGCATCGGTTTGCGGGCAGTAGGCCGATAAACAACCGCCGTAGACCGCACCGGTGTCGATCAGAACAATCGCGCCAAGGCGTTCCACCTGGGGACGGGGCGTATGGCCCACAACAACCTGGCCAAAACGACCGTCATAGGCCTCCCAGAAGGGATCACGAATGGAGAGGTCCGGTTGACCCGCTGCATCGAACCCGGCATGGGTGGCGCACCAACCGTCACCGCGATAGACGAGCGGGAGCTGTTGCAGACGCGGCAACCATTGGCGAGCGCTGCTGTCGCCCAACTGGGCATAGGTGGCGTGCTGGCTCAAGCCGTCCTGGGATTCCAGGGCATCAATGAGGTCTTGCTCATGGTTCCCGCGCAGCCACGTGGCACGGCCGGCCTGGACCAGATCCCAGACCAGATTCATCGTGGCGGGAATGGCCTCACCACGGTTGATCACATCCCCGCAGAAGACCAGATGGTCGTTCGGCGGCAGGGTGGCGAGCAGTTGGCATAGGGGCTGATGGCAGCCATGCACATCTCCAATCACCCAGTGCCGGCGGCTGTGCAGGTTCAAAGCAACAACCTGGAGATGCGTCAATTCTGATGCTCAGCCAGGCAGCGCCAAGAATCCGGCATGCAGATCAGAACAAACCGAGAAAGCGCTTGCGCTCCTTGGGTTGGCTCGGGTCTGGCTTGGGTTTTTCGGGGGTTTCCCGGCGGTAGCGGGGCTTGGCATCACCAACGGTGACCAGGGGATCGTTGTTCTTGAACCAGATCCAGTCGCGAATCGGCGGCGTCTCCGTGAGATCACGGCGGGTCAGCCCCAACCCCAGCTTTGCTGAAGCCCCAAGCAGGATGTCCACCATCGCGTCCCCGTCGGGACAGGTCGCCAAGGCCTTGTTGGTTTTCTCCGCACCATCGAGGGCCTGCACCAGGAGTGCAATGCGCTGCTGAACCGGAAGGGAACTGGGATTCATCAGACGGCACCGGCAAGAGCATCGGGAATCCCCGCGGAGGGAGCTTCAAAGGTGCCCACAGCCACATACTCCAAACGGAGTTTGAGGAAGGTGATGAAGGTGGGATCCGTGGACACCACAGCGGCAGCGGGCTGGGGAATGGTTGCCTTGAGCTCAGCCAGCTCAGGAGAAGAGAGGAAAGCCGGTTGCTTCACCAGCCAGAAATCGATGGTCTTGCCGGTTTCGGCGTAGTTGCGCTGGCGCTCCCGCAGCACTTCCTCCAACGGCTCCTCCACGGTGAGGAAGCGCTCGCTGGCTGCAACGAAGTGATAGGTGGTCATCCGGGCGCCTGTCCGAAAAGGGGATCAAGGCGGGGATTCTGAACCAAGACCTTCATATCCCGCACAGCCTGTTGCAGTCCGACGGCGACAGAGCGGGCCACGATCGTGTGTCCAATGTTGAGTTCTTCCATCCCAGGGATGGCCGCGATGGGCTCAACGTTCTGATACGTGAGGCCATGGCCGGCATTGACCCGCAGACCGAGCTGCCGGGCGATGGCCGTGCCCTCCTGCAAGCGCGCCAGCTCCTGGGGCTGGGTGCTCCAGTCGGCATCGGCATAGCGCCCCGTGTGCAATTCCACCCAGCAGGCCCCCGTGGCTTTGCAGGCCTGGAGTTGGGTCGCCTCCGGATCCACAAACAGGCTCACCGGAATCCCGGCGGCCTGAAGGGTTTGCACCATGCCCCCCAGGGAGGCCTCTTGTCCGGCCACATCCAGGCCCCCCTCCGTGGTGACCTCCTCCCGCCGTTCCGGCACCAGGGTGACCATGTCGGGCTTGATCCGCAGCGCAATCGCCACCATCTCGTCGGTGGCGGCCATTTCCAGGTTGAGGCGGGAGCGCACGGTCTGGCGCAGCAACTCCACATCCCGATCCTGGATGTGACGCCGGTCTTCCCTCAGATGCACGGTGATCCCATCGGCCCCACCGAGTTCGGCCAGCAGTGCCATCGACACCGGGTCTGGCTCGACGGTCCGCCGCGCTTCACGGATGTTGGCGATGTGGTCGATATTGACGCCGAGGCTGGCCATGACGGGGCAGTCGTTGGCCGGATCCTATGCAGCTTTGCCTGGGGGATTTAGGTTCTCAGGCACCGAATTTGATCAGCCCGTTGCAAGCGGCCCTGGCGACCCGAGAAAACAGCCTGCGTGTCGGCATCGACAGCTTCTGGGCCCCCCTGGCGATGTTCACCACCCAGGATCTGGCGCTGCGCTTTCAATTCCGTGAGCGTCTGGTGCTGAACCCAGAGCATCTCCCCCATCAGGGCCCGGTGCTGCTGGCACCGACGCACCGCGCCCGCTGGGATGCCCTGATGCTGCCGATGGCCGCTGGCCGTCGGGTCAGTGGTCGCGACTGCCGCTTCATGGTGACTACCACCGAAATGCGGGGGCTCCAGGGCTGGTTTCTGCAACGGCTCGGCTGCTTCCCGGTGGACCAGGGACGACCCTCGATGACCACCCTGCGTCTGGCCATCGACCTGTTGGCCGACGGACAGCAAGTGGTGATGTTCCCCGAAGGCAGGATTCACCGGCAGGACGCGGCGATTGAGCTGCGGCCGGGCCTGGTGCGTTTGGCCCAACTGGCCCAGAGCCGCGGCGTTTCCGTTCCTGTGGTTCCCGTTGGCTTGGGCTACAGCCAGGCCCCACCGAGGCCCTTCAGCCGGGCAGCGCTCTGTTTCGGAGCACCGCTCACCGTGCCAGCCAAGGGAGATCGCGAAGCGACGCGGCAGTTCAACAGCGAACTCGCTGCGGCGATGCATACGGCTGAACAAGCGGCCCGTGCTGCCGTTGGCCGACCGCTTCAGAGCTTCTAAAGTCCGCGCACGTTTTCTTGCTGGTCTCATGGGTTGTCGCGCATTGCTGACGACTGCTGCACTGGTGGCAACCCTGGGCGTTACCGCAGCTCCCGGCATCGCCCAAACCTCAGCCGAGAATCGCGTTCTGGCTCAGAGCCAGGGTGGATTCAACCCGGCGGCCGTTCGTTCGATGCTGGCTGAGGGCGATGCAGCAGCCAGCCGGGGGGACCTGGCCGAGGCGCGGGCTGATTACGACAAAGCCCGCAAAGCCTCCAAGCAGCTGCTGGCCTTCTATCGCGACCTGAGTGGTGCCTTCCGGGGGCTTGATGCTCGGATCCCCCGCGAGATGGACACCAAGGGCCGTGAAGCCCTGGAACTGCTGGCGGAAACCAACCTTCGCCTGGCAGCCCTGTTCCGCCGTCAGAACCAGCCCGAAGTGGCTGTTCCGGTGCTGGTCGAGGTGGTCAAGCTGATGACGCCGGCCAAGCCTCAGGGTCAAAAGGCCTATCAGAGCCTGCTGGAACTGGGCTTTGTTGAAACCGAATTCCGGGGTGCATCGGCTGCCGGCCAATGAGCCGGTCTGTCAGCATCTGAGCCAGTCCCCTTTTGCACAACCGCCGCCATGGTGCAGCCGGATGCCGTTGAAGCCGCGATCCAACAGGTCATTCCCGACGCCAACGTCACTGTTGAAGACCTCACCGGTGGCGGTGATCACCTCCAAGTGACGGTGGTGTCGTCTGCTTTTGCTGGCCTTTCACGCATCCGTCAGCATCAAATGGTGTACGGCGCGCTGCAGCAGGAATTGGCCAGCGAAGCGATTCACGCCCTCGCCCTCAACACCTCAACCCCTTCGGACGCTGCGTCCGCTTAACGCCAACTCACGCTCAACGATGGACCCCTCCACCAAAGCTCGCATCGAAACCCTGGTCGCTTCCAGCCCGATCTTCGTGTTCATGAAGGGCTCCAAGCTGATGCCCCAGTGCGGATTCTCAAACAATGTGGTGCAGATCCTGCACTCCCTCGGTGTGGCATTCGAGACATTTGACGTTCTCTCTGATCCAGAGATTCGTCAGGGAATCAAAGAATTTTCCAGCTGGCCCACCATCCCCCAGGTGTACGTGAAAGGGGAATTCATCGGCGGTTCCGACATCCTGATCGAGATGTACAACTCCGGAGAACTTCGCGAAAAGCTGGAAATCGCTCTCGCTAGCTAACTCAATAGCCCTGGGGATGGCGCATATACAAGGTGCTCACATCCCCGTCAGGGCCAATAAAGCTGGAGGGATCCAGGATCCAGCGATCAATCAATTGCTCAAGACGATGCTGAGAGCGGGGATCAAGCGATCCTGACTTCCTCAATGCATGCAGGTAGCCATCGGAGTACAGCCGCAGCTCCGACGGTGTGTGATATCTCGTCGTCAGCTCCTGACAGGCATCGCAGAGCGATTGGAAATGGCGGATGGCTTCAGGGTCGTCGAGTGATGTCATGAGATACAACAGCAGCCCCTGCTACCAGCCTGCCAGGAATTTCGGCTTAGCGTAGGCGCGCCCGGGCCGATCCAGTGACCTCCACTCCCCACGACCTCACGGCGGAAGCATCTGCAGCCAGCTCTGATCCGGTGGTGATGCCAAATGCAAGCACCGGTCAGGAACCTTCGAGAGTGTTGGTGGTCGAGCCGCACCCCACCCTGCGCACGGTGCTGGTGCAGCGGCTGCGTCAGGACGGTCATCTCACCGCAGCAGTGGCCAACGCCGCTGAAGCTTTAGAGGTTTGTCAGGAACAGTCTCCCGATCTCCTGGTGAGTGCAGAACTGCTGGAGCGCAGCTCCGCCCTGCGCTTGGCAGAGCAGCTGCGTTGCCCTGTGATTGTGCTGACCGCACGGGCCGGAGCCGAGCCGGTGGTGGGCCTGCTGGATGACGGTGCAGACGATGTGCTGCGCAAACCCTTTGGCCTCGAGGAACTGGCCGCCCGCTGCCGCACCCTGCTCAAGCGGGGGCACAGCGGCCTTCAGGAGCGGGTCACCGTTGGGCCTCTGGAGGTTCATCTGCTCCTCCGCCAGGTGACGCTGCGGGAGCAGCCGGTGGAGCTCAGCCCTCGCGAATTTGCCCTGCTTTGTGCACTCTTGATGCCGCCTGGGCTGGTGCGCAGCCGGCAGGAACTGCTGCGAATGGCTTGGCCTCCCTTTAGCGGTGGCCCCCGTTCGGTGGACACTCAGGTGTTGACCCTGCGCCGCAAGCTGGAGCAGGCCGGTCTTGGCGAGGGCGGTGGAATCACCACCGTGCGTCAGCGGGGCTACCGCTTCAGCCTCGACAATCTGCCGGCCAGCTGAATCAAGCGAATTCATTCCAGTCAGCGACTGGAATTCTGGGGTCAGGGTCCATCAACGCCACCCCGAAGCAACCTTGATGCTCAAGTCCTCAGAAGAGCCCTAATTCGTCTTGTGATGACGCAGGGCCTGCTTCAGCTGAGCCTCTTTGGTCGGGACCAGATGGTGCGAGGTCACCCAACCCAATTCACAGAGGTGATTCGCGCAGACCTTGAGCTGAACCGTGCCGCAGGGGAGGTTGGTGAGTTCGGTTGTCATCCGATCGGAACAACTGCATCGATTTCAACGTCTGAGCGACCCATGGCAACGCCAGACATCTGGACAAAATCAAGAGTTGTTTGCAGGAGCGTCTTCATTGCTTGATCAGCGCAGCCGGGTCAACATGGCGCTGTCGACACCCGGGAGCCCCCGCCGTGATCGGATTAACCAGGCTGTATTGCAACCAGGGAGAGAGATTTCTCCTCATCGATGTTGCCTCAGAAGAGGCTCCAACACGAGCCGAAGAGCTGCTCAACGAGGGCTGGGAGATCGAAGCGGCAATACCGGTTTGAAGCAAGACAGCGTTTCACGTCCGGATTGGGAGTGGCTGGTGGGATGAAGTCCCTGGAATGGGGGAGCTGCGCTGGTGAAACAATCCCTCAACTCAGGGAGTTAATTCCCCATTGGAACGGAGATGGTGTGAATACAGGGCTGAAGCCCAAAGAGCAAGCAAGGAGGAATGATCATGAAAACCACAACTCTCGGAATCGCAATCGGAACTGCAATCGCTGCCCTTGGTCTTGCGATCACAGCTGTTCCCGAAGCCAAGGCGGGTGGGGTTTATTGGAACAACAACGGTGGAGGCGGTGTCGTCATCAATCGCGGTTACACCTACGGTCCCCGCGGTTATTACAACTACGGCCCCAACTATTACGGAGGTCGCGGTGTTGTCGCAGGTCCCAATGGTGCCTGCGCTCGCGGTTACTACGGTCGCGGTGGATGCGTCCGTTACTGATCCATCGATCAATCACAAATCAAGCCATTTCACCCCGCCAGCACTGGCGGGGTGTTCTGTTTGGAAATACAGCTCTGTTCAGCCTGGATAACCCGCCGGCAAACTGATCAATCCCTGGGCCAGCGCCAGAGACGTGACCAGTTCGCCGGCGATCATCAGCACGGCCAATCCAGCCAAGAGCTGATACGTCCAGGGCGGCGTGAGACGGCCGATGCCCTTGGTCGACACAGGGGTGTTGGCGGCAAGAAGCTCCAGAAATCGATCGAAGCGCTCGATGCGTTGCGGCAGCAGCTGGTGGCGCAGATCGGCTGCCTTCACGTAATACACCGTTCCCCCCTGACTGGTGCCAACGGGAACCAGGGCCCGAATGTCCTGCCAACGCATGGACCAGCCGCGCCGCAGCAACCAGCGGATCCAGGCGGGGTAACGCACCTGAATGCCTTCGGCATCGGTCTCCACCCGTTCACTCAACAGACCGATCACCAACACCAAGCCCAGCAGCAGCCCTGCCACCATCAACCAGCGCGACTCCGCAGGGGCCAGCAATGGCAAGGGCAGCACCAAGGCCCCATACAGGCTGAGCAGGGTGAAGCGGATCAGGGGCGATAACCCGAAACGTTCGATGCCGTTCATCGGTCGTCTGGAGAACCGGGCAGCGGTTCAATCAGTTCAGACGGTTGGTAGGTGCCACCAAACACCTCCTGTTCACGCCCCTTCCAGAACTGACCGAGCCGCATCAGATCGGCATGGGCCTCCTGCACCTTCTCGAGGTAGAGCTGAGGATCCATCGAGTCCTTGGCTTCCTTGAGCTTCTGGAGCCGCAGCATCTGCAGATTCCAAGGCTTGGTCAGCTCGCCCCTCTGCTCGAGGTAGCGGGCCAGATCGTCCGACGACGGCTGAAACTCAGGCGGCATCCCAACTCCTACGGACGATCACGCTAGGAAGAAGATCAGGCCGGCAGCGCCCAGGGATTGAGGCCCAGGTCGGCCCCAACCCGATGGGCACAGGCAAACCCACTGAAGGCCACAGCGTTGAGGCCCTGGCCGGGGAAACAGGAATCACCCACGCAATAGAGGTTTTTCAGGCCCGTGCGGTTGAACGGCATCGGCAGCAGTCCCGGCAATTGCATCGCCGGAATCGGGCCGTAGCTGCCCTGAAAGCGACCCAGAAAACGTCGGTGACTGCGGGGCGTGCCGATTTCCTTGTGGGTGATGGCATCGGCGAGGCCGGGAAGGATCGCCTCCAGGCGCTGGATCAACCGTGCAGCATCCGCCTCCTTTTTCTCGCGGTACTGGCTGGGGGTCAGTCCCTGCCAGGCCTCCATCGATGAGGGCGTGAAGGTGTGAACGATGTGATGCCCGGCCGGGGCCAGATCCGGATCCAGCAGCGAGGGCATCGACACGAAGATCACCCCCTGCTCGTCCTCCATCCGGTTCCAGTCTTCGAGCAGAAGGTGATGGCAGTGGGTGCCGGCCGGAATCAGGTCAGCCCGAACCCCCAGATGCAGCGAAAGGAACGAAGGGGAAGGCACATAACGCTTGCGCCAGAACTGCTCCTTGCCCGGCGTGTGGGCGGCATCCACCAGGGCCTGGCCGGCGCGGCGCTGCTCATCACCCGCATCCGAGAAGGTGTCCCAGCGGGTTGCATTGGAGATCACACGCTTGGCGCGGATGACCTCTCCATCGGCCAGCTTCACGCCAACCGCCTGATCGTTTTCGATCAACACCTCGGTGACTCGGGCCTTGTAGCGAATGGCGCCGCCGTGACGTTCCAATCCCTTCACCAGCTTTTCGGCGATCACGCCGACGCCTCCCTTGGGGTAGTTGATCCCGCCCGCATGGCGATCGGAAAACACCATGCCGGCATTGATCATCGGCGTGCGATCCGCCGGCATCACCGACCAGCAGAAGCACTCGATGTCGATGAACTTGAGCAGCTGCTCGTCCTTGATGTGTTCGCGGGCCACCGCACCAACGTTGAACGGCAGCCAGCGGGCCAGCCCCAGACAGGCCAGTGGTGCCTTGAAGAACACCTTGGTGAGGTAGGCCGGATCCTCCAGCGAGAGAAGCGGCATGGCATCGAGGCAATTGAACACCTGCCAACAGGTGTCGTAGAAGCGGCGGATCCCCTTCGCCTCATGGGGAAACCGCGCCGTGAGATCGGCGATGAACTGCTCGTAGTCGCGATCCACGGCGATGCGCAGTCCACCGGGCATGTGGTACTCGAGCTGGGCGGGGTCGGGGATGGTGTCGCAGTGCTCCCCCACATCAGCAAGGGCCCGGGTGAGCAGGTTGGTGAAACCCTTTTTGCCGAAGCCGAAAATCATCGAGGCCCCCACATCGAAGGTGTAGCCCTCGCGTATGAAGGCACCACCACTGCCGCCGGGGATCAGATACCGCTCCAAGACGAGGATCTTGGCTCCCTTGGCCGCCAACTGACTGGCGGTGACCAAACCACCGATGCCGGAACCGATCACAACGGCATCCCACTGCTGGTTCTCGCTCATGGCATCGCTTCTTTGGGGGTGACGCTAAGGGGCCGTCTGCGGCCTTGGATCCTGGCGGTAAATCGGCGGCATCACCGTGAGGATCACCTCAGAGCGCACCGGACGTCCGAGTTCAGCACTGCAGCGGGCATCGATGTGATGGCGCAAGCCATCAATCACCCGACTTTCCTGGGGCTGCAGCGGATTGATGTAAACCACGACAAAGGCCGTGCGGCCGAGCTGCTGCACCGTGAAATCCATCATCTGCAGCTGAAGCCCCACCAGCTCCTGCATCAACACCATGCGGGTGCGCTGGAGCACATCCGGGTCAGCGGCACAGCCCGCGGCCTGGGCCATGGCATCCCGCAGCGCCGCCAGCGGTTCGCGCAGCAAGGCCAGGCTCACCGCCAGCACAAGCAGGGCATCGGTGATCGGCGCAAGGGCAGACAACGGCGTTGCCAAGAGCATCGGCGACGCCAGCAAGGCCAGACCGGTGGCCAGGGTGATCACGGCATCGATCCGGGCATTGCGGGCCTCTGTGAGCAGCAGCAAGGACACACGACCCGTGCGGCGCCAATCCCGGCGGTGCCGCCAGGCCAGCAATCCACACAGTGCCGTCATCAAAGCGGTGTAGAGCGCCACCGGCTCCAGATGCAGCGGCGCAATGCTGTTCCCCCGCCACCAATCGATCAAGGTGGAGCAGGAGCTGCCGACGCCAAAGCCGATCACCCCGAGCAGCACCAGGGAGCGAAACAGCACATACAGGGCTTCCTGGCCTTCGTAGCCGTAGGGCCAGGCTCGATCCGGTGGCCGCACCACGTTGCGGCTGATGCGACTGGCAATCAAGGACGACCCCACCAACACGGCGGAATAAAGGCCGTCCAACAGCAGGGCCGAGGATCCGGTGAGCACATGGGCGGAAAACCCAGCCAGGGCCATCACTGCGTTGGCTCCAACACCGAAGCGCAGGGAGCGCTGTTCGATCCGGCGAGCCTCCGCAGGGGTTGTCATGCCGTCACGGTCTGGGGTTGGAGGGCCCGCATCGGCTCCAAGTCCTGCAGGGCACGATCGCGGTAGGAGCCATAGCGCGCTCGCTTGTCGCGAATGCGTTCCGGCAGCTCCGGCAACAAACCGAAGTTGGGGGGCATCGGCTGGAACTTGGCCGTTGGTGCCTCACTGACGAAATGGGTGAGGGCTCCACTCATGCAGGTGGCCGGCAAATCAATGGGCTCCAGGCCCAGGGCCAGCCGGGCCGCATTGGTGCCGGCCAACCAGCCACCTGCCACGGCGGCGGCATAGCCCTCGGTGCCGGTGATCTGGCCTGCCGCCAGGAGGTTGGGGCGCTGGCGGAACTGCAGAGTGGGTTGCAGCAGCTGCGGCGACTCCAGGAAAGTGTTGCGGTGCATCACCCCGAAGCGCACGAATTCCGCCTGGCCCAGCCCGGGGATCATCTGCAGAACTCGCTTCTGCTCACCCCATTTGAGATTCGTCTGGAAACCCACCAGATTCCAGAGGCGCCCGTCCTTGTCTTCCTGCCGTAGCTGCACCACCGCATAGGCGCGCTTGGCTCGGCGGACATCGCGATCGTTCACATCGCCCCAACGGGGATCCCAGAGCCCGATCGGCTTCAGGGGGCCATAACGCATGGTGTCTTCACCACGACGCGCCAACTCCTCAATCGGCAGGCAGCCTTCAAAGAAGGTGGCGTCGTTCTTGTCGAAGTCTTTGAGTTCCGCCTGTTCCGCCTCCAGCAGGGCCTGGCGGAACGCCAGGTACTGCTCCTTGTCCATCGGACAGTTGATGTAGTCGGCATCCCCCTTGTCGTAGCGGCTGGCGCGGAAGGCCACTGACAGATCGATGCTGTCCCCATGCACGATCGGACTGGCCGCATCAAAGAAGTGGCAGTCGGCACGGCCGGTGAACTGGCGCAGATCCTCCGCCAACGGTTCACTCGTGAGCGGCCCCGTCGCCAAAACGGTGATCGCATTCTCCGGCGGTAGGGCCTGCTGCTCACGCCGTTCAATCGTGACCAGAGGATGCTGGTCGAGAGCCTCGGTGAGGGCAGCGCTGTAGCGACCGCGATCAACCGCCAAGGCTCCTCCGGCCGGCACCGCATGGGTGTCGGCCGTGCCGATCACCAAGGAGCCAAGCCTGCGAAGTTCCTCCTGCAGCAAGCCTGCGGCACGGTCGCTGCTCAGAGCGCCAAAGCTATTGCTGCACACCAATTCGGCGAAATCACTGCTGTGGTGCGCAGGGGAGCGTCGAATTGGACGCATCTCCACCAGAGTGACCGCAACACCTGCTCGGGCGATCTGCCAAGCCGCCTCAGTGCCGGCCAGACCGGCACCAAGAACGGTGACATGGGGAGATTGAGACAACCGGCTGCATCAAGCAGCCTTCAGCCTACGAAGCTCGCTTGCCTGGATCAGGCGCGGCTGCGCTTGAGCATCAGCTGCAGCTGACCCACAGCCGCACGGCCGATGTTGAAAGCAGCCCAGCTGACGGCGGCCAGGATCGGTGCAACCACCAGGAACAGGCGGGCATCGATACCCAGAACCTGGCCCGTGGTGATCACGCTGAAGGCCGAGTAACCGACGATCACCAGGATGAGGACCAGACCGATGGCAACTCGGACCATTCTTGAAAACGGAAATCTGTGTCGCCGATCTTACGGACTTCTCCGTTGATCCCACGACCTTCCTTGAAAGCTGATCGAATTCGCAGCAATCAGAGGAGTGCGTTCAAGGCCTGATCTGGGCGTGGGAGGCCGCCAATTGCGCGTAACGCCGGGCATGGCAGCGCTGTTCATCAATCGCCTCAGGGGATAACTCCCGCTTCACCGCCGCTGGCGCACCCATCACCAGGGTTCCGGGAGGCACATCCTTGGTGACAACAGAACCAGCAGCCACCAGGGCGCCTGCACCGACGGTGACGCCATTAAGAACGATGGCCCCAATGCCCACCAGGCATCCATCCTCGAGCGTGGCGCCGTGGATGACGGCCCTGTGCCCCACGGTGACGTCAGCACCGAGGCGAACCGGCTGTCCCGGATCCCCATGGAGCACGGCACCGTCTTGAACATTGCTGCCCGCTCCGATGCTGATCTGCTCGAGATCTCCGCGCGCAACGGCCGTGGGCCAGAGGCTGCTGCCCGCTGCCATCTGCACATTGCCAATCACAACGGCGGATTCAGCAACCCAGGCGTTGGCATCGATCTGGGGATCGGGCCAGGGCTTGGAGCCAGTCATGGCCATGGTTCAGCAGCCACCAGTCTCCCCGGCGACCTGAGTGATAACCTCATTTGGTGCCGAAATGGCATGCCCAAGCGGGCACGGGTCGCTAGCTCAGCGGTAGAGCATCCGGCTTTTAACCGGCTGGTCCTGAGTTCGAATCTCAGGCGACCCATATCCACGATTTGATGTCGTCTCGTGACTCAACCGAGCCGACGACCGAGCGGCTGTTAGAAAGCCGTGAATCTCTGATCAGGCCAACAGTTCAGATGGCGTATTTCGCATTCTTTGGCGTCACGATTCTTCTGGCATTGCTGGGTGGTTTGTTTTCTCGAGTGGCCGCAGAGCGCTATTGGATGTGATCAGCGGAAGAGGCTTCAGCGAACGTGTCTGAGGTTGATCTCGCCGTTATCGGTGCAGGACTGGCTGGCTGCAGCCTGATTAGCCGGCTCCAGCAGCTGGGATCTGACCTCAACATCGCTTTGATCGAGGCCGGCCGGGGGCCAGGTGGACGCACGGCCACCCGCAGGAGACGCGACCAAAGTGGCTGGCTGCTCAACCATGGAGCACCGGGATTCAACCTCAGTGAATCCATGCCGGAGGCCATGGATTCACTGCTGAAGCCATTGCGGGCAGCAGGTGTGCTTCAGCGGGACGAGCGAGTTTTGCTGTCGCTCAATGTCGAAGCCGGTTTGTCGCCTGCCACCAGCCCAAACGCCTATCCAAATGGTGGCTGGTGGCATGGTGTACCCAGCATGGCCAGCATCTGCGAGGCGCTTCTCTATACGGCTGGCACCGCGCAACTGAGCCGTCAGTTCGAAACCCGTGTGCGCTGGTTGGAGCGACGCCGGGACCATTGGCTGCTGGAGAACGAGGATCGAACCTGGAGCCTCAGGGCCAAGCGCCTTGTGCTCAGTGGAACCCTGCTGGCGCATCCCCGCTCACTGAAGATGCTGGCCTGGGATGACGTACCCCTGCGCACAGCCGTTGCAGAAGGCGTGGATGACGACCTCGACAAGGCATTGAGCCTGCTGCAACACAGCCAAGCCGAAGTGCGCTGGAACCTGATGGTTGATCTGGGCGTGCTCGCGCTCAACGCTGAGGAGCTTCCCGCTCAGATCTGGTTGGACGACGCCGCCAAGGCGCACTGGAAGGTGGAACGCCTCGTGCTGCAGCCGCAAAGCGATGGACGCTGGGGGCTTGTGGTGCATGGATTGGATTCCGGGGAAGCAATCACGCCCGAAAGCCAGGGGCACCTGCTGGCTCAGGAGCAACAGCGCCTGGTGGAGCTGTTGCCCGAACTGCTGCAAGCCCTGCCGGTTGTTTCAGCTGCGTTGAACCAGGCGACGCCGTTGGGTGTGATGCGCTGGGGCGCCTCACGGCCCCTCAACAACCCCTTACCGCAAGAGCTGCAGTGGTGCCCCACCAGCGCCGTTGGGTTCTGTGGCGACTGGATCGCAGGGCCTGGCTTCGGCCGAGCGGAAGGAGCGATCAGCAGCGGCGTCAACCTGGCTGAACAGCTGCACGCTGACCGCTAATCTCTGTGTGCGCCGGGGAGTGGCGCAGTTTGGTAGCGCGCTTGCTTTGGGAGCAAGATGCCGCAGGTTCGAATCCTGTCTCCCCGATGCGATAAAAAGTCAGTCCCCAGCTGACATTTCGACCGCTCCGCAAGGGGCGGTTTTTTATTGCTCAGGGGCGCCGTGGGTTGTACGTGGGTTGAGAGGGGGTGAAAAACGGTCCCCCAACCCACGGTCAGGAGGCCCAAAACGCACTCAGGAGACCCTTTGTGGTCAAGCGTGGGTTCAGTGCCTAGCGTCAAAGCACTGCAACAGCCAAAGCCCCTGAACCGCCGGGCCAAGGCAATCCACCATCCGGTGGTGCTCAGTTATCGACCGCCAATCTCCTCAAGTTGGTGAGTCGCTGAGGCAGGACGAGGACCACTTCAACCCACACACAACCCACGTTCACCTTTTTCTTGGTGCGTCGTGAGGTGTGGCTGGTCGTCTCGTCCCCGCTTTGCGGGCAATTAAATGAACAAACGATGGGCTTCAGAAGGGGAGTGCGTTGAGGTGCTTGGCCTCTCGCACACCGTCCTCACACGACTCCGCGCTTCTGGTGATCTTGTCGCTGGTGATCACTGGATCTGGATTGGCGGGCAACGCAATGGAAAGGTCGGTTACGACCTGGACCGCATCGAAACCTGGCAGCGGGAGCGCACCGCCCAGATCGTCCGTGATTTGGAGGCAGCCAAATGAACCCTTCGCGCGCAAGGAGAGCCGCCGATCTCGTCTTCCCGCTTCAGGAGCCCAACCCACTTCCTTCTGCCAGGTCGGTGCCTAAAGCTTGCACCGCTATGTCTTACAGAGACGCCAACCACCTCAAATCAACCTTCCATCGGGAACTTTGAAGTGAAGCGGGGACTTGGTTGCTGGAGAGGACGCAAACGCTTTGGGATGACGGGATGCCCGATGAAGCATCGGCGCTCTATTCAGAGTTCTCCAGGGGTCCTTCTCTAAGCGAATGACTTTGCTCTCACTTGATACAAAGTTCGGCATCCCGTAAGCACAAATGCTTACTAGGCGGTGTTAGACCAGTTGCATCGCATGAGAGCGAGGAACCCAGGAGGTCGAACACTCCTGGGTCTTTTCTTGGAAAACGCTCACGGCACCCACAGCAATCCCACCTCATCGGTGATGGTGGTGGTCGCTTGGCGTCGTCCCGCCTAGCGGCACTTTCAGTTTCCGAAGGAGCGATAGGGATACCGCTCCTTTTTTTGTGCCTTGTGGATACAGAAAGGGGTAGTTCCGCTCATGCCCTAGTGCTTTGACCCGCCTTAGACCAGGGATGAGGTCAGAGACCGCTGAAGCAGTAACCAGGTCTCAACGACCTTCAGGGGGGTGTCTGCTCATCCCCCTTCTTAATGAGCGGTTCTACCGATGGTGGAAGTGTTTGTAACGGAGCGAACATAAAAGAGCATCATCCGTAAGAGATGAATGCGTCGAACAGAGCAGAGGGTGGGACCTCTGCTTTTTCTTGGGTTGCTGACTCCAGTAGTCGTTTGGTCGTAATGGCGACGACCAGTAGGTGTTCTTCCCATCACCCTTGCTCTGTTCCCTTTGGTGAGGGGACAAGCGTCGAACAGGGGGGCGGGTAGGGACCGCTCCTTTTTTTTTGGCAGTTCGTAAACGGCGTCCACGGCACCACTGATGGTTTGAAGAGGGTGGTGGTGCTGGGACGCCAGCACGTTCGACGCATTCATCCCCTTTGTGGCGGCATTCCCTGCCGCCTTTTTTATTGCTTGCGGACAACCGAACCCTGAACGGTCGCCACTACCTCTTCTGACGGTTCTCCTACTCCTCACACGAGAACACCAGGAGGAAGGTGATGGGGCGTCAGAACGAGAGGACGGGACCTCTGAGGGTGGGATACCTCAGAGGTCTTTTTTTGTCGCTCAATCGCAGTACGTTTTCTTTCTGCTCCACTCAGTGCCATGGATTTTCTGAAGGCTTGCGATGAGATGAAGGTCTTCATCGAAACCGCACAGAAGTTGGTCGATGCCTGGGAGGCAGATCCAGACAACTACTCGCAGTTGGAGGAGGGGCTAACCGCCTTGAAGGCTGCGTTGGAGAAGTGAGGGAAGCTATGAAGAACCTCTCCCAGGCTGGCCTGGTCTTTCTGCTGATCGTGGCCGTTGGCGCAGGGGTCTGGCTCAACCGCACGGCATGGCGCCATCGACGTCTGATGTGGCAACTTCAGGCGGCAGTCGTTGCTGGTGGCGTCGGCTTCGTGGCTGGTCGGCTTACTGCTGGCAAGGAATCTGAGAAGCAGTAGAAATTTTTCTATGTGCTTCGAGCAAAAGGAGGCAGGTTGCAGACGACTGTGCGAATAGATCAGAAATTTTTGACCTAAGAACAAAAAAAATTCTGAACTGCAGTGCACCCCCAGCCGGGGTGATGGTGTCCTCGGAGTCCCCAAGA
>NZ_UCND01000007.1:0-89050 GCF_900473895.1 Synechococcus sp. N32
AGTGATCAGGCTGAGGCCCGTGGTGGCCGCCTCACTGAGGTTCGAAAGCAGCTCCGGAGCAAGGCCAAGCACCAGCACACCGAGGCTGAGGGCGATGGCCGGGGCCTGCTCCCGCAGCGCCACGCGATTGAGGATACGGGGATTCACCACCTCGCCGGGGGCGATCGCCAGGCGACCGAAGAAGGCGCGATTCACCAACAGCAGGAAATACACCGCTGTCAGTCCCGATCCCACCATGGAAAGCAGCGTGGCCAGGGGGAAGGGCTGCAGGCTGCCGCGGAAGATCAGGAATTCGGAAATGAAGCCGGCCATGCCGGGAATTCCGGCACTGGCCATCACCCCGATGATCATCAGAGATCCAGTGAGCGGCAGGCCGCGCTGGGGGTTGAGCAGGCCACGCAAGACGTTGAGGTCGCGGGTGCCGGTCTGGGCGTAAACGACACCCACCACCAGGAACAGCACGCCAGAGATCAGGCCGTGGCTCACCATCTGGAACAGGGCTCCCATCAACCCGAGCGGCGTTGCGGCGGCGGCGGCAAGCAGCACGTAGCCCATGTGGCCCACCGAGCTGTAGGCCACCATGCGCTTCATGTCGGTCTGGGCAATCGCCGCAAGGGATCCGTAAAGGACCGAGATCGCAGCCCAGCCAGCCAGCCATGGAGACGCCAGCTGCCAGGCATCGGGAAACAAGCCAAGGCAGAAACGCAGCAGGCCGTAGGTGCCCAGCTTGAGCAGCACACCTGCCAGAAGAACCGACACCGGTGTGGAGGCCTCGGTGTGGGCATCCGGCAGCCAGGTGTGGAAAGGGAAGAGGGGGATCTTGATGCCGAAGCCGATCAACAGAGCACCCATCAGCAGAAGCTGGGCGGTCATGCCCAGTTCACCGGCAAGGATCGGCCGCAGGCTGAAGTCCATGGTTCCGGTGACCAGGGCAATGCCAAGGAAGGCACCCAGGATCAGCACACCTGAGACGGCGGTGACGATCAGAAACTTCGTGGCGGCGTAGGCCCGGTTGGCACCACCCCACACAGCGATCAGCATCCAGAGCGGGATGAGTTCCAGTTCGTAGAACAGGAAGAAGAGCAGCAGGTTCTGGGCCAGGAAGGCACCATTCACCGCTCCGGAAATCACCAGCAACAGGGCGAAGTAGACCCGGGGGCGGTTTTCGATCGTGCGCGACGCGATGGCCGCCACCAGGCAGAGCACCCCATTCATCAACACCAGCGGCAACGACAAACCGTCCAGCGCCAAGGCGTAATCCAGGCCGATGGCATGCACCCAGCGGGCCTGCTCCACCAACTGCAAACCTGCGTCAGCAGCATCAAAAGGCAGCAACAGGGCGAAGCTCGCCAAGCACTGCACCACCAGCAGCACGATCGATACATCGCGCAGGCGTGCACTGGACGGGGATCCCGGCCAGAGGATCAGAGCCAGAGCCCCGAGGAAGGGAATCAGCAGCAGAAGGGAAAGAAGCATCTCGGGGCGATCAGGTGAGGAACCAGCTCACCGCAGTGAGGAAAAGAACGATGGCCAGAAGCACCGTCAGCACGTACGACTGGCTCTGGCCGCTGACGCTGAGCTTGAGGCTGTCGGCACTGGCCAGAGAGAAGCGAGCCACCCCATTGAGAAGACCATCCACCACATTTCGGTCGAACCAGGAGGCCAGGCGAGAGAAGCCAGCCACCACGTTGACGATGGTGAGGCGATAGAAGCGCTCGGTGTAGAAGTCGTAGGCCAGCAGGTCCTGCCACCAGCGCAACACAGGATTCAGCGAGCGGGACCAGGCCTTGCTCAGGGGGAGAACGGCGCCAGCGAGCAGGCCCAGCAGTCCGCTTCCCACCACCAAAGCTGCTGCCCAGAGGGGGAAGGCCAACAAACCATCGAGCGATTCAAGCCGCACCAGCAACAGCGGCGTGATCAGCACGATCACGGTGAGCGCCACCATTGGGAACGCCATCTGCCAGTTCACCTCGGCAGCCCGGCGAGACTTGATCAGGGAATCCCCCATGAACACATGGCGGAACACCCGCACCAGACCCATGGCGGTGAGTGCGTTGGTGAGCAGGAACACCGCCATGAACGGCACCGAGCGAACGCTCAGCAGTTCAATCGACTGGGCCAGGGCCAGGAAGCCACCCAGGGGCAGGAATCCCACGAGACCAGCACCACCCACCAGAAACGCCGTGGTGGTAGCCGGCATGCGGGTGCCCAATCCCCCCAGCTCGGTGATGTCCTGACAGTTGGTGGAGGCAATCACGCCGCCAATGCTCATCGACAGCAGCGCCTTGGACACGGCATGGGTGAACAGCAGCAACAAGGCCAGAACAGGGATCTGCAGCGCAATGGCGATGAAGACAAGGCCCATGTGGGCCGTTGTGGAATACGACTGCGTGCGTTTGATGTCCACCTGAGCCAAGGCCACCAAAGAGCCACCGATCGCACTGATGCTGCCGATCACGAGCATCACGCCGATGGCGATGGGCGAGAGCTGAAGGATCGGCATCACCTTCAGCAGCACGATGGCGCCGCAGGTCACCACCACCGAGTTCCGCAGAATCGAAGCGGGGTTCGGGCCCTCCATGGCTTCGTCCAGCCAGAGGTGCATGGGGAACTGGGCGCATTTGCCCGTAGGGCCAGCAACCAGGCCCAAACCCAAGAGCGTTGCCGCCAATGGAGAGAGGGTATCTTGAGCAGCCCAGGCGTAAAGGTCGTTGAACCCCATCACGCCGGAATAGCTGCAGAGCGCCACCACACCCATCAGCAGCAGCACATCACCAACGCGCTTGGTGAGGAAGGCATCTCGGGCTGCTGTGACCACCAGGGGTTGGGCGTACCAGAAACCCACCAATAAATAAGTGGAGAGCGTCAGCATCTCCAGCAGGAAATAGCTCTGGAACAGGGAGTCGCTGAGCACGACACCACTCATCGCACCCTCGAAAAAACCAAGCAGGGCAAAGAAGCGGGCCAACGCCCATTCCTTATCCATGTAGCCCAGGGAATACACCTGCGACAGCAAGCTGAGGCCCGTGATCAGTTCCAGGGCCACCAGGTTGGTGAGCGACAGGCTGAAGCTGATGTTCAGCTCCAGATCAGCCACGCTGAGCCAGGGGAAGGCCAGATCCACCGGCCCTGACTGGTACACCTCCTGCAGGATCAGGCTTCCGTGGGCGAAGGCCAGCAGGGTGAGAAGAATGTTGAGGTAGGCCGCCGGTCGATGGGCATCTCGGCGGAACCAGCCACAGGCCCAAGGGAGGGAAACCAGCATCCCGATGAACCCATAGAGCGGGATCAACCAGGCGGTCTGGATGGGAAGCGAAAGCTCCAGGGTCAAAACGGCGAGCGGGATGGTGATCGAGCTGGTCGCTGGTTGGCCGGCGAATCTAGGAGCCGGTCAGGAGCAAAAGGGCTCTTTGTGAACGGCTGTGAGGAGGCTTTTGTGCTTTCAGCTGCGGCGAGCTGCACCACTGCCGGCCAACACCGGCTCAACCTCTTTATGGGGACGGGCAATGATGTGAGCAGCAACGAGGCCGTCGCCCACGCGCTCGCAGGCATCGGCACCGGCACGAACAGCGGCATTCACTGCACCGGTTTCGCCACGCACCATCACCGTGACGTAGCCACCACCCACATACTCACGGCAGATCAGGCTCACCTCTGCAGCCTTGGTCATCGCATCGGCTGCCTCAATGGCAGGAACCATGCCGCGGGTTTCGATCATGCCCAGTGCCACACCGGGGACGATGGGGGAAGGGGTGGCAGCGGGCTTGGTCACGGCCGAGCCACCGCCGGATCCGGTGTTGGAAGCGCTGCTGCGACGGGTTGTGGTGGACGCACGACGGGTGGTTGAAGCAGGAGCTGCCTTGGCGGGAGTCGACGCGGGAGCAGGAGTGCTGGCCACAGGCTTCACGTCCACAGTCTTGTTCGCCGCGGCGGTGCTGCGGGTGGTGCGACGACGGGGGGTGGGGGAAGGAGTGGCCATGGATTGGTAGGTGTGGAAGCGGAACGGAAACGGCGGAGGGAAATGAAGGATCCCTATCCGTCCGGATTCCAGAAATCGATGATGCCACCAATGGTGAGATCGGTGAGAACGGTGTTGTCAGGGCAGGCATGCCGGGCAGCCGAACCGCTGGCGGTGAACACCCAGTTGCCCTCACGGGCACCCACGGGGTCAACCGCCACCAGCTTCTTGCCCTTGTTGTTCTTGAGAATGCGCAGGTGCATGTGATCCAGACCGGCAACCCGGTAGGAGCAGACCAGCGTTCCCATCACCTGCATGATCTCCATCAGCTGGCCTTGCCTCCCGCGGGTTTGCTGGGGCTGGGGGATGGAGAGGGAGCGGAGGTCTTCGGGGGGTCGGGTTCCCAGTGGTCAATGATCCCCACGATCGTGAGGTCACTGGGATACGACTTGCTGCCGGCGGCTTCACGGGCGGCCGAGCTGCTGACGCAGATCACCCAGTCCCCAGGTTTTGCACCCACCGCATCGACGGCCACCTTCTTGGTGCTGCCATCGAGCACTACCTGGAGGTGCTTGTGCTCGAAATCGGGAATCCGGTTGGTGGAAACGAGCGGCTTGACGACCTTGACGATGAGCATGATCAGTGAGCCTCCGGAAGTTGCGGGTCGAGCGTGGAACCGACGACCTCGGCCGGAGCCGTCTGGTTGCGGTCGCGAATGGTGAGACAAGTGTGGAGCAGACCCTCATCAACGAGAGCTGCGTAGCGATCGGCGATGGCCTGGTTCACCCGTTGGCAATCAGCGATGGCCCGTTCACGAGCACCGGGCACACGGCCGGAATAGTCGAAACGCACCACAACCGGAATCGGGAGATCCCGGGACACATTCAGACCCTTGAAGATTTTCACGCCCACATCGAGATCGGGGGCGCCCTCCTCGACGGTGTCGAGGTGGGCGAAATAGGTGAGATTGCGCAGATGCACCTCTTTAAAACCAATGCCAACGCCAATGAAACGCTCGGCGTGCCCGGCATCCGGGTAGGTGCCCCCGTGCAGATCCTGCACGTAGTCGATCTGGGAGAAGTTATTGGCGAGCAAACGGGTCAGGAACGACACCATCCCGGCATCCATGGGGCCAGGAGCAGAGCTCTCAACGGCTTCAGCAATCTGTGCCATGGCTTGATCGGCACTCATCGATGTCGTGGCGGCATGCAGTTCCCTGGCGCAGAGCCAACGGTCGAGCACCATCTCGCTGTCACGGCTTGGGGGATGCACTCGGATCGCATCGGTGTCGGTGTCGAGGCCGATCAGCAGAAGATCAACGGAGGCACCGCAACAGAAGCTGTTTTCCACCGACTCACGGAAGTCGAGCAACCGTTGGTGACCCGCCGCTGCCGCCAGTTCGTCATTGCTGCCATGGGCAGCGCAGCCCTGATGGGAGGGATCGAGGGAACTGAAGTGGTATGTCACCACCTTCAGGTAACGGGTGGGTTCCGTGGAGGGATTTGGTGAACCTTCGCGGTAGCGACGGTGCTCGGTTTTGACCCAGCGGTTCACCGTGTTCTCCACGTCGAACATGGCGCCGGCGTGGGAACGGCGACGCACAGCGCTGAAGGGAATGCGCAGGGCATAGGCCACGGTGTGAGCCAACCGACCATCGGCACAGGGCGTCAGGTCGAGCAGATGGATCCCACAGTCGAGCAGGAACTGTTCGAACTCCCGGGAGGCAGCACTGCCCGTACCGGCATCCAGGGGATCGTCCTGGAAGAAGCGGTCACTGAACAGCCGGTGGCTTTCGAACACACACCATGCGAACAGGGCGCGCATGTCGAGGGGGCGAACCCAGGCCCGCTGCAGGATGTGATCCGGAAGATCAAAGCCGAGTTCGGCCCGGCACAACCGCTGGGCCTGGGGAATGAAATCGGTTTCGTGCTGAAGCGCTGAAACCTGCTGAAGCAGGGGAACGATCCGATCAAAGCGGCCCTTGATCTCCTGCTCATAGGCCTGAAGACGGGCATTTGCCGCTGCATCCGTCAACGGATGGCGCCGGTGGGTGATCGGCAGAGAGCTGCGGCTCAGATTGAAAGGAACCGCCCGGGTGGCAGCCTTCTCACGGCGGACCCAGCCTGGCTGAGCGGGTGCGGGACGTTGAACGTCCTTGCTGGAGCGAATCCGACCACCACCGACCGGGGCGCCGCCCAGTTGAGCAGCCTTGCCCGCGGTGGTGAGGGCACGGCGCCGATCCAGAGCGGCCTTGCGGGTGGAGGACTCCACGTCAGACGTGGTCTGAACGGAATCAGAGGTTGTGGCCAGCTGTTGAAGCTGACGTCGGGTGGGTGCCGAGGGGGCCTGAGGTCGCCCGCCACGGAGAGGCTTGGAGCGAACCATCAATGAATCAGCCCCGTGCGCCGCCGGAGACGGTGATAAGGGAACCCTTTTCGGTGTTGCCGCTGGAACCGGTCACGCGGCTCACAGGCCATTCGTTCTCCTCGTTGCGCTTGCGCTCGAAGGGAGACATGGCACTCATCGGGCCGGGACGGCTTGGGTTACGACGGCGGGCCGAGGCACCCTCAGTACCGGTCACGTGCTCACCACGATCCCAGTCATCACCAGTGATCTTGGTGGAGGAACCCTCGCCGGTCACCCGGGATGCAGGCTTCTCGGAAGGCTCGCTGACCACAGCCACGGTGGGCTGGAACTGGCGCTGCTGACGGTTCTGGAACTCGCGGTTGTCGAAGCGGAACTGCTCGGTACCGGTCACCTTGCCGCCAGCCATGTCAAAAGGGCCGGTGATGCGATTCCCCTGCTCATAGGAGGTACCCGTCACACCAGACGCAGCCTCACGTTGCTGCTGGGCAGCACGGGCGGGAGACACCACGCTGAAGCGGGTCCAGGCAGCACCCTCAGGAGCTTGGCCATGGGTGTCAGTGCCAGCGGGAGCGTCAGCGCCGCAGGCAGCGGCCAGCTGATCAGCACCCACATAAGGAGTGCCGGTGACTGCTTCGCATGCACCACGCTTGTCGCCGGTCATCACACCACCCACACCGGGTTGGATGCCGGTCATGGCAGCGGAGGGGGTGCCAACACGCACAGGCGTGCGCTCACGGATGGCCTGAACTGCAGGGGTGCCGCAGTGCTGGCCGGCCTGCTCAAGACCTGCATAGGGGGTGCCGGTGACGGCCTGGCAGCTGCCGGGCTCATCGCCAGTCACGTTCTCCGAACGGCCCGTACGGGTGCCGCTCACCACCTGGTTGCGGTTGGTGATGCTGAAGCCAACCTTGGCGGCCTCGGGCTCGGGCTTGCCGCCACAGAACGCATTCACTTGCTCAGCACTCACGTACTGATCACCCGTCACGCGGTGGCAGGAGCCGAACTCATCGCCGGTCACCTGAGCGGAACGGCCGACCATGGTGCCGGTCACGCCAGTGCCGGAAAGGGTTCCGGAGAGACCCACCTTGGCGGCAGGGCGACCTTCGGGCAGAGGATCTGAACCGAGGTACTGATCGCCGGTGAGGCTGCGGTTGGCGCCTGCTTCATCACCGGTAACGCTGGCGGAGCGACCCACCATCACGCCACTCACAGGGCGCCCCTGTTCGGTGAGGCTGTGGCCCACCTTGCGCGGGGAGGTCACGCCACCACCGCAGTAGGCAGCGGACTGGTTCGCGGAGATGTACTCAGTGCCGGTCACGCTCTTGCAGGTTCCGGGCTCATCGCCGGTGACCTTTTCGGAACGGCCGACTTCATTGCCGGTGACGCGGTTGCCGTGGCTGGTGGCCGTGACGCGCACCTTGGCCGGGGTGGTGGCAGCGGGAGCGGTCTGACAGAAGGTCTGGAAGACTTCGGCGCCCAGGTATTCGGTACCGGTGATCGAACGGCAGGTGCTGGCCTCGTTACCGGTGGTTTTCACCGAGCGGTTGGCCTGGGTGCCGGTCACGGTTTGGCCACCGGTCGTGGTGCTTTCACCCACCTTCCAGTGGGCATCAGCGGCAGCGGCTTGCTTGGCGCCGTGGCGGTTGGGACCGGTGGGGCGAGTCACACCAGCGCTTTGCTTGTTGCGGGCACCGGCCTTGGTGCGCAGCTCACGCACCTGTTGTGCGAGCTCACGGCTGGTGAGGTCAGGGTTGGCCTGACGGGCAACGGCTGCTGCACTGGTGGGTTGCTTGCCAGCGGTTTTGCCGTGCTTCGACATGGCTTCACGACGGGCCAGCACCAGCGCGCGGCTGGGGTTCTCGATGGCACGACGCTTGGGAGTGGCCGAACGGCGCTCAGTGCGGGCAGACAACTTGGGAGCCGGTGCACTGAGGGAAGCCTTTTCAGCGGCACGCTTGCCACCGCAACCACAGCTCTTGGTGGTTTCAGCGGGTGCAGCAGCAGGAGCGGCTGCCTTGGTTTGACGGGCAACATCAGCGCGGTTGCGATCGCGGCTGGTGTCGGCGGTCTTACCGCGGCGGGACAAGGCATCACGACGGGCGAGCACCAGCTCGCGGCTGGGATCGCGATGGGGCTTGACCTGGGAGCTGCGGTTTGCGGAAGCAGCTGTGAAGGAGGTGGTCCGCTGCGGAGCTACAGCAGCGGGGGTGGCAGGTGCAGAGGCAGGCTCAGCAGCTGCGGCCGCGTTGGTGCGGGTGGGACGGGCATCAGCAACGGTGCGAACACGGTTGGCGCCATCACCAGCCGCTACCGAGGACTTCTTACCGGAAGTGGTCAGCGCCTTGCGGCGTTCAAGTGCGAGTTCGCGACTGGAGAGTCTTGCCATGTCCGCCCGAGGATGTCGTCGTGAAGTGGAAGGGCACTTGCCCCTCCGGAAAAAGCTGGAGCCCTGATCAGGTCAGGGCTCGGAACCAAGGGTTCGAAGGATCAGCGTCCTTCGAAGACCACAAAGCAGGCACCCTGGCTCTGGGTGTAGGCGTCGTAACCGACGATGCGCACGTGGTGGTCGGGGTATGCGCGGTGGCAAGCCTCGAGCTCACTGACAACGACGTTCAGATCCTTCTCACCGAAGAAGGGGAGCTTCCAATACGACCAGTAGGTGGCCATGGAGTTGCTGGGGTGGACGTGCTCGACGAGCGGGCTCCAACCCTGGGCAATGATGTAGGCGATCTGGTCGTAGATCTCGTCCTGGGTCATCGGCGGGAGGAAGCCGAAGGTCTCCAGGGTGGCGACTGTTTGATAGTCACCCACGGTGCTCTGGAAAGGCATGGGGATCCTGGGTGTAAGAAAAAGGGGTGGCCGGTTGCATCAACCGGCCGTTGAGACGATCAGTTCTGGACGTCGAGCTTGTCGACGGTGTCGAACTCGAACTTGATCTCCTTCCAGGTCTCGAGAGCGATGGCCAGCTCGGGGCTGTGCTTCGCGGCTTCCGTGAGGATGTCGCGGCTCTCTTTCTCGAGATGACGGCCGGCGTTGCGTGCCTTGACGCAGGCCTCGAGGGCCACACGGTTGGCAGCAGCACCTGCAGCGGAGCCCCAGGGGTGACCGTGGGTACCACCACCGAACTGAAGAACGGAGTCGTCGCCGAAAATGGTGACCAGGGCGGGCATGTGCCACACGTGGATACCGCCGGAAGCAACGGCGAACACGCCAGGCATGGAACCCCAGTCCTGATCGAAGAAGTTGCCGCGGCTGCGGTCTTCGGGCACGAAGGATTCGCGCAGCTGGTCGATGTAGCCGAGGGTGGTCTGACGATCACCTTCCAGCTTGCCGACCACGGTGCCGGTGTGGAGCTGGTCACCACCGGACAGACGCAGACACTTGGCGAGAACGCGGAAGTGGATGCCGTGCTTGGGGTGACGGTCGATCACCGCGTGCATGGCGCGGTGGATATGCAGCAACATGCCGTTCTTGCGGCACCACTTCGACAGACCGGTGTTGGCCGTGAAGCCACCGGTGATGAAGTCGTGCATGATGATCGGCATGCCGAGTTCCTTGGCGAACTCAGCGCGCTCGTACATCTCCTCGGGAGTGTTGGCGGTCACGTTGAGGTAGTGACCCTTGCGCTCACCGGTCTCCTGCTCGGACAGCTTGATGGCTTCCGCAACGAATTCGAAGCGGTTCTGCCAACGCTGGAAGGGCTGGGAGTTGATGTTCTCGTCGTCCTTGGTGAAGTCCAGACCGCCACGCAGGCACTCATAGACAACACGGCCGTAGTTCTTACCGCTCAGGCCGAGCTTCGGCTTGATGGTGCAACCCAGCAGAGGACGGCCGTACTTGTTCATCCGGTCGCGCTCGACCTGGATGCCGTTCGGCGGGCCGTAGCAGCTCTTGATGAACGCCATCGGGAAGCGGATGTCTTCCAGACGGAGGTGGCGCAGAGCCTTGAAACCGAACACGTTGCCGACCAGGGAGGTCAGAACGTTGGTGATGGAACCCTCTTCGAACAGGTCGAGGGGGTAGGCGATGAAGGCATAGAAAGACTCCTTGTCACCAGGGACGTCTTCGATGCGGTAGCAACGGCCCTTGTAGAAGTCGAGATCGGTGAGGAGCTCGGACCACACAGTGGACCAGGTGCCGGTGGAGGATTCAGCAGCCACAGCAGCGGCAACTTCTTCCTTGGGCACACCTTCTTGGCCGGTGCACTTGAAGCAGGCCAGCAGGTCGGTGTCGAGGGGGACGTAATCAGGAGTCCAGTAGGTATCCCTGTACTCCTTGACCCCAGCGTCGTACTTCTTGCTCATGGGAAAACTCCGTTAGGTCGGTGAAGAGGTTGAGACGTTCGCGTGCCTCGTCAGAGGCTCAGCGGAAGATCTCAGTCCTTCTGACCAAGGAAGTTGCCGTTACCCAGAGCAGGCTCCACTTCGCGGTGGGGGCGGGCAATGATGTGAGCGGCGACCAGGCCGTCACCGACGCGCTCGCAAGCGTCAGCGCCAGCGCGCACAGCAGCGTTGACAGCGCCAGTTTCGCCGCGAACCAGAACGGTGACGTAGCCGCCGCCGACGAACTCACGACCGATCAGGCGCACTTCGGCAGCCTTGGTCATGGCATCAGCTGCCTCGATGGCGGGGACCAGACCGCGGGTCTCGATCATGCCGAGGGCGATGCCCATGGTTTCGTTAGCCATTGCCTACCGGGAGAAGGGGTGGAATGTTCGCTGGGGACATTGCTTCGCCAGAACCCTTCCCGTCAAGCGATTTGGACGACTTTCTCGATCACTGTCCATAGTGAACCAAATAAGCCGGGCTTATCACCCTGTGCCTCACTGTTCCGGTCTGCTGTGGTGGTTCGTGTGATCACATCCCCACAAGTCGTTGTCGACGCTGGTGAAGCTGCATAGGTTCACGTTGCGACACCCTCCCAAAGCCTTGCTGCGGGGTGGAATGTTCAACCCAAATGGGTGGCGCTGGGTCGAATCCAGAGATTGTTAGTCCGTAGCCCCAACCAGCCCGCACAATGGAGGCCCTCTTATGTTGGCCCTCCTTGGCGCTTCAGCTCACCATCGCCACGAGCAACCCGATCAAGGTTGCCGAAATCGAGGCCATGCTGGGACCTCTACCTCTGGACGTGCAGCGTCAACCTGCCGATCTGGACGTTGAAGAGACGGGGAGCACCTATCGCGAAAACGCTGAGCTGAAAGCCAGCGCAGCCGCCCTGCGCACCGGCTGCTGGGCCTTGGCTGACGATTCAGGGCTTGAGGTGGATGCGCTTCAAGGGGCACCGGGTCTGTATTCCGCCCGCTACGCCGAGGGAAACGACGCCAAGGTGCAGCGGATCCTGAAGGAGCTGGTGGGATCGCCTTATCGGAGTGCCTGTTTTCGCAGCACGATGGTGTTGTGTGATCCCTCTGGCAGCTGTCGTGCCGCCGCGGAAGGCATTTGCTGGGGCGAACTCCTGAGTGCCCCGACCTACGCCGGCGGCGGATTCGAATCCCTGCTTTGGGTGCGGGAAGCCCGTTGCAGCTACGGCGAACTGAATGCGGCTCAGCTCAGCCGCCTGGGCAGCCGTGGGAAAGCGGCGCGAGCTCTGGCACCACAGCTGCGCGAGCTGCTGCACCTGAGCTGATCCGAGCTGGTCTGAGCGCTCAGCGCAGCCTTGCGTTGCTGTTGATGTGGTCGATGGCGCGCATCGCCGCCGCGGCCGCCTCCTCCACGTCACCTTCCCGTCCCGCCAGGGTGAGACGTCCGAAGGCACCCACCGCTTTCACGTCCACCAAGGTGATGTTGGAGGCTTTTTCCGCTTCGTTGGCAGCGATCAACACGTACCCGGCCGGCTCCGTCTCCAGGATGAACATGCTCATCCCGGCTTCGATCATTGAGCCGCGTCGGTTCTGCCGGTTGATCAGCACGGCATGGTCGGGGGTGATCGCCCGGATCACTTCCGTCCAGCTCACATCGGCTGGAGAACGCTGATCGATGGTGCTCCCGATCGCTTCCAGCACCACATCTCCGGAATGGAGCACCGTGCTCTGGTCGCGGTGATAGAGGGCCATCGAGCCGAACGCCCGCTCCACCACCATCTGGCCGAGACGGACGTTGCTGGCCTTCAGGGCGATGTCCGTCACCCGGTGCACCGCCATGCCCGGTGACACCTCCATCCAGAGGCAGGCATCTCCGGGGATGGGCAGAAATCCCTGGCTCACCGAACCCATATAGGCCGCCAGTTGCGGCTGGAGCGAGTCGATGAAGACGTGGGTGCGCAGTTCGATCGACTGCACATGGCTGTTCTGCCGCAACAGCCGAGGCGACTCCGAATCCGTTGTCACAACACAGCTCGCCCCCCCCTGCTGGGGGGTCACCTCAGTGCCGGTGACGAGAGCACTACCGCCGCGTCGCCGCTCCCGAGCATCGAAGCTGGCAAAACGTGTCATGGCGGGGAGTGTACCGGACGAATTCAGCTGAAACGGGCCAATAAAGAGTTAGAGCCTGCGGTCTTGCGCCTTGAAAAACAGCCGATACCGTCCGGAGAACCCCTCTAGAGATCTTGCAATGACTGAGCAGTCTTCTTTGAAGCCAGTGGATCTCAACGCTGATCAAGCCCTCGGGATGGTGAGCTTCGGCCTGATGCAACGGCTTGCGCAGGACGGCCAGGTGGATCTGCCCTGGCTGGAGGCATCAGGAAATGCAGACAGTGAGCGTCTGCGCCAGCTGCGTCAACGGCTGGAACTGACGTCATTGGCCATCGAAACTGGTGCTCCACTCACCACCGCGGAGGTGAGCATGCTGCTGGGGGCCCGCCCCGGAACGGAACGGGTGGAACGCGGTGGCCTCGTTGCCCGCCGAGTCAGCCGCAACGTCTGGCGCTTGAGCAAAGCAGAGGAGAGCGATCGCTCCGATCGTTACGACGGATTCCGTCGCCGCCTTTGAGCTGCGGCAGGACCTGCCTGGCTTGGGCGATCCCAAAGAGTTTGAGCGACCTTTCCACCCCTCAGCGGATTTATTCGCAACTTGGAGAGGTTGATCATCAAGGGAGCGGCCGATGGCCGGGCCAACGCTGCTGAAGGAGTCGGGGCCGCGCGAAGTGTTCTGCGGCCTCACCTCGATTGTGTGGCTGCATCGGCGCATGCCCGATGCCTTTTTTCTTGTGGTGGGATCACGCACCTGCGCCCATCTGATCCAGAGCGCCGCGGGGGTGATGATTTTTGCCGAACCCCGTTTCGGCACAGCCATTCTCAGCGAGCGGGATCTGGCTGGCCTCGCCGATGCCCACGACGAACTCGACCGGGTCTGCAGGGAACTGCTGCAACGCCGCCCCGAAATCCGCACGCTGTTTCTGGTGGGGTCCTGCCCCAGCGAAGTGATCAAGCTGGATTTGGCCCGGGCCGCCGAACGACTCAACGAAGAACTGACAGGCCGGGTGCGGGTGGTGAACTACTCCGGCAGCGGAATTGAAACCACGTTCACCCAGGGAGAAGACGGGGCACTGGCAGCCCTCGTTCCCCTGCTCCCCGCCAGCGATGAGCGTCAGTTGCTGATGGTGGGAACCCTCGCTGATGCCGTGGAAGACCGGCAGATGCACCTGTTCCAGCGGATGGGCATCGAGACGATTCGCAGCCTGCCGCCCCGGCAATCGACTGACCTGCCCGCCGTGGGAGCGGGAACCACGGTGCTGCTGACCCAACCCTTTCTCACGGAAACTGCGCGCCTGCTCAGCGACCGCGGCGCCACGGTGCTCACGGCCCCCTTCCCGTTTGGGGCCGAGGGGAGTCGCCGCTGGATGGAGGCTGCTGCTGCTGCCTTTCATCTGCCTGATGAACGGGTTGCTGCTGTGCTCGACCCGTTGATTGAGCGAGCCCAGAGCGCCTTGGCCCGCCATCGCGCAGTGCTGGAGGGCAAGCGGATCTTCCTGCTTCCAGAATCCCAGCTGGAACTGCCCCTGGCCCGGTTTCTGCAACGGGAATGCGGCATGGAACTGGTGGAGGTGGGCACGCCTTATCTGAACCGCGAACAGATGGCTGCCGAGCTGGCCTTGCTCCCCGATGACGTCCCGGTGATGGAAGGGCAACACGTGGAGCAGCAACTGGATCGGGTTCGCGCCAGTCAGCCCGATCTGGTGGTGTGCGGGATGGGCCTTGCCAATCCGCTGGAGGCCGAAGGCATCGCCACCAAATGGTCGATCGAACTGGTGTTCAGCCCGATCCACGGCATCGACCAGGCCGGCGACCTGGCGGAACTGTTTTCGCGGCCATTGCGTCGCCGGCAACTGATTCGCCCGGGCCTCCACCCCAACAGCCCCGACCCAACCGTGCACGCCTGATCCCATGCAACTCACGCTCTGGACCTACGAAGGACCACCCCATGTGGGAGCCATGCGCATTGCCGCCTCCATGCGCGGCGTTCATTACGTGCTCCATGCCCCCCAGGGGGACACCTATGCCGATCTGCTGTTCACGATGATTGAGCGGCGCGGACAGCGTCCGCCCGTCACCTACACCACCTTTCAGGCCCGGGATCTCGGCGGGGACACCGCCGAACTGGTGAAACGGCATGTGAGTGAAGCGGTGGATCGCTTCCAACCCGATGCCCTGCTGGTGGGGGAAAGCTGCACCGCGGAGTTGATTCAGGATCAGCCCGGTGCCCTGGCCCAGGGCATGGAGCTCACCATGCCGGTGGTGAGTCTGGAGCTGCCGGCCTACAGCAAAAAGGAGAACTGGGGAGCCGCAGAAACCTTCTACCAACTGGTGCGCAACCTGCTGAAGGAGCAGGCGCCAGCCAACAGCCAGCACGACCCCAGGGCATGGCAACACCAGGGCCGCCGGCCCCGGGTGAACCTGTTAGGCCCATCCCTGCTGGGCTTCCGCTGCCGCGACGACGTACTGGAGGTACAGAAACTGCTCACCCTGCACGGCATCGATGTAGGTGTGGTGGCGCCCCTCGGGGCAGGCGTGGAGGATCTGCAGCGGATCCCCGATGCCGATCTCAACGTCTGCCTTTATCCGGAGGTGGCGGAATCCAGCTGCAGCTGGCTGGAGCGCAATTTCGGCATGCCCTTCAGCCGAACGGTGCCGATTGGCGTGGGCGCCACCCACGATTTCCTCGTCGAAGTGCACGAAATGCTGGGGATGGAGCCCCCCGCTCCCGACGAGGGCTACCGGCGCTCACGCCTGCCCTGGTATTCAGAATCCGTTGACTCCACGTACCTCACGGGCAAGCGAGTGTTCATCTTTGGCGACGGCAGTCACGCCCTCGCCGCAGCCCGGATCTGCAGCGAGGAACTGGGTTTCACGGTGGTGGGGCTGGGCACCTACAGCCGGGAGATGGCCCGGCCCGTGCGGGCCGCCGCCAAAGCCCTGGGCCTGGAGGCCCTGATCAGTGACGACTACCTGGCGGTAGAAGCGGCCATGGCCGAAGCGGCACCGGAACTGGTGCTGGGAACCCAGATGGAGCGCCACAGCGCCAAGCGGCTGGGGATTCCCTGCGCGGTGATCAGCACACCCATGCATGTGCAGGACGTTCCTGCCCGAATGAGCCCCCAGATGGGCTGGGAAGGAGCAAACGTGATCTTCGACGACTGGGTGCACCCGCTGATGATGGGCCTGGAGGAACACCTGATCGGCATGTTCCGCCACGACTTCGAATTCGTGGATGGCCACCAGAGCCACCTGGGCCATGCCGGTGGTGCCGGCGCCGCCGACAGTTCCGGCTTGAGTGACATCCCAGGGGAGGGCGATGGCGCTCTGCAGTGGACGGCCGATGGGGAAGCCGAGCTGAAGAAGATCCCCTTCTTCGTACGGGGAAAGGTGCGACGCAACACGGAGGCTTACGCGCGCGATGTGGGCTGCAGAGAGATCAGCAGCGAAACGCTGTATGACGCAAAAGCCCACTTCAAGGCATGAGCATTTGCACTCATTTCTTTTTATTTAATCGAAAGAAATTCTGCTCTTGCAACTCAATCAAGAACCAGACCTTTCATTTCTTGGTGAAAACCAACCACTGCACATCTGCTGCTGTTGAATGAAATCGACTTCTCTTGCACAGGTCGCTGCATGACCACAACCCTGACGCGACCGGCAGACGGTGAAGGCAGCGTGCAGGTCCACCAGGACCCGGCACTGAACATCCAGGAAGAAACCCTGGTGATCGCGGTCTATGGCAAAGGCGGGATCGGCAAATCCACCACCTCCTCGAACCTGTCAGCCGCCTTCTCGAAGCTGGGCAAGCGGGTGCTTCAGATCGGCTGCGACCCCAAGCACGACAGCACCTTCACCCTCACCCACAAGATGGTGCCGACGGTGATCGACATCCTTGAAGAGGTGGACTTCCACAGCGAAGAGCTGCGGCCTGAGGATTTCGTCTTCACCGGCTTCAACGGGGTGCAGTGCGTCGAGAGCGGCGGCCCGCCGGCGGGCACGGGCTGCGGCGGATACGTGACCGGGCAGACCGTGAAGCTGCTCAAGGAGCACCATCTGTTGGAAGACACCGATGTGGTGATCTTCGATGTGCTCGGCGATGTGGTGTGTGGTGGTTTCGCCGCCCCGCTGCAGCACGCCAACTATTGCCTGATTGTGACCGCCAACGATTTCGATTCGATCTTCGCGATGAATCGCATCGTTCAGGCGATTCAAGCCAAAGCCAAGAACTACAAGGTGCGGCTTGGCGGCGTTGTCGCGAACCGCTCGGCAGACACCGATCAGATCGACAAGTTCAACGATCGCACCGGCCTGCGCACCATGGCCCATTTCAGGGATGTGGATGCCATCCGGCGATCCCGACTCAAGAAATGCACCATCTTTGAAATGGATGATGCCGATGAGGCTGTGCAAGCGGTGCAGAACGAATATCTGCGGCTGGCCCAGAACATGCTCGACAAGGTGGAGCCGCTCGAGGCCACATCCCTCAAAGACCGCGAAATCTTCGACCTGCTGGGATTCGATTGAAATAGCTAAGAAGCAAGCTAAAATCCCCATCAACAAACGGGGAGAATGGAGAAACTATTTTTAAGCATTGGAGCAATGAAAGCCGGCACCACCTGGCTCTATTCACTGCTGGAACGGCATCCACAGATCCATTTCACTCCTGAAAAAGAAGTCCATTTTCTAGCCCACCATTATCTCAACACAAAATATCTCACTGAAGACCATCGACGGCATCGAGCTCAGACACGACTTAGTAACATCGGCAACCTCAGACCTGAACGCCAGGAGCTCATTCGTTCCTGGTACAACGATCAATATCTGAATGGAACTCCGTCTCTAGACTGGTATCAGAATCTCTTCCGTAGCAGTCAAGGAAGACCTGGATGGAATGCAGATTTCAGCAATCTGTCAGCCCTTATTGATGCTGAGGGCTGGAAACAGCTTCGATCAGACGTTAGCAAAGAAATTAAAGTGATATACATCCTCCGGGAACCCTGTGAACGACTCTGGAGTCAATACAAATTTTCGGGCCAATCACACGAGAAAATCAATCCATCAGAATTTGAAAAAGAGATCGAGCAATTTTTGAAAGATCCTGACGTGAATGTACACAGTCAATACTGCAGAAACCTTGACGCTGTTTGTGAAGGACTGGGTCACCAGAATGTCAAAGCATTACTTTTTGACGACATCCAAGATCAGCCCGAAGCGTTGCTGGCCAGCGTCGAGCAGTTCCTCGAGATTCCCGCTCGAGACCACTCCAGTCACAACAACCTCAACCGTAGGATCAACACAACGGCGGCCCAATCTCCTCCTGCTGTGTTCCGACAGCACTGTGCTCAGATCGTCGCGCGTGAGCTGCATGGCTTACAGATTCGCGGGATTGCTGTTCCTCGCCGGTGGAAGGAGATGCCGCACTGAGCCGATTTATCCCAGGCCCACCAATGCCATGGAGAGCTCCCACACCCGGCGGGCTGTTTCTGGATCAGTGGCCTTGTCAGACAGTTCCTGGCTGAACTGCTGTCCATCCTTCTTCTGGCGGTTGCCCCAGCTCCAGTGCACCCCGGATTCGGCGAAGTCGGGATTGGCCACCACATCAGCCACCCGTTCTCCCGCCAGGGCCTGGGTGACATAGCCGCCGGTGATGTTTTTCTGAAACCAGGGGAAGATCGTCTGGAAGGCCTTGGGGGTGTTGCGGAACAACGGTGTGTCTGCCACACAGCCCGGGTAGAGCGACGTGAAGGTGACCCCCGTGTCCCCGTGCAGACGGCGATGCAGCTCTTGAGTGGTGATCATGTTGCAGAGCTTGCTGTCTTTGTAGGCCTTGCCGGGCTTGAACGGCTTGCCACTGGCCATGGCGACGGGGTCTTTGAACCCGGCCTCAAAGCCTGAGAGGTCCCCCAGATCTGCCGGCGCAGGGATCGGAATCTTGCCCCCAAGCTCCTTGGAGTTCGCCGTCACTGTGCCCAGGATCACCACCCGCTTGGAGGGATGAGTGGAGGCCTTCAGCCGACCCAAGAGCAGCTGCACCAGCAGGAAATGGCCGAAATGGTTGGTGGCCATCGAGATTTCATAGCCCTGGGGCGAACGCTCCGGCTGCTTCAGTTTCGGCTTGTACACGGCTGCATTGCAGACCACGGCATCCACGCGCTCGGGCAAGGCATCCACCGCCCGACGCACACTGTCGAGATCACCCAGATCCATCAACACGTGCTTGAGACGCTCCTTGGGGAGGTCCATATCGTCGGCAGCTGCCGCGGCACGCTGCGGGCTGCGGTTCGCCGTGATCACCGTCCAACCCCGCTTCACCAAGGCGCAGGTGGCATTCAGGCCCACACCGGAGGTGGTGCCGGTGATCAGAACGGTGCCGGGCGTGGACATCAAGACAGGACCAGGAAGGCTGCCAGTCTGCCGGTCAGCACTCAATCCCAATGCCGCTGGTCACGAATCTCAGCGCAGCCTCTCGAGTGCAGGAAATTCGGAAAGCGATCAGCTTTCCAAAAATATTGAAGAAACATACAAAACCAAATACGACAGGATGTGTATTTGGAGCGATAAAAGGCCTAAAGGGACCTAAAAACTGAAGCCTTAGGGGAAGACATTGACATTGAACGGATGGGATAGCCCGCAAACATCTCAACACCCCTAATTCTCAAACAAAATATATACACAACTGACCTCAATGACTAACAGACGAATCATTCTTGCAACCCGAGAATAAAAGCGACGACTATTCAAGCATTACGCTGTTATTAGACACATAAATGTCAAACGATTTATCGGAGCCACTTACAATATACTCGCGATATTTTTTTAGCGGAGCCAACGAATAAAACCTTCTGCAGTTGAATTTGTCATCGCCTTGCACAAGTCGACAATCACCCAACAACCAACTAGCAGACGGCTCTCTGTGGTGGACTGAATACTCATTCCTCTTCACTTGATCTTCTTCTTTTGCCTGATCGCCAACGAATAACACTTTTTTGTAATTCGCGAGAGCTTGACAGCCTGGAATATATTCAAATTCATCATTGCATCCCTCAATTTTCTCAAGAGACCACAATGAAATCAGCTTTGTCAAAGGATCTCCATCTGATGAGTAAGTAAATTCAGAAACCTCTTCATCGAGAACTATCGAATCAAGAACAGAACACTTCCCAGAATTGAGATGTTCTATGGGGACTAGCGCATTATCAATTGGATACACCAGAATTCCCTTTTTATCCGGAGAAGAATATCTAAATTGAGTTTTCGATGTTATGGCCTCACAATCATCTTGACTAATCTGATTACTTCTGCCGCCCCCTTTTTTAACCGCCTTAATAAATTCATCCTTAATCGAAGCAGCTTCCTGTTCTTTCGAATTTTGATTTGCGTCTTTATTTCTTAAAAGAACACTGTCAGGAGCCCGAGTTGTCGCCGTAGATTCGCCATCTAACTGCTTGGATAAATGGCAACCGGCCAATACAAAATTCACGGCAATGGCCACAACACAAAAAGCAGAACGAATCACAACCACTAAATACAACAATTTTGCTTACTTTAGCACAGCTACTCATCCAATAAACAAGGCACCTGAAGACCCAGATACCCGAAAAAAATCGTTTGACTATAGCGAAACTCCGAGGAAATACTATCCCAGGCATACTTTATATGCAAAATATGCATGAAACAAGGAATAGTTCTGACGGCATTCAAGGGCTTATACTATTAAAAGCTCTCTAAAAGCAAGCAATGCTAGCAACGCTTTCCCTATTACTCATAAGCAATACCTCAACATTTGTTCCAAATCCGATAGGCAATACCCAACTCGCTTTCATAGACGCCCTTGTCAATTCAATGACCAAGGGTGAAGGAGCTCTCAAGCACACTTGCTATCAAGTTCGACACACAAGCGAGCCAACAACATTTATCGAGCAAGAACAATGCCGCCAAGCTCAAAAAGAAGTAGAATTTTCAAAACGCCAATACCCTATAGCACTGTCATTTGTTAGCAGATATGAAAGTCAGGAACTGAATAGCACCGCTGATAAATTAAGCTATCTCTCGGACTCATCTAAATTTATTAAAGATTGCCAGACAGAGAAAAATACACGTGCCGCCAAAACAATGAGATACTGGGGGACTGAAGAAGTTGGCGACTGGCATTACACCAATCTCAAAAAGATGGGTGCAGATAATTACAAAGCAATTTTAACTGCTTGCGAGTCAGGTTCATGGGTTTATACAACCCGAGAAGATATTGAAGAAAAGATTTCTGACATTGCAGCAGAAATTGCCAGCAAAAACTTCGTGACCAATTGCAGCGCCGTTGCAAGTAGCAAGAATTGGACCAAAGCTCAACAGCTTGAAAATGTCAATACTAAGAATGATTTATTGACCAAAAAGAACACTATAGAGATTCTCAGCAATCAAGTGGATGGAGCCAACGATTCAATCTCGGGAATCGATTCAACACTTCTAAACTCAAGAAAGAAGCAGATAAAAAGGTCAACATCTTTCTGCCAAACAGCTATCGCCCTAGGGGAAAAAGCTATCGCAGACCAAGAACGTGAAAAAGCTAGGGCCTTAGCCGCCAAACGTGAAGCAGAACGACAATATCAACGAGCAAAAGAAGCCCAAAGAAAAGCTGCTGCTGCCGAGGCAGCACGTCAACAAAATATTCAAAATGCAAACGAGGGAGTTATCCTTGATTAATCTTAAGTAACTCCTTAAATTCTTCTAAAAACATTTTTTCTCCAATGAACATCCCACCAGTTACACGCAACATTCTAGGCTGGTCTGCAGTGGGCGTAGGCATCATTGCATCGTTAACTGTCATTCCCAACAGTGTTTTTAACTTCAAACCAATTCAAAGGTTCGAAGACAAAATGGGCGGCGATGTTTTAGCCGACAGCAAAACAGGAGATCTGTTCACTTGGCTGGACACGCCCGACGGGAAGGTCTTCGTTAAGCTTGACAAGAATTCTGAGTCTTCCGTTTCAGGCACAACCTATGAAGAGCCTGTGATTGAGCAGGCTCCCGTAAAAGTTGCTCCAAGCGATGTTCGCTCAGGAAGAATTTTCAAGGTTTCAGATACCTATAAGTCTGGAAATACAAGTTTAAAAGTTGATGCGCAAATAAAATACCGCTCTCGGGAGCAAGCCATGCTCTACAGAGTCTCGTTCGCCCCAGTCCTTACCGAAGGGCAATCGTGTCCATCAAAGGCTGAAGAGGCTCAATTGAAAAAGATCTACGATGCAGCCAATAAGAATGTTCTGAGATTTAGGTTTAATGACTCGGACAAGTTCTGGGTGCAAGATTTGACAACTCCTCTAGGATCTGATGTTGCAAACAACAAAACCACATCGGTCATTGATAGCAACAAAGATGATTGCAAGACATTAAAGGAAATCATCTTCCATGGAAGAGCCAAGAATTTTTATCTACCCAGCTTCAATTGGGTCGACAACGGCAAGCTGTTGTTCGGTGGGGTTAAACTGGCTAAATAATTAGCCGCACAGCATCCAAGAGACGACTTTAGTCACGCTGACAGTCCAGAAAATATCCTTCAAGTATAATAAGTTTATCCTCAAGTAAAACTTGAAATCTACTACCAGAGGCTGGATCCCAGCCTCTGATTTCTTTTGCAAGAATCTCAATACCTTTCATTTTAGTTGTTTCTATTAAACGAGGCTGCGCGTCCCTTTCTCTTACTCTTGAAACAGCACCAAGGGATTGGCTAATAATCCACGTTTCAGACTGCTGACTTCCTTGATAACCGACTCTTGTACAAGTCAATCGAACTGAATCAACCGAACCATAGGCAGGCAATTGCCATAGACAAGCCATAGCGAGAAAAAGTTGAGAGGTTAACTTTCTAAGCAAAAGACAAGTTTTTGGCATTGCATCCTTCAAGCCTATCATTCAGGCCAAAATAAAACTAATCACGCGATCAGTGTCCGCATTTGATGAGATTTTGAACTGCCTGAAAGATGACTCACCCACACGAATCAGACAGCACAGCCGAAATTCCCTTAGACAAAAACCTTTCCACCCGACATGCCGTTAGGAAAAGCCTCAGCGCCAGATCACGCGCAGACGGTTGGGGGCGATCCACTGATCCTGCTCGCTGATCAGACGCTTCTCTCCACCGATGCTGAACAGACGATCAAAACGATGTTGCAGCGTTTCCAGTTTCGCCGACTCAATCGACACGACCGCCGCGATTTCACTGTGGCGATCCATACGTTCCTGATAGGCCACGGACAGACGGATCAAGCTCACTGCGCCCAACAGAACAAGCCCAGCCTTGGCCGCCAAGGCGAGAAGGCTGCACTGCAGTTCCTGTTGGTCGGTCTGCCGCTGAATCGCCGCAGCCATGCTGGCTGCATCCGTGCGGGGAGCTGATCTTTGAACCTGACTGGCGGTCACCGCATCAGCACGAACATCCGCTTTTAACGCAATCCGTTCGCAGTGCCAAGACCAGCTCTACGCCCGTTGATCTGGGCTGCCTTTGAAATCAGGCCTCGTAAAGGCTGATGGAGAGACGCAGAGCCAGAACAGCGGCATGGGCAGCCACCACGAGGGCAATGAACACCTCAGGTGCAGACAGAACGGTTTCCATGGGAGCCATGCATCAAACGGTCCCATTCTTCTCTGAGGGAAGGGCTGCAGGCCATCATTCGCAAAGGCCTGTCACACCAGCCCATGGATCCGGTTCTGATCGATGCCCCTGCTATCCGCGCCTTGGATCTACGGCCGCTGGAGATCTGGAGCACTCAGCCGCTGGATGCACTGCTGAGCCAGGGACCAGTGCTCGAGCTTCGTTTCGATTGGCCCCGGGCGCAGGATGACCCACGCGAACTGCCGGAATGCCCCGAGCCTCGGCTCTGGGCCCTGCGGGCCGATGCGCGCTACCCCTGGCTGCCGCTCTTGCTTGAACGCGACCAGGGCAGCCTGATTCGCCATGTGGCCCTGGTGGTGCCCCACAGTTTCAGCCGCAGCGAAGGCCTGCGTTTTGACCCGGAAGCCTTGGAACTCTGGGTGACGCATCGATTGATGCAGTTGGACGACCTCTGCCAGCGAGAGCTCGGACGCCCGATGCGGGGCAACCTCTCCCAGATGGCCGCAGCCCTGGGCTACGAGCTGGATGCGGGATTTTGGAACCTGTTGGGCTGACCAGTCAGCTCAGCCAAAGCTGCAGGGCCCGCCTGGAGCTGTCGATCGCCAGGATGATGGCGAGTCCCCGCAGACAGCGCACCAGCAGGGCCGCATCAAACTGATCGAGCCGGCTGGCCGTCCACTGCGCAGCGATCGCCGCCACCGCCCCCAGCAGCAAGCCCATCAGAGGAACGCCGCGTCCTTCATGCAGGAACTGGAGGGATGCTGCGCTGGCCGAGCAGAGCACCGCCACCGTGCTCAGCCGCACGGCCTGATGAATCGGCACAGACATCGGACCGCTCATCAGGGGCACCATCACAAGCCCCCCGCCCAGGCCCAACATCCCAGCGGTCCACCCGGCGATGCAGCCCACACCCGCCAACTGCGGAGCGCTGCCGTCATCGACGTCATCATTGGCATCCGCCTCGGGCCGTTCGCGAACGCAGAAGGCCAGCACGATGTACATCAGCGTCTGCATCGCCAGCAGAATCCAGCCCGCTGCCAAACCGGCCAAACCACCGAACAGCAGTGCCGAGCCAAAGGCCGCCAAGCCGATGGCGAGTCCCGGCCGGGTCGGCAGCCGGCCCTGGCGCAGATGGGTGATGGTGCCCGCCAAAGCCGTGGGCACAATGGCGAAACTGCTGGTGGCCAGGGCCTGATGGGGCGGGAGATCAAGCCAGAGCAGGAGCGGGGCAAAGATCAAGCCACCGCCGATTCCCAACAACCCGGCCAAGCCCCCCGCCAGCAGGTCCAGGGCAATCAGGATCGGCACATCCCACCAGGGCACCATGGCGTGCGATCGATGCTTCCCTCCAGCATGCCCGCAACCGGGCGTTTGCTCCCCACCCAGCAAGCGGATGGACACACCCAGATGGCTTTGGATGCCTGGCTTCTGAAGCGCAGCAATGGTCCGGTTCTGCGTTTTTACCGCTGGGATAGGCCCTGGCTCTCGCTGGGACGCCATCAACGCCACTGGCCTGAACACTGGAATGAGCTGGCCCGCCGCGGACGCATCAGCCTGGTGCGACGCCCCAGCGGAGGTCGGGCCGTGCTTCATGCCCGCGGTCTCACCTATGCCTTGATCTGGCCGGATGCACCCCGGCGACGCCAGGAGGCTTACCGCCAGGCCTGCCAGTGGTTGATCGATGGCTTTCAGGATCTCGGGCTAGCGCTGCACTTCGGCTCGGACCCTGCTGGTGGCGAGGCCAACAACTGTTTCGCCTCGGCAACGGTGGCCGACCTGGTGGATCCGTCCGGCGTCAAACGGGTCGGTAGCGCTCAGCGCTGGCAGAACGGTCGCCTGCTTCAACACGGTGAAATCCTGCTGGATCCCCCTGCTGCGCTCTGGGAGGAGGTGTTTGAGGAAGCGGCTCCAGCGGCGGCTCCAGCCCGGATCAACCGGCAGGAGCTAGATCAGCGACTGCGCCAGAGCCTGGTTCAATCCTGGAGCCATTGCCCGTGGCAGATGCAGCCTCTGAAGGCTGAGGAAGTTCAGGAGTTCGAGGTCGAGCTGGCGTCCGGCTCTGCGCTCTGAGCCTGCATCGACTGCACCATCTGGGGAAGCATCGCCAAACCCAGGGGGTATCCATTACGCTTGCGCGCCTCGTCGAGGATCGCGGGGGGCAGGCTCACCCCGAGCCGCTTCAGCACCGCATCGCCCACATCCATGCGGTCGAGGGTGCCGGAGGGAAGGCCCGCAGCACTCATCACCAACAGGCGTCCCTGGGAGGCCGCCTCCAAGGCCGGCACCGCCTCCACCAGGGGAGCCGAACTGGCGATGGACGGCAGTTCAGTGAGGGGGCGCAGATGATCCTCGAGGCGCTGTTGGTCCCATTGCTGCACCGGCAGCAGTTTCAAGGGCTGATCGTCAATCCAACCCACCCAACGGCCGCTCTTGCAGACCAGCACCCAATCGGCAGGTCCCTCCGCCTCGCTGGCGGTCAGCCGCAGCTGACTGAGGCGCCGCAAGGTCTGATCCGCCTCCAGCACGCGGAAACGCTTGCCGGCCGCAGCCTCCACCTTCAACTCCCGCAGCACCGTCTGCAACTGCAGCATCTGGGTCTGACTGCGGTTGGCACTCAAGCCGAACCAACCGATCAACATCAGCAGGAGGCCGTTGAGCCCCCAGCCCTGCCAGAGCAGAACACCACCCAACAGGATCATCAGCATCGACAAAGCCCGTCCGGACGCCGATGCCACCTGAACGCCTTTCTGGTGACTACCGCTCAGCTTCCAAACCAAGGCCTTGAGGATCAGCCCGCCATCGAGGGGCAGCCCGGGCAAGAGATTGAACAAGCCGAGCATCAAGTTGAGCAAACCCACCTGGCTCAACAACTGTGTGGCCAAGGGCTGGGTGTCCGACAGCGCTGCAGCCCCCGCCAGCATCCCGAAGGCCAACACCAAACTCACGATCGGGCCAGCCGCCGCAATGCGCAGATTGCCCATGGCGGTGGGGCATTCCTTCTCCACCCGCGCGATGCCGCCCAGATGAAACAGAGTGATGCTCAACACCTTCACCCCTTCCCGCAGGGCCATCAAGGCATGACCCAATTCATGCAGCAGCACGGAGCTGAACAGCAACAAGGTGGTCAGCAATCCCAGCCCCCAACTCGCCGTTATCGAGGCCGTGGACGCATAGCGGGACTGAAACAACGTGGTGAAGATCGCCACGGCAAACAACCAGCTGGGCTGAAGCCGCAGGGGAATTCCGCCAATCTTGAGCACCTGCCAGCCCTCTCCCACCGCCAATCCCGTCGTGTGCCGCTGCTGCGGACTGTCATCCACGATCCTAGGGAGAGCAACCCATGCAGCCCTTGCGTGATCCCCGCCCCACTCCAAACCTCAAGATCTGTGGGATCACCGACCCCGAGCAGGCTCAAGCCATCGCACAGATGGGGGTGCAGGCGATTGGCGTGATCGGCGTTCCCGCCACCCCACGCTTCGTGGAACCAGCCCAGCGCAGGGGCTTGTTCCAGCTTCTGGAACAAGAGCACCCCCAGCTGCATCGCGTTTGGGTGGTGGCCGATCCCGACGATGCCGCTCTCGAGGAAGCGCTCAATGGTGCTGGGCAGCCCTCCGTGGTGCAGCTGCACGGCAGCGAGTCAGACCAACGCTGCCAACACCTGAAACAGCGCTACCCCCGGCAGCAGTGGTGGAAAGCGTTGCGGGTGCGTGAACCCGACGATCTCAAGCAGCTCGAGCAGTATGCGCCCCATGTGGATGCTCTGCTGCTCGATGCCTGGAGCGCCGATCAACTGGGCGGTACCGGGCACCGGATCCCCCTTGATTGGCTGGCCGAAACCGAGCTTTCGGTGCCGTGGTGGCTGGCAGGGGGAGTGAGTGCGGAGTGGGTTCCGGAACTACTCAGCCGCGTCACTCCCCAGGGACTCGATGCCTCAAGTCGGCTTGAGGAACGACCGGGATGGAAAAACCTCGACAAGGTTCAAGCCCTTGTCGAGGCTGTGAGGTCGAGGAGTTAAAAGAGCGTTGAATCGCGGCTGATCAGGTGCTGAGCAGCGCTTCCTGCTGACGCACCAGCTCAAAGAACTCCTGCTTGAGGCTTGGGTCGTGGCGGAAATCGCCGCGCACTACGGAGTTCACCATGCTGGTTTGGGGCTCTTTCACCCCACGCCACTTCATGCAGTAGTGCTGCGCCTTGATGATGATGCCGAGACCCTGGGGCTCACAGAGCTTCTCGATTTCATCGGCAAGGATCATCACAGCCTCTTCCTGGATGTGAGGGCGGGAGAAGACCCAGTCAGCCACGCGGGTGAATTTGGAGAGCCCGATCACCCGGGCACCAGGTTTGATCCCGATCCAGCAGTTGCCCATGATCGGCACCAGGTGGTGTGAACAGGCGGAACGAACCGTGATCGGGCCAACGGTGTAGATCTCATCCAACTGTTTCACATTGGGGAAGCTGGCCACCTTGGGCTGCTGGTGGTAGCGCCCCTTGAACACCTCCTGGAGGTACATCTTGGCGACGCGCTCCGCCGTCTCATGGGTGTTGTGGTCGTTATCGATATCGATCACCAGGCTGCGCAGCAGGTCGCGAACCTTGTCTGCAACTTCAACCTGAAGCTGATCCAGCTCACCCGGCTGGAGGTGATCAGCGATGTTGTCGTTCGCCAGGAAGGAAGCACCCGCTTCCCTCAGGCGCTCACGGATGCGCGCAGAAATCTGGGGATTCAAGCTGCCATTGCCGTTGCCGTTGGCGACGCCGTTGGAAACGAAAGGGACTGTGGAGGTCATGGTGTTCGTTCAGAAGGCGCCGGCGGCCGGCATAAGGGTGAGGTCTTCGATCAACTGGTTGCTGGGTTGCAACGCCAGATTCGCCAGTGTTTCTGCCGCCTGATCGACAGAGAGCATGGCACGACGATCGAAATCGCTTTGTACGGTTTCCGCGTCCCACAGTGGTGTGTTCACGGCCCCAAGAGTGAGGGTGCAGGCACGAATGCCATTGCTCCGTTCCTCTTCCGCCAGGCAGCGGGTGAAGCTGGCCAAGGCAGCTTTACTGACGCAATACGCCCCCCATTGAGGGAAGGCATTACGGGCGGCGTGGCTGCTGATGTTGATCACCAGTCCGCCGTTCTCACGCATAGCGGGAACAACAGCAGAACAAACCTGCATCACGCTGGTGACATTCAGCTGTAGCAGCCATTGCCAACGCTCGATCGGCATGGCCAATAGATCGCCGGTGTAGGCCGCACCCGCGTTGTTGATCAACACGGAAGGGGTCTCACCCTGCTGCAACAAGCCAGCCATCGCAGCTGCGATGCCATCGGGTTGCGTCAGGTCGATGGCGGCAGAGGCCACAGAAACACCTTGGGAGCTGAGCTGAGCACTCAGCTGCTCCAGTTGATCAGCGCTGCGGGCGGTGAGCAGCAAATCCCATCCTTGATGAGCCAGAAGCTCAGCAGTTCGGCGACCTATGCCTCGGCTCGCACCTGTGATTAGAGCCGTTGGCAAAAACCGTTAGCAAACCGCGACACTTTAGGCGGCTTTGTCGACATCCTGTGACGTTTTTTCGAGGAACCGTCCCATGGCTCTGAATTTGGAGTAACGGGCCTCGCGCAGTTGCTGTTCCGAAAGGCTCAGCAGTTGGTCGAGGTGACGCTCGATTGCCGCCCGCAGGTTTTCTCCGGCCTCCAATGGTGCCCAGTTGTTGCCGCCGGAGGGCTCCTCAAGCACCTCATCCACCACCCCAAGCTCCAGCAAGTCGCGGCCGGTGATCCTTAAGGCTGCCGCCGCATCAGGCGCTTTGGCCGCATCACGCCAGAGGATGGAGGCGCAGGCCTCAGGGCTGGCCACCGTGTAGACGCTGTGCTCGAACATCAGCAAGCGATCGGCCACCCCGATGCCCAAGGCACCGCCGGATCCACCTTCACCGATCACGGTGGCGATCACCGGAACACGCAAGCGGAACATCTCCCGCAGGTTGACGGCGATCGCTTCACCCTGGCCCTGCTCTTCAGCCTCAAGGCCGGCATAGGCCCCGGGGGTATCGATGAACGTGAGAATCGGCAAGCGGAAGCGATCGGCATGATCCATCAACCGCATGGCTTTGCGGTATCCACCCGGAGCGGCCATCCCGAAATTGCGAGCGACGTTCTCTTTGGTGTCGCGGCCTTTCTGATGGCCAATCAACATCACGGGTCGATCGCCCACCCGGCCGACACCGCCGATCAAGGCCTGATCGTCATTACCGCGACGATCGCCGTGCAGTTCAACCCAGTCGTCGCAGAACATCTGGATGAAATCCAGCGTGCTTGGACGCTGCGGATGACGGGCGACCTGAATTTTCTGAGCGGGAGTCAGCCCCTGAAAGATCTCCTGACGCCGACGGGCCGCGAGGCTTTCCAGTTGCTGCAGTTGCTGCGAGACGTCGACTTCCGAATCTCTGGCCAGCTGACGGATCTGCTCAATCTGCTGCTCCAGCTCGACGAGCGGTTTTTCGAACTCAAGCAGGGGGCGACGGGGCATGGCTCTGGCTCTTCGAAGGTCAGGCAGCAGTGGCCTGCAGGTTGGGTTGAAGGTTCAAGGTGCTGAACCCATGGCGCACCGATGCCGCACCGATGAAATCCATCTTCTCGAGGGTGATGTTGTTGCGCCCCCAGCTGAAGTTGGTGTGGCAGCGCTCAAACTCGAGCAGCATGGCTTCGGCAAAGCAGGCAAACATCTGGCGCTGCGGCCGCTCCATCTCGGCGATAGCCATCATTGACCAGCCGATGTCACGGCAGAACTCAACGATTCCACCCTTGAGAACGTGGATGCCACCACCGGCAACCTTCGTATCAAGGTTCTTGGGGTAGCCCCCATCAATCATCAGACAGGGCTTCTTGAGGCTGTCTTGATCGATCTCAAGGGTGCGGGGCATGCTTGCCACCCAGACGACCACATCGGCCTCAGGCAGGGCCTCATCGAGCGACAAAATCCGGCCACCGCCCAGTTCCTGCTGAAGATCAAGCAGCGGTTGCTGCTGACGCGCCACCAGCAGGAGCTCACCAACTCCGGTGCGTGCCTGCAGCCAACGGCAGACGGCGGAGCCGATATCACCAGTGGAACCAACGACGGCCACCTTGGCTTTGCTGAGATCGATCCCGAGACTTGGAGCGTTGTTCTCCACCTGACGGCAGATCACCCAGGCCGTGTGGGTATTTCCGGTGGTGAACCGCTGCCAATCCAGGGTGGTGCTCCGCACCGTCTGGTGCTGGAGCAGGTTGAAATTCTCGAAAATGATCGAGGTGAAGCCACCCAGGGCAGTGATATTGATGCCCTTCTTCTGGGCGAGTTCCATGGCGTTGAGCACCTTGCGCCGGGCCGTCTTGAAGCGGCTCAGCATCTCGGGAACGAAGCAGGAGTCGATGTAGGCACCCTCGATGGTCGTGCCCACAGGACTGGTGACTTCCACGTGCTCAACGAGCTGCGGAGGTGCACTGCACCAAACATCCATATCACCGTCGGCGATGTGATCGAACCCGAGTTCCATCGCCTTGCGGCGAGCAGCCTCAAAACTCGTTGAATGTCCGATCAGACCAAACATGTCTTACTACTGACGTCTCAAAGAACACCTCGAACAACCATGTTCCCATGGCAACCGGTATCGACGGCAACGTGCCTGTCGATAAACCGGCGTTGGATCAAGACCTGAAACGAGTCAAACAGCAAGCGCTGCTGCGGCCATGCGGGCGATGTCGCGGGAGGTGAAGCCGATTTCACCCAAAGCTTCCTGGTAAGCGATCAGGAAGTCCTCGATCAGGTCTTCCTTCTCCATGTGAAGGACGGCTGCATCAGCAGCCACGTCTTCCAGCATCGAGCGGATGAGGGGCAGGTTGGCTTTGTTGGCCTCGAACAGTTCGTCCTTGCTGGCCTCGAAGTTGGCCTTCAGCCATTCCTGGCCGTAGTTGAGGTGGGTGTATTCGTCCTTCACCACACCCTCAGTGATTTTGCGGGCGAAGGGATCGGCCACAGGGATGTAGATGTGATAGGCCGAAATGGCGAATGCTTCGATCAGCAGGGCCTGAATCAGCAGGCAGGTGACCACCTTGCCCTCCTTGAGAGCGGCCTGAAAATTGCCGTGAAGGGGTTCGAAAAACTTCTTGGCGAAGGGAAGATCGGCTTCAACCCCGAGGTTGCGACCGCAGGAGGTGAAGCCCTTCATGTGCTTCATTTCCATCCGCGCCAGACGCTTGAGTTCCTCGGCCTGTTCGGGGATCAGCGTGCCCAGGGAGATGTAGTTGTCGTGGGCTTCCTGTTCGCCCTCGATCACGATGGCGTTGATCCGGCTGTAGGCGTCTTTGTAGGCCTCGGTTGTGAAATCGGGAAGTGCGTCCTGGCCCTCCAGCACGGGTGCTTCAGGTGCATTGAGGGTCGTCATAGGACGCTGTCCACCACGTTCAGTGAGACCGACAATAACCAGTGCCCCAAGAGTTGGTGACACATGCGTCCAAGGTTCAGGACTTGGGCGTGATGTTGGACGGTTGGGAGAGAAGACTTTGCGTGGGTGGCCAGTCACTGGCCAGAAGGGCTTGAAAACGCTCCTGCCAGTGATTGATCAAGCGATCTTGCAGGCAACGTCCCAGATCAGCGGAGGCCTGGCGCGCATCACCGATCACTCCCGTCGCGCTGAGGTCGTCGGTGAGCCAAGCGCAGGGCGCCGCCCCCTCGAGACTCCAGCCCGCTGGAGGATCCTGCGCAGATCCTGGTGTTGGACGTCCATCCACCGGGCGGGCAGATCCAACCAGCTCTGGGGCCATCTGCAGCATCAAGCTGGTTTCGGCTTGGCCGGCATGAAGTCCATGGGCCAACTCCTGCTCAGGCAACAGATCCGCCAGCCCCTCCACACCACTCCAGAGGAAGCAAGGCAGAACAGCCAACGACGGACAGCGAGCGCGCAGCTGTCGGGCTGCCACCTGCAGCAAACCGATCTGGCCGCCATGGGCGTTGAACAGAACCAGGCGCTGCACCCCCATCGCCGCCAGCTGCATGCCCACCTGGTCGACCAGATCTAGAAGCAGAGGAGCTGAAAGGCTGAGGGTGCCGGGAAAGTTCTGGTGCTCAGGCGAAAAGCCGATGGCCTGACACGGCAGTCGCCAAATCGGCAGAGCTGGCTCAAGCCCGCGCAACACGGAATCGAGGATGCCCTCAGCAAAAACAGCGTCCGTCGAAAGCGGCAGTTGGGGGCCGTGTTGCTCACAGGCTCCGAAGGGCCAGATCACCGTGGCACCAGGTTGACTGGCAGCACAGCTGGCCTCGGGCCAGGTCAGCTGATCAAATCGCTTGCGGAGCTGGTCCATGGCGTTGCACAGGCACGGGGGTGCTGATCCCAACCCAGCCTGTCAAAATGAGCGATCGACAAGCCCAATGGTCCATGCCCGCAGCCGGCAGCCCGCAGCCCAACCGCCCCAAGGCACCCAAGCCGGCAGCGACGAAACCGCTGCAGGTGATGCAGATCAACCGCCGCGAAGAGCAGGAAAAGCTGGCTCGTGAAGCGGCTGAAGCACGGGCAGCAGCAGAGGCTGCGGCGGAAAAGGCACGCATCCTTGAGGAACGGGCGGGTCTCGCCACACCGCCGCGACCGATCCAGCAGGACTCCACATCGTCTCCAGGCACAGATGACGACGCTCTGTTCGACATGGGCGGCATGGAAGGCATGACCATGGCCGACCTGATGGGCGCGCCGGATCAACAACCCAAGAGGGAGCAGCGCAATCAGCCGCGCAGCGTGGACGACTTCGATTTCGATGAAGAAGCCTTCCTCGCCGCCCTGGACGAGAACGCTCCGGTGGGCACCACCGGTGAGGTGATCAAGGGCACGGTGATCGGCATCGAAAGCGATGGCGTGTACGTGGATATCGGCGGTAAAGCCCCCGGCTACATGCCCAAGAGCGAGGCCGGCCTGGGCGTGGTGACCAACTTCCGGGAGCGCTTCCCCAAGGGCCTGGAGGTTGAAGTTCTGGTGACCCGTGAGCAGAACGCTGATGGGATGGTCACGATCAGCTGTCGCGCCCTTGAGCTGCGCAAGAGCTGGGACCGGGTGAAGGAACTGGAGAAACAGGGGAAAGTGGTTCAAGTCATCGTCAATGGCTTCAACCGCGGCGGTGTCACCTGCGATCTCGAAGGGCTGCGCGGCTTCATTCCCCGCTCTCAACTCCAAAACGGTGAAAACCACCAGGAGCTCGTGGGCAAGACCCTGGGCGTGGCCTTCATCGAGGTGAATTCGGAGACGCGCAAGCTGGTGCTGTCCGAAAAACGAGCCGCCGTGGCCGAACGCTTCCAAGATCTGGAAGTGGGCCAATTGGTGGAAGGTCAGGTTGCTGCGGTGAAGCCCTACGGCCTGTTCATCGACCTTGGTGGCATTAGCGGACTGCTGCACCAATCAGCCATCACCAATGGCAGCCTGCGCTCGATCCGTGAGGTGTTCGACCAGGGCGACCGCGTTTCGGCCCTGATCACGGAACTGGATCCGGGCCGCGGACGGATCGGCCTCAACACAGCCCTGCTGGAGGGGCCTCCTGGAGAGCTGCTGATCGAAAAAGACAAAGTGATGGCTGAAGCCGCCGATCGAGCCAGCCGCGCCCAGAACACCCTGAAACAGCAGGAGCAATCGGCCGGATGAGCACTGCTGCCCTGACAGCCGCCGAAGACTGGGAACTCGACTTCTACTCCCGACCCATCCTTGAGGCCGATGGCCGCAAGCGTTGGGAACTGCTGATCACCTCCACCCCCGCTGCCACTGGGGATGCAGAGCCATTTCGCTTCGCCAAGGTGTGCCCCTCTGGTGAGGTGAACTCACTTTGGTTGAGCCAAGCCCTCGCTGAAGCCAAGCAGGCATCCGCAAGCGGGGGCTGGGGTTCGCCCGTCCGCCTGCGCTGCTGGCGCAGTTCGATGCGCACCATGGTTCAGCGCGCCGCAGCCGAACAAGACCTCGAGGTGATTCCCAGCCGCCGCACCTTCGCCCTGCTCGACTGGCTTCAGCAGCGCGAAAGGGAGGTGTATCCCGAGGAGGAGGGCTTCATGGCGGGCCCACTGGCACCACCGCCGGCGCCGGTTCCCACCCCTCCAGTGCCCCTGCCGGAGGAAGTTCAAGGAGACGCCTGGAGCTGGGCCGCCCTGCCGGCGAGCCTCCTGCTGGAGGCATCGGAATGGCCAATGAGTTTCAGCGGGCTGCTGCCGGTGCCCGATGGCATCGACCCCGAGGCCTCTGTGCCGGGTCTGCGCCTATTCAGCCAGAGCCGCTCCCTCGCCATGGCGGGCTGGTTGGGGGGTCTGGAACCCGTGCGGATGATCGTTGAAGACCGCCAGCTGGTGCTGGAGGCTGGTCAGGATGACCGCTGGCTGGTGAGCGACCTGGAGCCGGGAGTCGCCGCTGAAATCTCCGAGGCCCTGGCCACTTCGCAGCAGCAGGTGCGCGGCCTTCAGTTCATCGCCATCCAGTCCAGCCCCGAAGAACAGACCTTCGGCGGCTTCTGGATGCTGCGGGACATCCCCATGGCCTGATTGCAGGGCTGATGAAAGACGGGCCGTTTGATCGACCAGACAGCCGCTTTAACACGTTGAAGGGCTGGACCTGGATCGGTTGTTACGGGGGCTATTACCTCCAGAGCGATCTGCTGCATGAGCAGGGGTTCGAGCACGGCTTCTTCACCCGGCTCTGGCACGGCCGTGGTCCTGATGAACTGGCGGGGTACGTCAGCGCCGGCATCAGCGTCCACAGGCCCCAGCAGATCCACAGTGGGATCGTGCTGAACGCCAGCGACGCCCGTCAGGATCCCTGGCCTGAGGCCGATGGCCTGGTGAGTGATCGCGGGGGCCAGAGCCTCTGGGTGTGCGGTGCCGACTGCACACCGGCTCTGATCGCGGATCCCGGCACCGGGCATGCCGCGGCCTGTCATGCCGGTTGGCGGGGGGTGGCGGCTGGAATCCTGATCACGGCCCTGGATCGGTTGGTGGAGCGGGGGGCCCGGCGGGAGGATCTGGTGGTTGCCCTGGGCCCGGCCGTCAGCGGCCCCTGCTACCAGGTGGGCGATGAGGTGGTGAAGGCCGTCAGCGCCGCGGTCCCCAACAAGGCTTCCCTGTCCGATGCAGGGGCCCTGCTGCCGGATGAGCAACCGGGGCGGCATCGCCTGGACATTCGAACCGCCGCCAGAGTGCAACTCCAGGGCGCAGGAATCCCCAGCGAACGGATCGCCCACTGCCCGCTGTGCACCGTCAGTGAGCCCGAGCTGTTCCATTCCTGGCGACGGGATCAGGTGAAAGCCGTTCAGTGGAGCGGAATCGTGGCGCAAGCCCCCGTCTGAAGCTGAAACTTAAACAGGCTTGCTCTCCAGGATCTGAATGGCCAAGGCTTCAGCAGCTCGAATGCCATCGATTCCGGCCGAGAGGATGCCGCCGGCATAGCCCGCCCCTTCACCCGCGGGCACCAGCCCCTTCACATTGAGCGATTCCAACGCTTCATCCCTGGGGATCCGCACGGGCGATGACGTGCGGGTTTCCACGCCGGTGAGCACCGCATCGGGGTGGTCATACCCCTTCAGCTTGCGGGCAAAGGCCGGCAACGCCTCCCGCAAGGCCTCAACGATGGCAGCAGGGAGCAGGTCATCCAGATCGGCGGGATGCACACCCGGCTGATACGACGCGGCGATGCCACCCAGACGGGTGGAGGGACGGGCCGCCAGGAAATCCTCCAACCGCTGCGCCGGTGCGGCGTAACTGCTCCCTCCAAGCCTGAAGGCGCGCTCCTCCAGCTCCCGCTGCAGAGCAATCCCCGCCAGCGGATCCCCGGGGAAGCGTTCAAACGGTGCCAGGTCATCGGCGTCCAGAGCCACAACCAAACCGCTGTTGGCGTTGCGCTCGTTGCGGGAGTGCTGGCTCATGCCATTGGTCACCACCCGGCCTTCCTCCGAGGTGGCACCCACCACAAATCCTCCGGGACACATGCAGAAGCTGTAGACGCAGCGGCCGTTTTCAGCATGGTGAACCAGCTTGTACTCGGCGGCCCCGAGACGCGGATGGCCCGCCGCCTCTCCCCAGCGGGCTGAGTCAATCAGATGCTGCGGATGCTCAATCCTCACGCCCACGGAAAACGGTTTGCGCTGCAGCTGCACACCGATCTGCTCCAGCATTTCAAAGCAGTCGCGCGCGGAATGACCGGGAGCCAGCACCAGATGGCGGCAAGGAATCTCCGTTCCATCGGCCAGCACCACCCCATCGAGTTGATGGGGCTTCCCAGCGCTGCTGTCGCTGAGCTGAAGGCGTGTCACGCGGCTGTTGAAACGCACCTCACCGCCTAGGGCTTCAATCCGTGCCCGCAGGCCACGCACCACGGTGGCGAGCTTGAAGGTGCCGATGTGGGGGCGGTGCAGCGTGAGGATCTCCTCGCTGGCACCACAGGCCACCAGCTCCTCCAGCACCTTGCGGCCGTAGTGCTCGGGATCGCTCACCTGGCTGTAGAGCTTGCCATCGGAGAAGGTGCCGGCTCCGCCCTCACCGAATTGGGCATTGGATTCCGGGTTGAAGGGGCTGGTGCCCCGCCAGAAGCCAAAGGTGTCAGCGGTGCGTTGCTTCACGGCCTGACCCCGTTCCAGCAACAGCGGTCGGAACCCCATCTGTGCCAACAGCAGAGCAGCGAAATAACCGCAGGGGCCTGCCCCCACCACCACAGGCCGATCGGCCGCATCCAAGGGGAAGCCATCGGGGGCATGACCCACAGACCGGTAGCGGGTGTCTGGAGCCAGACGCACCCGGCCTTTGTTGCCGATGCGCCGTAACAGAGCGGCTTCACCCTTCACCTGCACATCCACGCTGTAAATCAGCTGAATCCGGTCGCGACGTCGCGCATCAACACTGCGCTTCACCAGGGTCTGACCCAGAAGACGATCCGGCGGAATCCTCAAACGCTTGAGCACCGCCTCCTGCAGCGCTTCCTCCCCATGGTCGAGGGGCAGCTTCAGTTCACTCAGGCGCAGCATCTCGAGGTCGTGTCCCCAGACCTCATTCGATCAGACCGGCCATGGCCTGGCCCGATGGTGCAAGGCCAGCACGAAAGCGGGAATCACTGGCCACCGCCTTCAGACGCAGACGCTCCCCGCGGCGACGCTGATCAAAGGCCTGGCAAATCGGAACGACCTCCTTCTGATCAGGGTCCAACCAACCCATCGCATCGATACCCCCGTCAGCGGACAACGGCAAGGGTGCTGCATCGGCCAAGGCCAAGAGCCGAGCTGCATCAACGCCCGCCCCCGCGAGCAAGGATGGAGCCTTGCCGGTGGACTGCTGGAAGTCCTGTTGAAATTCAGCCCAGGCCGCCCCACGGGCTGGGTGCTGCAACCCAAGCTGTTGCCAGGGCACCGCGGGCGCGTCCTGCAGGTCTTCCGCCTCGGTGAGCCAAATCCAGTTCGGCGCCTGCGGTGCACCACCGCCGAAGCGCCCCTGCTGCTGCTCAGCCCGCAGCTCTCGGGAGAGGGGACCATTCGGAGCATCAGCCACCACAACGGTGAGCACCCAAGACCAGGCCATGTCGTCCTTGAACCGTTGCAGACGCCCGTTGTTGCTGGGATCCACCCGCTGGACGAGCTGTGCTTCGTAGCTCTCAACAATGCCGCCAGCGGCCTTGAACAGCCTCACAAAGGCCTTGGAGCTGGTGGACTCAAGGGCAGAAGGGTCTTCGACCACCATCGCCCGTCCCCAGCCGGCCTCCATCGCCGCCGCCACCATCGCCTTGAGATCCTCCTGGCGGGAAGGAACCAGCGGCCAGAGCCGTTCAGGGCCTTCAAGCCCGCGCAGGGTGTCCAACGACTGTCCACGCTGATAGGGAAGCAGAACAGTGAGATCCCGCTCGTCAGCGAAGGCGGCAAAGGCCCGCAGATCCGCAGACGGGGGAGCCACCAGCAGCTTGAGCTCCGTCGAGGGCATCAGCTGCGGATCGGGAGCATCGCCGGAGTTGGTCCCATGCCAGGCAACCTGCGGGAAGGGCTCTCCACAGGCCTCCACCGAAGCCTGGCCCAGACGAAAGCCCTGGAGGAAGTTGTGCCGCAATTCAGCATCGCGGTGCCCCATCGGCAGCAGCACCTCCAGCCTTGGGCGGCTGACGCCACTGGCCACGATCGACTGGCAGCCGATGAGCGTGGCTGCAACAACACACCACGACAGCCAAGGCCAACGTCGCCACTCAGGCTTCGACATGGGATCGGAGGGAAGCAACCCAATCCCCGCAAACTAGGGAGAGGGGTCGGAATCGTCTGGTTTTGTCGCAGAGGATTCAGGCCCACCGTCTGAGCCGCCACCCAACTGGGACAACCAACCTGCCAAAAGCAAGCCAGCACCGATGCCGATGGCCAGGGTGCGGTTTTCAGCTGCGGCGCCCTGCCCCCAGGCCGCTGTGGCCAGAAAGGCGCCCCCCAGCAGCAGACAGGGCACCAAGACAATGCCCCGGGCAATGCGGTTATCAGCCATCGCCCCCACAGCTGTTGCTGGCCAAACCCGCTGCAATCAAGCCGGTGCTGAGGTCACGCTCAGCACCGATCGGGGTCACCCTGGCCATCAGCTGCCCCTCGCTGGAGCCGACCGGCCGCAGATTGACCTTGCGACGGCGCGGCAGTTCCTGACGCAGCCATGCGGTGGCCTCGGCCTCTTGGCTTGCATCAACGGCGGAACAGGCCAGGGCAACGGTGTAGGTGCGGTTGTGGTCTCCCACCTGCAGCAGAGAACTGCTGCGCACCTGAAGCACCTCTGCAGCCTGCACCGGTACGGCCCAAAGCAGCAGCAGAACGCCGATTAAGACAAGACGAATCAAGAGGTCGGGGCGTTGAGAACCGGCATGGGAGCCGGAAGGCCCACCATTTCAGCATTGCTTTTGCCCGGGGGAACCATCGGATAGCAGTTCTCACCACGACGCACGTGGATGTCGATCAACATCGGCCCGGGGGCCTTGAGCGCCGCCTCGAGATCACGCTTCAACGAATCCCGCTCGCGGATGTGCACGCCGTCCACACCGAAGGAGCGGGCGAGAGCCACGAAGTCCGGCATGCCATTGAGCATGTCGGAGGCGGAATAACGCTCCTCGTAGAAGCTCTCCTGCCACTGACGCACCATGCCCTGCCAGTGGTTGTTGACGATCACCACCTTCACCGGAAGGCCATAGGCCGCCAGGGTTCCCAACTCCTGAATGTTCATCAGGATACTGGCGTCACCCGCGATGCACACCACCTGACGATCGGGGCACGCCACTTGGGCGCCCATGGCGGCCGGCATGCCGAAGCCCATGGTTCCAAGACCGGCACTGCTGATCCAGCCCCGGGGCCTATTGCGCAGGTACTGGGCCGCCCACATCTGGTGCTGACCCACGTCAGTGGTGACGATGGCATTCGGTGCCAGCTCGCGAACGGCCAGCAGCACCTCCTGGGGGAAGAGGGGGCCTTCAGTGGGAGGCACGGTGAGGGGATAGGTCTGTTTCCACTCGGCGATGCGCGCCAACCAAGGGGCCGTGCGGGGTTGCACCTGCTGCTGCAGGCTCAGCTCCACCAAGCGCGCCACGCTCAGGCCCAGATCACCCAGCACCGCCACATCGGGGCGACGGGTCTTGCCGATTTCGGCCGGGTCAATCTCAAAGTGGATCACCCGGGCCCGGGGGGCGAATGTGTCGAGCTTTCCGGTCACCCGATCGTCAAAACGGGCGCCAACAGCAATCAGCAGATCGCATTCGGTGACGGCGAAGTTGGCATAGGCCGTGCCGTGCATGCCGAGCATGCCCACCGAGAGAGGGTCGTTTTCATCGAAGGCACCCTTCCCCATCAAGGTGGTGGTGACAGGGATCTGATAGCGCTCAGCGATCACCCGCAGGCTGTCGTGAGCACCAGCTGAGATCGCACCACCGCCCACATAGAGCAGCGGACGCTCCGCCTCGGCGATCAGCTCAAGCGCCGACAGGATCGGTTCATCCCGGGGGGGCTGCGGCTTGCGGAAGCCTTTGGGAACAATCGATCCGGGCTCAACCGGCACGTAATCGAACATCTCCTGGCCAACATCCTTCGGGATGTCGATCAGCACGGGGCCCGGACGACCACTGGCTGCAATCAGGAAGGCCTGGGCAACGATGGAGGCGAGATCGGCCGGATCGCGCACCACCCAGGAATGTTTCACGATCGGCAGGGTGATGCCGAAGATGTCGGTCTCCTGGAATGCATCGGTGCCAATCGCCGGACGCGGCACCTGACCGGTGATCACCACCATGGGCACCGAGTCCATCTGGGCGGTGGCGATGCCGGTCACCAGGTTGGTGGCACCCGGCCCAGACGTGCCGAAGCAAACGCCCACCTTTCCGGTGGCACGTGCATAGGCGTCGGCCGCGTGGGTGCCGGCCTGCTCATGCCGCACCAGGATGTGCTTCACCCAACCCTCGCTCTCGGCGATGTGGAGTGCGTCGTAGATCGGGAGAATCGCGCCGCCGGGGTAGCCGAAAATCGTGTCGACGCCATGGCGCCGCAAGGCATCCATCAGGGCTGTCGCCCCAGACATTCTCTGGCCACCGTGACCGGCCTGCTGCCCAGTGAGGGCCGAAGACGCTGAGGTGAGAGTCACAGAGGCGACGGGTCAATGACCCCCAAGGTTAAGGGCCCGCAGCTCCCCTGGCTTGGTCAGAGCAGGCCGAGGGCATGCAGCGGCCCTTGACCACTGATCAGCTCGAGCAAAAAGGCTGAAAAACCAACCATGGCCAGACGGCCGTTCCAGACCTCGGAACTGTTGTTCCAACCCCATTCCCACTTCTCCTGGGGATAGAGCTTCACCTTGTTGGGCAGCTCCGCCGCCGCATCGAGACTCACCTCAGGGCCCTGCAGGCTGGTGGCCACGAGATCCGCCAATCCCTCGATGAAGGGGGCATAGGTGTCGAGAGCACGCACCCGACGGAAATTCACCACACCGGCTTCGGTGGCCAACTCCCGGTATTCGATGTCGATTTCCTCAAGCGTCTCGATGTGTTCACTGACGAAGCTGATCGGCACCACCACCAGATCGTTGGTCTTGGCTTGCCCCAATTCCTCAAGGGCCTCCTCGGTGTAGGGCTTGAGCCACTCCACCGGACCCACACGGCTTTGGTAGGCCAGGGTGAAGGGGTTCTCATGGCCCATCTGAACGGCCAACTCCTTCATGATCAAACCGGTGCAGGTTTCGATCTCCTTTTGATAGGGGTCGCCCGCCTCTTCGACGTAGCTCTTCGGCACACCGTGGGCACTGAAGAAGACGTGGGCCTTCGTGGGGTCGTCGCTGTTGCGGACCTCTGCCGCGATCAGCTCGGCCATGGCCTTCACATAGCCCGGGTGGTCAAACCAGCTGCGGATGCAGCGAATCGGCAACTTCTCAAACGCCGGATCCGACTGACGCAGGCGCTGCAGCTCACGGAAACTGGATCCACTGGTGCTAATCGAGAAATGGGGGTAGAGGGGGAGCACCACCACCTCATCCATGCCATCGGCCTTGATGTCCGCCACAGCGGATTCGGTGAACGGATGCCAGTAGCGCATGGCCACATAGCTGGTGGCATCGATGCCGCGCTGACGCAGCAAGCTCTGAAGTTCACGGGCCTGCTGCTCGGTGATGCGCCGCAGCGGTGATCCGCCACCGATGGAGCGATAGGCCTCCTGCGACTTGCCACTGCGCAGGGTGCTGATCAACCAAGCCAGCGGCTTCTGCAGCGCCGGACTGGGAAGCCGAATGATCTCCGGATCGGCGAACAGGTTGTAAAGAAACGGGCCAACGTCCTGGATCCGCTCCGGGCCACCCAGGTTCAGCAGGACGACACCGACGCGAGACATACCGATCAGAACGGTTTTCGGGGGTTGAGCGTAGCCGCCACGGACGCGATCCTTGGTTCCAACGACACATTTATGGAGTTCAAAAGTGCGCTGGAGACCGCCAATGCGCAGCTGGCGGCACAGGGATCGCGCCTGCGCATCGAACAGCGGGGTCGGCGGCTGAACCTGCGCGGGTCTCTGCCGTTGCGCGGGGATCCGAGCCGGAACGACCTGCAACGGATCAGCCTGGGGCTGATGGCCGATGCAGCCGGACTGAATCAGGCCCTCAGTACCGCTGCCCTGGTGCAGTTGCAACTGGAGCAGCGCAGTTTTGATTGGACGCTCTGGTCGGCCTCCTCCTCTGCGGCCACGGCCAGAGGGCGTTCGATCGGAATCCAGGCCGCCATTGAGGGCTTCGAAGCAGCCTTTTTTGCCGACCCGCGCCGACGCCGTTCACCGGCGAGCAGTCGCACCACCTGGACCAGTGCCTACTTGCCCTACCTCCGGCGACTGGCGCGTCAGTGCGGTGATCAGCCGCTGGAGCCAGCGCTGCTGATGCAGACGATGACCAGTTACGACGACGGCAGTCGCAGCCGGCAGCAATGCGCCACAGCCCTGGCCGCCCTGGCCCGGCACCTGGAGCTGCCCTTGCCGGAGGACTGGCGCCAGGAGGCCGGCGGCTATGGCCTGCACCGGGCCCGCTTCCGCCAGCTGCCCACCGATCCGCAGATCCTCGAGGCCGCAGGCCGCATCCCCAATCCAAAGTGGCGCCTAGCCTTTGCCCTGATGGCCACCTACGGCCTGCGCAACCACGAGGTGTTCTTCTGCGATTGCTCCTCCCTGGCAACGGGCGGAGATCAGGTGCTGCGGGTGCTGCCCACCACCAAAACCGGTGAGCACCAAAGCTGGCCATTCCACCCCGACTGGGTCGAGCACTTCGGGTTGCAGGAGCTGGCGGAGAATCCGGCCGCTCTGCCAGCCATCCAGACCGATCTGCGGCGCACCACCCTGCAGCAGGTGGGACGACGGGTGAGTGAGCAGTTCCGCCGCTACGACCTGCCGATCACCCCCTACGACCTTCGCCATGCCTGGGCGGTGCGCACCATCCATGTCGGCCTGCCGGACACCGTCGCCGCCAGGATGATGGGCCACTCGGTGACGATCCACACCCGCACCTATCACCACTGGATCACCCGGCGTGATCAGCAGCAGGCGGTGGATGCAGCCCTGGCCCGGCAACCGGCCTGACAACACCCTGTCTGCTTTTTTTCACTTCAACGATGACCTCATTTCTGAGGCCGCTGGCCTACCGCTACCGCTGGATTTACGACACGGTCACGGCGGTGTCGTCGCTGAGTGTTGGCGGGGTGGAGCGCCTGCGGGGCCTCGGGCTCGAGGCGGTGCAGCCCCATCTCAAGCCCGGCGCGGCGGTGCTGGATCTCTGCTGCGGCAGTGGCGAAGCAGCGGCCCCCTGGCTGGCGGCGGGATACGCCGTGACGGGGCTCGATGTCTCCCCCCGAGCCCTGGATTTGGCCGCCCAACGCCACCCCAGCCTGGAGCGGGTGGAAGGGCTGGCCGAAGATCCGCCCCTGGCCGATGCCAGCTTCAGTGCCATCCAGCTGAGCGTGGCCCTGCACGAATTCCCCCGCAGCGATCGGGAACGGGTGCTGCGCAGTGCCCTGCGGCTGCTGGAACCGGGCGGCTGGTTGGTGCTTGTGGATCTGCATCCGGCCGGACCTTGGCTGAAGCTTCCCCAGCAACTGTTTTGTGCCCTGTTTGAAACCGACACCGCCACAGCCATGCTGGAGGACGACCTCCCCACCGAGCTGGAGCAACTCGGGTTCAGCAGCGTGAGCCAGGAACTGCTGGCGGGTCGGGCCCTGCAACGCATCACGGCCACTCGGCCTCGATAGAACCAACAGCCTCTCAAGAGCCAACAGCCTCTCCTTCCATGAGCACGAACGACCTCGATCAATCCGCCGCGGAACTGGGCATGGGAGGGAAGCTCGCTCCAGAAACCGACAATGCCGGTTACCGCAAACGAATGGAGCGGCGCCAGCAGGTGCAGAAGCAACGGGTGGAGGAACGCAACAAGGAGAAGGGCCTGGTGCTGGTGTTCACCGGCCAGGGCAAGGGCAAAACCACCGCCGGGCTTGGGCTGGTGTTGCGCACCCTTGGCCATGGCGAGCGAGTGGCGATTGTTCAGTTCATCAAGGGGGGCTGGGAGCCCGGCGAAGCACGGGCACTGCAGGCCTTCGGTGATCAGGTGAGCTGGCATGCCCTGGGGGAAGGCTTCACCTGGGAAACCCAGAACCGAGAGCGGGATCAGCAACTGGTGGAGGCGGCCTGGCAGACGGCCCTGGGCTACCTGCGCGATGCCAGCGTGAAATTGGTGCTGCTGGACGAACTGAACGTGGCCTTGAAACTGGGCTACATCGAGGCCCATACGGTGATCGCCGGATTGAACGAGCGACCGGAGCTCACCCACGTGGCGGTGACCGGCAGGGGGGCACCAACGGAGCTTGTGGAGCGGGCCGATCTGGTGACGGAGATGACCCTGGTGCACCACCCCTTCCGCGAACAGGGGGTGAAGGCCCAGGCGGGCATCGAGTTTTAAGGGTTGAACCAGCCGGTCTCAGGCCGCTTCAGCCGCCTCGAGATCATCCTGAAGATGACGGGTAGCCGCGGTGAGCACCGAAAGCCCACTCACCAACAGAGCGCGATGCACCACCGGTTCACGCCAGCAGTCGGGATCCTGACTGGCCCGTTCCAGGGCTGAAAGCGTGAGACGGGCCATTACACCGCTTTGGGTGGCATCGGTCTCTGGCATCAAACAGCCGCGGTTTCCCCATCCAAGCGGCGATCAGAGGCTTGTGCCAGTGCTTGCTACTGTCGAAAGGATCTGGACCGTAGATGACCTACACACGCGTCCTGCTGAAACTCAGCGGCGAAGCTCTGATGGGATCTCAGGGCTATGGCATCGATCCCGCCATTGTTCAGTCGATTGCTTCCGATGTGGCCAAGGTGGTATCCGATGGCACCCAGCTGGCGATCGTCGTGGGCGGCGGCAACATCTTCCGCGGGCTGAAGGGGTCTGCAGCGGGCATGGAGAGAGCCACAGCTGACTACGTCGGCATGTTGGCCACGGTGATGAACGCCATCACCCTCCAGGACGGGCTCGAAAGGGCTGGTGTTCCCACCCGAGTGCAGACCGCAATCGCCATGCAGGAAGTGGCGGAGCCTTACATCCGTCGCAAAGCGATCCGGCATCTGGAGAAAAACCGGGTGGTGGTGTTCGGCGCCGGTTGCGGCAACCCGTTCTTCACCACCGACACCACCGCTGCCCTGCGGGCCGCCGAAATCAATGCCGATGTGGTGTTCAAAGCCACCAAGGTGGATGGGGTCTACGACAAAGACCCGGCCAAGCATGCCGACGCGGTGAAGCACACGCAGCTCAGTTATCAAGACGTGCTCAGCGGCGAGCTGGGCGTGATGGACAGCACCGCCATCGCCCTTTGCAAAGACAACAACATCCCGATTGTTGTCTTCAACCTGTTTGAACCTGGCAACATCGGCAGAGCCGTGGCCGGGGAACCGATCGGGTCCCGCATCGGCGACCCCTCCTAAACAACGCCAACCCAGTTCGCACGCCTCCTCCCTCAGCAACCATGTCGACCCAGGACCTCGAAGCCAGCATGCGCAAGTCGGTGGAGGCCACCCAGCGCAACTTCAACACGATCCGTACCGGCCGGGCCAATTCCTCCCTGCTGGATCGCATCAGCGTGGAGTACTACGGCGCTGACACACCGCTGAAGTCGCTGGCCACCCTGTCGACCCCGGACTCCCAGACCATCCAGATCCAACCGTTCGACATCAGCGCCCTGGCCTCGATCGAGAAGGCCATCGCCATGAGTGAGCTCGGATTCACCCCCAACAACGACGGCAAGATCATCCGCATCAACGTGCCGCCCCTCACCGAGGAGCGCCGCAAGGAGTTCTGCAAGCTGGCCTCCAAGTACGCCGAGGAAGGCAAGGTGGCACTGCGCAACCTGCGCCGCGATGCGATCGACAAGATCAAGAAGCAGGAAAAGGAAGGCGAGTTCTCCGAAGACCAAAGCCACGACGAGCAAGACGGCGTTCAGAAAACGCTCGACAAATTCATCGCCGAGCTGGAACAGCACCTGGCCACCAAGGAAGCCGACATCCTCAAGGTGTGAGCAATGAATCAGATCGGACCCACGACGTCCTGATCGTCGGGTCCGGGGCCGCTGGTGGTGCGGCGGCCGTGCATCTCGCATTAGCGGGCCATGACGTTCTGATGCTTGAGCGCGATGCCGAGCCGCGGATCAAACCCTGCGGTGGTGGCATGGCGGCCTCCGTACAGCAGTGGTTTCCGTTTTCATTGGAACCGGCGGTGGAACAGGTGATCCGCCGCGTGGATTTCAGTTGGTGCCTGGAGGATCCGGTGGTGGCCGAATTGCCAGGGGATGCACCGTTCTGGATCGTGCGCCGCGAAAGGCTCGATCAACTGCTCTCAGATCAGGCCATTCAGGCGGGGGCGGAACGCCTTTCAGGCGTTGAGGTCAATGACATCCGGCGTCATGGAGACGTATGGCACGTCACGGCAACCGATGGACGCCATTGGCAGGGGCGGGCCGTGGTGATCGCCGACGGTTCGGGGTCCCCTTGGCCCCAACTGCTCGGCCTGGGAGCCAAACAACCCCAGATGGCCACCACCATGTCGGTGCGGCTCGAGGGTCAAGGCAACCTCAGCGATGGCACCACCCGTTTTGAATTCGGCCTGGTGAAACAGGGCTTCGCCTGGGCCTTTCCCCTCGCAGGTGGTGTGAATATCGGTGTAGGCAGCTTCATCGGCAAGCAGGATGCCGACCCAGAGCAGGTGCTGGCTCAGCTATTGCCGGATCTGGGCTTCGCCGCCGATGCAGGCATCCGTCAGCGTGGGCAACTGCGGGTGTGGAACGGCCATCACCGTCTTGATGGCAACGGCATTGTTGTGGTGGGAGATGCGGCATCACTTTGCGACCCATTTCTGGCAGAAGGACTACGCCCTGCCCTGATCAGTGGCTGCGAAGCTGCTCGACATCTAAGCCCATGGCTCAGGGGCGACAGCAAGGATCTGCGGGGCTACAGCCGCAGCATGCGGGAGCGCTGGGGTGAGTCGATGGCATGGGGCCGGCGCATTGCCCAGGTGTTCTACCGCTTCCCCGGTGTGGGGTATCAGCTGGGGATCAAGCGGCCCACCGCACCACAGCGGATTGCTCAGATTCTCTCCGGGGAGATGGGCTATGGCGACATCGCCCAACGGGTGATTCGAAGACTACTTATGAGATAACCAATTTCAAGATATTGACGGCTGAAGAGATCAACTTAAACAGGTTTCTCACCATGTATACGCGATGCATAACAGATGGAATAAGAATCTGGCCTTCCTTTAACAAACACATTCTCGGCAGGTCGAGCAAGCAATTGAGCGGATCACCCCCCCCGAGCAGAATGATAAAGGCGAGGCCCTAACAGCAGAGGAAAGACCCCAAAAAAGTCAATACCTTCACCTCAACAAAGGCCAACACTCCAAAGAAACAATTGCCAAAAAAAGCATTCAACACTCGGATAGAGGACCTTCCAAATCAGGACAAGCCACGAGTAATCAATGTTGCCAGGAAATCAAAAGAGACTTAACAGCCATTACAGAAGGCAAGTAAGATCTAAACAAAAAAAGAGGGCCTGAACCGGCCCTCTAACGTTGAAGCAAAGCTCTCTTTAAACAATCAGTTTATTTGCAATAGCCCAACTCATAGAGGCTTTTGCCTTTAACTTTAACTGCACAAATACTATTGAGCAAGGAACCAATATTTCCCTCACCGACCATTTTGCTATCAGCATTTGTATAAGAAGATTTAGGATATTCTTTGTTTTTACCCAAACGAGAAGACCAATTATCCTTCGGTCGATTGGGATCTGATGCGCCCCAAGAGGTGACCCCCACAACTGACATTGAGCTTTGAGATCCCTTTGAAGCACCACCCGAAAAAGAAGGAACACCTACACTAGCGGTATCAAAATTGACAAGCCAGGCGCCACCACTCGACCCACCAGTAAAGTTAGATCCTTGATAAATTTGCTCGCCTTTTCCTTTGCATTTAGCAAGATATGCGGGGCCATCCTGGCGCTGCATAATCAGACCATTATCCAGGAGGCCCGGGTAACCCACTGTTGTTACAGCAGCGGTCGTACGCTTTGTTTTTGAATTCTTTCGGAAAGAATACCCCCCCCAAGAGTAACCATACCAACCGGTAGTTTTACCGAGAAATTTGCCGCTTTCAGGCTGCAAAGCGATAATTGCTACGTCGTTGTTTCTACAAGCTCCACTTCCAGAATCTGTGCCGTTATACCAAGCTCTTGGAAGAACCTCTACAAGGGACTTCCATGTGCCATAAGGAGTACTAGTCTCGGAACTATCGGCATATAAAGCCGGATAATAAGTAAAATCAGTATAAAACTTTTTACCGCCGAAAGGTCCCACACAGTGAGCAGCTGTAATCAGAATTGAAGGGCCAATCAACTGGGCTGAACAAGAAAATGTCTTACCATCATTTTTAAAAGTTAATTTCCCGGCAGCACGATAAGGATAAGTGGCAGTTAAATAACCCTTTTTGGATGAAGTAATTCCTTTTGAGTAACCTGCCCTTACCCGAGTAGAGGTATAGGGGATACCGAAGCTGCCCCAAGCTCGCGAATCACGACCTTTGGACTTGATTACGCTTCGACCATCGAAGCTTCTAGAAGAGACGCCTGCGGCACCTGCAGCCGAAGAATCAAACTGAGGTTTTTGATTACCTTTTGGTCGAGGCATCGGCTTTGCCGTCTTTAAAGATCGCAGATCAGAGGATGTGCTTGAGGATGCCTCAGCAGTGACAATAGGGCTAATAACATCACCCGTCTCTGCAAACACGGGAAGGTAAAATGCGCCAGAAGCTAGAAGAGCGCTTGACAAAAGCGCGAACCGATTGATCTTCATAGACAAACACGAAAAACCTCTCCAAGGCTAGGCAATTTTTTTCTCCCCAGAAATGAAATTAACATTCACTTAAAATTCAAGTTGAGCTGCTATCACTAGCAAGGCTCTACCAACCAAGTCATTTTCAACACAATCTCTACTGATTTTAGACCATTTATGTGGACAAAATGGCTCATCATGACATCACCAATGCTCCCGCTGAACCACAGCTATCGGCATGAGAATCAAAACCCACCAAGATAGGTTGAAATTAATCAACGCCGTGCTCGTCAGTTGACCCAGCCGAGTCCATTCAGGCAGACATCCACAAAAGGGACTCTGGGGCGACCTTGACTCCAGTCTATTAAGCACCGGGCATAAGCGATTTGAAATCGCTGAATTCAATCACCGGATGATCCCAAATGTTCTTCATAAAAGAACGGCACCAGTGCATCCGAGATTGAAAGCTGTTGACACTATGGCCTGCTATTCATTCGCATGGTCTACCGCAGGACTAAAGACCATGTCCAAACGCAAACATATTCTTTCGAAAGCAGAAACTACACTACAATTGTTAAATTAGAAATTCGTTACCCTTGCAGCGTCGTCTTGCCACTCATATTGCAGCCGTAATTGTTGCTTTTATTTTTATTGGGGGCGCAATCAAACCCGGTCGAACTCAGACAAAGATCCTTGAACAACAAGATCTCGAAGCCATAAGCAGCCAAGAAAACATCGCCGAAACTGATTTCGAGAATAATGATGACAACGATGAATTAGAAGATTTCAGCTCCTTATTGCTACCTAAAAACAGTGCCATTGTTTGCCGTGTCTTGATGGATGTCGTCATGGATCCCGAGAGACGTTATTCACTCCCCATCACATTGCTTACAACACTAGATGTCCATGATGAGAATGGAGAAGTTGCTATTCCATCCAATTCAATCGTCTCAGCCAATATCCAAAAACAAGAGCAGGGTGATCTGATTAATATTGAACGCATTGTGTATCGGGGTTTAGCCGTTCCCATCCAGGTGGATGGTCGACTCATACCAGCTCAAATCCGCCCCGAACGCTACGGCGAATACATAGAACCGCCCCAATCGAAGACTGCATCGATGTTTGAAAGCATTAATGACTCAAACCTAATCCCCACTCTTTTGGGCTTTGCCTTAGCAGATAGCTATAATGAGAACAACAATTCATCATCGATTCCTCCCATCTTAATAGGAGTTCTGGGAGCTGAAATTGGCATCAACTTATTAACATCAATCTTCAACGAAGGGCCTCAAAAAGTACCACCACTAGTTGAGATTCAGAAAGATACCTTGATTGTGTTTACCCTCACAGAACCCCTCAAACTCCCCGAATCACTAGCACCAGCATCGACCTTAGTTGACACTCAACTCTAATCACTAAGTATTGATAAACACTACCTCTCCGCAACTATGCACATAAAAAATACGCTGTTTTTTACGTTAAACACGCAGATAAAAAAAGGCCCACCCCTTCAAATGGGAATGAGCCTCTGATCAAGCAAAATAGACTTGGTTTATCTGCAGTATCCTTTGGCTTGCCAACCCCCATAGCCAACACCACAAGTCGAAGGCATTAAAGCACCGATATTTCCTGCCCCCCAGTTCGTTGTTCCATCGGAATAACTCGAAGAAGGGAACTCAACATTTTGCCCAAACATTGAGGCACCAATCAGGTTGATATAGGGATTGACATAGCCCCAACTCGTTACACCTAACACAACATTACGTCCAGAATCATAACCAGCCCATGATCCGGAATTATGTTTTGCATCCGTGCCGAAATTCACAAGCTCTGGCCCACCAGACCTTCCTCCCGATTGAGAGCTTCCCCAGAGAATATTTTTTACATAGGTGTAAGGCACGTAATACATCCCAACGGAATCTGTTCTAATCATCACGCTGCCACCAGAGCGGCCACTCTTGGAGGAGCGATTTGAGCCCTTTTCTCGGCTCAGAGCAACTGGATAACCAAGCTGCGTGATTTGCCCCATGGAACGAGACGAAGAAAATGTCGAACCTGTCGTGAAGCCATAACCATTCCAGCCATAATTATAATAGTTTGCACCCTTACGGAAGGGAAGTTTGTTCGGCTTCGAATTAAGGATAAGAACAGCCACATCATTGCTATTAATCACGCTTGTTCCCCGACAATTTCCGTTGTAATAACATGTGGGAATCCAGAAGGTTTTTACCTTCCAACAGCCAATCGGTCCTGCTTTTTTGACATTACTGGAGCTTGTAGCAGCTGGAACAAAGTAAATGTCAGTGGCCCATCCCGATAAACCCTTCCCATATTCATGGACACAATGGGCTGCAGTAACTGCTAACCCTTTACCGATCAATGAAGCACTACACACATAAGCTGAATTGCCAAAGCGCATATGCAACTTTCCTGCCGCCAAAAATGGCTGCGTGGACGTAATCACATTTTTTATGTCTTTCTTTTATGGACCCTTCATCGGGTTTCACCAAAGCAGTCGTATAGGGCCATTTATACGTTCCATAGGCTTTGGAACCTCGTGACTTTTGACCGTAAAATCCAGGCACATGCTTAACGTTATTGTGCTTTGCCACGTTGCGAAGCCTCGGCGGTTCACTTTTCAGCATTGGAAGCCGACTTTTACCCCCCGACCAGGAACTCATCTTTGTGGAATAATCTGAATCCTTGACGTCGTAGCTGGTTACACCATCATTGGTATCAGGAGCAGCCATCACTGTCGAAGAAGACAACAGAGAAAGCGCGAGGCAAGGCACGAGAAATGATTTCATCGCAAGCCATAAGATTTAAGAACAACAAAGCGTCTTAGCTGAACGACCTGCGGTTATTTTTTCTATCGTCGTTGAAAATTAAAGCCACTTCTGCACACAATCTAACCTCTCACGCTCATGCATTAAAAAAGGCGGAGAAAAATTCTCCGCCTTAAAACACTTAGCAATTCAAATTAACGACACCAACCTTTAGCCTGAAGACCAAGATAGCTGCTCCCCTTGCCGCATGTGTAGCGCATCAAAGCACCGATATTTCCTGCCCCCCAATTAAAGCCTGCTCCATCCGTGTAGCTTGGTTGATCGAACTCATCATTCTGACCGAACCATGAAGCACCTTGAAGGTTGACAGTCGTAGAAACGTAGCCCCAGCTGGTAACTCCAATAACAAGACTGGAATTTGCCTTTGAACCAGCGCTAGAACCTGGACCGTAATTAGGCTTAGTACCAAAATTGACAAGTTCTGGACCACCTGAGCTACCGCCAGTCTGAGAACTACCCCACACCAGATTCTTCACACCAGCTGCCTCCAAAGAATACATTGCAGGTGAATCAGTTCGGATCATCGCACCACCACGATTGGATGAGGTATCACCGATAGCTGCTGGGTATCCAAGCTGGGTAATCTGTGCCATAGACTTCGAGCTAGCCAAAGAAGATCCAGTTGTGAAACCATAGCCATTCCATCCATAATCATAGTATCCAACGCCTTTTTTCCAAGGCAATTTGTTTTTCTTACCGCCAAGAACGACGATCGCGATATCATTGCTACTTACAACACCGCCGGATTTATTTTTACAAGTGCCGTTTATGTAACATGTGGGGTATACAATATCTTTCGCTTTCCAGCGCCCAACCGGGCCTGAACTGGTTGAGTTAGCGCGCTTCGTTGCTCCGGGAATAAAGTAAACCTCATCAGCTATTCCTGATTTACCTTGACCCCAATTAGCAATGCAGTGCGCTGCAGTGACGACAATGCCTTTGCCGATCATTGATCCACTGCAAACATAATTACTATTCCCAAACCTCATAAATAGTTTGCCGGCATTCAGAAAAGGAACTGCTGATACTGCAGCATTTTGATCCTTTTCCTTCGGCTTCTTACCAAGCTTCACCAAGGATGTGGTGTAGGCCCACTTTGCCGTTCCGTAGGCATCATTTTTTCTTCCCTTATCGACGCTGGATCCAGGTACACCGTCACGACGGGAGGGGGAACGCAACTGATTGGCTCTAGGGGGATTCTTCCGCATGGGCAGCCTGCTTTTGGGATTGCCACGAAACGAAGATTGTTTCCCATCGTCGCTGAGCTCATGCACCGCAATTCCTCCATCAGCAGAGGCAGCCATCAGCGCGGGTGCACCAGCGCCAAACAGAGCAAAACTGGCGGCAGCAGCGGAAAGCAATTGAATTTTCATCGAGAAAAGAAAATCATTTTCACCCTACCCTGCGCAACCATTCAAAACATTAGAAAACCATGAAATCTATAAGCATGCTTTATGGATCTAGCAAGCCTCTTTGAAAGCCAAAACAGAGGGTCTCGCGTGCAATCTTCCAGACTGCGAAACACATGGGAGATTTGTCATCCCCTAGGGGAAGCTTCTGTTGCAGCGCAACTAAAGACCGAGGCTGAGCTGCTGGCTACCGTTGTCGGGTTGCTGAGGTTGGCGCCGGCGGCGGCGAGCCGTTGTTGGCTTCAACCCCGCCTTACGGGAGCCGTGCTTGCGCTGAATCGCATCGGCATGGCGATCAAAACCGGCTGATCGGCGAATTGCCCAGATGCGATCTTTGGCCTCCTGCATCGATGTGGTGACGTCAACGATCGGTGCTGGCATGCCACCCCCCAGCATCCAGGGCTCATGAATGTGAATCGTGGGCACATCCTTGAGTTCAGGGCACCACTGACGGATGAACAGCCCCTGGGGGTCGTGGTCCATGCCCTGCTTGATCGGGTTGTAGATCCGAATCGTGTTGATCGAGGTGCTGCCCGACTGCATCTGGCACTGGCTCCAGTGAATCCCCGGTTCGTAATCCACAAACTGGCGCGCCAAGTGCAAGCCACTATCTCTCCAGGGAAGCCAGAGGTTGTAGCTGGCGAAGGACATCAACATCGCCCGCATGCGGAAGTTGATCCAGCCATGGGCCCGCAAGGCGCGCATGCAGGCATCCACAAAGGGGACGCCGGTGCGACCTTCGCTCCAGGCCGTCAAGCGCTCAGCGTCAGCTGCACGAATGCCCCGCATGAACGGATGGAAATCGCTGAATTCAATTGCAGGCTGATCCTCCAACTTCTGAATGAAATGGCAGTGCCAGTGCAGCCGTGATTCAAAGCTGCTGACGCCGCGGCCGCTATAGCTGCGGCTGGTCTGCAGCACTTCCCGCATCGAAAGGCAACCCCAGGTGAGATAAGCCGACAGGCGCGAACACCCGGTGAACGCCATGTTGGGGCTCGACATCGCCCGTTGATAGCGCTGAGCGCGGTGCTGCAGAAAGTCGTTCAGCTCCTCAAGGCCGATCGAACGCCCTCCGATCTGACGCTGCGGACACACATCCGACAGCAGATCTGAACAGGGATGCTCCGGGATCACACCGGGATCAATGCCCTCCAGCGATTGCAATGCGGCCGGCACGGGGGTGATGGGCTCCGTCATCTGAACCTCCCAGCGTTTGGCCCAGCCATTGCGGCTGCGCATCCGGCGCGTCACCCCGAACTGCGGAAGTTCCGTCCAGACGATGCCGTGCTGACGGGCCCAGGCGCCAATGCGTCTGTCGCGGTCATACGTCCAGCCATTGCCGGTTTCCTCATGGCTCCACAGCCCATCGATGCCGAACTGACGCCGGGCCCGTTCGAGCACCTGCACCACATCTCCAGTGCGCACCACCAAGGGTTGGCCCCGATCCGCTAAGGCCTGGCGCAACTCCAGCAGAGACTCCCGGCAAAACATCCACTGCCGCCCGGAGGCATCGGGCTGCCGCCACAACTCCGGCTCCACCACATACAACGGCAGCACCACACCACGCTCCACAGCAGCCGCCAGGGGCCGGTGATCAACGATCCGCAGATCACGCTTGAACCAGACGATCTGCAGCGCGGCCATTCACTGCAATGAAAGGAACCCGGTTCTAGTGGATCCGGAGCTCCAGCCAAGCTTCAATCCACTGCCATTTCAATGACATCGGCAAAGCGGGTTTTCACCGTGTTGCGGAAAGCCACCACATCCAAGCTGCGCGTCATCAATGCGGCACCCAGGAAACAAACCATCTGCAGGCCGAACACGCCGCCATAGGCAGCAAACAAATCACCACCGTTCCAGGCTTTGAGCAAGGTGAGCAGACCGCCTCCACTGATGGTGGCCAGGCCGCAGGAATAGGCATAGCCCGCCCCCCAAACACCAAGCAGAAAGCCGCTGCGGCCGGGCTGCACAAAGCTGAACATCAAGGTGAGGCAGGCATTCATGCAAACCCCCAGTGACAGGCCAAACAAACCAACGGCAGTTCGCAACAGGGGGATGGACTGCCCAGAGCCGGCCCAAAGCATCACCAACAACGCCAAAGCAGCCAACACTGCACCCACCCGGGCCGTTCTGATGTTGCCGACACGGTCAATCAAGCAGAAGCCACTCAGACCCAAGCCAGCAAAGAAGCCCAGGGCAAGCAACACATTCAGCGATGTGGTGGCACAGACACTCATGCAAAAGACGGCGGCACCGTAGGGCTCAAGCACCGCATCATTGAGGAACATGCTGAAGGTGAACAGGCACAGCACCCCGAGGAAGCGGCCGGCCTGGGGGATGCTGCGGAGTTGCAACAACAACTGGGGCAAAGCCAACCGCTGGGGGACATCGGGGGGGACCGACCCCGCTGGCAGCATCAAGCTTGTGGTGCGGCGCTCCACGCCAAAGACCGACACCACCCCAAGCCCCAGCAACAGCAGCGGCGTCACCAGCGACAGACGCTCCAAACCAGCCAGCACCGCAGCGCGGCTGGCATCAGCCGCACAGGCACTGCCGAACACCTGATTCACCAGAACACTTCCCAGCAACACCCCCAGGAGACGCATCCCTCACACCACTGACAGCACCCGCGGCCGTTCGGCTTCCGTGGTGCGATCCGCAATCAAGGCTGAAAACGCCGTGCCACCAGCGGCAATCGCGGTGCCGATCCCAACAAAAACCAGGATCAACAAACCCATCAGCAGCGCATTCAGCTCACCGCCGGAGGCCTCCATGCTGGTGGCCAAGCGCAGCACCAGTTGGCAGGCAACACCGAACAACAGGGCAATCGCGACAGTGCTGCTGATGATGAAAGGCGTGCGCCGCAGCCGGCTGATGGGGATGCGATCGGAACGATGGCCGAACCAGGCGCGGGTGAAACCCATCAACTGCTGACCACCAACGGCAACCGCCGCCAGCACCGCCGGGACCTGAATGTCTTGAATCAAGAGACGATTCAGCAGTCCCAGGATCAGGACGCCGAGGATCCCCAGGCTGAGCTGGAACAAACCCAACCGCAGCGCAAGACGCAGGGGACGGCTGTGCACCAAGCCAGACTCAAAAGTTGGGCAATTATGCCGTTTTCGCTTTAAAAATCGCCCCGCCCATCGATCATCCGTCGGCCAACTTGATGTCCCGCAAACGGGCATCAATCGATGCGAGGAGTTGCACTGCGAACATCGGTGTCTCCTGAACCGCAAACAGGAACTTGTCGCGGTTCATGGCAATCAAACGGCAATCCCTGGTGGCCGTGGCGGTGCTCAGACGCTGATGGTCCTCCATCACCAAGGCCCCTGCGCCGAACACATGACCCACAGGGATGTCTTCATGTCCCTCATGGCCTGCTGAATCGATCCAGGTGAGCCGCACCGATCCCTCCAGCAGGCCGTACATGCAGGTGCCGGTTTCGCCGGTACGAAACAGCACGTCACCCTGATTGAGATGAATCACTTCGGCCTTGCTGGCCAATGCACGCATGGTGTCGAGGGCATGCATGGAACCAGCGCGACTCAGACAGAGGTCAGCGTCAGTGTTGCGCCAAAGCCTTGGCGCACATCCTCCTGAGAGATCAGGCCGTCGTGGTCCTGATCCAGGGCATCAAAAATGGCATCACTTCCGAGCCATTCGTCGCGGGTGATCGAGCCATCGCCGTTCATGTCGTTGAGCATGAAGATCTCGGAAACGGCGTGGCGGAAGGCGGATCCACCCTCCAGTTCAGCCAGACGATGGGCCAGTTGATGCTCCAGGGTTTCAATGGCTTTGCTGAAGCCTTTAATGCCCTCGGTGAGTTTGTCGCTGGCCATCCGATCGTCCTGCATTAGGGCATCAAAGGTGGCGCGATCGACGTGGATCTTGGCTTCGCCATCGGTGGGATGGGCGGCATCCAATTTCTGGGTCAGCACAGCATCCGTCTCACGGAGCTGATCCAACAACTTCGGTGAAATCGTGAGCAGATCACAACCGGCCAACTCCGTGATCTCATCGATGTTGCGGAAGCTCGCCCCCATCACCTCCGTGCCGTAGCCGTGGGTCTTGTAGTAGTTGAAGATCTTGGTCACCGAAATCACACCCGGATCCTCAGGTCCGGGGTAAGAGTCGCGCCCGGTTTCAGCCTTGTACCAATCCAGGATGCGCCCCACGAAGGGGGAGATCAGAGTGACGCCGGCTTCGGCACAGGCAACGGCCTGACCGAAACCAAACAGGAGCGTGAGGTTGCAGTGAATCCCCTCTTTCTCCAGCACCTCGGCAGCTTTGATGCCTTCCCAGGTGGAGGCAATTTTGATCAGAACCCGATCGTTACTGATGCCGGCATCGTTGTACAGACGAATCAGCTTGCGCCCTTTTTCAATCGTGGCGTCGGTGTCAAAACTCAGGCGAGCATCCACCTCCGTTGACACACGACGGGGAACAATCTTCAGGATCTCCTTGCCGAAGATCACACTGATCTCATCGAGCGCTTCCCGCACCACGTCTTCCACCGCTGCATCACTACCCATCAACTTGCGCGATGACCGCAAAGCCTCATCAATCAGGCTCTGATAGGCCGGAATCTGTGCAGCAGCCAGGATCAACGACGGGTTGGTGGTGGCATCCCGAGGGGTGAACTTGCGGATCGCCTCCAGATCACCCGTGTCGGCAACGACCACGGTCATTTGTGAAAGCTGATCGAGCAGGCTGGCCATGGTGTACGACGGCTCAATACCCGTAACGTAGCCGCGCTTTTTGATGCGTCAGCTGTTCAAAAGCTTGTTCAATTCAGCAGGTTTTGAGGGGGCGATGCGCTCCACAACCAGCAAGGCATCAATGATCTGTTTGGCGACAGGAACGGCCACGGTGGAGCCATAGGCGTGTTCGCCTTGGGGCTCATCCACCACCACAAACACCACATAACGGGGATCCTCAATCGGCAAGGTCGCCACAAAGCTGCAGATCTTGGCTCCTGGGAGATAGATCCCATTGAGGGCCTTCTGCGCCGTTCCTGTTTTGCCACCAATGCGGTAGCCGGGTGTTTTCACACCCTTGCCACTGCCCTGATCCACCACAGATTCCATCCACTGGAGCACCGTGCGCGTGACCTCCGGGTTCAGCAACTGCTGACCACTGGGTGCCGCCGCCGGAGCCAAGGCATCACCCGAGCGGAAGCCACGGGTGATGTGGGGACTGATCAACTTGCCACCGTTGGCCAGCATCCCGTGGAGCTGCACCAGCTTGAGCGGTGTGAGCGAAAACCCCTGACCAAAGGCCGTCGTCGCCGGCTCGATCGGCTGACTGGTGAACTGCTTCTTGCTCTTGAGCTGACCAGCCACCGCTCCAGGGAGGTCGGTGTCAGGACGCTGATTGATGCCAAGACGCTCCATCCAGTTCCAGTAGGCGTCGTCGTCAAGACGGCGCATGGCCTGGACCATGCCGACGTTGCTTGACACCTGCAGCACGGTGGCGAAATCCACCAAACCATGGGCTTTTTTGTCGTGGTTGTTGATCGGCCAACCACCGACCATCAGCTTGCCCACATCATTCACCCGATCCGTCGCCTGAATGGCACCGTCCTGAAGGGCCAGAGCCAGGTTGATCGGCTTGAACGTTGAGCCCGGTTCATAGAGATCCTGAACGGACCATTCACGAAACCGCCCCGTCGGGAAATCCCAGTAGCGGTTGGGGTCATAGGTGGGTGTCGATGCCAGCACCAACAACTCACCGTTGGTGGCATCCATCACGATTGCGGCGCCCTTCTGGGCTTTCCACTTGGCAACCTGCTCCGCAAGGGCTTTGAGGGCCACCTGCTGGAGCCTGGAATCCAGCGTCAGCTGCAGGCGCAAATCATCGCCATAGAAGGCTCCCGGGGCGAGGTTGGCCGGCAATGGCGTGCCATCAGCGCCGCGGCGGAGGTATCGGGTTTGCTCATGGCGAGCCAGATCCCCATTACGGCTCTGCTCAAGACCCGCTTGAGGTTGCCGCTCCGCATTGAGAAAACCCACCACGTTCGCGAACAACGACGCCTGGGGGTACACCCGCTGGGGATAGGCCTCCAGATCCAGGCCGCTGATTCCAAGGTCCCGGATGCGATCGGCCGTTTCCGGATCCAGCTCCTCAGCCAATTTGATCCCCGAGGCCTGGGTTCCCATGGCCTTCAGCAGCGCAGGCGCAGGACGAGCCAAGGGATCGGCCAACACCGCCGCCACATCTTCGGCAGGGCGGACGAGGTTAGGGGCATCTCCCGGCATGTTGAAGTAGCGGGGATGGGCCCAGAGCCGGAACCGCTTTTCATCCATCGCGACCAAACGGCCGGTGCGATCGACGATCGGACGGCGTTGCCCCAAGGGTTGGGTGCGCTGGGTTTGCAGCTGACGGGCACGCTGCTCCAGGTCGGGGGCTTGCACCAACTGCAGCCAGGCCATGCGACCCACCAGCCCCAGCAAGCCTGCCGCCAGGATCCAGAAGATGATCCAGAGCCGCTTGGGGGGAACCTGGGTCAGGGGAACGACTCGCGCGCGGGAGCGGCGCGAACGGATGGGTCGACGCCCTGGCGCCCGCGTCATCAGTACCCCGCCCGGATGGGCTGATTCCCCAGGGCCTGGAGCGATGCCATGGGCGAGGAGGCGGAGGCTTGCAACGCCCCCAGATCAGGGCGATCAAGATGCACCAAATTGGCCACCTGCGTTGGCACCAGGCGGTTGGGCTGCTGAGACCGCAGCAACAGATGCTGTTCCATCACAGCGGTTGATTCCGTCAAACGGTGCGCCTGGGTTCTGGTTGCCTCCAGCAGGCGGAAGGCCACAGTCCAGCGATGCTGCCAGTGCAGCGTGAGACCAGCCAGAACGGCAACCGCCGCAATCAACCCCAGCAGCGTGCCGTCCATCAGGCGATGGAGCCCCCCAAGAAGAGGCGAGCGTCGTGCAATGCGTCCGGAGGACAGTGACCCTTGAATCAGCTCGAAAGCTGTGGTCGATGCACGCTGTTCCGGAGCGGCAACCACCGGGATCACAGGCGAATAGGCCAGTGAACCACCTGCAGAAAGGCGGGGCAAGGTTCAGAGCAGCAGCAGGTTCAGGAACGTCACGGCGTTCCAGAGCCCATGCATCAGCACCGAAGGCCACAGGCGTCCGCTGCGCAGCCGCACCAAACCAAGCCCAACCCCCAACACCGTGAGCGGCGCCAACTCGCCAACACTGATGTGGGCCATGGCAAACAACAGGCCACTGAGCAGGACCCCCGGGAGGGGACCGAGTCGCATCGCCAACACCGGCAACAAGGCACCGCGGAAAATCGTCTCCTCAAACAGCGGGGCCAGCACAACCGCAGTGAGCGCAAGCAAGGCCAGGGCAAGCGGATCACGGCTGCCGAGCACCAACTCCAACAGCGGATTGCTGCCCCCGGGATCACCGACCAGGCGCACGAGCAACCACCCCGTGAGCATCACCACCGGCGTCACCATCAACCAGCCCGCCAGGGCATCCCGCAGAGCTGAAAGCAGCGGACGCACGCGCCACTGCATCCACCCCCCAAGCGGCGCCCTTTCCATGGGCAACGAGCGCAGTTGCCGCCACAGGATCAGCAGGCTTGGCAGGGCCATCACGCCGTAGTTGATCACCACACTCACGGCTTCACGACGAGGACTGCCCAGCCCCGCCGTCAGTGCACCCACCAACGGAAGCGCCACCAGCGGAACGCCAACGGCACTGATCACCACAAAGCCACCGGCCACCAGCAGGGCCATATCAACCAGGGTCAGCTCCGGCCCCTGAACATCGGGCCAGGCCATCAGCCGACCTCGCAGCAGACGCCAGGCCTGACCAAACAGCAACAGTCCACCGAGCAGGGCCGTCACCAGGGGCAGCACCGTGCTGACGGCCAAACGGAACGCCGCTTGCCCCGCGGCTGCAGCATCGATGCAGAGCGTCGGATCAGAGGCACCCGCTTCGCAATGCAACTGCTGGAGCAATGGGTCGTCGTGTTGGCGTTCGAGCTCCGCTGCTGCGGAACCTTGGCCCTGCAACAGCAGAAGCATCTGTTGCTGCCGCTCATTGCGCTCCTCTGGGCTGATGCCCTCCAGAGCCTTGAGCAGCGCATCCCGCGGCGACTCCCCCAGGAGAGCGTCCCGCAACGGAGGCGGCACCGCTGATTCAGCGAGAAGCGTCAGCTCCTGCTGCTGAAGGCTCAGGGCCGGTGCCACCGAAGGTCTCGAGAGGCTGTCCATCAAGCCCGACAACCAGATGAAACCGGCCAAAGCGAGGGATAAGGCCGCCAGAAGTCCCTTCCAGCGCGGGGAAACCGGTTGTGGGGAACTGGGCACCAGCGGGCTTCAACTGCCCACGATTGTCCCCCCGAAAGGCCGCTTCCATACGATGGCCGCGCCCTGAAGCTGAACCGTGCCCCTTCGTCTTCTTCTGGTCCGCCACGGTCTCAGCAGTTTCAACAAGGAACGGCGGATCCAGGGCCGCGATGATCTCTCGAACCTCAGCGAGGAGGGGCATGAGCAGGCCCGGGCCCTGGGCCGCTCGCTTCAGGACGTGAGCATCCAGGCCGTCTACAGCTCCCCCCTGCAGCGGGCGGCTGCGACGACGGCGAGCCTGCTGGAGACCCAAGGCGGCCAGGCCCCAGATCCAGTCTTTGATGACGGACTGCTGGAAGTGGATCTTGAGCCCTGGTCCGGCCAGACCATCGACGAGCTGATGCAAGGCTCAACGGAGGCCTACAAGATCTGGAAGCAGCGGCCCATGGAGCTGGAGCTCCAGCGTCGTGATGGTTCGAGCTACAAGCCACTGCCTGAGCTGATGGAACAGGCGCGGGGCTTCATCAGCACACTGTTGGAGCGCCATCCCGCCACCGGCAACGACACGGTGCTGGTGGTGGCCCACAACGCCATCCTGCGCTGCCTGATGCTGGTGCTGCTGGGGGAACCCGACCACGGCTTCCGGCGTCTCCGCGTCGACAACACCTCCCTTTCGGTCTTCAACATCCGGCCGGGAGACAACGGCCCCCAGGTGCAGATCGAATGCCTGAACAGCACCACACACCTGCAACCGCTGCCGGAGAAAGGCAAAAACGCCAGGCTGATTTTGGTGCGCCACGGCGAAACCGACTGGAACAAAGCCGGGCGCTTCCAAGGGCAGATCGATATTCCGCTGAATGAGAACGGTCGCAGTCAAGCCGCGGCCGCCCGCGATTTCCTCAAAGACATCCCCATCGATCGGGCCTGGAGCAGCACGCTGTCGCGTCCAACCGAAACGGCCCAGATTATTCTCGAGGCCCATCCCGATGTGCCCCTGACCCAGATCGACGGACTGGTGGAGATCGGACACGGAGTCTGGGAAGGCAAGCTCGAATCTGAAATCAGAGAGGACTGGTCGGAGCTGCTGGACACCTGGAAACGGGCTCCGGAAACCGTGCAGATGCCTGAAGGAGAAACCATTCAGGACGTGTGGGCCCGTTCCGTCCGAAGCTGGGGAGAGATCGCTGGCGAGCTGACGCCTGAGGAAACGGTGCTGGTGGTAGCCCACGACGCCGTCAACAAAACGATCCTCTGCGACCTGTTGGGGCTGACCCCGGCCGACATCTGGGCCGTCAAACAAGGCAACGGTGGTGTCACGGTGGTCGACATCGCAGCCGATCCAGGCCAGCCTGCAGTGGTGACCTGCCTCAACCTCACCTCCCACTTCGGAAGCGTGATTGACCGCACGGCAGCAGGCGCTCTCTAACGTCATGAACGACACCTTGCTGCTGGATCCGGTGCGCGTCCTGCGTGGCCCCGGACATTCAGTGCAGCTCGGTGCAGTCCTGATCAACCAGGGGGTTCTCGTCGGCTTTGACGACGAAGCCCGGCAGCAGGCCCTGGGCCTGGGCATCAAGGCCAGCCCAGCACCGGATCAACTGGTCGCCCCCTGCCTGGTGGATCCCCATTCCATCCTTGAAACCCCCTTCAGTGGGGATCAAGAAACAGCCATAAGCCTGCGCCACTGTGCCGCCGCAGGGGGCTATGGCCAGATTGGCCTGCTTCCCCGCAGCAGCAGCTGGCGCGATTGTCCGGAGCGGCTCCAGGGATTCAGTCTCGAGCAGGATCAGACAGCAACGGTTCGTCTGCACCTTTGGGGAGGCTTCAGCCGCAGCGGCAAAGCGGAAGAACTCGCCCCCCACGGCGATCTTCTCGAACACGGTGCCATCGGACTGGCGGATGATGACGCCGTGGTTCCAACCCCGTTGCTGGAACGGGGACTGCTGCTCGGAGAAATGGGGGGATGCCCAGTGCTCGTGGCACCCCGGGATCCCGCGCTGCAGGGGGAGGGGCTGGTGCGGGAAGGCGTGGAGACGCTGCGGGCCGGGTGGCCAGCGGATCCAATCACCAGTGAGACCGTTCCCCTCAGCCAGTTGCTGCTGCTGCATCAACGCCATCCGGAACGACAGCTGCGGCTGATGAACCTCTCCACAGCAGCAGCGGTGCAGCAGCTTTCAGGCTGCGAGTTCCCGCCCCTGAGCAGCGTGAGCTGGTGGCATCTCCTCACCGACCGCAGCATGCTGGCCAGCAGCGATCCGGGCTGGCGCGTCTGCCCCTCCCTCGGTGGCCCGGACGATCGCGAGCAGTTGATCCAGGCCGTTCAGCAGCGAACGATCACCGCCGTGGCTGTGCATGCTGTTCCTCTGGATGAGGAGGACATGCTGTTGCCGGGCGACCAGCGCCCCGCAGGCCTAAGCGGCCACCATGTGGTGCTTGCTGCGCTGTGGAATGCCCTGGTGCGGCCGGGCCGCTGGACCACGGAAGATCTTTGGCAGGCCCTCAGCTTTGGGCCGTCAGCCCTGATCGACCAGCCGCCTGAACAGCTTGAGCAGGGCAGCCGGCGATGGCTGCTGTTCGATCCCGATCAACGCTGGACCATCAGCAGCAAAACCTCCGGGGCACCGCGTGCAGCCAACATTCCCTGGCTGGGCCGCGAGCTTCAGGGACGCGTTGTGGCCTGTGGCCTCAATTGCTGAGCGAACCGATGCGCGAAGGGGGCCAGAAGCGGAAGACGGCACGGCCAATGATCTGATCGTCTGGTAAAAATGGGCCGCCTGGCCAGCGACGGGCATCCTGGCTGTTGCGGCGGTTGTCGCCCAGCACAACAACGTTGCCTTCAGGGACCACGGCATAGAGGCCCTTGCAGCCAATCATTCCGTCGCGATCGGAGCAGAAGTTGGTGACGTAAGGCTCCTTGAAGGCCGTGCCGTTGATTGTTACGGCACCACGGCTGTTCACCTCCACGACATCACCAGGAACACCCACCACCCGTTTGATCCAAGCCTCACATTCGGGATAACGCTGCAACAGCACACGATCAACAACCCAGCTGATGCCTGGGAAGGTGACGAAGCCGCACTTGAGTGGATTGGGTTGCCCCCCCTCCAATTTCCAGACGGGATCAAAGGCACTGGGGGAGTTGAACACAACGATCTCTCCCCGCTGAGGAGGTCGGGAGCGGTAGGAAAGCTTCTCGACGATCAACTTGTCGCCCACCTGAAGACCCGGCAGCATTGATCCCGAAGGGATGTAGCGGGCTTCAAAGGCGAACTGCCGAAGCAGGAGATACAGCGAAACCGTGAACAGAAAAGGGGCCCAGAACTCCCAGATCGCGCTGACTCTGCCCTTCACATCGGAAGGTTCTCTCTCCGCGTTCAATGTGGGCAGGCTCAATCTTTCGACCCACGATAGGGGGAGCCTGCAGGCCCCATGATCCGTCCACGCTGGAAAGCCCTCAAGCCCCAACACGGCCTGTTCAGCTGGCGCCGGTGGGACCAGGCCATTGCTGTCATTGCCGCAGTCAATCTCACCTGGGTCGCCATCGACCTCACCTACATCCCCCTGCGCAACTTCTGGCTGCAACGCAATCTTTATCCGGTGCCATCGCTTCCCCTGGTGGTTCCCCTGCCCTGGCTGCCGGACATCACCCCGTGGCTGGATCCCCTCAAGGGCATCGAACCCCATCGCGACACCGAGGCTTACCTCAAGGCCTACACCGCCCTGGATCGTGCCCTGCGACAAAACGGCCCGCGCACGGCGGTAAGCACCGATCTGCTGCAGCACCAGGTGGTGCTCACCACAGCGTTGATGGACAGTAATCCGTTCATCAGTTCAGGCCAAGCCGGCGCCCTTGAAAAATTCAAGAACCGACTGCGCGCCCGCACCGGCCTGGAATCAGCCCGTGACTCCGCCAACCTTCTCCTGAGCCCCGAGCATCTGGAACGCTCCCCCTGGAGCCAGGAGCGTCAGTTCTGGAGCCAGCAGATCCTGCCGCTAGTGGAAAGCAACTACTGGCGAAGCATCGATGAAAACGGGCGCCCCAGCGATTTGAGCTGGCGCATCGACACGCCATTTCAACTGCTGTTTCTGCTCGACATTCTTCTGCGTGCCTGGCGCCTGAAACAGCGCTATCCGGCGATCCGCTGGCGCGATGCCCTGTTACGCCGCTGGATCGACCTGCCCCTGCTGCTGCCGTTTGCGCGCTGGCTCAGGGTGGTTCCGGTCACAGAACGGCTTTGCGGAGCGGGCCTCCTGCAACTCGAACCGCTGCGTGCCGTGATCAGCCGCGGCGTGGTGGCCCTGTTGGCTGTGGAGCTGTTTGAAGTGATCGCCGTCAGGGTGGTCGATGCTCTGCAGCAACTGATTCGATCACCACAGCTGCCGGAGAGGGTTCGCGGACTCTGCAGCTACCAGAGCAGTGATCTGAACGATGAGCGGGAGGTGATCGAGCTGTTGCGGTTGTGGCTTCCCCTTCTGCTCACCCGCATTGGCCCGGCCATGCGACCGCAGCTGCAAGCCGTGATCAGCCATCTGGTGCAGCAGAGCTTGGACCGGAACGTGGTGCCGGATGCCCTACGGCGACTACCTGGACTGCAAAACGCCGAATCGGAATTCAGCCGCCAGCTGGCAGAAAGCATGGTGACCTCCGTGCTCGACCTGTCCAAGGGAGCCGGAAACCGCATCGGTCAGCGGGACCCTGTTCTGGAATCGCTTGGATCCGAGGCCTTGGATCGGCTCTGGGAGGAGCTGGCCCACACCCTGGAACAGGGGCCTGTGCTGAGCCGCAGCCAGGATCTGCTGGTCGCCCTCCTGGAAGAGATCAAACGCTCAAGCTTCCGTCAGATCCGCGACCAAGGCGATGTGGACGCCCTGATCAGCGAATTGGATGGCTTGAACTTCAGCCCTGGAGTGCAGATTCCCAAAGATCAGGCTTGAAGCCGGTGAGGTAAGTGGAAGAGTTCACCTCCACGAACGGTCGTTTGATCAATTTTCCATCAGCAGCCAAGGCCTCGAGAGCCTCTTCATCCGACAGAGCCTTCACTGCTGCCGCGCCCATGGCGCGATAGCTCTGGCCGCTGGTGTTGAACAGCAGTTTCCTGTCACCGAGGGATTGGTGAGCGGCCACCAACATTTCCTTGGACGGTGGAGTCAGGGTGATGTCATGCACCTGATGGGCAATGCCTCGCTCAGTGAGCCAGGCCAATGCCTTTCGACAGGTGCTGCAGCGGTTGTAGCTGTAAACCTGAAGGGTTCCGGCCAAGGCTCAGCGGCCGAACAGGGATTTAATCGCACCAACGAGGCTGTTGGAGCCGCGGCCCACACCTTCAGCGGGGCGGGTGCGAACGGTGACATCACCAAACACTGTGGTGCGGCAGCTCAGGCGGAAGTTGGCAGGACGATCGGCCAGATAAACCTCTTCAACATCGCTGCGGGGGGACAGGTTGGCTTGCCCTTCAACCACCTCCATCACGCAGGTGCCGCACTGACCAACGCCACTGCAGTTGTTGAGGTTGTTGAGGCTCTTGTAGGGGTTGACGCCCGCATCAAGTGCAGCCTTACGCAGATTTGCGCCCTCGATGCAGCCAACCTGCTGGCCTTCCTGCTCGAATCGGATGGTGGGCACGGGTTCCGCAAATCTCAGTGCGCACCAACTTACAAGCATCCGGCCTGATCAAGGGGCTCTTGCCTGAGATCAATCGGCTGCATTGATGCAGGAATCAAGCAATGGCTGAACCGCATCGAGGTCGCGCCATCCATCAATCGATACGACGCTGCCCTGCAACGTGCGGTAGGTCCTGAAGAATTCCGCGACATCCTCCAGCTGGGAGGCAGCGATCTGACGAATGCTGCGGATCTCGTCCTGACGGGGGTCTGCGTCCGGGACACAGAGAATCTTCCCGTCATAAACATTCTTGTCGTGGAGGTCCAACACGCCGATGGGGCGAGCCTTAATCAGGCAACCAGCGAACGTGGGTTCAGCCATGATCACCATGGCGTCGAGGGGAGATCCATCCTCCGCCAGCGTGTTGGGGATGAAGCCGTAATCAAAGGGGTAACGCACCGAGGAGTGCATCACCCGATCCAGAACCATCACGCCGGCTTCGGCGGAGTACTCGTATTTGTTTCTGCTTCCTGCCGGAATCTCAACGATGAGATTCACCAAGCCTGGCGAAGGTGACGGGGGGAGCTGATGGAGATCCATGCCGATCCGAGGCGGTGGGGATCAGTCGCGGAGATGGGAAGGTTCGGTCCGTGATCACAGCCACAAGGGGAGCACTGAAACTGACAACAGCAATCAGCAATCCTTTGACGGCCGTCAACGAGGCGCGACGACTGAACGGCTCATCCGCCTCCGAAGACGCGATGGCGTCGTCGTTAGACGGGTGGGGAACATCTGAGGCCATAAAACGGGGGGCTTGAAAAGCTCCCTCTTCCGATCACAACGTTGTTGAACTCATTCTGTCACTGCAAAAAACAGGACGCACCGATCATTAAGCAGCGGGCCGGTCCTGCTGGTCGAGTCGTGCGCTCAGATCAGAGGGTGATGCCCCACTCGCCTCGAGATGGGTACGGATCAGCCGAAGCTCCTCAAGGATCGATCCCAGGATTTGCTGCGTCGCCGTTGAAGGAGAGTTCAGCACCTCAACAGTGACTTCTTTGATGCGGAGAACATCTTTGGCGAAGCGCGCCACCTCATTGGGGTGGAACATCAGCGGATCTTTCTGATCGCTGCGGTACTCCGGGTTCAGCTTGCGGGGGTTGAACGGAGGGTTGAGGTTGCGTGGGTCTGTGTTGGTGTAGCGATACACCGAAGCGCGGGAGCGATTCAGGGATTTCTGAACGTCGTCGATCCCCACCAGGGCCTCGGCTTGAGCTGACGCATGGGCCGGATCCATGGAAAGTTCGGTCGCTTGTTGAACGCTTGTCGCCACAGATTCAACGGACCGAGGAAACATGAGACGGGCCTAGGACAGGCTGGATTGAGCTGGACGGTAGCAGTCGAGACTCAGGGCGCCCAGGGGAATTCCAGCAAAACAGACACTTCCGCGATCGGCATGTCGCCGAAGCGGTGATAACTTCCAAATCCCATTTTGTTGCGATTGATGCGCGTCTCCCGCCTGCTGCTGGTGACGCTTCGGGATGTTCCCGCCGAAGCGGAGATCACCTCGCATCAGTTGCTTCTCAGGGCCGGGTATATCCGTCGCGTGGGATCAGGGATCTACGCCTACCTCCCCTTGATGTGGAGGGTGCTGCAAAAGATCACCGCCGTGGTGCGCGAGGAGATGAACCACGCCGGCGCCCAGGAAACCCTGCTGCCGCAGCTGCACCCTGCTGAGCTCTGGCAGAAGAGCGGGCGTTGGCAGGGCTACACCGCTGGCGAGGGGATCATGTTCCACCTCGAAGACCGCCAGGGCAGAGAACTGGGGCTTGGTCCGACCCATGAAGAGGTGATCACCAGCCTGGCAGGGGAGCTGCTGAGGTCATACCGGCAGCTCCCGGTGAACCTTTATCAAATCCAGACCAAATTTCGCGACGAGATCCGTCCCCGCTTTGGCCTGATGCGAGGCCGCGAATTCATCATGAAGGACGCGTACTCCTTCCATGCCAGCGAAGCGGATCTTCGCGAGACCTATGGCGTGATGGATCAGGCCTACCGCCGCATCTTTGAACGTTGTGGCCTGGATGCCGTCCCTGTCGATGCCGATAGCGGAGCGATCGGCGGTGCCGCCTCCCAGGAGTTCATGGTGACGGCGGATGCCGGGGAAGACCTGATCCTGATCAGCGATGACGGCCAATACGCCGCCAACCAAGAGAAGGCTGTTTCGATCCCATCCACCGCATCTCCTCTTCCCGACGGCCCGGAGGAATCGATTCCAACCCCTGGCTTGGGCAGCATCGAAAGCCTCTGCGACGCCAAAGGCTGGGATCCGAGCCAGGTGGTGAAGGTGCTGCTGCTGGTGGCGACCCTGGACGATGAGACCCTCCAACCGCTGTTGGTGAGCCTCCGTGGTGACCAAGAGCTCAATCCCACCAAGGTCGTGAACGCGGTCAGCCGAACCCTCAACAAGGGTGTTCTCGATTGCCGCCCGATCACACCAGAGGACAACAAGCGTCAGCAGATTGATCCGCTCCCCTTTGGATCGATCGGTCCCGACCTCTCCGATGACGTTCTGAAGGGAGCCAAGACCTGGGAGCCAACATTTCTGCGCCTGTCCGATGAAACCGCGAGCGAACTCGGCAGCTTCATCTGTGGTGCCAACACGCCCGATCTGCACCGTTTCAACACCAGCTGGACCGCCATCGGTCAGAAGCCAACCAGCCTGGATCTGCGTAATGCACGTGCCGGCGACGTCTGCCAACACAACCCGGAATCACGCCTGACGGAAAAAAGAGGCATCGAAGTCGGCCACATTTTTCAGTTGGGCCGAAAATATTCTGAGGCCATGGAGAGCCGTTTCACCAACGAGAACGGCAAAACCGAACCGTTCTGGATGGGTTGCTACGGCATCGGCGTTTCGCGATTGGCGCAGGCTGCCGTCGAGCAGCATCACGATGACAGCGGCATCTGCTGGCCGACGGCCATCGCCCCCTTCGAGGCGATCGTGGTCGTGGCCAACATCCAGGACGAGACCCAGGCCCAGCTGGGGGAAGCGCTGTACTCGGAGCTTCAGAACGCTGGGGTGGATGTGCTGATCGACGACCGCAAGGAACGCGCCGGCGTCAAGTTCAAAGACGCAGATCTGATCGGCATCCCTTGGCGGATCGTGGTGGGACGCGACGCCAGCGAAGGCACCGTTGAACTGGTGTGCCGCAGCAGCCGCGAGGTGCAAAAGCTTCCCCACGCTGAGGCTGTGACCTGCCTGATCAAGGCACTCCACCCCTAAAGTCGAACGACACTGAAGGGTTTCATGCTCTCCGCACTGACACGCCTGCTTCGCCCCCTCAGCCGGGCCGCCGTAGCCCTTGGCCTCGGGTTGTGCCTCCTCCTGACGGCCTGCAGTGGGGACGCTGAAGCTCGTCTGAGCGGCGACTACGTGGAAGACACCGTGGCGGTCTCCCGCACTCTGCTGACGGTGATCGACCTGCCTCAGGACGATCCCACCCACGCCGAAGCTGAGGCCGACGCCCGGGCCCTGATCAACGACTACATGTCCCGTTATCGGCCCCAGCCCCGCGTGAACGGACTCAGCTCCTTCACCACGATGCAGACCGCGCTGAATTCGCTGGCTGGTCATTACGCCTCCTACGCCAATCGCCCCCTGCCGGAAGCGCTGCATGACCGCATCGCCAAGGAACTCAACAAGGCTGAGAAATCAGTGGTCCGGGGCAGCTGAGCCCCCCGAAACCAGCTCGGTTTTGACGATGCCACCCGAGATCTGAGATACTCGCGGATTGTGCAGATCTGCGGCTTCGGGCCGCCGTGTTCTTGGCCAACGTTGTCGTCATCGGAGCGCAGTGGGGTGACGAGGGAAAAGGAAAGATCACCGATCTCCTGAGCCGCTCCGCCGATGTGGTGGTTCGCTATCAGGGTGGTGTGAATGCAGGCCACACGATCGTTGTTGACGATCGTGTGCTCAAGCTGCACCTGATTCCCTCTGGAATCCTCTATCCCGACACGATCTGTCTGATCGGATCCGGCACGGTGGTGGATCCCAAAGTGATGCTCGGTGAGCTGGACATGCTCATCGCCAACGACATTGATATTTCAGGGCTTCGCCTGGCATCCACGGCCCACGTGACGATGCCCTACCACCGCCTGCTCGACCAGGCCATGGAGAAGCAGCGGGGAGCTCGACGGATCGGAACCACAGGCCGTGGAATCGGCCCCACCTACGCCGACAAGTCGCAGCGCAGCGGCATCCGTGTGATCGACCTGCTTGACGAACAACGGCTGAGGGATCGCCTAGAAGGCCCACTGCAGGAGAAGAACGAACTTCTTCAGACCATTTACGGGGTTGAGCCCCTGAACGCCGAAGACGTCATCCAGGAATATCTGGGATACGGCAAGCGCCTCGCCCCCCACGTGGTGGAGTGCACCCAGACGATTCATCAGGCAGCGCGAGATCGCAAGAACATCCTGTTCGAAGGTGCCCAGGGCACGCTGCTGGACCTGGACCACGGCACCTACCCCTACGTCACGTCCTCCAACCCCGTTTCCGGCGGGGCCTGCATCGGTGCAGGCGTGGGCCCAACCCTGATTGACCGCGTCATCGGCGTTGCCAAGGCCTACACCACCCGCGTGGGTGAAGGCCCCTTCCCCACTGAGCTGAGCGGAAGCCTGAATGACCAGCTCACGGAACGGGGTGGCGAATTCGGTACCACCACTGGCCGCCAGAGGCGCTGTGGCTGGTTCGACGGCGTGATCGGTCGCTACGCCGTGCAGGTCAACGGCTTGGACTGTCTGGCTGTGACCAAGCTGGATGTGCTGGACGAACTGGACGAAATTCAGGTCTGCGTGGCCTATGAACTCAACGGCGAGCGAATCGAGCACTTCCCCAGCAGTGCCGATGACTTCGCCCAGTGCAAACCCATCTTCGAAACACTGCCTGGCTGGCAGTGCTCCACCGAGGAATGCCGCAGCCTTGAGGATCTCCCTAAGCCAGCCATGGATTACCTGCGCTTCCTCGCCGATCTGATGGAAGTGCCGATCGCCATTGTCTCCCTGGGGGCCAGCCGTGATCAGACCATCGTTGTCGAAGATCCGATCCATGGTCCCAAGCGAGCCCTGTTGAGCGCCTGAGCTGCTGACGTTCATACTTCGGGGCTGCTTTCCACGCCCCGATGTCATCAGAGACCCGTTTCCCCAGCGACTGCAGTCTCGATGTCGTTGGCATCGGCAACGCCATCGTTGACGTTCTGGTGCAGACAGACGAAGGTTTCATCGCTGAACACGGCCTCCAGAAAGGGGGCATGGCGCTGATCGATGAACAACAGGCCGAAGCTCTCTACAAGGCCAGTGGAACGGGCCTCGAGACCTCCGGTGGATCGGTCGCCAACACGATGGTGGGCATCGCGCAGCTCGGCGGACGCGCCGGTTTCATCGGCCGCGTCCGGGACGACCAGCTCGGCAGCATTTTCAGCCACGACATCCAGGCCGTTGGGGCACGCTTCGAGACCCCAGCAGCCACCAGTGGAGCCACAACGGCGCGCTGCCTGATTTACGTCACGCCCGATGCCGAGCGCACCATGTGCACCTTCCTGGGGGCGTCCACCCAACTGGAGCCCGAGGATCTCGACCTCTCCATGGTCAAGCAGGCCAAGGTGCTTTACCTGGAGGGCTACCTCTGGGACAGTCCAGCCGCCAAACGGGCCTTCATCGCCGCAGCCGAAGCCTGCCGTGAAGCAGGCGGAAAGGTGGCTCTTTCTCTCTCAGACGGCTTCTGTGTGGATCGGCACAGAGCGAGTTTTCTCGAGCTGGTGAATGGCCACGTCGATTTGCTGTTCGCCAATGACGTCGAAATTCAGTCGCTCTACGAGACCGACGATTTCGACCAGGCCCTCGAGCGGGTGCGCGGCTGCTGCTCAGTGATTGCGATCACCCGTGGCGCCCAGGGGTCCGTTGTGCTGAGTGGAGACCAGCGCTGGGATATCGGCATCTTCGGCCTGGGAGATCTGGTGGACACCACGGGAGCAGGCGACCTCTATGCCGGGGGATTTCTGCATGGCTTCACCCAGGGCGAGTCACTGGAGCGCTGTGGTGAGCTCGGAGCCCTCTGCGCCGGCCAGATTGTGACCCAACTGGGGGCTCGCTCCCAGGTCTCCCTCAAGCAGCTGGCGGAGACGCATCTGAACTGAGCTCAGCGATGGCCCAGGCCCCATAGGCCGGTGATGCCGTCACCGGCCAGCACAACCACTCGGGGGTGTCGTAGCTGTGCAGCTCGGAGACGGCCAAGCGCAGCGCGTCCACATGCTGAGCTGAGGTCTTCATCAGCAGTTGGACCTCATGGGACGCCTGCAGCGACCCCTCCCAGCGATAGAACGACTGAACGGGGTGGATGGACACACAGGCCACGAGATGGCGCTCCAGCAAGGCCTCTGCCAGCTGTTGGGCGCGCTCAGCGTTCGCTTCCGTGGTAAGGGCCAGCACGAGCCCACTCGCTTCAATCACGCTCAAGCCGATCCATCAGGCTGCTGACATCCTCGACGCATTCCATCCCGTCGGGAGGGAAGGGACGCCGCAACAGCAGCAATCGCAGCCCCAGATCTGTGGTGAGTTGATGCCAGAACTGTTCCGTCACACCACCGGACTGGCGGCAGAGCACCACGCCAATGCCCCAGCGACGGCAAAGAGACCGCTCGATCGCCCCCGGCACCTCCCCTTGCAGAGGGCGCACCACGGCCAGGTGATCCGGGGGCAGACCTGCCCGCAAGGCGGCGCGCAATCCATCGGGGGATGGAAGCGCACGGCCATAGGGGATGGCTCCGGCGCGGCGCACAGCAGCAGTCAAGACCGGAAGATGACGGCCTCCAATGGCCAGCAGCAGGCGTTGGCCCTGGAGCGGTTGGGCCGCCAATGCATCGGCATCAGCCAGGAGAGAGGCCGCTCCCAGCGGTTCAAGGCGACGCTCATAACGCAGCAGCGGTTGGCCGAGATCCGCACAGGCCGTCATCAGGTCATGGCTGATCCGAGCCGCAAAAGGATGCGTGGCATCCACCACCCAACGGAAAGGGCCGGTCTGATACAGAACTGCCTTGATTCCACCAACGCCCTGCAGAGCACCAATTGAGATGCGCTCCACCGGCAATCCCGCGTAGGCCTTCGCTGCAGTTGCCGTCACCACACTCACGGTCACACGCCAATGACGGCGGGAGAGCTCCTTCACCAAGCGCGGCCCATCACCGGTTCCAGCCAGCAGCAGGACACGACGCTGGTCATTCGCGGGGCCTTGCATCAGGATGTGCGCCGACACCAGCTCAAGCCATGAACCATTGCGTGCTCGAAGTGGAGGTGATCGACGCACCGACGGTTCGATACACCCAGGACAACCAGACTCCCATTGCGGAGATGGCCGTGCGCTTTGACCCCCTTCGCGAGGGTGATCCGCCGGGTGAATTGAAAGTGGTGGGCTGGGGCAACCTGGCCCAGGAGCTGCAGAACCGTGTGCAGACCGGGCAGCGGCTGCTGATCGAAGGCCGGCTGCGGATGAACACCATGCCCCGGGGCGATGGCATGAAGGAAAAACGGGCTGAATTCACCCTGGCTCGGCTTCATCCGATCGGCGCGGCAGCCACGGGTGCAGCTCCTTCCGGCAACCCCTCAGCCCCGGCCCCCAGTCGCCAGGCCCCCGCGGCTGCACCGACCAAGGTGGCGAAAGAGCCTGAACCGGCCAGCTGGAATGCGGCGCCCCTCGTGCCCGACACCGACGACATCCCCTTCTGAATCAGAGGACAATCGCGGGGCGTTGCCGCTTAACGGCCCGCTTCGTCCTGCAGCTCTGACGCTCGGGTGATCAGTTGCCCGAGCTCCCGTTCAAGGGCGGCAAGATCCAGCCGCAGCTGGGGCCAGCGGCCCCCATCGATCTGCTGCAGCAACCAGCTGCGATCACGGTCGAGCTGCTGGAGCAGATCATCCATGCCGGTCGACGATGGATCAGGCATCTAGCTCGGGGCAGTGGATCTCCATCCTGATGGCCTAGAGGTCAAAATGACGATCAAGCCAAGGCCTTCATGAAGGATTTCTTCTCCCCCGGCAGCCTCGTCACTATCGCCGGAGGCGTGCTGACCGTGGTCGGTGCCACCGCTTACGCCACCGGAAGCGCCAACCTCAGCCTGCCCACGATTTTCTACGGAATCCCGATCTTGTTGGGGGGGCTGGCCCTGAAATCGTCGGAGCTCCCACCCGCCATCCGGGTGACACCGGTCAAGACGTTTCAGAAGGAACGCGAAGCTGCAGCCCCAGAACTGGGCAAATTGCTCGGCGATGTGACGCGCTGGCGCTACGGCCAGAAGGCCCACCTGGAGTCGTCGCTGGAAGCACTCAAACTCTGGGATGAAGACACCCCCCCGCAGTTGGAGGAGATCGAAGAGCTGCATTCCGACAGCGGCTATGGCCTGCGGATGCGATTCCTGCTGGGAGCCGTTCCCCTCGAACGCTGGAAAGAGCGACAGGAGCGGCTGGGGCGTTTCTTCGCTAAAGGGATGCGAGCGGAACTCAAGGAACTGGATGAACAACGGCTGGACGTTGTTCTGCTTCCGGCAGGTGAGGCCTAAGCCATGGCCCAATCCACCCAGAACAACGATGACGCCCTCAGGGTGTCGGTGCTCAGCGAAGCCCTCCCCTACATCCAGCGCTTCGCCGGTCGGCGCATTGTGATCAAGTACGGCGGGGCCGCCATGGCCCATGCCGAGCTGCGGGCTGCTGTCTTTCGCGACCTGGCTCTGCTGGCCTGCGTCGGCGTCCAACCCGTGGTGGTTCACGGCGGCGGGCCCGAAATCAACCAGTGGCTTCAACGTCTGGAAATCCCCGCCGAATTCCGCGACGGATTGCGCGTCACCGACGCCGACACCATGGACGTGGTGGAGATGGTGCTGGTGGGCCGCGTCAACAAGCAGATCGTGAATGGCCTCAATCAGCTCGGCACCCGTGCGGTTGGTTTGAGCGGAAGTGACGGAAGTCTTGTGGAGGCACGCCCCTGGGGAAATGGCAGCCATGGGCTGGTGGGGGATGTTGCCCGCGTCAATCCCGATGTGCTCGAACCGCTGCTGGAAAAGGGGTATGTGCCCGTCATTTCCAGCGTTGCCGCAACTCCCGATGACGGGCGAGCCCACAACATCAATGCCGACACGGTGGCGGGAGAGCTGGCGGCGGCTCTGGAAGCCGAAAAACTGATCCTGCTGACCGACACCCCCGGCATCCTTGAAGATCGGGATGACCCCAACTCGCTGATCCGCAAACTGCGCCTCTCAGAGGCGCGACAGCTGATCGAGGACGGCGTGGTCGCAGGGGGCATGACGCCCAAAACGGAATGTTGCATCCGCGCCCTGGCCCAGGGCGTGTCAGCCGCCCACATCATTGATGGCCGGGTTCCCCATGCCCTCCTGCTCGAAGTCTTCACCGACGCCGGCATCGGCACCATGGTGGTGGGACGCGGCTAGGGGTGAGCGAGCAGGACGCAGCACTGGACCTCTCTGAAGCGGAGGCAGCCCTGGAGCGCGGGGACTACGGCCAGGGCCTGGAGCTGCTTCTGCCCCTGGCGGAGCAACACCCGCTCAACAGCCCGGAGGGGCCGGGCCTTCGGCTCCTGATGATCACCGCCTGGATGGGCCAGGGGCAGGACGAGAAAGCCATCGCCACCTGCAGGCTGCTGAGTCGCTGCCGCGATCCCAAGTTGCGCCAGCAGGCCAAACAACTGCTCGGGGTTCTTGAAGCCCCAAGCCTGGATCGTCCGGAACGCTGGTCGATGCGCATGCCGCAACTGGAGCTGAATGGCTCCGGCAGCGGGCAGACCTCCACCATGCGGCGGCGGCGGTCGCGGCGTCCCGAACCCCCGCCACCACCACCGACGGGGCCGACGCGTTCACCGGCGGCGGGTTTCGCCGTGCTGGTGATGGCGGTTCTGCTGGGGATCACGCTGTTGCTGAGTGGTTGCGTCCGAATCGAGGCTGATCTCGACCTTCGCGGCCCGGATCGACTGGCCCTCACCTGGGACGTGCGGAGCACCCAGCAACGCCCGCTGCCCTGGCAGGAGCAATTCGAGCGAGACCTACAACGGGAAGTGCCCGGGCTGAAGATCGAACAAACAGGCCCAGGACGCCAACAGATCAGCAGCCGTGTTGCCTCGTCGCACGAGCTGGCGCAACAGATGGCGGCCGTGGTTGCCGTGGCTGGTCGCGCGGCTGGAGTCTCACTCCCGCCACCGACGCTCAAGCTCGAAGAACGCAACTGGCTGCTGGGGGTGCAGCAGCACGTGCAGCTGATGGTGGACCTCAGCGATCTGCCCGAGATCCCCGGGCTCGACGTTCATCTGAGCCTGAACCACGGGCAGGTGGAGCGCACGGCTGTTACCGGCACCACCACCGAAGTCAGCTGGCAGGGCTGGCGCTGGAATCCGCTTGGCCTGGGGGGAGTGGTGATCCTGATGCTGCTGATCAGCAGCATGGTGCTGCAGGTGGTGCGTCGGAAGCTGGGCTTTGGCTTCCCGGAGCTGCCCTCCTGATCAAAGCTGCTGCGGGTCGGGATCCACAGTGAGCGCCACACCCTTGGGCAAGCCATCCCAGAGGGCCTGTCCCGGAGGCAGCGGAAGCGGGGAGCCCGCCGGACCATGCAGCAACAGCTGCCATCGGCTTCGGCCAGCAACCCGGGCCACAGGTGCCGGAGCAGGACCCAACAACCACCAATTCTGGAGCTGACAAATCGGCCGGATCCGCTCCGCCAGCACCGCTGCCGCCGTTGCTGTTTTGCTGGGGGAATCTCCAGACAGGCGCAGCAAACAGGCACGACTGAAGGGCACCAGACCCGCCTCCTTGCGGAGGGCCACCTCCTGGGAGAGGAACGCTTCATAGCGACCATCCACCAGGTGTTGAATCACCGGGTGCTCTGGGGTGTAGGTCTGCACCAACACCTGCCCCGGTCGCTCACCTCGCCCGGCACGGCCCGCCAACTGCAACAGCAACTGCAGGGCCTGCTCTCCTGCGCGGAGATCGGGGCGGTGCAGAAGCCCATCCGCCGCGAGCACCGCCGCCAGGGTGACCCGCGGCAGATCCATGCCCTTGGCCAGCATCTGCGTACCGATCAAGACGTCGGCTTCTCCAGCAGCGAAACGGTCCAACAGGCGTCGATGGCCATCCCGCCCCCCGGTGGAATCGCGGTCAAAGCGGAGCAAACGAAGGCCTTCGAGCTCCTGAGAGAGCAGTTCCAACACCTTCTGCGTCCCGGCCCCAAACGGCTTGAAGGCCGTGGAACCACAGTGACTACAACGGTTCTCCAGGTCTTCACGATGGTCACACCAGTGGCAACGCAGCCACTGACGCCCGGCCTTGCTGCGGTGAACAGTGAGCGCCACATCGCAGTGGGGGCACATCACCACCTCGCCGCAACTGCGACAGCTCAAAAAGGGGCTGTATCCCCGACGAGGCACCAAAACCACGGCCTGTTCGCCCTGCTCCGGCAGCGCCGCAAGACGATCCATCAAGGCGCGACTGACCAGACGCTTGTGTCCTTCGGCCAACTCATGGCGCATGTCGATCACATGCACAGGCGGTAGGGACTGCCGGGAAATCCGCTGGGTCAGGCGCACCAAGGTCAAGGCACCATCCGAGCCCGATTGAATCCAGCTCTCGAGCGACGGCGTGGCGCTGCCCAGCACAAGCCGTGCCTGTTGCATCACAACCCGGTCCAAAGCCAGGTCCCGGGCGTGATAGCAGGGCATGGGTGCGTCTTGCTTGTAAGAGCTGTCGTGCTCCTCATCCAGAACGACCAGCCCCAGCGGCTTCAACGGCACGAACACCGCGGAGCGGGTTCCCACCACCACCAACGGCTGTTCGGCAGCAAGACAGCGGCGCCAGGTTCGAACCCGTTCGGCATCACCACAACCGCTGTGGTACTCCACAACGCGCGAGCCGAAGCGTTTGCGGCAACGGTCAACGAGTTGGGGAATCAATCCGATCTCGGGGGTGAGCAGCAGCACGTGCCGGCCCCGCTCCAGCTCCTGGGCAGCCAGCTGGAGGTACACCTCGGTCTTGCCGGAGCCGGTGATTCCCCAGAGCAGCAGCCCTCCCCCCGGAGAAAGCTGTTGGTAAGCCTTCACCACGTCCTGCTGCTCAGCGGTCAAGGCCTGGGGAAGCTCCTGGGGGCCAGAACCAGCTGAAGAGCCCTTGTCCTCACAACGACGCTGCTCACGCACCAGGTAGCCCTGCTGGATCAGCGGCGGCAGCAATTGCGCCCCAAACCCACTGGCCACCAGGTCCCGTTGCCAAGCACCATCGCCCTGGCCCTCCAACCAAGCCAGAAGCTCCCGCTGGCGAGGGGTGGGTGGTTTCGCTGCATCAGGGGGGACCCGGGCCTGAATCCACCACATCTGACGCCCGCCGGCCAGGGAACGCTGGCCGGCCTGACCAATCCAGCCCGACGGCAAAGCCGCCTTCAAGGTGCGGAAGACACTGAGATGGCAACGGTCCGCCACCCGCTCCAGCCAGCTATACCAATCCGAATCGACAGCAGCTCGCTGCAGGAGCGATTCCACCGGTTGCAGCTCCTGAGGATCCTGCTCAGCCCACTCCCGCTCCGCCACCACCAATCCATGCATGGCTCGACCCCGGAGGCGCACCCGCACCAGATCTCCCGGCATCAATCCCATGCTGGGATCTGCGGCGTAACTGAAGGAGCGTCCTTCCCGCCCAGCCTCCAGCCAGACCTCAACGCATCGCCGCGAATGCGACAGGACCTTGCAAACTTCGGAAGACTTCATTAACGTGGACAGGTTGGACAGCTTCTGCCAACCCTGCGCTCGATCCAGAGGGAAGACACAGAGTCTGAAGTCAAGGTCTTGTTCCTTGCCACTTTGACCGGTCTGAGACCACCCCGGACAGCACAGACACAATCAGTCCAAGCGTTTCGTCGACTCGCGGACACCACCATCAGCCCATGAACTCCGTCTCAGCGTTAGCTGTGTTGTTCTTTTTCGTTTGAACGGAAGTTCCAGGTTCCAGCCATTGCCGTTGGTGCATTGTTGCCGCTGTTGCATCTCCCCTCTATCCGACTTCGACTAACACCATGACCCCTGCTGCCACCAAAGCTTCCAAGCCGGACATCGTTTTTCTGGCCAATGCTGACGGCAAGGTGAAGGAAGTCGCCAAGAGTTCCGACAAAGAGGCCAAGAAAACCCCTGCACGCCGACGAACCAGCAAGGCGAGCGCCAAGGACCTGAGCGCCGCAGCCGACGAATTGCTCGCCGCTGCAGATCAAGCCAAGGCCTCGGGAACCACCAAAAAGGCTGCAGCGAAAACCACGAAGGCCAAAACCACAACGAAAAAGGCCACCACAACCAAGAAGGCAGCCACCGCCAAGAAGAGCACGACTAAATCTTCAACAGCCAAGGCATCAACAGCCAAGGCAGCGGCAGCGAAGCCAACCGCCGAGGAGAAAGCCAAAACCGCAGCTGCTGAGAAGGAAGCCAAGGCCAAAGCCCTGGCCAGCATCAAGATCGGCCCCAAAGGCGTCTACACCGAAGACTCCATCCGGGTTTATCTCCAGGAAATTGGTCGGATCCGCCTGCTGCGTCCCGACGAAGAGATCGAACTGGCCCGCAAAATTGCCGATCTTCTCTATCTCGAGGAACTGGCCGCTCAATTTGAAAGCGACAACGGCCGGGAACCCGACAACAAAGAGTGGGCGGCCTTGGTGGAAATGCCGCTCATCCGCTTCCGCAGGCGCTTGATGCTGGGCCGACGGGCCAAGGAAAAGATGGTGCAATCCAACTTGCGCCTGGTGGTCTCGATTGCCAAGAAGTACATGAATCGGGGGCTGAGCTTCCAAGACCTGATTCAGGAAGGAAGCCTTGGCCTGATTCGTGCAGCCGAGAAGTTCGACCACGAAAAGGGCTACAAGTTCTCCACCTACGCCACCTGGTGGATTCGCCAGGCCATCACACGCGCCATCGCCGACCAGAGCCGCACCATCCGCCTGCCGGTGCACCTCTACGAAACGATCTCCAGGATCAAGAAGACCACCAAGGTTCTCTCCCAGGAATTCGGCCGCAAGCCAACGGAAGAGGAAATCGCGGAATCGATGGAAATGACCATCGAAAAACTGCGCTTCATCGCCAAGAGCGCCCAGCTGCCGATCTCCCTGGAGACCCCCATCGGCAAGGAAGAGGATTCCCGCCTGGGTGATTTCATCGAAGCCGACATCGAGAATCCCGAGCAGGACGTTGCCAAGAACCTGCTTCGTGAAGACCTTGAAGGTGTGTTGGCCACCCTCAGCCCCCGCGAGCGCGATGTGCTGCGCCTGCGCTATGGCTTGGACGACGGGCGGATGAAGACCCTCGAGGAAATTGGTCAGATTTTTGATGTGACTCGTGAACGGATCCGTCAGATCGAAGCCAAGGCCCTGCGCAAATTGCGCCACCCCAACCGCAATGGGGTGCTCAAGGAATACATCAAGTAAGCCCGCATTACTCTCGTGATCAAACGGTCACGGGAGCAATACATAAGTACATTCCCCCTAGCTGAATGGAGCAGAGGGCTCCTATAAGAATGCTTGAGGGAATTGAGACGCCCTCCTCACACGGAAGAGATCAAACCCCAGCCTGAGACTGGGGTTTTCCTTTGGAAAGCAAAAATTCAGCGTTACAGATTCACTGACTGCTTTCGAAGGTTTCCGTGAATTCCTGAAAGGCACGCTTCAGGCGCTCCACCGGAGTTTCCTCCAGAGGACACTCCTGACGTGTTTCAAGTGCATAGGCCTGAAGCAGGCGAGCATCCGGCTCAAGCACGGAAGCAACCGCCCCCTTGAAGAGGACCAGATTGTGCTGTGACGTCAGCCCCGCCAGGTAAGGCTGAAGCACCCAACTAGATTGAGCCTCCTGTGCGCGCTCTGCCGCTGATCGCACCAGACGAGGCCGCAGCAGTTGGTAGGCATGGTCTCCATCACGATCGGTGGTGTGTCGCAGCCGCGCCATCAGCACATCTCCACTGCACAACAAGATCAGACGGATGGAGCCTTCAGCCACCAAGGGGAGCATGGCCTCCTGCTCTTGGGGATCGGAAGCAACCGAGCCAATTGCTCCAGCCTGACGAACGCCATTGACGACGGGTCCGGGCATGACTGCGCTGCAATGCCTGCAAATGTTAAGCGTTCTTCATAAACAGATCTTCCCTTTCGAAGCTTCACAACCTCGTGAAGTCGAACCAAAGAATCCGAGGCCAAAAGCGTAGGCTGTGCGGCTGATTCGCCCTTTCCATGGCCCTCACCGAACTGCGCATCGCCTCACGACGCAGCCAGCTGGCCATGGTGCAAACCAACTGGGTGAAAGCGGAACTGGAGAAGGCCCATCCCGGCCTGAAAATCACGGTGGAAGCCATGGCCACCCAGGGCGACAAGATCCTGGACGTTGCCCTGGCGAAGATCGGCGACAAAGGCCTGTTCACCAAGGAACTGGAAGCCCAGATGCTGGTGGACCGTGCGGACATCGCCGTCCATTCGCTGAAAGACCTGCCCACCAATCTCCCCGAGGGGCTGATGCTCGGCTGCATCACCGAACGGGAAGACCCGGCCGATGCCCTGGTGGTGAACACCAAGAACCAGGCCTACAAGCTCGACACCCTTCCCGAGGGCTCAGTGGTGGGAACGAGTTCCCTGCGCCGTCTGGCTCAGCTGCGTCACCACTACCCCCACCTGATCTTTAAGGACGTTCGGGGGAACGTGATCACCCGGCTGGAGAAATTGGATAGTGGCGATTACGACTGCCTGATCCTGGCTGCGGCAGGCCTGGGCCGGCTTGGCTTCGGCGATCGGATCCACCAGCTGATCCCCGGCGACATCTCTCTGCACGCCGTTGGGCAGGGCGCCCTAGGGATTGAATGCGTGGAAGGCAAGCCCGAAGTTCTTGAGGCGATCAAAGTGCTGGAGCACACCCCCACCTCCCAGCGCTGCCTGGCCGAACGTGCTTTCCTGCGGGAACTGGAAGGTGGCTGCCAGGTACCCATCGGCGTGAACACCCGCTTCGAAGGTGATCAACTGATCCTCACAGGGATGGTGGCCAGCCTTGATGGCAAACGTCTGATCCGCGACCAGGCCAGTGGCGCAGCAAGCGATGCCGAAGCCATCGGCATCGCTCTGGCCAACACCCTCAAAGGTCAGGGTGCTGGCGAGATCCTCAAAGAGATCTTCGACACCGTCCGCCCGGAAGCCTGATCACCTGCGAATTTCCAGGCGCGTTCCCACATCCACAGCGTCAAACAGCTGCCGGATGTGGCTGTTGAGCATGCGCACGCAGCCCAGACTGACGGCCGCACGAATCTGAACCCAGTGCGGCCACGCCGTTCCATGGATCCCAAACTCGCCGCGGCCATTGCGGTGAAAAGCCATGTAGCGATCACCAATCGGGCTGCTGGGTCCGCGCAGCTCCCGCCGCTGACCCAACTTGTGGGTCACATAGATCGGATTAACCCTCTTGTTGAGGATGGCGAATTCCCCTTTTGGGGTGGGTGTTTTGGGATCTCCGATCGCCACAGGCCAGGTCCCAAGCTGCTGCTCACCCCGCATGAGGGCGATCTGTCGCTTGCTGAGGTCAAGCACGATGCGCGACTCACGAGAGGGTTTCCGCAAGGCCAGCTCAACAGGTTCAGCAGCAAGGCATGGAGCAACAGACCCAGCCAACAGGCCAGCCAACAGCACCGGCACCAATGACCACTTCATGAGACGCGCAAGACCCACTGGTCTCAACGTATTCATTGCCGCGAGAAAAAACAGCAGCAATAGCCTTAAGACTGAACTCTTCAGGATCTCTTTGGTCTCAAGCACGAGACGAGCGATCCAGCGGTACTGTTCTCCAAATTCTCCTCTCCCTGTTGACCTCCACGGCAATCGCAACGGCGCGGCCAACCCTGCTCGAAGGCAAGGCCCTGAGCCAGGAGGTTGAATCCATCAGCTTTCGCTTCGGCGACCTGATCAGCAACCGCAGAACCTTCCTGACTGCGGCCTGGACGCTGCGCCGGCAGGGGATCATCTGTCTACGGGAGGCAGCGCCTGCTGACCTGATCGCGTCGATCAACAGCGATGTCGGCCGACTGCTCGAGGAAATCAAATCAGGCGAGCACGCTCGCCTTGCATCCCTGGCCTATCTCAATCTTCCTGATCAGCGTGTGCTGAAGGGCTACAACCAGTTCCGCGATGCCGATCGGTCGGTCATCAACTACCGGGTCAAGCGGCCCGATGGACGCAGCGGTAGCGATGCGGGAATGATCGACATCTTCCATCCCGAGCGCCTCTCGGACAGCCTCAACCTGAACATCCAGGCCTGCCTGCAGGAATCGGTGATTCAGCGGTTGCTCTTGTTGAGCAGCTTCAATCGAATGCGGGTGAAATGCCGCAACCTCTACCTCAACCGAGGCGTGCAAGACACGCGCAGCTACCACTGCGATGGACGCTCCCTGAAGTTCAAATCCTTCGTGTACCTCAGTGATGTGCAATCACTGGCCGATGGGCCCTATTGCTTCGTGCCCAAGTCCCAACGTCGACGGCGGCTCTGGTGGCGCAACGCCCGCTTCAACAAACAAAACGGGCTTGGGCCGTTTGAATTCAGTCAGCTGCAGGGTGCTGAGGCCATTGCTCTGTTTGCCAAGGCAGGCGACATGGTGCTCTCCTCGCAGCGCGGTGCCCACTGCGGCCACCCCCAACACCCCCAGGCGCGCCGCGCCGTCCTGGTGAACATGTTCCAACGCTGAGCCATCAAAAAGGCGGGGGATTGTCCCCCGCCTGATCAGCAGTCGATCGCAGACGCGTTCAGTCGACCAACTTGGGATCAATCTCAGCCATGTAGCGAGCCTCGCAGCTCTTGATGATCTCAACGGCCTTTTCAGTGCCGAAGAAACCGTTCACCGAGCAGGTGCCAGGCTTCTTCAGATCCTTGTAGTGCTCCCAGTAGTAGGTGGTCTCTTTTTTCCAGTGCTCACCGAGATCTTCCCAGCTCTTGATGTGATCCATGCGCTTGTCGTCTGCAAGCACAGCGATCACCTTGTCGTCGACTTCACCACCGTCGTCGAAGGTCATCACGCCGATGATGCGGGCTTCCACAATCGAACCGGGAATCAGGGGCTCGGTGACACCAACAATTTCGATGTCGAGGGGATCGCCATCTTCATCCCAGGTGCGGGGAATGCATCCGTAGGCGAAGGGGTAAGCCAGCGAGGAGTAACCAACGCGGTCCAGCTTCAGATGGCCGGTTTCGGTGATCAGCTCGTACTTGTTGATCGTGTTGGAGTTGAGCTCCACGATCGTGTTGAGACGAAGTTCGGCTTCATCAGCGAAGGCCGGCAGCACGTGCAGCAGGTTGGGCATGCTGCGGCTGGGTGCCTGATCGAGGTTGGCCATAAACGGCGATGGACAGCGCGGCGCATCCTACGGGCCCCTCCGCCCGTCGAGTTGCACGCTGCTAGGGGGCCGGTTGCAGCCGATCAAGCTTGTTCTCCAGATAGTCGAGGAAGGCATCGGTGCTCAGGGGCCGACCGGTGACCCTTTCCACCAGTTGATCGGCATTCACACTGCGTCCGAGCGGGTGAACGTGCTCACGCAGCCAAGCCAGCAAGGGCGTGACATCGCCGCGCTCAACATGCTCCTCCGGAGACCCGATGGCCTCCGCCATCGCTTCGCTCAACTGTGCACTGATCAAGTGCCCCAACAGATACGAGGGGAAATAGCCAAACAGGCCTTCACTCCAGTGAACATCTTGAAGGCATCCCTCGGCATCGTTCATCGGCCGTACCCCCAGGAGTTCCTGATAGCGCCGGTTCCATTCGTCTGGGAGATCGTTCACGGCCAAACCCTGCTCCAGCAGAGCAATCTCGAGATCCGTGCGGATCAGGATGTGCAAGCCATAGCTGAGTTCATCAGCCTCCACCCGGTTCAAACCAGGCGCCATCGGATTCATCGCCTGCCACATGTCCTGGGTGCCGCTGAAGGGAGCCCCCACCTGCGCAAAACGCTTCCACCACTGCTCTGCGAACGGACGGCTCCGGGCAACACGGTTCTCCCAGAACAGCGACTGACTTTCATGCACCGCCATCGAGGTGGCCTGTCCCAGAGGCCAGGCGAACCATTGGTGGCTCTGGTCCGGCAACCCCTGCTCGTAGAGGGAATGCCCCCATTCGTGGGCCGTGGCCAGGAAGCACGACAAAGGCTGGCCAGGCACAACACGCGTGGTGATCCGGTAATCCGCCGGTCCCAGCGTGATCGAGAAGGGGTGAGGCGAGCGTGCCATGCAGGTGATGGCGGGATTACGGCCCCAGGCACCGAGCAGCTCATCACAGAGATCTTGCTGGCTGGACTCCTCGAGATCCCAGTCCGCTGATCGTGGGCGTGGCCGGGTGGATGCCTGAGCAACCAAATGCGGCAACCGTTGCCGCAGCGGAGCAAACAAGGCCTCGAGACGCTCCAGACGCAGATCCGGTTCGAAGGGTTGCGCCAGGGTTTCCCAACAGGAGCGAGGCTCATCCAGCTGTTTGGCCTGCTCCTGACGCAAATCAATCAGGGTCTGAAGCGCCGGTGCGAAGAGGCTGAAATCAGAGGCCGATCGAGCCTGCTGCCACCGGTTGTAACCCTCGGCCTTGGCCTTGGCCAAGGCGGCGACGAGGGCTGGGTCGAGGGACTGCTGCCGCTGCAGGTCCTGTTCCAGCAGATCCAGATTGCGGCCCTGCTCAGGGCATCGCTCAGCGGAATTCCAATGCTGACGCGCTGCGGCCAGCAGTTCCGCATAGGCCGCAGAGCTCTGACGAGCATGAAGCTGGGTCGCCAGCAGCGTGAGCTGCTCACCTCGCCAGGACGCCCCGGCAGAAGGCATGCGGGTGTTCTGGTCCCAATACAGGGTGCTCTGAATCGAGCCGAGCAGCTGCGTCTCTCTCAGATGGGCTCCCAGCTGCCCCCAAGCCGTTGCGGCAGAAGCCATCTCGCCCCCTTTTCCATCACCCTAACGACACCTGGAGTGGCATCGAAGCAGCGATGCAGGCCATGGTGAAGCGGTTCAGACGTTCTGGACCCATGCGCCGATTGATGCTGCAGGTGGCCCTGGGGATCGCCCTGCCCATGGCTCTCTGGCCGCTCAAGCTGATCTACCGACAACCGCAGACCGTTCGGTAGTTCGGTAAGAACCGGTCAGTTCAGCTCACAGCGGCCTTGGCAGAGGGTCTCAAGGTCGGCACGCCCGGTGATCTGAAGCCGCCGAGCGGCCCAAATCCCATAGACCCAATCGACCACGCTGCCGATCAAAGGCCAGCGGGTCGGTGCGTAAAGCCACCCCAGACCAATCAAGCGATACGCCTCACGGAAGACGGCCACATCCCGCAGCACCTCCCCGGAGCCTGTGATGGCATGAATGCGGCCCATGGCCACCCGGTAACTGATGCCGGCATGGGCCGCTGCGTCGTAATCAGAGGCATCAATGTCGACAAAAGCCAGCCGGGCCTGACGGTCACGCCGCTGCAGAAAGCGAACTTCGCGCACACACAACGGACAACCTCCGTCGAACAGCAGGGTCAGATCGGGGGCAGATGGGCTGGCCATGGACTCAGACGGTGCTGCAGCACGCAAAGTAAGGAAAGAACGTGGAGAGCGGTGGGCGTGCAGCAGATCCTGCATCAGATGACAGTGGCAACCCCGGGACGAGGATTCACCCGACTGGACGGGCGGTTGAACACCTGGATCCGCAGCACGGGTCTGGACCAGGGCGTTCTGCATCTCACCTGCCTGCACACCAGCGCCAGCCTCACCATCAACGAGAACGCCGATCCACGGGTGCTGCAGGACCTGGATGCATGGATGGCCGATGCCGTTCCAGAACACCGCCGTTATCTCCATGACGACGAAGGAGCTGATGACATGCCGGCCCACATCCGAACCGCGCTCACCAGCCAAACCCTGAACCTGAGCGTCAGCAGTCGGCAACTGCTGCTGGGCACCTGGCAAGCCGTTTACCTCTGGGAGCACCGCAGCGCTGCTCACACCAGAACGATCGCCTGCCACCTGTTCGGTGAATCCTCCAGCCGCCCCACCCCTGAAAGCACCACGCAGAACACTTCAGCCACGCCGAAAACCCTGTTGAGCCTGCGCAACGGCGAACGGATCAATCAAGCCATTCAGGCCCGCCACAACCCCAACGCCTGGGAAACCGACGACGGCATCGATACCGACACCGATCTGATGATTGATCGATTGCATGACCTGAGCGACTGACAACCGGCTCCAGCCACGATGGAGGGGTGATTCAGGGCTGCCATGCCAGTTGAACCTCTCGATGCCGCCCAGAAGTCGGCCCTCAGCACAACCCTGCCCAATTGGGTTGTGAAGGGAGAAAGGCTGCACCGCGATCTGCAGTTCAACAGCTTCGTGGAGGCCTTTGGATTCATGGCACAGGTGGCCTTGCTGGCCGAATCCAAAAATCACCATCCGAACTGGAGCAACGTCTACAACCGCGTTTCAATCGACCTGACCACCCATGATCTCGGCGGCCTCAGCAGCCTGGATGTGGAGCTAGCCAGCGCCATTGACGCCCTGCTGCCAGCATGAGTCGAGTGGGTCCTTGCGCATGACCACCGCACCAGCCACCGCCAACGTCCCCGTCACCATTCTCAGCGGCTTCCTCGGAGCGG
>NZ_UCND01000012.1:0-99493 GCF_900473895.1 Synechococcus sp. N32
ATTCAGATCAACTGAATCGGAAAGCCCCCTCCTCGGAGGGGGCTTTTTGTTGTGCTTTCAGAATTGAGATCCAATCAACCATCAATAGAGAAGAGCCATCTGTGCGTCAGGCTCTGATGGCTAGACATGGGCACTCCCGTGCTCCTCTGATGACCTGCGGCGACATCTTTCGGATCATTATTGCCCTGTTCATTCCCCCTCTGGGCGTCTTCACTCAGGTGGGATTGACGCAGCCCTTTTGGATCAACCTGGTGATCTATCTCTTTGCCGTTGGTGGCCTTGGGTTCCCAGTGTTATTTGGCATGTGGCCAGCCGCTGTGATTCACGCCCTGTTTGTCATCCTGACCCGCAAATAAATCGCGTTTCAGCAATCTGGCTCTGAACAGATTCAGCTACGGCTGAATCTTCTGCTTGAACTGTTGTTTCATCTTCAAGCGCCTGTGGCGGTGCTTGGCTTGTATCCGCTTCGTTGAAGATTTGCTCGAGGTCAACCTCAAGGTCCACTTCATTGCCTTCCACCACGCTCACGTTGATGCGTTGCACCTGCATCTGCAGTTCAAGGCCAGGGAATTGCCCTGAAAGTCTGCTGTTGATCGTGTCTTGAATCTTCTGAACCTGCTTGTAACTCGGTAGCTTGGGGTCGAGTGATCGCACCACCACCAGGAAACTTGGGGCTTGATTTTGTTCCCAGTAGTCAGGCCAGTCGAAGACAACCTTTTCCAGTTCCACGGCGTCGTTGGCGCCAAAGGTCAACGTCTCATTCTCGAGGTAGTAGCGGATCTCCGATTCAATCTGTTTTTGGGCCACCTCCCTATTCAGCCTGTATCGGTATTGCTCATACCTCCCATACAGTTTTTGACCCACCACCACGGCCAAACCCAATGCCAACAGCACGGGTAAGCGTGAGCGGCGGCGGCGCCTGAGTTTGTCGCGAAAGTACGGCTCACGAATCGCCAGCACCGTGATCCCGCCAATCAGAATTCCAAGAAGGTTGGCGGCATAGAGCAGTGCAGGCCCTTGGGCGTTGCTGATGTCTGGCCCGGAGAGCATCAATCCCATCACGCACACCGGTGGCACCAAGGCCACGGCAATCGCTGTGCCGGCCATCGAACTCACGGCACCCGGGTTGACCTTGGCGTAGGTCGCGATGGCACCTGCAGCCAGGGCGATCCCCAAATCAAATGTGTTGGGCTCAAGTCGGGCGACGATCTGTTCTGGCAAGGCCTCGACCACCAGCAAGCCCTGACTGCGTGCGATTAGGCCCAATCCCATCGACAGGATCAAGGTGATCCCTGCTCCGGCGACAAGGGTGATCAGTGATCGTGACAACAGCCTGGCCTGCCCGATCAGAATCGCGAACACCGCCACCCGCAGCGGCAGGATCCACGGCGCCACAACCATGGCACCAATGATCACCGCATTGTTGTCGGCGACCAAACCCAGGCTGGCGATCAGGCTGGCGCCAACCGTCAGAACGATGAAGGACTCGTTCAGTCGTGCTTCGCCGTCGTAACTGCGGCGCAGTTCTTCGAGACGATCTTTGTCTTCGAGAAGCGATTGTTGATCAACAACCACGGCTGGCGTTGGTTCAGCTGCGTCGCCCCACAATTACTGGAGGTGTGCTGGCGTTGCTGCCCGGAAGGGCCGGTACCACCTCCGTTTGCCCATCCCATTTGTCGAGGAAAAGCTTGTAGAGCACCTGATCGTCGAGGCTGCGGTTGAGGGTGTCGTAGCGCAGGGCTTCCTGCTCAGCGATCTTCACTTCGGTCTGGGCGCGGAGCAGTTGCTGCTCTGCGATCTGTTTCTGTTCAATGGCAGCGCGATATTCCTCGGCGATCTGTAGGCCTGTGAGGTCGAGACCGCGCACTTCCACGTAATCAAATTTGTCGAGTTCTTCGGCGACCGTGCGCTCCACCAAGGCGGAGATGTCGTTCCATTCGGTGGCAATGGTGACGAGCTCGTATTGGGAGAAGACCGATTTCAGTGCTTTCAGCAATGACGGCTGAATGATGCGGGGGTAGATCTCGCGATCGTTGCCGGCGATCGTTCTGTAGATCCGTCCGGCTTCGTTGGGGCGAACGGCATATTTCACGGTTGCGGTGGCTTCGATCACCTGGAGGTCTTTGGTGAGGGTGGCAAATTCCTCCGGTTTGACCTGGGTGCGCACATCAAAGGGATACACCGATTGAATGAACGGCACCTTGAGATTGAGGCCCGGGAGTCTCGATCCTCCGCTCACCTTGCCCAAGGTGGTGACCACGGCAACCTTGCCGGCCGGAACGATGAACAGAGCCTGCCCCAACAACAGCAGCGCGCTGAGAACGACGGCAACCACCACGGCGAGGCTATTGGCGGGATCGTTGATCCGTCGTGGGGTTTGCATGATGGGTCGAGATCCTGACTCGATGATGTCGGGTTTGCTCGTGGGCCGTTGGCTCAAGGGCCGGTTCTCCGCCAAACCGACATCATCAGGATCCGAAGGATGCCTAGTTCAACCAAAGCGATTTAAAGGCTCTTGGGTATGAATCGCGCATGCTCATCGAGGTCTCGCGGATGAAGGTGATGCACGCCTTGGATCCGTCGAACACTTTCGCTTTGATCATCATCTGCATGGCGTGCTGAAGCGTTTTTCCTTGTCCCAGGCTGGTGTCGATGATTTTCACCGCTTCGGCCGGTTTACAAGGACCCACTCAAGAGCGCCTGCTGAAGACGGGAGCACGCTCAGAGCAATCGCTGGCAGCAGCAATCCGTTCAGGGCACGCATCTGGTCGAGATCTTGTGTTGCTGCACGGAGCCTATGGCGTGGATCTGAGTCTTGCCTGACAAAGTTGTTGGTTTGATTTCAATGGCCTGGGTCATCAGACCTGAATCAGTCTCTTCAGTTCACTGAGATGAGTCAGATCCGTGAACAAAGTTGTGCAGATGTGGCTTGCCTCTTCTGCATGGACATGCTCGTTGGCCATGTGAGCTCTGCAGACAGGGCTGCCTTGTCGTGGGAGAAGGCATAAAAAAACCTCCGTTAAACGGAGGAATAAGCCAAGTAATCCCCATCACCCGGCTTTTCAATAAGTGTAGTGCTTCTCGTCAAGTTTGTGCAGCTGATCCACCAGATGTGGTGGATTGAGTTTTATAAAACACCGTTTGGCGGCAGCTTATCCACAGGAAGGTGGAAAGCTTTGGCAGCCTGTGTTGTCGCCATTTCTTCAAAAGGCCTGCAATCACTGGTTCGTTCGGGTAGGCTGTGGATATCCCCATCACCCGGCCGCCCACATGAGGCGGCTTTTTTGTGCCTGGGCTGCCAGTGTGGTCCCGTATTCCACAAGCCCTATGACGGTGAACCGGGAGCAGGCCAGGGATGCGCTGGCGACACTTCTCGAGGTTTTCGCGGGGCCGAACTACTCGGGCGCATTGCGTGATGGTGATCTCACCACCCGCCTTGAGCGATGCACGGGCTGGGTGAAGGCTGAAGCCTCTGAGGCGGCATCTTTGATCGAATCATGCGTCCCCCATGGCAAGCCGATGCTTGCTCAGGCTCAGCAACGTCTGGCTGTTCTGGAATCGTTGAAGACCTTGCAGGCGGTTGCTGTCAGCCATTTCGGCCCCCTCGACGATCCCAGCTAAGGCGCGTCAGTCGCGACGCAGCCAAGGCGAAGCATTGCTGAACCAGTCGCCGAGATCATCTTCTGGATGTTCAGGGTCGTCTGGATGACGTCGCCCCAGGTCGAGATCGGCCATCAAGCCGTCGAGGCCTTGTTGTGTGCCTTCCCGTTGAAAGCGTTGCGCTCTGCTCACCCACGTGCTCACGCTGCGATCGCGTTCGGCAAATTTTTGAAGGTAGACGCGTTCCTGGAGTGACACGAACTCGCCCTGCGCTAGGCGGCTGCAGATGTTTTGCAGTTTCAAGCGTGTCGACGTGGTCAGCATGATCGGTTCACCTTTTTCAGGTGATAGGGAGTTCCGTCCCTGCCGTCAGTGGCCCAAGGCACCATTTGTTGCACGGGTGCATGGCCTGGTTTTCATATCCTGACGGGATGGATCATGAGGAAACCCAGAGCCTGACGCCGATTGCATCGGACTCGCCTTGGTTGGAGCGCTGTGGCACCTTGTTGCGTCCGCAGAACGATCCTGCATTGTTCGGTTCAGCGGACGCAGATCTGTATTTCGCTGCAGACGGTCAACCGCGCTTTTACGTGATGCGGATCCGCCGCCGGCCTCCTGTGCTCAAGTCGATGACTCGGCACCATCGCGTGAGTCAGTGTCTGGGATCTGCCGATGCCCAGCCCTGGTGGCTGGCCATGGCCCCTTCCACAGATTCCGGCTGTCCGCCCCCCGCATCCTCGATCGCTCTGATCAAGTTTCAGGCCGGTGAAGCCTTCAAGCTGCATCCGGGAACGTGGCATGCAGGCCCTTTTGTTCAGGAGCCATCAGCGCTCTTTTTCAACCTTGAATTGAGAACGACCAACGAAGACGACCACAATTCGCTCGCATTGGCGCAGCTTTTGCGGTTGAACTTGATTTAATTGCCTCTGGCTGTAACGGGATGAACAGCGCAACTCGGCCTGGGTGCCCTATATTTATTTTGTAGCAACTGCTACAAACGTTCACTTCGCTACACAGCGAAGCGCAGTTCGACTCAGGGCATGGAACGGGGCCTGAGCTTTCTACGAGGAACACCATGAATGCTCTTCAGCTTCTGAAGGAGCGTGAGCTGCGCGTGCAGCTCCGCAACAACTCCAAAAAGGCCGTGGCTCGAGGATCTGAATCCGGCGACTACACCTCTGCACATCTCTCTCCCGTCAAGCTGGCGAAGAGGAAGGTTGCTCCAACTCAGTTGAAATACCGAGGTGTGACCTATGAGGCCATGCGTGCCAATTGGCTCTGACTCCTGTTTCACTCAAGAGATGAAGCCCCACTTCGGTGGGGCTTTTTGTTTGGATGGACTGATCGTGCGTGCAAGTCGACAGTGGCCTTTGATGTTGCGACCACCGGGTCAATGTCGTATCTGGATGTAAGGGATCAACTGCCATCGATTGACCCAGAAAATCTTTCGCCGCAGGACGTTCTAACCATTCTCCTGTATCTGTTCCAGCAGCAGCCCGGGTTCGTTAACCGTGGCCATGAGGTCAACAATAAAGAGACAGCTTGGGTGAATGGCTTTCTCTTTCGTCTTCAAAATGACGCCTCAGCTGAGCGTCTTTCTATTGAGGAAGTTGGTTCAAGTGTCGACAAAATCTCGGCTTTGCGCTGATTACAACAGCTGATCAAGCGATCCCAACGAGTTTCTGTTGATCCTGCACAGAATGTGCGTGCTCCTCGAGCCTTTGTTCAGTTCGAGTCAGGCGCATGTTTGCGGTTCAAGAGCTAACAGTTGATGGTTGGTCCAATCGTGCCGAACACGCTTCCAAAGACAATGCCTTCTGGCATGCCCGTGCCTGTAGTGATGCTGATGGGCACACGTATCGCCTGATCAGCGAAGAAAAGCACGTTGTCTGCCTGCTCACCAGTCGTGGGTCTGAGTGCTGGGAGCTCGACTGATCTGCTGCTCTGCTCCCCCTGTTCAGGCATGATCGGTGGATGACCGACGACACGCAGCAAACCCATCCGCTTTACGCCATTGATCGCGACCAGATCGATGCTGTGTTGGGTCATGAAGGCGAACCAGGCCCGCAGCAGTTGACAACGATTGCAGCGTTATTTTCGCGATATGCGGATTTTCCTGGCTCTGAAGATATTCGTGATGATCTGCAGAAATGTCTCACGCTATGGGGACTTTCGCGCGATGAGTTGAATCTCAAGACGCGTGAAATCTGGGACAGTGGCTGGCGGCCTGGGCAGGATCCTGTGGCTGAAGGTGTTGGTTCTGGGGCCGATGTGGAGGATGCAGACGCTTGATGCTTGCTGGAATGGCTCTTCCCTTAACTATCTAAACGTGAGCCCCAGATGAGATCGGGTGGCTCCTGTTTCATGGGTGATCAGCCAAAGAGGAAGGCCGCCCTTCCCGGTGGAAAGACGGCCTAACTCGCTCGTTTGTGCATCGTTCAACCCATCACTTCAGCTAGGGAAAGAAAGGGTCGAAGCGTCTGGCTCGAGGCGCCCTGGGGCCATGGGCTCGAGGTGTTGGGTCGTTTTCTCCGAGGGCACCTGAGACGGTGCAAGTGGAGCGTCGATTGGCGTGGCGGACCATTGCGTGCCCACCAAAGGACCAACCCAGGTCATTCTTGAGACTGTTGGAGCAGGGGCCAGAAAGTCAGTCTGCTTCTTCGGTCTGCTGGGGTGGAGTGTCGTCCATCATGGGCTCCTCCGATCTCGATGCCCATAGTTTTGTGCCTTCTGGGCACAAAGTCATCAGCATTAAGGCGCATTGCCTTAAGGGCCTGAACGATCGATTGTTGGGAAGGCGTGCCTTTCAGTTGGTTTCAAGCCTCGGGCTGGTTGTCGACGCCCCTTGATGCCCGCTCTTCCGCTGTGAGGTATTCCTCGATGAGGGGGGAGTGTTCACCCTGCTGAACGGCGCTGATCTCCCGTTCGATGTTCTGAATGAACAGCTCGTTCCCGTTCCGCTTGGCCACCGCAAGCACACGCTCGAGGCGCTCGAGTTCCACCTGCTGCTCGTTATTCATGCCATGGAACGTCAGTTATTCCCCACGCTGGCAGAGTTGGATCAAGAACGCCGAACAAGCTGGCCTGACTTGTTGCTGAGCTCGATGGGTTGTGCTCTGAGGCTGAGGTCAAATCTCGCCTAAGCAGCCTCTGATTCGGCCTCCTCATGCAGAGCCTTGAGCTGATCGAGCTCAACCATCAGGTATTGAATTTCAAGCCAGTCCGTCGAGAGGTCAATGGCGGTTTCCAGGCGGTCAATCTGACGCTTGAGAAGCTCCGGCATTCCGCCATCTGGCTGCATGGCTCCCATGTAACCGCGCATAACGCTGGATGCAAGACGATTGCTGACGACGATTGAGGGAAGGGCTTGCAGCGATCTATCCCGCCGTGTTTGCCCTCACAGACAAACTGTTTGGCCTGTGGGAATGTTCGTTGGCTTCAACACCTTCCATGACCTTTTTGATGCACTGGTCGTTCAAGACCGGCTACCACGAAATCGCTGCTAAGAAGTTCCTTGCAACGGGTGCGCCTTTCCCTGAGTGCAAGTCCTGGAAGCGTTGGCACGCACCGGGCTCTGTTGAGGGCTGGATTCTCGTGGAGGCAGACAACGCCGATGCCTGTTACGAGCACGCCGCGGAGTGGGCCGAGTGCCTCGACTGGGAGGTCACCCCAGTGCTGTCAGATGAGCAAGCTGGCCCCCTCATCGCCAAGGCCTACAGCTGATTGTTTGATCTGATCGGTGCCCCTCATGCTCCGGGGGGCTCCACAACCCGTTTGAACCCTTCCGAAACGTATTCGTTGGAGTGGCTTCGTCTTAGACGCCCCCTGATGGATTCGAACCATCGACCGACTGCTTAGAAGGCAGTTGCTCTATCCAGCTGAGCTAAGGGAGCAAGCGCCCACATCTTGGCAGGCTGCTTCGAGGCAGGCTGGATTTGGAAGCCTTGCGCCAACTAAGGTGATGGACTCTTGATCGGCATCCATGGCCCCGCGTCGTCTCAGCGACAGCGAGAAGCAGGATCTGGTCGGTCGTTACAAGGCCGGCGAGTCAACATCAGCTTTGGCTGAGGCCTTTGGCTGCAGCCCTAACACCGTGAGTCGCACGGTGAAAGCACTGTTGCCAGCTGATGCTTATGCCGCGCTGAAGGCCAGCAGGCAAAAAGGACTGGCGACTCCTCCTCCGCCAACCGTCACTCAGGCGGAAGAACCAGAGGCTGACTCCCTCAAGGAAGACGACAGCAGCCTGGCCCTGGATGATGCCGATGACTTCGGCGAAGACTCTGAGGAGGAGCTCGCCGAAGACGATGACAACGGCAGCGTTGAAACGTTCACGGAGCTTGTTCCCCTGCTTGGCGTGGGAAATCTCAGTGATCGCCCAATGAATCAAGCCCAACCGTTCAGTGTCGACCTGCTGCCGGACAGCGCCTACATGCTCGTCGACAAGGTGGTCGAGCTGGATGCGCGCCCCCTCAAGGAGTTCCCCGAGTTGGGCCTCCTCGACGATGCCGAGCAGGACCGGCAGGGGTTGTGCCTGTTTGCCAGCCCCCGTGCAGCCAAGCGCCAGTGCGGGCGTAGTCAGCGGGTGATCAAGGTTCCCGATACGGCTGTGTTTCAGCGCACCAGCAGTTACCTGTTGGCCCGGGGTATTACACGACTGGTGCTGGACGGAACCTTGATTGCGCTGGATGCCTGAGCACCGCCGCTGATTGCTCTTACCTGATTGCTCTTAATCGAAGCGATCGCGTTGATCGGGAAGCAAAACGGCCGTTGCGGTTCCGCCGCTGATCACCCCGATCACCATCGCAATCCCCACGAGAAAACCCGTGGGAAGAGGCACTGAGCGCTGCCCCCCGAGTTGGAGCGTGTGGCGATCCTGAAGGTTCTGGGCTCCAAGGCAGAGCAGCAGCAGCAGCAGTAGGCCACCGCCAAAGCTGATCAGCAGAAGACGCAGGCGAATCAACACAGCACAACCGTCGACGGGCTCAGTTTGACGTGCCCTGGTGCAAGAGGGCATACAGGCGTCGTCTGGACAGCCCTGTGGTCTGGGCCAGTTGCCGTGCAGCATCACTGGCGCTTGCACCCTCGTCCTGCAACACCTGCAGCTGCCTGAGCAGGTCGTCGTCGTTGGGTTCTTCCAAGTCCTGCGATGGTGCTCCCCCCAGCACAACCGTGCACTCTCCCTGGGGTGGGTGCTGCTGAAAGTGCAGCAGGGCGCCATCCACCGTTGGCCCCACCTGCTCTTCATGGCGTTTGGTCAGTTCCCGTGCCACCTGCAGAGGACGCTCTCCTCCGCAGTGGTGCTGGAGTTCCTCAAGCAACGTGATCAGGCGGTGCGGCGCTTCGTACAGCACCGTTGTGCGGGGTTCATGGCTGATGGCTTCGAGGCGGGCCCGCCGTTCCTTGCCTTTGGCCGGCAGAAATCCTTCGAAGCAGAAGCGTCCACTGGGCAGGCCACTGCTCACCAGAGCAGTGGTGCCGGCGCAGGGGCCAGGGATGCAGATCACGGGATGGCCGGCCTGGTGCGCTGCAGCCACCAGCTCTTCACCGGGGTCGCTGATGCCCGGCAGCCCGGCATCACTGATCACCGCCAGGCTTTGACCCTCCGCCAGCAGATCCAGCAGTTGGGGCACGCGGGTGCGGGTGTTGTGCTGATGAAAGGACAGCTTGCGACCGCCCGCTCCAAGGCTGCTGAGCAGCTGTCCGCTGTGCCGGGTGTCCTCACAGGCGATCACATCCACGCTGCGGAGCAAGTCACGGGCTCGTGGCGACAGGTCCCCCAGATGACCAATGGGGGTGCCCACCAGATAAAGGCTGCCGCCGCTTGGTTCATCCCGTTGCATCACAATGGCGAGCGCCTCTGTTGATCATGATGCCCAGCTCTGCCGTCCTCCCCGCTGGCGTGAACCAGGAGGCTCTGTTGATGGAACTGCGTCGCCTGAGTTGGGGTGCCGCCGACATCCTGCGGGCCTATGCCCGCGGCGAGCAGCCTCCGCATGGTTTCCCCAAGGCTTTGAGTGTCGATGAAGGCGGAGAGGGCCCCGTCTCTGCAGCTGATCTGGCCGTGAACAAGTGGTTGCTGGATGGACTGTCGGCCGCGTTCCCCCAGGCCGACTGGACGCTGCTCAGCGAGGAGACCGCCAAGGAGCAGCTCACGGAAGGCCAACCGCTGCCGGCGGAGTGGCTGTGGATTCTCGATCCCCTGGATGGCACCAAGGATTTCCTGCAGGGCACAGGCGAATACGCCGTTCATCTGGCCCTGGTGCGCGACAAGCGGCCGGTGATCGGCGTTGTGCTTCTGCCGGAAGCCGATGAACTCTGGATCGGCATCGTTGGTGAGGGTGCCTGGTGTGAAGACCGTCAGGGTGAGCGGTCGCCTGTTCGCTTCAGCGACAGAACCGAGGTTTCAGATCTGATCCTGGTGGCCAGCCGCAGCCACCGCGACGACCGTTTGGTCAAGCTCATTGATGCCCTCAATCTCGGCGGTTCCAAAGCCGTGGGCAGCGTTGGCTTCAAGGTGGCCACGATCCTGAGAGGCGAAACCGACCTCTACGTTTCCCTCTCCGGCAAGAGCGCTCCCAAGGATTGGGACATGGCTGCTCCGGAGGCGGTGCTGCTCGCGGCCGGTGGTCGTTTCACCCATGCCGATCAGGCCGATCTCACGTACAACACCGGCGACGTGCGACAGGCCGGCTGTCTGATCGCCAGCCATGGAAAAGCCCACGCCGAGCTCGGAGAGCGTGCGACGCGGGCCATGGCCGAGATCGATCCCGGCTTTCAGGTCTGAGACCTAATCAGCTGAGCGGTGCCACCGGGGTGGGCTGAGGCTCCACTTCGGCAGCATCGCCGGCCTGGGGCACTCCCCGCAGGGTGAGGTTGATGCGGCCGCGGTTGTCGATTTCGCGCACCCGCACGGTCACCTCGTCGCCCACCTTCACCACGTCTTCGACCTTCTCGACGCGAGCTTCGGAGAGCTGCGAGATATGGATCATGCCTTCCTTGCCAGGGAGGATCTCCACGAAGGCGCCGATCGGGATGATCCGGGTGATCGAACCGGAGAACACCTCACCCTCGTTCACCTTGCGGGTCAGGCCTTCGATGATCTTCTGGGCTTCTTCAGCCGCAGCACCATCGTGGGAAGCGATGGTCACGATGCCGCCGTCCTCGATGTCGATCTTGGTGTTGGTGCGCTCGGTGATGCCCTTGATCGTGCGTCCACCGGGGCCAATCACGGTGCCGATCAGCTCTGGATCAATCCGGAAGCTGAGCAGACGTGGGGCATGGGGGGACAGGTTGTCCCGAGGGGTGTCGATCGCCTCGAGCATCTTCTCGAGGATGTGGAGCCGTGCCGGACGTGCCTGGTTGACGGCTTCAGCCACCGTCTTCACCGAGAGGCCGGTGATCTTCATGTCCATCTGCAGGGCGGTGATGCCCTTCTCGCTGCCGGCCACCTTGAAGTCCATGTCGCCGAGGAAGTCCTCGATGCCCTGGATGTCGGTGAGGATTCGCACCTCATCGCCCTCTTTGATCAGACCCATGGCAGCGCCACTCACCGGAGCCTTCAGCGGCACACCGGCATCCATCAGAGACAGGGTGCTGCCGCAGACGGAACCCATCGAGGTGGAGCCATTGGAGCTGAGCACTTCGCTCACCACACGCACCACATAGGGGAAGGTGTCCTTCTCAGGAAGCACCGGAAGAATGGCACGTTCGGCCAGGGCGCCATGGCCTATCTCACGACGACCGGGGGAGCGCATCGGCCGCGTTTCACCGACGGAGTAGGGAGGGAAGTTGTAGTGGTGCAGGTACAGCTTCTCGGTGTTGGGATGGAGGTCGTCCATCTCCTGGGCATCGCTGGGGGTGCCCAGGGTTGCGGTGGAGAGCACCTGGGTGAGTCCGCGCTGGAACAGACCCGAACCATGTACCCGGCGCGGCAGGACGCCGGCCATGGCGCTGATCTGGCGAACCTCGTCGAGGCCGCGTCCATCCACACGCTTGCCGTCCTTGAGAATCTGCTGGCGCATCAACTTCTTGGTCAGCGCCTTGAAGCTGTTGCCGAGCAGTTTCGGGCTGTTTGCCAGGGCTTGGCGAACGGCATGGTCTTCCTTCAGACCTGCGATGGTCTCGGACACCTCGCCCTTCACGGTTTCCAGGGCTGTGTCCCGCTCGTCCTTGCTCTGATCAAATTTGCTGAGGACAGCACTGATCGCTTTGGTGCACTGCTTCTCCAAATAGGCAGGAACGGTGCTGTCTTCGTCCGGCTTCTCCGGCTTCACCTGGGTGATGCCCAGATCCTTCAGCAGCTGTTCCTGAGCCTTGATCAGTTCGCAGATCGCTTCGTAGCCGAAATCAATCGCTTCGATCACGTCTTGCTCGGGCAGCTGATTGGCGCCGGCCTCAACCATCACCACGCCGTCAGGGGTGCCGGCGACCACCAGGTCCAGATCACCCCGCTCGATCTCCCGGTAACTCGGGTTAAGCACGAAGTCGTCACCGAGCAGACCCACCCGCACGGCGGCCATCGGGCCGTTGAAGGGGATGCCTGCAAGAAGCGTGGCAATCGATGCGCCCGTCACCGCCAGAACATCGGCGGGGACCCGCTCATCAAGGGACAGGCAGGTGGCCACCACCTGCAGGTCGTCGCGCAGCCAGCTGGGGAACAGTGGCCGCATCGGGCGGTCAATTAGTCGGGCCGTGAGCGTGGCCCGTTCGGGGGGGCGGCTCTCACGACGCATGTAGCTGCCGGGAATGCGGCCAGCTGCATAAAGCCGCTCCTCGTAATCGCAGATCAGCGGCAGGAAATCAATGCCTTCTCGTCCGCCTGAACGGGTTGCGGTCACAAGCACGGCGGTGTCGCCACACTCCACCAAGACGGATCCTCCCGCCTGAGGGGCGAAGCGCCCGGTGGTCAGCCGAATCTCGCGTCCGTCAAAGGAGATCGACTGGGTTTGTCCTTGCACGACGTCTTATGTCCTTTTGTCAATCCCAAGTCTGACATTTCATGGCTGCTCTTCACAAGAAAGGGGAGGCCAAGCCTCCCCCTCACGACGCCATGGCGACAAGCTGATCACCAGCTGGACTTGACCACGCCGGGGAGTTCACCTTTGTGGGCGCGCTCACGCAGCTGGTTACGGCAGAGACCGAAATCGCGATAGACGCCGCGGGGCTTACCGGTGGCCCAGCAGCGGTTGCGCACACGGATGCGTGCGCTGTTGCGGGGCAGAGCCTGAATCTTGCGATGGATCTCCAGGCGATCCATCGGATCTTCGGCTGCGTTGAAGGCTGCCATCAGTGCTGCGCGCTTGGCCGCATAGCGCTCAACCGTTTTCTTGCGCTTCACATCGCGAGCGATCATCGACTTCTTGGCCATGCAGCTGAGGGCAGCGAGTGAACGAATCGTCAACGATACATGGGCGCCATCACCCTCCTAGCGACCCATCAATTGCTGGACCACCGGCAGCTGGCTGGTGTCACGCACGATCAGCACAAGCGTGAGCCCCACCAACAGAAGAAAACCGGATTGCACGAAGGCCATTTGGATCCGTTCGGACACCGGCCGCCCCCGAACGGATTGGATCGCCAGCATCATCATCTGCCAGCCATCGAGAAGCGGCAGCGGCAGTGAATTGAGCACCGCCAGATTGATGGAGATCAGGGCTGAGAAGAGCACCAACCCGGATCCCCCCTGCTGGCTGAGTTGAGCCCCCATCTCAACGATCTTGACGGGGCCACTCACCTGCCCCGCCGTGGCGCGGAAGTTGGTCAGGAGGCCGGCATAGCCACGCACGGTTTGCTGCAGCATTTGGCTGAATTGCGAACCGGTGGTGAGCACCAGTTCACCGGGATTGCGCACGGGGCGCATCTCACCACTGATGTTGGCCTGCAGCTGGGCGCCGATTTTTCCTGTGCCCTGTTGATCGTCGGGGATGAGTTCAAGGGTGGACGTCTCGTCTCCCCGCTTTCGCTCCACACGGATGGCTCGCTCGGGTGCTGCTTTCACATCCCGAACCATCGCTTCAACGCCCCGTTGTCCTGCCGCAAGGGGTTGGGCATTCAGGCTGAGGATCTGGTCACCGGCACGAAGCCCGGAGCGGGCGGCAGCGCCACCCGCTTGCACCTGCACCACCAGAACCCCCGGATCCGGCGCGGCGGGAACGCCGACAAACGCTGCCTGAGCGAACAGCACCACCAGTGCCAAGGCCAGGTTGGCCAACACCCCCGCAGCCACCACCAGGGCTTGCTGGTGAATGGGCCGGTTGCGCAGCAGATCCGGATCATCAGCCGGGATCGTGCTCTCCTCATCGTCGTCAGGGAAGGCGACGAAACCACCCAGGGGAAGCAGCCGCAGGGCGTAGGTCACCCCACGCCGTTGCCGCTTGATCAGGGCCGGGCCAAAGCCAATGGAAAAACCGCTGACGCGGATGCCCTGGAGCGTGGCAGCGAGGAAATGGCCGGCCTCATGCACCACGATCAGCAGGGCGAGCACCAGAAGGGCGGCCAACACGTTCATATGTCCGTCAGGAGTCCAGTCGGGTCATTCTGGCTGGAGTCGCTCGCGGCCGACGTAGGGCACCAGCGCTTTGGGCAGCAGGACGCTGCCGTCGGGCTGTTGGCCGTTCTCCAACAGGGCCGCCATGGTTCTGCCGACGGCCAGGCCACTGCCGTTCAGGGTGTGAACCAACTTTGTGGCCTTGCCCTCCTTGGTGCGAATGGAGGACCGTCGCGCCTGGAAATCGCCACAGACGCTGCAACTGGAGATTTCCCGGTAAGCCCCTGCTCCCGGCAGCCAAACCTCGAGGTCGTAGGTTCGGCGGGCGGAAAAGCCGAGGTCGGCGGTGCAGAGGTCTAAAACCCGATAGGGCAGCTCCAGCGCCTGAAGCACGGCCTCTGCATCGGCCGTGATCTGTTGGTGCGCCTCTTCGGAGTGATCGGGGTGCACAAACCAGTACAGCTCCACCTTGTTGAATTGGTGCAGGCGGATCAGGCCACGGGTGTCGCGGCCGTAGCTGCCGGCCTCACGGCGGAAGCAGGGGCTGTAGGCGGCGTAGCGCAGGGGCAGTTGATCTGCCGGGATGATTTCGTCCCGGTGCAGGGAGGTCACGGGCACCTCAGCGGTCGGTGTCAGCCAGAGGTCGTCCTCCGCGCAACGGAAGCTTTCCTCAGCGAACTTGGGCAGTTGTCCTGATCCGGTGAGGCTGGCGCTGTTCACCAGCACAGGGGGCAGCACCTCGCGGTAGCCCTTGCTCGTGTGGAGGTCGAGCATGAAATTGATCAGGCCACGCTCCAGCCGTGCCCCCTGGCCCATCAGCGTGACAAAACGGCTCTGCGCAATGCGGACGGAGCGTTCGGTGTCGAACAGCTGCAACCGCTCAGCGATCTGCCAGTGCTCGTCGAGGTTGTCATCAACCCGGGGGGTACCCCAGCGGCGCACTTCAACGTTGTCGTCTTCGCTGCGTCCATCAGGGCAGGCCTCTGAGGGGAGGTTGGGGAACCCCAGCAGCTGCTGCTTGAGCTCACTGGAGAGCTGCTTCTCTTCCTCCTCCAGCACCGCCACCTTCTGCTTGATGGCATTGCCCTGTTGGCGGAGTTCGGCGACCTCGTCGCCCTTGGGATCAGCGCCCGACTTGATGCGTTGGCCGACTTCCTTGCCGATCCGGTTTCCTTCCGCCTGCAGGTTGCTGCGTTGTTGCTCCAGATCGCGCTGCTGCTGGGCAATCAACTGCAGTTTGGTGAGATCAACAGCCTTACCTCGACGCCCCAGTTGCTGGGCGATCGTTTCGGGGTTGTCACGCACAAGGCGCTGATCGAGCACGGTTTCAGGGGCGTCAGCGCCGGCAGCCTATGGCAGTCCGTTTCAGAGCACCTGGCCGACCATCACCGCCGCGATGCCCGAGAACAGGGTGATTCCGAGGGCGGTGAGGGGGCTTTGCCCCTGGGCGACGGCCATGGTCGTGATCACACCGGCACCAAGGCAGGCCACGCAGAGCTGAGTGGCGATGTCGTTGCGGCTCTCCACGTTGGTCCTGCTGTTGTTGGGACCGTAGGGAGCGCGCCGGCCAGCGCCTTACTCAAGGCGGGTGTTCGTTACGCCGCGTCAGGCTTCGTTACCTGCAGCAACAGAGGCGGGGCGGGCACGGCCGCCGTCAGCCCACTGTTTCAGCCGCTCGAGTTGTTCGCTGGCGGTGCGGGAGAGGGGGATGAGCTGGGAGGCCGCTCCAATCAGATCAGGCTCCGTCAACTCACGGTTGTCGGCAAAGGCCAGGTGCATCGCTTCGATCACTGTCTGCTCCAGCTCGGCACCTGAGAAGCCCTCACTGCGGCTTACCACCGTCTCCAGGGGAAGCTTCAGCCCCGGTCGTCTCCGTTCCAGATGCAGCTCAAGAATGCTGCGGCGCTCATCGCTGCTGGGCAGATCGAGCATGAAGATCTCATCGAAACGTCCCTTGCGCAGCAGCTCCGGTGGCAGCTTCTCAACGCCGTTGGCGGTGGCCACCACGAACACCGGTGACTGTTTCTCCGCCATCCAGGTGAGCACGTTGGCCAGAACCCGCTGGGTTGTGCCGCCGTCACTGCGGCCATCCCCTCCGAAGCCCTTGTCGATCTCATCGATCCAGAGCACGCAGGGTGCCATGGCTTCAGCCCGTTGGATCATCTCGCGGGTGCGTGCCTCGCTGGCCCCCACCAGACCCGCGAACAGCCGCCCCACATCCAGCCGCAACAGGGGCATCGACCAACTGCAGGCAATGGCCTTGGCCGTGAGGGATTTGCCGGTGCCTTGAGGACCCACGAGCAGGACTCCACGGGGCAGAGGCAGTCCGAAACGCCGTGCATCTTCCGAGAAGGCCCGGTGCCGTTGGTTCAGCCAGGTCTTGAGACCATCGAGGCCTCCGATGGCTTCGGTGCCCGCATCGCTGCGACAGAACTCCAGCACCTCACTGCGGGCAATCGTCTGGCGTTTTTCGTCCAGAACGTCCTGCAGATCCTCAGATCCCAACTGGCCGCGGCGGGCCAGGGCCCGGGCGGCCACCTGGCGAACACGCATCTCGCTGAGCCCGCTGCAGGCCTGAGCCAATTCATCCAGGACAGGAGCTGGCAGTGGGCTGCCGCTGCTGGTGCCGATGCTGCTGATCAGCCGACGCAGGTCGTCGCTGTCGGGAAGGGGGAGATCGAGAAGCGTGAGGCTTTCTTCCAGATCGCCAGGGGGTGTCCATTGCCCGCAGCACAACACCAGGGTGTGCGGGGTGCTGCGCAGGGATGCTTCGAGATTGCGCAGCATCCGGGCAACGCCAGGGTCATCGCAGAAACGATGAAAATCCTTGGCGAGCAGAAGGGTTGGGCTGTCCGCATCCCGTTGCTGAAGCCACTGCAGCATGGCCATCGGTTGACGGCTCCCCTGGCCATCGGCATTCACCGGCCCGCTGATGCCATCGATGAAATTCCAGCAGACCAGCTGGCGTGCAAGCCGCTGAGCAGCCTCTCCCAGCAGGCTCTCCACCCGGGCTTCCTCATTGCTCCGCACCCAGATCAGGGGTGTGCGCGCCCGCACCAGAAGGTCGATCTGATGTCCCCAGGTGGCACTGCTCATGGCTGATCGATCTGCTGCTGAAGCTGCTGCAGGGCCTGCCAGCGGGGATCCACAGCCTTTGTCTTGGTGTCTGGGATTACGGGCTGCTGTTGGAGGCCGGGTGGGCCTGGGCAGTGGTCACCGCAGTGGTTGACGACCGGCAACAGCAGGTTGAGTTGTTCGAAGGCCCATTGCTGGGGGTCAAATTGACCGCGTGGATCGAGAACATCCACCAGCCCTTCCATCTCGGCCACCTCTCCGGAAAGCTCAAGCTCGTCGGCCGTCGGTTGCTCGTCTCCCAGCCAGATCAGCTCGGAAGGCGTGCAGCTGAGCTTCTGATTGAACTGATTCAGGCAGCGATCGCAGCAGAGCGTGACGATCGTGTTGAGTCTCCCCTCAACCGCCAAGACGTTGCCGCGGTGCTCTGCGGAAACATGGCCTCGCACTGGTGTGAGTGAGGGGAGCTCATCGAGCTCACCCTCAACCTCCCAGACTTTCGCGGTGCCGAGGGCCCGGAGCTCCTGGAGGGGAACAGGCTCCAGTGCCTCGATCACTTGCCCTTCGGTTCAAAGGGCAGGCGTGAGCCGCCTGAGGTGGCAGAGACCGTCACTGTTTTCTGGGCCATTTGCTGATCCAGAATTTTCTGCAGGTTGTCGGGCAGTGCCTCTTTGGTGAGGATGAAGGTCTGCAGGCCTTGGAAGATGTTGGCGATCAGCATGTAGAGCAGAACGCCAGCGGGGAGTGGGAAGAACAAGAACATCCCCGTGATCATCACCGGAGTGATTTTGTTGGCCGTGGCCTGCTGAGGGTTGGCGGGCATGCCCATGCCCGACAGCAGTTGGGAGATGAACAGGGTGATGCCGAAGCCGGCAACGAGAATGGCGATGTCCCAGTTGATGGCACCGTCGGCATAGAAGCCGACCTGGCCCAGGGCTTTGATGAACAGGAAGCCGCTACGGGCTGCCAGGCCCGGAATCTTCGCTTCAACGGTGGCGTCACCGGAGGCGAGTGCCGTGATCGTGCCGTCCTCGCTGACGCTGACGATGTCATCACCTTTGGTCACTGCCCATGTGGGGGAGAAGCGTCCAGGGTTCTCAACATCCGTGAGCACGTCGCTGAAGGCGCGACCGTCCTTCGTATGCAGGTTCACGGTGGCGCTGTCGCCAACGCCGATCTTGGTGCCCCGCGGCAGGCTGGCGATCACCGGCACGTGGTCGGTTTCACCGATGAAGATGGAATGGCTGGCGCTGTTGAACGGTTTGGGTTCAACGGCAGCGATCTGGTCGGCCGGCAACACCTTCATGTTCAAGGTGTAAGGGACATCGGCGAACGGTGACCCCCGCAGGGTTGCAAACAGTGCAAACAGGATCGGCATCTGCACAAGCAGCGGCAGGCATCCCGCCAGGGGGCTGCCGAATTCCTTCATCACATTGCCCAGCTCCTCCTGCTGTTTCTGAGGATTGTTGGCATACCGGCTTTTGATCTCAGCCTGACGTTTCTGAATCACCGGTTGGGCGATGCGCATGCGCCGAGCGCTGCGAATCGATCCTGCGCTCAAGGGGTAGAGCGCGATCCGGATCACGAGGGTGAGGGCGACGATGGCCAGGCCATAGCTCGGAACCAACCCGTAGAAGAAGTCCAGGATTGGAATCAGCAGGTTGTCGGAGATGTATCCGATCACGTTGAAGAAACGGGGGGGCGGGACGTTGTGAGGCCAGTGTGCATGAACAGCTGCACCTAGGCGGCGAAACCTTCAGTGGTTTTCTCTTGGGCTTTGGTTGCACGGCTGCTGATGCTTTCGAGGATGTAGGCCTCAACTTCCCGGAATCGGGGCATCGAGCGCAGTTCGAGCCTGGCGCCGTCCTTGAGCACCAACACCATGTCTCCCCAGGCACCGAAGCCCCGGGGCACGGTGCGCACTTCGCTGATCTGTGAATACACCACCTGGGTTTTGTCTTTGCCCATCCAGCCCCCCGTCACCGAGATGCGGCGACTGGTGATGCGGAAGCGCAACCAAAGGGCCCGAACAACGGCTCCGATGGTGAAGGGAAGACCGATCAGCGTGAAGCCAAGCAGGATGTTGAAGATCAGATCCCCGCGTGCTGGTCCACCGTCGTAATGGACATCTTCCTGAATGCTGGTCATGGATCCAGTCCGGCGCTTCTCAGAAGACTGTCGCATTCTTCGAGCAACTGTGTGGGTTCGGCTTCTGCGGCTTCCGGGCGAAGGCTGATCAGCAACCATCGGCCCGCCAGATCGTTTCGTTGTTCAAAACGTCGACGCAGGTGGTCATGCAGAAGCCGCCTGAGCCGGTTCCGCTTGACGGAACGCTTGCTCACTTTGTTGCTGATCACCAAGGCGCAGCGGCAGGTTCTTTCCTGGATGCCCCGCAACTCCCGGCGAAGCAAGTTGGAATCACCTGCAGCGACTCGCAGAACCATCAAGGTTCCGTGTTGGCGCTTGGAGGACCGGTGCAAACGGTTGAAGCATCGATGCCCGCGCAATCGCATGGAGGCGGGAAGGACCATCAACCAATCCTGTTTGGGGATGCCGAGGCTGGGGTGAATCCTCTGAATTCACCCCACACCATCAAGCGGCGAGGCGGGCGCGGCCGCGCTTGCGGCGCGTGCGGATCACACGACGGCCGGTGTGGGAGCGCATCCGTACACGGAAACCCGAGACGCGCTTCCTCTTGCGGTTTGTTCCCCCGAGGGTGCGCTTGGTCATGGACGTCTCCTGGCTACCGGCCGATCTGAATCTGGGATTTTATCAGTCAGTCCACATCGATCAGCCAGCTGCCGCGGTAGCCGGACATCGGCACATCGCCGGGGGCCTGCACCAGAGCGTTGAACTGATACATGCGCTTCCCCTGGGGGTTGAACAGCTTGATGTGAAGGGAGTAGTCCCCGTCTGAAGGCAGCGGCGTGTCGGGGAAGACCACGATTTCTGTTTGGTCTTTGTTGACCTCGATCACTGCCGGGATCTCTTCGAGACACTTGCTTCGGCTCATCATGCTGCCAACGCTGGTGCGGCAAATGCGCATGCGGTGGGGCTTTAGCTTGGAGTCGAAGTAGTCCGGAACGGTGACGGTCAGTTTGAGAATCGCGGTCTTGCGGTCCTTTTCGCGCAGGGTGAGATACCACTCCGAGCGGTCGTTTTCGATGCTGGAGGTTTGGTAGTAGTACAGCTTCCGGTAGTCGCGGTCGTTGTCCCAGCGGAATTCCATCAGCCCCGGTGTGCCCTGGGCGTGGGCGATCTGCTCGGGAGTTCCGGTGAGTGCTGAGCCCATCAACAGAGCTGCAGCAGTGCCGGCTCCAGCAAGTAAGCGTCTGATGGTGGAACGGGCCATGGGAAGAATCTTGATGATGGGATTCTCCTGAGTCCAACCAGTGGGCGGTGATCTCAGGGGTCGGAGGCTGATCTGTCAGTTGTGACCAGATCTGTCTGGACGGAGCCGCTGCGCGTCGCCCTGATAGGGATGCACGGGTTGCTGGACCTGTGGGATCCAGGCGTGGGCCAGAACACGGATGCAGCGTGGGAGGTCGCCTTGAACAGCCATTTGCTGACAGTCCAGCAGGGCCACGGTGTCCCAGCCGGGCCGCCGTCGTGCAATGGCCGCCGGGAAACAGGCGTCGAGATCGGCGGTGACCGAGAAGGTCACCGACACCAGCTGGTCGGGGGTCAGACCATTGCGATCGACAAGGGCGTCCATCAGGGCGCTGACCGCCGCATGGATGGCCTCTGTGCTGTTCTCCGTGCAGGTGGTGGCCCCGCGCAGGCCTCTCAGAACAAGGGGTGAGCTGGTCATGGGCGGTACAGCCAAAGCACCTGACCGCTCCCCATCAATTCAATCGAGAGTCGCTGCTGCAGTTGATGCAGGAGCTGGGACCCAGGCAGCAAGCCACTGAGCTTGCGGCGTTGCTTGCCCAGGGTGACGGGGCGAATGTCGTCTGCGTCGAGATCGGCCAGCTGCGCCGCGAGGCGACGGGCATGGTCTTCGTCGCCGAGTTCATCCACCAAGCCCAGCGCCTGTGCCTGTTCTCCGCTGAACACCCGTCCATCGGCGAAGCGCTTCACCGTTTCCAGCTCAAGGTTTCGCCCCTGCGCCACAACACCAACGAACTGGCCATAGCTGCTATCGATCAGCTCCTGAAGCAAGGCACGTTCGGCATCGCTCAGCGGACGATCCGGGGAAAGGATGTCCTTGAACGGGCCGCTCTTCACCGTGTCGAAGCGAATCCCGATCTTTTCGAACACCCGCGAGAGGTCGTTGCCCCGCAGGATCACCCCGATGGAACCGGTGATCGTGCCGGGATTGGCGACGATTTTTTCCGCAGCCACACCGATGTAGACGCCGCCGGAGGCGGAGATGTTGCCGAAGCTGGCCACCACGCGACAGCCCTGTTCCCGGAGCCGCAGCAGGGCTGCATGAATTTCCTGGCTGTCTCCAACCGTGCCGCCGGGGCTGTCAATGCGCAGCAGCAGTGCTGGAAATTCCCTTTGCTTCACCTCCCGCAGCGCCTTGAGCACCCGCTTCCGCGTGGCACCGGTGATGGGGCCATCAACAACGATGCGCGCCATCCGTCGTCGGGATTTTCGCCGCCAGGGCCAGATCATGTTGCGCATCTGCATCGCTCCAGATCTTAAAAAGAGCACTCAAGCGCCCTTCCATGCCGTCGTTGCGACTCTGGTTTCTGATGGTGCTGCCCTTCGCGCTCTGGGGAACGGCGATGACCGCCATGGCGCCATTGCTCGCCAGCGCAGGGCCTTGGCTGGTTGCTGGCTTGCGCCTTGTGCCCGCTGGTTTGGCTCTTCTGCTCTGGGGGCAGTGCACCGGCCGAGGCCTGGCGATCGATTCCCGTGATCGGCCTTGGTTCCTCCTGTTCACGCTGGTGGATGCCACCTTGTTTCAAGGCCTGTTGGCGCGTGGGTTGGAGGGCACAGGCGCGGGTCTCGGTTCCGTCCTGATTGATTGCCAACCTCTGTTGGTGGCCCTCATGGCACGCGCCTTGTTCATGGAGTCGATCAATCCCATCGGCTGGATGGGGCTGGCCATCGGTTTGGCTGGAATCGTCTGCATCGGCCTGCCTGCTGAGCTGTTGGGACATTGGTGGTTGCTGGCTGACCCGCCGGTGGTGCAGCAGTTGTTTCAGCCCGGTGAGGGCTGGATGTTGTTGGCGGCCGTCGCCATGGCAGCTGGGACGGTGTTGATCCGCTTTGCCTCACGCCACAGCGATCCGGTCAGCGTCACGGCCTGGCACATGGTGCTGGGGGGACTTCCCTTGCTCGGGGTTCATGCCCTGCAGCGCACGGATGCCGGCTTGGCCTGGACGGCAACGGACTGGGCGCGCATGGGGTACGCAAGTTTGCTCGGAAGCGCCCTGGCCTATGGATTGTTCTTCTGGTTCGCCAATCAGCGCGATCTCACCAGTTTCAGCAGCCTCGGATTTCTTACCCCTGTGTTTGCCTTGGCCACCGGTGGGTGGTTGCTGGGAGAGCGCCTTGATCTGCTCCAGTGGATCGGTGTTGTGATGGTGCTCGTGTCGGTGATCTTTGTGAGTCAACGTCGCCGGTTTTGGGAGCCACTGCCGCTTGCGGACCCCTCCTCATGACGGTGTCGCCGCTTCACCTCGTCATCGTCAACACGCCCATCGGGGCCCTCGGCAGTGGCGAGGGTGGAGGTGTGGAGCTCACCCTCCGATCCTTGGTGCAGGGGTTGGTGCGGCGTGGCCACAGGGTCACGGTTGTGGCCGCCAAGGGCTCCACGCTCCCCGCCGACTGCGGCGGAGTTGAGTTGCTGGAGGTGGAGGGTGTGAACCAGCCCAGCTGGCAGCACGCCGCCGAGCATGCGCCGGTCGAAATTCCCCGCAACGGTCTCCTGCCGGCTCTCTGGGAAGCCGCGCTCGATGTGGGTCAGTCCGCTGACGCCGTGATCAACGGTGGCTACGACTGGCTGCCGCTGTGGCTGACGCAACGGGTCAGCGCCAGGCTCTTTCATCTCGTGAGCATGGGGGATGTGGCTGCGGTGATGCGCGATGTGATCGAAGCCGTCGCCGCCTGGGATTCCCGTCGCCTTGCTTTTCACACCCACCGCCAGGCCGCTGATTTCCGGCTGCCTTCTCCGCCCAGTGTTGTGGGCAACGGATTTGATCTCAGCAACTACACCTTCCAAGGGCAGACCAATGGCCCCCTGGGTTGGGCAGGCCGCATCGCTCCGGAAAAGGGGCTGGAGGATGCTGCTGCTGCCGCTGCGGCCCTGGGTGAACAGCTTCTGGTTTGGGGGCTGCGTGAGGACGACGCCTATGCGCGGCAGGTGGAGTCGAGTGTTCCCAAGGACACGATCGACTGGCGTGGATTTCGATCGACCCAGGAGCTGCAGCAGGAGATGGGCCACTGCCGCGCTCTGATCAACACACCGAAATGGAATGAGGCCTACGGCAATGTTGTGGTTGAAGCCCTGGCTTGTGGTGTTCCGGTCGTCGCCTATGACCGTGGTGGACCGGGGGAGCTGATCTGGTCCGGTCGCACAGGCTGGTTGGTGCCGCCCGACGATGTCGCTGCCCTCACGGAGGCTCTTCGGCGCGTCGACAGCATCGAGCGCTCCCTCTGCCGCAGCTGGGCTGAAGAACATGCCTCCTGTGAGGTCTTCAGTCAGCGTGTTGAATCGTGGGTTCGAACAGGACTCACGGCGGATGTCAGCATCAACCGCAGGAGCTGAGGGTCCCTTGTCGGTCAATGTTTCAGGACGCCAGCGACGCCAGGTTCTGGCACTTGTGCTGACCCTGGGACTCGTCATCACGTTTTGGCGCCTGGGATCCACCGGCGTTGTGGATGAGACTCCGCCGTTGTTTGCCGCAGCCGGACGGGCCATGGCTGACACCGGCGACTGGCTGACGCCTCGGGTGAACGGCTTGCCCCGTTACGACAAACCGCCTCTGGTGTACTGGCTGATGGGGTTCGGTTATGCCTGGCCCGGACGCGAGGTTTGGGATCCTCTCGGCAGTTGGGCGGCACGGCTTCCTTCCGCCCTGGCCACGCTCGGGCTGATGCTTGGCCTCGCCGATACGGTGCTGCGCTGGCCGTTCCTCGGCGATGCCCGGCCGCGTTTGACGGCACTGATCGCACCACTGGCTTTTGCCTTCTCGCCGCTGGTGCTCGTCTGGAGCCGCACCGCGGTGAGTGATGCCCTGCTGTGTGGCCTGCTGGGTCTCAGCCTGTTGCTGCAGTGGAGGCGTTTTGCCGCCCCCCAAGAGGTGGCCTGGTGGCCAGCCTGGGTGATCCTCGGATTCGCCGTGCTGGCCAAGGGGCCTGTTGCGGTGGTGCTGACTGGTCTCGCTCTGCTGATGTTCGGAGCGTTGCGACGGGATCTCGTTCAACCCTGGCGGCGGCTGCGTCCGCTGCCCGGGTTGCTGCTCACCGCTCTGATCAGCCTTCCCTGGTACGTCCTGGAGTTGCTGGTGGAAGGACAGCCCTTCTGGGACAGCTTTTTCGGCTACCACAACCTTCAACGCTTCACCTCCGTGGTGAACGACCACCTGCAGCCCTGGTGGTTTTTCGGCCCGGTAATGCTCGTGGCTGCCCTGCCCTTCACGCCCTACCTGCTGATTGGGCTAGCGCGGGTGCCCCGATCGCGGATCGCTCCGGAGCATTCGTTGCATCAATTCGCAGCGTGCTGGCTGTTGGCGGTGCTGCTTCTGTTCACCACCGCAGCCACCAAGCTCCCCAGCTATTGGTTGCCCGCCACTCCCGCGGCGGCCCTGTTGGTGGCCCAAGCCACGGTGGGCTCATCGCGCTGGCAACGGATGGCTTGGGGAACTTCCCTGGCCTTGATCGCCATCCTGGCCGCTGGGTTCTGGTTGGGATCGCTCTGGGTTCCCTTGATCGAGGATCCGGAGATGCCGACGCTTTCGGTGGATTTGCTCGCCAGCGGTTTGTTGAAGTGGGCTGCGATCTGGTTCAGCGCTGCAGCCGTGCTTGGAGCTGGTCTGTTGCTTCAGCATCATGCTGCCGCTCAGGCCTTGCTGGCCATGCAGGGCTGTCTGCTCGGATTTCATCTCACGGCTCTGGTTCCCATCGCCGAACTCGCCGATCGTCTGCGTCAGCAACCGGTGCGTGATGCGGCCTCACTGATGTTGTCGCAGCAGCGCAGTGGAGAGCCCTTGGTCATGGTTGGCGCCATGAAGCCTTCGCTGCACTTCTACACAGGTCAGGTGATCCTTTACGAAGGTCAATCCGATGGGGCGTTGGTCAACATTGCGGATCGCCTGGCCCACGAACAGCGACGCGGCTGGAGTGGATATCCCCTCGGGAGCCCAGCTGCATCCAGAACCGTGCTGGTGCTGATCGATCGCGGCACGGCAGAACGGGATCATTGGAGCGACCTGCAGCCTGAGCTGCTGGGACAGATCGGGATCTACGACGTGTGGCGCCTGGACCGCAGTCGCCTTGAGCGACGGGCACAAACCCTGAAGGCCGATGGCGTCGATGCCGACTGGCAGGAGCCGCGCCCAGAGCGGTATTGAGTTGTGGAGCCTTAAGAGGCTGACAGGGTCTGGCGATGGCAAAAGCCGCAGTGCCCCCAGAGCTTGATTTCTCCGTTGGGCGCTGGTCGGCCGCAGTCCGGGCATGTCCCCATGCCATGCACATCGGTGCGGCTCGGGTGCTTGGCCCAAATGCTGGCTTCGCTCTCCAGCACTGGGGATTGGAGGGAGTGGTGTTGCTGAATGCGCAGATCACGCACCGCGTGGCCGGCTTGGTGCAGGGCGCTGATCAGTTGGGGCTTGTTGTAAAGGAGAGCCTGGCGCCATTGGGGATGGCTGGCTCCCACGGTCAGCACCCCGCGTTGCAGCGATAGGGGGCGGCAGTGCGGTGCCAATTGCGCTCCCGCAACTCTCGGCCAGTCCTGCCAGAGCGCTGCTAGATGGTCGTCCTTGCGCCACTCCCTCTGAAGTGCGCCAAGGCAGGTTTTTAAGGGTTCCGCCGGTGCTGGATCAGCTGCCTGCAGCAGCTCCAGGCCCGGAAGGCGACGCCGTTGAGATTCAGGTGCAACCGCCATAAATCGATCCTAGGCAGAACTGCTGCAGGAACCTCGCTAATCTCAGCGCGTCTGAGGCCAAGCCATGGGTTTCTTTGATCGGCTGAGCAGGCTGGTTCGTGCCAACGCCAACGCTGCCGTCAGCAGCATGGAGGACCCGGTCAAGATCCTCGATCAATCCGTCGCTGACATGCAGGCGGATCTGGTCAAGTTGCGGCAGGCCGTCGCCCTGGCGATCGCGAGTCAGAAGCGGCTCACCAGCCAGGCTGAGCAGGCTGCAGCTCAATCCAAGACCTGGTATGAGCGTGCTGAGCTGGCGTTGAAAAAGGGTGAGGAATCCCTGGCTCGGGAAGCATTGACCCGCCGCAAGACGTTCCAGGAGACAGCAACCTCGCTGACGGCCCAGGTGCAGGCCCAAGACGGCCAGGTGGAATCGCTCAAGAAGAGTCTGGTTGCCCTCGAAGGAAAGATCGCAGAGGCCAAGACCAAGAAAGACATGCTCAAGGCCAGGGCCCAGGCGGCCAAGGCCCAGCAGCAGTTGCAAAGTGCCGTAGGCAGCATCGGCACTGATTCCGCCATGGCGGCCTTCGAGCGGATGGAGGAAAAGGTGGAGGCCTTAGAGGCCACCGGCCAGGCTGCGGCTGAGCTGGCTGGATCTGATCTGGAGAGTCAGTTCGCGGCTTTGGAAAGCGGTGGCGGTGTTGATGATGATCTCGAGGCGTTGCGCGCTCAGCTGAAGGGAGGCCCGGAAGCCGTTGCTCTTCCCGCGTCTGAGACCTCCGAGGCCGTGAAGCCCGTGCAGGTGGAAGAGGTGGATGCCGAACTCGAAGACTTGAAACGATCCATCGACAAGCTCTGATCAACCCAGGAAAGTCGTCCGGCTTTCCATAGGATCAGTTCAGTCATTTGAGTGCTTTGGCTGGAGCTGTTGCCGATTTCACCGACGCTGGTTTTGAACGTGAAGTTCTCAAGGCTTCCGGCACGGTCCTCGTCGATTTCTGGGCTGCCTGGTGCGGCCCCTGCCGACTGATCGCACCGTTGATGGATTGGGTGGCGAGCGACTACGGCGATCGCGTCAGCGTCGGCAAGCTCGAGGTGGATTCCAATCCTCAGACCCGTGACGCTTACCAGGTTCAGGGCATCCCCACACTGATCCTCTTCCGCAACGGTGAAGTGGTGGCGCGGCATGAAGGTGCCATCGCCAAACCGCAGTTGCAGTCCTTCCTGGATGCCAACCTCTAAGCGGCTTGCCTCACTGGGCAGCGCTGTTTTTGCCCGTGTTGATGCCGCCAAACAGGCTTATCGGCTCGAGGCGTCTTCTGCGGTCCGTCCGGATCTGGTGGATCTCTCCATCGGATCCTCTGATCTTCGGCCTCCCACGGCGTTGTTGGACTCCATGGCCTCAGCGGTCATGGAGCCCAACAGCGGCTCCTATTGCCTTCAAGCCGGACTGAGGCCTTTTCATGCCGCCGTCGCGGACTGGTGTCGGCATCGCTTCGACGTTGCCGTGGATCCTGATCATCAGGTCCAGTTGTTGGTGGGATCCCAGGAAGGCACCGCCCATCTGCCGCTGGCGGTGCTTGATCCGGGTGACGCCGCCCTGCATCTGGACCCCTGTTATCCGTCCCATACCGGTGGATTGCACCTGGCGGGAGCCCAGACCAAGGCCCTGGCCCTTTCCCCTGAAAACGACTGGCGGCCGGATCTGACGACCATCAGCCCCCAGCTTTGGCAGCAACTGAAGTTGTTCGTTTTGGGGTATCCCCACAACCCTTCAGCCCGAGTGGGGGATCAGGAGGATCTCAATCGCATCACGGCGACCGCAGCTCGGCATGACGTGGTGATCGCTCACGACAATCCCTATGTGGATCTCGCCCTGGATGGAGAGCCTCCCTCGCTGTTGCAGGCTCCGAACTGGAGGGAGTGCGGCATTGAATTTTTCTCCCTTTCGAAGGGCTGGTGCCTTGGGGGATTCAGACTCGGTTTTGCGGTTGGTGCGGCACCGCTGATTGCCGCCCTGCGTCGCGCCAAGGCCGTCATCGATTTCAACCAGAGCTTGGCTCTGCAGCAGGGTGCGATTCAGGCCTTGCAACGCTTCCCCGATTGGCCGCGGCAACTGCATCCGACTTATCGCGAACGACGGGATCGTGTGGTCGAGACCCTCAGGGCACGCGGTTGGTCGGTCCCCTGTCCAGAGATGGCGATGTACCTCTGGTTCCCCTTGCCTGATTCGGCCCATCGTCGGGGCTGGAGTGATGAAGATGCCGCGAGGGAACTGCTTCAGCGCAGTGGTGTCGCCTTGACCCCTGGGTCTGGGTTTGGTGGCGGCGGTCGCAAGTGGCTGCGAATGGCGCTTGTGCGGCCAGTGAATGAGTTGGTGGACGCTGCATCGCGTCTCGCGGATGCGATGGATGACTGATCCACGCATGCCGCAACATCGATTCCCACACTTCGGTGGTGGCCGGTTGATGGCGACGTATCGCCGCCTCGCTGGTGCTTCGGCACGCCACTGGTCCATCCGTCATGTGCCTGTGTGCAGCAGCACGGAAGAGCTGCTGGGGACCTGGTTGCGCGATCAGCCTTCATTGATGGGACCTCGCGCCGTCATTGCCACCCACCAGCGCCGGGGAGTCGGTCAATGGGGGCGCGCCTGGGTTTCTCCGCCAGGTGGTGTCTGGATCAGTGCTGCCTTGCCTTGGCGGAGCCAAGGGTCCGGACAGGCCGGCTTGCTTGGCTTGGCGCTGGCCCTGTCGGTGGTGCAACGGCTTGAGCAGCGGGGCCTTTCGGTTCAGATCAAATGGCCCAACGACCTGCTCGTGAACGGCCGCAAATTGGCGGGCCTTCTGCCAGGGGTGGTGCAGCGGGGCTCCCAGCTGCGTTTGCTGCGGATCGGCCTGGGCCTGAATGTGCGGAATGCAGTTCCTGGCCATGCCATTGCCCTGAGAAGGCTTGAAGGGCAGCAGGCTGCGGATCCGATCCGGTGGACGGCAGAGGTTTTGCTGGCCTTCGATCACTGTCACGGCCTTGGAGGCGATGGGGCCTGGTGCCTCGATGGCGTTCAGGCCAGGCTCTGGTCTGATCAGCTCGTCCATCCTCAAGACGGTCAGATCTGGCGGATTGCTGGCCTTGAACGCGATGGAGGGCTGCGGTTGCGTCAGGGTTCAAGGAATGAAACCTGGCGCCGCTGGCCCTGAGTTGGTGCCCCATCCATAGGATTCCTGAGCACAGCCGTCTTGTCCGTTGCTGGCTTGGTTCGCGCTGATCTGGATGTTGGTTCCAGCCGCGGCTGCGCAGGGTTTTGATCAGTCGCTCGATGGTCTGGTTCGCCAACGGGTGATCACGTCCCAAGAGCGCAAGCTGCTCCGGGGCGGTGGCGCGGCGGTTCCCATCGAACGAAGCCGTTTTGAAGAGGCCTGTCGCACCGGTGCTCTGTCCAGGCAGGACTGTGCTTCCGGGGTGGCCAGGCGTCCGCCGGGGGCACCGGCCTCAGCACGGGTTCGCTTGATCCCCTCTCGCCAACCGTTGCGTGGTCCCGTGTCAGCGCTTCTCGCCCGCGATGGCGGCACCTTTCGGCTGGAATCCGTCTTTGCGGTCACGCCCCGTCCGCTGCCAACTCCTGGCAATGGAGACAGTCAACTGCTTTTTCCGGTGGCTGGAGACGCTTTTAAGAGCAGTGGGTTTGGTTGGCGTCTGCATCCGATCCTGGGGAGCTGGCTGATGCATGCCGGGCGAGACTTTGCAGCACCGGAGGGCACGCCGGTGGTGGCTGCTCTTTCGGGGCAGGTCTTAAGCAGTGGTCTTGCCGGTGGGTATGGCGTCGCCATCGAACTGGAACACGCCGAGCCATTGCGCCGCACGCTCTATGGCCATCTCTCGGAGATCTATGTGCGACCCGGTCAGCCGGTGCGCCAGGGAGAGGTGATTGGCCGCGTCGGCAGCACAGGTCTCAGCACAGGGCCGCACCTGCATTTCGAGTTGCGCACACCATCGCGGGCCGGTTGGCAGGCCGTTGATCCAGGAGATCTGGATCTTTCCGCCGTGATGCGTGCCAACAACGATCCTGTTTCGTTCCTGTTCGGCCAGGTGTTGCGCAGCCTTGAACGGGATCAGCCCTAGCTCAGAGCGACGCCGAGCGAAACAGAGACGTCAGTTCGTCTGTTCCCGGAGGATGAATCCAACACCGCGCACGGTGTTGATGAGGGTTGGCGCGTCGTCCAGTTCGACTTTTTGACGCAGGTAGCGGATATAGACGTCGAGAAGATTGTCGTCCCCATAAAAATTTTCTCCCCAAACACCGTGCATGATTTCCTGGCGTTCAAGCACGCGGCCTGCACCCCGCATCAGGAAATTCAGCAGGTCGTATTCCTTCACAGACAGTCGGATCGCACGATCTCCCCGCATCACATCCCGGGTACGCGTGTTCATGCTGAGGTCGGCGACCTTGAGAATTTCGTTGACGTCTGAGCCGCCTACAGGCCCTGAGAATGTTTCAGCGCGGCGGTGCATGGCCCGCAGGCGCGCCATTAATTCGTCGATCGAAAATGGCTTGATCAGGTAATCATCAACGCCGGCATCGAGAGCTTTGACCCGATCGGTGATCTCGTCGTGCCCCGTGAGCATCAGGATGGGGATGGTGATTCCCCCAGCTCGGATGCGTTGACAGATGTCGATGCCGCTGAAGTCCGGCAGGTTCCAATCCAGGATGATCAGGTCGGGAGTGGGTTCAGAACGGCTTCGGATCAGCCCACTGGCTCCGTCAGAAGCAACATCAACGTCGTATCCCTCAACATCAAGCTCCAGTCGAAGCAGATCAGTCAGTTTGTGTTCATCGTCAACAAGAAGGACACGGAGACGGGGCTGGGATTCCAGGGACATCCGGCCTTAAAACCTCATTCCACTCTAGGCATCAAAAGAACGTTCACTGATTTTGTCCCTACATTGAAATTGGCTGTTCTTCGCTATGTCGACCCCAGGAGCCTGGACGGAAGATCGAATCCGAGCACTGCGTGAGAAGGAAGACCTCCCCTTTGTTCGCGCCGATGCCTCGGGGATCGTTCAGGAAATCAATGACCGTTTCAAGGCCGTTTACGGCTGGTCTGAAGCTGCCTTGATTGGTCAATCCCTGGGTTTGATCTTGCCGCCAAGCTTCCGCGATTCCCATCACGCTGGGTTTGCCCGTTTCCAACTGACGGAGGTGTCCAAGGTGCTGAATCACCCGTTGAAACTGGCAACGTTTTGCTCCGATGGGAACGCCATTTAAAGTGAACATTTCATCGTGGCGGAGAAGCACAGTGATGGCAGCTGGTCGTTCGCGGCAACACTGCGACCGTTGATGGAATCGAGCTGAGATGGGCGATTCGGCATGAACAGCTCAGATTCATCGTCGTCATCCTCAAGGGATCTGGAGCTGATTGCGCAACTGCGGCAGTCCCTTGGAATGCTTCAGGTCGCTTTTGACGCGGCCAGCGAAGCGATGGTGATTGTCGATGTGGATCGCAGAATTCACTGGGCTAATCAAGCTTCTGCCGACCTCTTTGTTGGTGGCGTGCCGATTCAGCTGGTGAATCAAACCCTGGCTGATGTTCTGAAGCTGAGGCCCTTGGATGCCCATGCCAAGGCAGCCCTTCAGTTGCTGGACCCCCAACATCCTTTGCCGCTGACCTCTGGAGAGAGCCGCTGCCAGGTGCTGTCCCCCCATGGGGATGAATCCCCGGTGCAGCTGCTGCGTTGGCGGCCTGTGGAATTGATTCAGTCGCCCTTTCTGCTGGTTTCGTTTCGCGACCTCAGCCCCGAAGAACGGGCGTTGGTTCAGCAGCAGCGCTTCATGACCGATCTCACCCATGAATTGCGCACGCCCCTGGCGATCGTGAGCGGGAATCTGCAACGGATGGCTCGGCTGAGCGCTCTCCCGGAGGCCGTTAGCTCCCGGCTCACGATGGCCCGCGAGGAAATGGCGAGGATCCAGAAGTTGCTCGGGCATCTCTCGCTGCTCACACGCCTGGAGGTGGATCCGGATGTGGTCAGCTGTGGCGACCATCTCCTGGTGCCGTTGCTTCAGCGCTGGTATGAGGCCTCTCGGGAGCTGGCGCCGAGTCTCCAGCTGAAGGGCATCGAACGGGGGGATGAACTGGTGGTTCAAACCGACCCTCGGGCCTTGATGCTGGCGTTGGATCAGTTGCTCGACAACGCCTGCCAGCACGCCAATCGATCCATGCCGATTCAGCTCAGTCTTGCTGGGAGTGACGGGCGCGACCATTGCATTCTGGAGTTCGCCAGTCAGAGCCTTGACGCTCCTGTGGCTTCGGAGGATCTGGAACGTTGGTCTGCACCGTTTTTCCGGGGCAAGCCCGAACGGGATGGCGAACGGGTGGAGGGCCCGGGTCTGGGGCTCGCCTTAGCGCGCGAACTGGTCAGGGGGTGTGGAGGAATGCTGGAGCTCCACCAGCAGCCCTCATCGCAAGGAACCACCACGATCGTTCGCTTGCATCTGAAGCTCAGACCATCGAACGCGTCTGGAGCAGTTGCGGCAGCTGTTCGAACAGATCCGGCTTGAGCACGTAGGCCTCCGCTCCATTCGCCAGAGCTTCGTGTTTCTTGTCGGCGTCATTGAGAGCCGTCACGATCACCACCCTCAACGCAGGCTGGGAAGCGGCCTGGAGCTGCAGCTGTTTCAGGCAGGCCAAGCCGTCCATGCCTGGCAGCATCAAGTCCAGCAGCAGCAGATCGAAACGATCGGAGCCGGCTTCGTCGAGAAAGTCTTCTGCGGACCCGAAGCAGATGCAGGCGTGCCCCTCATCGGTGATTTCAGCACTGATCAGCTGCTGAATGCGCGGATCATCTTCCACGACTGCAACACGAAGAGCCTTGGGGGTCTCCTCCATTAGCGCAGGGGCATTGCACTCATTGTGGGCATCCAGTGAGCGCCCGACCATCCTGGAATCGAGCAATGCGTTGTGCTCGGGCCGCCACATCGTCCTCATGGGTCACCATCACCAGGGTGATGCCCTGTTGGTGGAGTTCATCAAACAGTTCCAGCACCTCGGCGGTGGTGCTGGAGTCCAGAGCCCCTGTGGGTTCGTCCGCCAGCAGCAGACTGGGGCGGTTGATGATGGCCCGGGCGATGGCCACCCGTTGTTGCTGCCCTCCGGAGAGCTGATTGGGCTTGTTCTCCAAACGCTGCGCTAGACCAACGCGGCGCAGGGCCGATTGGGCACGCTCGATCCGTTCCTCCCTGGGCACCCCCGCATAGATCATCGGGAGCATCACGTTCTCCATGGCGCTGGCGTGGCCGAGCAGATGGAACTGCTGAAAGACAAACCCGAGCGAGCGGTTGCGAACGTCGGCTAAGGCATCGTCATCCAACTGTTCAACGGCCGTGCCATTGAGCCGGTAGGTGCCACTGGTGGGCCGGTCGAGGCAGCCAAGGATGTTCATCGCCGTGCTCTTGCCTGAGCCACTGGCCCCCATCACCGCCAGGTAATCCCCCTCCTGAACGGTGAGATTCAGTTGGTCAAGGGCTTTGACTTCGAGATCACCAGATCCATAGATCTTGCTGATCCCCCTGAGCTCAGCAACCGGCTGCTGCACAGCCTCAGCCAAGACCCTTCAGGCTTGACAGGGCGATGGCCTGTTGAAGCAATGGCGTTCCTGCAACCGCTGTGTTGGCCCACTGGAACAGGGGATTGGAGAGGATTCCACCAACGGCGGTGATCGCCACACATCCAATCAGGGCAACCCGAAGCGGCTGCATCCCCATCAACGACCAATTCACCTCGGGGTAGGCCTTGACCACATCGGAGGCCTCCTGGGGTTCCTTCACCACCATCATTTTGATGACGGAGATGTAGTAGTAGATCGACACCACGGAGGTGACCAGGCCAACCACCACCAGCAGGTATTCGTGGTTCGCCCAACCGGCAAAGAACAGATAGATCTTTCCGAAGAAACCCAGCATTGGCGGAATGCCACCCAGAGAAAGCAGGCAAAGACTGAGGCCGAGGGTGATCAGGGGATCCTTCTGGTAAAGCCCCGCGTAATCAGAAATTCGATCGCTTCCTGTGCGGATCGAGAAGAGGATGATGCAGGCGAAGGCCCCCAGGTTCATGAACAGGTAGGCCGCCATGTACAGAACCATGGCCGCGAAACCGTCCTCGGTGCCGCAGACCATGCCGATCATCACGAAGCCGGCCTGGCCGATCGAGCTGTAGGCCAGCATGCGCTTCATCGAGGTCTGGGCGAGGGCAACAACGTTGCCCAGGGTCATGCTCAACACCGCCAGAACGGTGAACAGCAATTTCCATTGATCGTCGAAGGCACCAAAGCAACCCACCAGGATGCGAAGGGCCAGGGCGAATCCGGCCGCTTTGGAACCCACGGAAAGGAATGCCACCACAGGGGTTGGTGAGCCTTCGTAGACGTCAGGCGTCCACTGGTGGAAGGGAACGGCTGCGATCTTGAATGCAACGGTGGCCAAGACGAACACCAGGGCCAAAGCAGCCAGAGGTGTGGTGCTGGTTTGCAGAGCCAGGCCGATGGTGTCGAGGCTGGTGCTGCCGCTCAGGCCGTACAGCAGGGAAGAGCCGTACAGGAAAACAGCAGCGGCTGCCGATCCCACGAGCAGATATTTGAGTGCTGCTTCCGAGCTGCGGGCATCCCGCTTCATGTAGCCCGACAGCAGATAGCTGGCGACGGAGAGTGTCTCCAGCGAGATGAACACACTCACCAGATCCGTTGCCCCGCAAAGGAGCATGGCGCCGAGGGTTGCGGCGAGGAGGATGGCGGCGTACTCGCCAACGGGTGTGCCGCTCTTCTCCGCGTAACGCCAGCTGATCAGCAGCGAAAGAAGCGTGGACAAGGCAATCACAGCCCGGAACGCCACCGCCAGGTTGTCGGCGAGGAAGGCTCCAAGGAACGAGGGCTCCAGCGGTGCGTTCCACTGCAGGGCCAGCAGCACCAGGGAGGTCCCCAGGCCCACGTAACAAATCGGCGGCACCCAGCGTGTGGCGACCTTTTCGCCGGCCAGGTCCACCAAGAGGGTGGCAATCATCGCCAGCAGAACTGCAGCTTCGGGCAGTACGGCGGAGGCATTGAGAGAGAGATTCAGCAGCTCACCAGGGGCAGCCGTGGCCTGGGTGGCGAGAAGGAAAGCACCCATGTCGGGCATGGCAGCCTGGAACCGTTGCGCTGGGGCGACTGTAGCGGCGCTTGACGCGCCGACGGTCATGCAGAGCGCTGCTCGGTGCGATAAAGAAGGGGAACGGTTTACCTGCCGCTAGTGGCGCACACCCTCGTCATCGTTGAGAGCCCCACGAAGGCCAAGACCATCCGTGGCTTCCTTCCCAAGGGATTCAAGGTCGAAGCCTCCATGGGGCATGTCCGCGACCTTCCCAACAACGCCAGCGAGATTCCGGCATCGGCCAAGGGGCAGAAATGGGCCAACCTCGGTGTGAACACCGACGCGGATTTCGAGCCGCTGTACGTGGTCCCGAAGGACAAGAAGAAGACGGTTCGCGAACTCAAGGACGCCCTCAAGGGTGCTGATCAGTTGCTCCTGGCGACGGACGAAGACAGGGAAGGCGAAAGCATCAGTTGGCACCTCCTACAGCTGCTGGCGCCGAAGGTGCCTGTGAAGCGCATGGTGTTTCACGAGATCACCAAGGAGGCCATCGGCAAGGCTCTGGATCAGACCCGCGACCTGGACATGGAGCTGGTCCATGCCCAGGAAACCCGGCGGATTTTGGATCGCCTTGTGGGGTACACCCTGTCCCCTCTCCTCTGGAAAAAGGTGGCCTGGGGACTCTCCGCCGGGCGGGTGCAGTCCGTTGCGGTTCGGCTCCTGGTTCAACGGGAACGGGCCCGCCGCGCCTTCCGCAGTGGCAGTTACTGGGACCTCAAGGCCCAGCTTGATCAGTCGGGCAGTGCCTTTGAGGCCAAACTGACCCATGTGGGTGGCCAGCGGATCGCCACCGGTAACGACTTCGACGAGAGCACCGGCGGGCTGAAGGCAGGCAGTGCCGTGCGGCTGCTCAGCGAGAGCGAGGCCAAGGCGTTGGCTGAATCCGTGCGAACCAGCGCCTGGACTGTGGATGCGGTGGAGGAGAAGCCCACCGTGCGCAAGCCGGTGCCTCCCTTCACCACCAGCACCCTTCAACAGGAGGCGAATCGCAAGCTGCGCCTTTCAGCCCGGGAAACCATGCGCTGTGCCCAGGGGCTCTACGAACGCGGTTTCATCACTTACATGCGGACCGACTCGGTTCACTTGTCGGTTCAGGCGATCAACGCATCCCGCAACTGCGTGGAGAGCCTTTACGGCAAGGAGTATCTGAGCAAAGGGCCGCGGCAGTTCAGCACCAAAGCCCGCAATGCCCAGGAGGCCCATGAAGCGATTCGTCCATCCGGCGAAAGCTTCCGAACCCCCGGTGAAACCGGTCTGGATGGGCGAGATCTGGCGGTGTATGAGCTGATCTGGAAGCGCACCGTGGCCAGCCAGATGGCTGAAGCCAGGCTCACGATGCTCTCGGTGGATCTCAGCTCAGGCGAGGCCAGTTTCCGGGCCAGCGGCAAGCGCATCGACTTCCCCGGTTTCTTCCGCGCCTACGTGGAAGGCAGTGATGATCCCGATGCGGCCCTTGAGGGTCAGGAAGTGTTGCTGCCGGCGTTGAGCGTTGGCGATGCACCGGAGCCGAAGACCGTTGAGCCCCTTGGCCATCAGACTCAGCCGCCGGCACGGTTCAGCGAGGCATCGCTGGTGAAGATGCTGGAAAAGGAGGGCATCGGCCGGCCGTCGACCTACGCCTCGATCATTGGAACGATCGTGGATCGCGGCTACGCCACGCTGTTGGGTAACGCCCTGACCCCCAGCTTCACCGCCTTTGCTGTGACGGCGTTGCTCGAGGAGCATTTCCCTGAACTGGTGGACACCAGCTTCACCGCTCGAATGGAGAACACCCTCGATGAGATCTCCCACGGCAAGGTGCAGTGGTTGCCTTACCTGGAGGACTTCTACAAGGGTGATGAGGGCCTGGAAAACCAGGTCCAGCAACGGGAAGGGGACATTGACCCCGGTGCATCCCGCACCATCGATCTGGAGGGCTTGTCCTCCGTGGTTCGCATCGGCCGCTTCGGCGCCTACCTGGAGGCCAAACGGGTCAGCGACGACGGTGAGGAAGAGCTAATCAAGGCCACCTTGCCCCGGGAGATCACTCCGGCTGATCTGGATGAAGAGCAGGCCGAATTGATCCTCAAACAGAAGGCCGACGGCCCCGAAGCCATCGGTGAGGATCCGGAAACGGGAGATCTGGTCTACATGCTCTTCGGTCAATACGGCCCTTACGTGCAGCGGGGCCAGGTGAGTGATGAGAACCCCAAGCCCAAACGTGCCTCTCTGCCCAAGGGGCAGAAGCCGGAGGATCTCACCCTGGAGGATGCCCTCGGACTGCTCCGTTTGCCGCGTCTTCTCGGTGAACACCCCGATGGTGGGCGCATTCAGGCGGGGCTGGGCCGCTTTGGCCCTTACGTCGTTTGGGACAAGGGCAAGGGCGAGAAGGATTACCGATCGCTCAAGGGGGATGACGATGTTCTGGCGGTGGGGCTGAGCCGTGCCCTTGAGCTGCTGGCCATGCCCAAACGGGGTCGGGGTGGACGCACCGCCCTCAAGGACCTCGGTAAGCCGGAGGGCAGTGATGAAACGATTCAGGTCTATGACGGTCCTTACGGCCTGTATGTCAAACAGGGCAAGGTGAATGCCTCGCTGCCGGAAGGCAAGGGCGCTGACGATGTGACCCTTGAAGAAGCGGTGGAACTGCTTGCCGCCAAGGCAGCATCGAAGAAGGGCGGTCGTAAAACCGCCGCGAAAAAACCCGCCGCGAAAAAAACAGCCGCCAAGAAACCAGCGGCCAAGAAACCCCCCGCCACCACCAAAACCGGTCGGCTCAGGGCCAGTGCGGTGCGGGTGATCAAGCCGGCTGACAGCTGATGGCCCGTCTGCTTTGGCTGCTGCCCGTGGGGCTCCTGCAGGCCTGTGCCGGCACACCGGTCGCTGAACAGTTGGAACGCTCCTTCGCGGTGCCTGAAGCCAGGCCGGCTCAGGCAGCTGCGCCCGCACCGGTTGTGAAGGCCAGCCCAACAGTTGTCAGCCCATCGGTTGCCAGCCCTACTGCTGCGACTCCCTCCACGCCGGCGGCCAAGGCTGTCCCCCTGCCTGAGGCAACGGATGCTCCTGATCCTGTTCCGCAGCCAAAACCACGGACGGTGTCATCCCAACGTCTGCCCCAAGCGCCCTACCGGATCACCATCCGTTTGGCCGGAGCCGACCCTGCCGCTCCTGCTGAAGCCGTCACCCGCGCCCTGCGTGAGGCGGATGTTGGCTTTGCGGTGGAACGGATTGAGCGGGTTGAACCATGATCGAAGCGACCCCCCGGTTGAGCCGCCAGCAGGCTCTGAGGCTGGTTGAGGGGGCATATCTCGCGGCCGCGACTGGGCTGATCTGGTTGGCTCTGTACTACTTGCCGGTGGGTGGTGCGCTGTTCCGTCTGGCCCTTCCCTTGCCCCTGATCCTGCTGCAGTTGCGTCGTGGCAATCGTTCCGGTGCAGAGGGTCTGCTGCTCTCTGTGCTGCTGCTCACCGCCTTGATGGGTCCTTTGCGTGGACCGCTGCTGCTGTTTCCCTACGGGCTTTTGTCGCTCTGGCTGGGCTGGAGCTGGTGCCGGGGGATCAGCTGGTGGCTGAGCTGGTCGGGAGGCGTTGTTCTTGGAACGGCAGGGTTTTTGGTGCGAGTTCTGGTGCTTTCGTTGCTCGTGGGAGAAAACCTCTGGGTCGTGATCACCCGGGCCGGTTCCGCTCTGCTCGAGCGCTTGATCGCGGTACTGCATCTGCCGATCACACCGGATCTCACCCAGGTGCAGTTGATGGCGTTGCTGTTGGTGGTGGTTCAGGAGTTCATCTATGTGCTGTCTCTTCATGCTTTGGCGTACTGGATCTTTCCCCGCCTGAAATCACCGATTCCGGAGCCCCCGAGGCTGCTGCATGGACTCATTGCCCTCGATCCCCTCTGAATCCTCGGTGTTGCCTGAGGGCTGCCAGCAGCTGGGAAGTCTCGGTGCACGCAGGTTGGACGCAGCGGCACTTCGTCCCTGGACCTCCAACGATCAACCGCTGGATCTTTTGCTCGTTCTGGCGGCCACACAAACGGCTGAGCATGAAGGGATTTCAGCCGCTGGCTCCACCGTGGCTTCGCGGCGCTACACCGCCCTGGCTGATGCGGAGCTACTGATTCACGGGCCGGCGCGGCAGCGCCGTTGGCCTCTGCCGCCTCTGCCCGCTGGCGTCTCCCCCGCCCTGCTCAGCCATGTCGCGGCGCGACGCTTGACGTTGAGGCCGCAGGTGGCGGCCCTCGGCTTGGCTCAGAAACCCGATTTTCCTCACCTGCACATCGAGCCCCTGGACCAAGGCCCCTCGGCCTGCCTGTCCAGTGGTGCGGCGATGCCATTGCCGCGGGTGCAGCATTTGTGGCGACAGGGAGAGCTGCTGGGGCGGGGGTTGCAACGCCCCTTGGTGGTGGCGGAGTGTGTTCCAGGGGGCACCACAACCGCTCAAGCGGTGTTGACGGCCCTCGGCGTGGAGGTTGCCCATCTGATCAGCGGTAGTGCTCTTCATCCGCCGCAGCAACTCAAGAAAGATCTCGTTGTCCGAGGGCTTCAGCGGGCTTCGCTTGGTGCGCATCCTTCGGCCGAGCAGATCCTGGCTGCTGTTGGTGACCCTTTTCAGGCCTTCACCGCAGGGGTGGTGGTGGGTGCGGTGTCCGCGGGACAACCGTTGTTGCTGGGGGGCGGTTGCCAGATGCTGGCCGTTCTGGCCTTGGCGATGCAGGCTTTGCCCGCCCGTCAGCGGGACCAGCTGGCGGCCCAGGTGCTGATCGGCACCACCGGTTGGCTCGCTGATGAGGGTGCGGATCAGGCAGGTCAGTCCCCCTTCGGCGGGCTGGTGGATGCCACTGCGAGCCACCTGACCTCTGCCCTCTCCGTTCTGGCCTGTGGCGTGCGTTTTCACAGCAGCACCCATCAACCCTTACGTGACTACGAACGGGGCTATGTGAAAGAAGGGGTGGGGGCCGGCGCTCTTTTGCTGCTCGCCCAGTTGCGTGGATGCTCTTGTGCCGATCTGGTGCTGGATTGTGAGCACGCCCTGGAGCAGCTGCTCAGCCGCCCCGTAACGTCAAGCCCATGAACGTCTGGAGAGAGCGGTTGGGTCCCCTGCGCCGGCGCCAAGTGCTCCAGATGATCGGGGCGACGGGAACCGTGCTGCTGGCGGGCTGTCGTCCGGCGACATCCGTGCCAAGCCTGATGGCTCCGGCTGGGGCTTTGCCGAAAGCGTGGGCTGATGCCTTGCCCAAGCCCTGGAGCCTGACGTTGGCTCCAGCCCAGCAGGACTGGAGGCCGGCGGATCAGGCGCGTGCCGATGTGTTGGTGATCGGTGATGGATGGCTTGATGCCCATCCAGCGGACACGCTCCAGCCCATTGCCTCTGAACCGCTCCTGAGCCAGTTGGATGGTCAGGCCAAGGCTCTGCTGGCCAGCCTCGGTGCTCTTCAGGATCGGGTGTTGCCGCTGGCCGTCAGCCCCTGGGTGATGCTGCTGCGGGATGACCCGGCCATGACCCAGGAGGGGTGGCCCCTGTTGCTGGATTCCGCCATGGCAGGGCGTGTGGTGCTTCCCGCCAGCCCCCGCTTGGTCATGAGCCTGGCGGACCATTTGGGAGGAGGCCAGGCTTTGCCTGCGCTGCGTCGCCAGGCCCTCACCTATGACGACCGTCAAGCCACCAACTGGTTGCTTAAGGGTGAGGCCAAGGTGGTGGTTCTTCCCCTGAGCCGCTGCATCGCTCTGTTGGGGCGTGATCCCCGTCTTCGGGCGATCCTGCCTGCCTCCGGCGCCCCCTTGCACTGGACTGTTCTGCTGAGGCCGGAGGCCAGTCGTGAACCGGTTCCCCAGCGCTGGGTCGAGCAGGGATGGCGGGATCCCCTGCGTCGCCGCTTGGTGCAGCAAGGATGGCGGGCTCCGATTGCATCGCCAGGGCTGATGGTGGACCAGAACGCCCTATCGGCGCGTCTGCGGCCTCTGCTCTTTCCGTCCGCAGACACCTGGTCGCGCTGCTGGTCGCTGCCACCGCTGTTGCCCGAAGACCGGAGCGCCCTGGAAGAGCGCTGGCGTGATTTAGCTCCAGAGCCGCCGTCGCGGTGAAGCCTTCAAGCGTTGGTGGGTGTCCGCCAGCAGATCAGGAATGGGCAAGTGATGCGGGCAACGGGGAAGGCACTCCCCACAGCTTTCACAGGCGGAGGCGTCGTGCTCTTCCCACCAGTGACCGGCACGGCCGATGAGGTTGTAGCGCTCCTGCGCAAATTCGGTGAGCCCATGGCCAATGGCCAGATTGCGCAGCCGCAAGAGTTCGGGGATCGGAACCTCGTTCGGACAGGGAAGGCAGGCCTGGCACTGCTTGCAATGCTCCTGGCCAAGCCGTTCCTGCTGCCGCCGCTCTGCCGTGACCAGAGCCTGTTGCTCGGCCTGGCTGAGGGGCCCATCCCCCTGCGCCAGGGTTGCGGCGAGTTGAAGATCCCCTGCAGCTGCGGCGCCAATGGTCAGGGTGCTGATGCCCTGTGCCAGCAGGAACCGGTAGGCCAGCTCGAGGGGGGCAAAGGGGGTGCAGTCCTCCACCAGTGTTGGGCTGGGGGCCTGGAGGCGACCACCTTTGTCGGCAGGGGAGATCGCCATCACTCCGAGGCCGTGCGCCAGGGCCCAACGGGCCAGGGGCAGGCGCTGGGGATCCAGCCAATGCAGGTGCAGGCTGCAGAACCTGAAGCGCTGGCTGCGCAGCGCCCGATCGATCAGCGGATTGCTGCCATGGCTGCTGAAGCCCACCTGGCTGACGCGTCCACTGCTGACGGCCCAGTCCAGAAGCCTGGACCCATCACCCACCAGGGCCCACTCCAGGTGCTCCTCCCGGTTGATGCCATGGATGGCGAGGTTGTCGAGCTGTGGACAACCCAGCCGCTCCAGAATCTGATCAAGGCGGCGTTGTCCTTCCTCGAAGCTCAGCCCTGGCAGGAGTTTGCTGGTGATCACCCAGTGGTCAGACCCTGTGCGGCTGTTCTGGCGAAGGGCCTCTCCCAGAAAACGTTCCGCAGGTCCGTAGGCCGGGGCGGTTTCCAGATGATTGATCCCTGCTGCCGCCGCCGCGTCAAGCACCTCGGCCATCTGGGCCGCCGAGTTCAAGGCACGCATCGTGCCGAGGGTGAACAGGCTGACGGGGCGGCCGCTGCCGAAGGCGCGGGTGTTCACTCCTCCGAGGGTGTCTCGCTGTCTTGGTTGCGCAGATGGCGCACCAAGGCCGCAGGGCTGAGGTCGTCGACGAAACGGCTGAAGGCACTTTGATCTTCCGCATCCGCCTCCGCATCCACCGGTATCGAGGCTTCCGCCACCACCTCTTCCAGCATCCAGATGCCGCTGCCCGTGCGGATCGCCAGCGCAATGGCGTCGCTGGGTCGGGCATCCACTTCGATCAGTTCCAGCACTTCGTTTTCAGCCAACTCGGCTTCGTCCAGATCGGGTCGCAGCTTCAACACCGCATGAAAGGTGCTGTCTTCAATCGCGTGGACGATCACGCGTTCCAGTTCGAGCCCCCCAGCCACCAACAGTGCTGCCATCAGGTCATGGCTGAGGGGGCGTGGTGGTTCTCCCCCCTGCAGTCCGGCCATGATGTTGTGGGCTTGCGCCTGATCGATCCAGATCGGCACCTGACGGCGGCCACTGGGATCCCGCAGCAGCACCATGGGTGTGCGGCTGGCGGCATCGAGGGCGATTCCGGCGACGCTCATTTCGACCATGTCGGCGGCGCAGCTCTATCCGATTATGGCCAGAGAGCCGCTGCGGGCGATGTTCACGGGCCTGGTGCAGTCAGTTGGAAGGATCGAGCGCCGTGCCGGGGCGGTGGTGGTTTGGGGCTGCGCTCCTTTTGCCCCGTTGGCCCTTGGCGACAGCATTGCTGTGGATGGCGTTTGCCTCACGGCAGCAGAGCTGATCGCGGATGGTTTCCGCGCCGATGTGAGTGAGGAAACCCTGCGCCGCACCACGTTGGGACGCAAAGCGGACCGTGGTGGTGCGGTGAACCTCGAGCCAGCGCTTCGACTGAGCGACCGCCTTGGAGGTCATCTGGTGAGCGGTCATGTGGATGCGACTGGAGAAGTCACCTGCGTGGAGACCCTCCCCCACTCCTGGGCCCTGTCGCTCCGCTGGTCGGATCCCCGATTCGGCCGTTATGTCTGTGAGAAGGCCAGCATCGCGGTGGACGGGATCAGCCTCACGGTGGCTGACTGTTCAGCCGATGGAACGACATTCAGCCTCGCCGTCATCCCCCACACCTGGGAGGCGACGACTCTGAAACACCTGGCTGTCGGGGACACCGTGAACCTGGAGGCCGATCAATTGGCCCGTTACGCCGAGCGGCTGCTGCATGCCGCCGCTGCCGATGACGGAAACACCGATGGCCAAGACAAGACCGAGAGTCTTTCAGCCAGCTGGCTGGCGGATCACGGCTGGTCTTGATCCATCTGCTGCAGAACGATCATTCCGGACTCCCGCTGCAGCTCGATCTTGAACTCCTGGCCGGGTTCCAGGCCGAGCCGACGGGTGTAAGCGTGGCCGATCAGCAGGTTGCCGTTGCCGTGCACACGGGTTCGGAATTCGGCCTGGCGACCTCGGCTTCCGCCTGAGGAACTGCTGCTGCTTTTCGGCAATTGCCATCCCTGGGCCGCCGCTTTGGCCTCCACCAGAGCCCGATAGAAACTCTTTTTCAGCAGTCGTCCGCTGGGGCCGACGTAGCCGCAGCCGCGGGCGATGTCATCTTCCGGCCGATTGCTGAGCGATCTGGCCTTGTCCAGCAGTTCCTTGCCGACCAGCATTTCAGGAATTAATTCAACTGAATTCTGGCCACGCTCGCCAATCAAGGCAAGGGATCAGAGCAGATAAAGGATCACGAAAAGAATCACCCAGATCCCATCAACAAAGTGCCAGTACAACTCCGCTGCTTCCAGGGGGAAGTGGTCGGCTGCAGTCACACGGCCCTGCGGCTGCCTCGCCTGCCACCAGACGATCAGGATCATCAGGGCGCCGAGGGTCACGTGGAGACCATGAAATCCCGTGGCGGCGAAGAAGGTGCTGGCGTAGAGGTTGTCGGTGAGACCGAAGGGGAGTGTGAAGTACTCCACCATCTGGCTCACCAGAAAGGCCAGGCCGAGGCCTGCGGTGATCAGCAGCCAGCGTCGACAGCGGCCGTGGTCGCCCTGTCGGATCGCCTGGCCGGCCCGGTGGAAGGTGGCACTGCTCACCAGGAGCAGAACGGTGTTGAGGATGGGCAGGGGGAGCTCCAGTTCATAGATGGCTCCATCCGGTAGGGGATTGACCGCTTTGAAGGTGAGGTAGGCCGCAAAGAAGCCGGCGAAGGTCATGGCGTCCGCCACAAGAAATGTGGCCAGGCCGAACATGCGGTGATCGGGATGCTCGGCATGCTCCCCGTGGCTGTGGTTCTGATCCTTCGTGGGAACTGTGGTGGTCATTTGCCGCTGCTCCAGAGATCACGACCGCTGGTTGCGGTCAGGTCCAGCTCGTCCGGTGGGACGCCGTAGCCGTAGGGCTCTTCCACCAGAGGGGCCTCACCAATCCAGTTTTCGACCGGTGGCGGAGAACTGGTCAGCCATTCGGGCGTGAGTGCTTTCCAGGGGTTGTCGCCTGCGACAGGACCGCTGAGGGCGCTCTGGATCACATTCCAGAGGAAAGGCAGGGTGCTGATGGCCATCAGCAGGGCTCCGACGGAGCTGATCTGATTGATCAGGGTGAATTGGGGGTCGTATTCAGCAACGCGTCGCGGCATCCCATTGAGGCCCAGCCAGTGCTGGGGGCCGAAGCACAGGTTGAAGCCGATGAACGTGAGAGCACAGTGCAGGCGGCCGAGATCTTCATTGAGCATCCGGCCGGTGAACTTGGGATACCAGTGGTAGATCGAGGCGAAGATCACGAACACCGATCCACCGAAGACGATGTAGTGGAAGTGCGCAACGACGAAGTAGGTGTCGTGCACATGAATGTCGAACGGCACCTGCGCCAGGGCGACCCCTGTGATGCCTCCGAGCACGAAGTTCACGATGAAACCGCAGGAAAACAGCATGGCGCTGTTGAGGCTGATGCGGCCGCCCCAGAGTGTTGCCAACCAGTTGAAGAATTTGATGCCGGTGGGAACGGCGATGAATGCGGTTGCAATGGTGAAGAACAGGCGCATCCAGGGAGGTGTACCGCTGGTGAACATGTGGTGCGCCCACACAATCAGGCCCAACACAACGATGGCCATGATCGAATACACCATCGTCACGTAGCCGAACAGCGGCTTGCGGGCATGAACCGGCAGAATTTCGCTCACCAAGCCGAAGGCCGGTAAGACCATGATGTAAACGGCTGGGTGCGAATAGAACCAGAACAGATGCTGGTAAACCACCACGTTTCCCCCAAGGGTGGGGTTGAAGAAGCCTGTATGGGCAACGATGTCGAAACTCAGCAACACCAACGTTCCCGCCAGAACCGGTGTTGAGAGAACCACAAGAATGCTGGTGCCCAGCATCGCCCAGCAATACATGGGGAGCTGCATTAGTTTCAAACCGGGGCGACGCAGTTTGAGAATGGTGGCGATGAAGTTGATGCCTCCGAAGATCGAACTTCCGCCCAGGAGCAGCACGCTCAAGATCCAGATGATTTGGCCAGTTGCTGGTGTGGTGATGCTCAGAGGTGGATAGGCCGTCCAGCCCGATTGCGCAGCCCCCGTGAGGAAATAGCTGGTGATCAGCATCAAACCGGCTGGAGGGATCAGCCAGAACGCCACGGCATTCAGGCGCGGGAAGGCCATGTCCCTTGCACCCACATAAAAGGGGATCAAATAGTTCCCAAAAGCACCATTCACCACGGGGACAATCCAGAGAAAGATCATCACCGTGCCGTGGAGCGTCAGCACCTGGTTGTAGACATCACGTGCCATGAAGTCGGACACGGGACTGGTGAGTTCCGTGCGAATAGCGCCGGCTAGGGCGCCGCCAATCAGATAAAAAACAAAGCCGCAGACGAGGTACTGCAGCCCGATCACCTTGTGATCAACGCTGAAGCTGAAATACCGCAACCAGCCGCTGGGTTGAAGCCGTGGAGGGCTGGACGTTTCCGGGGGCAAACTGATTGTCATCTCAGGCGTTCGCGATGGTGAGCGTTTCGTCTTCAGGTGCGGCTTTGGCGTTGTCCCTGTACCAGCTGTCCCAGTCCTCCGGGCTTTCCACCACAACGGTGGAGCGCATTCCACCGTGGTAGGGCCCACAGAGTTCGGCGCACACGATCGGATAACGGCCGGTGCGTGTGGGTGTGAAACTCAGCTGGGTTGGTTGGCCGGGAATGACGTCCTGCTTCAAGCGAAATTCAGGCACCCAGAAGGCGTGAATCACATCTTTGGCTTCCATCCGCAGAGTGATCGGTCGATCGGCTGGCACATGAAGTTCACCTGATGTGATGTCTCCCTCTGGGTAATGAAAGAGGAAGGCAAATTGCATGGCTGTCACTTCAACGGGTAAGGCATTTGTTGCGGCTTCTGATTCAATCGAGCCTGAACTGATGCCTCCCCAGATCTGTTCGTCGTGGGCTCCGCCCATGTGGTCATGAGCCAAAGGCACCATGCCACCCATCCGGTCGTAAATGTCGTAGCTGTATAGACCAACAAACAGCACCACAACAGCAGGAACAGCTGTCCAGAAAATTTCAAGTGGCAGGTTTCCTTCGATGGCAAGGCCGTCGCCGAGCTGGCCGCTGCGTCGCCGAAAGCGAATCAGGCTGAACACGAGAAGGCCAACGATTCCGATAAACAGAATGCTACCAATCGTGAATAGAACCTTAAAAAGCTCGTCGTAAATCGGCGCGTTGGCACTCGCATCGATGGGGAGAAGGTTGATGTTCTGGCCGATCCAAAGTCCGCCCAGAGCAAGAACCATCCCGATCACCAACGTGAGAATGGCGGATGGGATCTGCACCTGATCAATCCCAGGTTTTCAACAGCGTATGGGCCTGGCTGCGGTTCTCCATGAAGTGATTGTTAAGGCCTTATTTCTGTCAGGAAAAGGGGATGATTTTTCCTCATTTGTGTTGCAGACGTCCACACAGCGTGACGTCATCTTCTGTATCGCTACGGTCCAAGCAATCCCTTTTGGGTGCATCGGATGGAGCTTGTTCGATGATGCTTTCCTCAATGTCGACATTGCGTCGACGTCTTGGGTTGTTGTCGGCTCATCTAGTGGTTGCCGTGATCGCTTTGGTGGTGATCGGTGGAGCAACCCGGGTGATGGAAGCCGGTTTGGCCTGCCCGGACTGGCCCTTGTGCTTCGGCTCGTTTTTGCCGGGTCGCCAGATGAATGTTCAGGTGTTCCTTGAGTGGTTTCACCGCCTTGATGCCTTCGTCATCGGCATTGCCCTGGTGGTGATGGCTGTGGCGACGACGCTTCAGCGGCGCCAACTGCCGCGATGGCTGCCCTGGCTGGCCATCGGTCTGATGGTTTTGGTGGCGATGCAGGGCGGTTTGGGTGCGCTGACGGTGACCCAGTTGCTGCCCTCCGCTGTGGTGACAGCCCACCTGGCTCTCGCGCTCACCCTCGTGGCGCTCCTGAGTGGGCTGACCCAACGCTTGCTTCATCCCGCTGCTGCCGTCGCTCCGCTCTGGTGGCGCATCGGGGCATCGCTTGGCCTGTTGTCGGTCTTTGTGCAGTGCCTGCTCGGTGGTCGCATGGCCACCGCATGGGCAGGGCAGCGATGCCTTGCTGGAGGAGAGGCCTGCCAGCTGGTGCTTTCCCATCGCCTGACAGCGATGCCGGTGGTCGTTGTTGTGCTCGGCTTCGCCGGGGCAGCCGTGCTGGCGGGTGGTTGGGCTCGTCAGCAGTGGCCCTGGCTTGGTGGGTCCGTGCTTTTGGTGCTGGTTCAGGTGGCCCTTGGCGTTCTCACCCTTCGTCTTGGTTTGTCGCAACCGGCAGTGACGGTTGCGCATCAACTCGTGGCGGCCCTGTTGATCGCTCTGCTGGCGGCGCTTCTGGTTCGCTCTCCGAACCTCCCCTCGCCGTCCCGTTCCGTCGTCCTCGACGACACCTCGTTGGAGGCCTGTCATGGCTGAAATCACTGCAACCGTTCGTCCGACCCGTGAGGAGGTCGTTCCCTCCCGCAAGCGGGTGAAACTTCCGGCCTGGCTGGAAGTCGCCAAGCCCCGCCTGATCCCTTTGCTGCTGGCCACCACCCTGGGTGGAATGGCTCTCAGTGAAGGCTGGCCGCTCTCATCGCCTCGGCTCGTCTGCACCCTGGGGGGAGGGGCGCTTGCCTCCGCTGCTGCAGGGGTTCTGAACTGCTTGTGGGAGCAGGATCTCGATGGCCGGATGGCCCGCACCAGCGGTCGCGCACTCCCCTCCGGTCGGCTGTCGCCCACCAGTGCATTCATCGGCGCCATCGCCTGCACCCTCGCGGCGGCGATGCTTCTGGTGAGCGGTGTGAACTGTCTCGCTGCTGGGTTGTCCCTGCTCGGCCTCTGCAGTTACGTGCTGCTCTACACAGCCTTGCTCAAGCCGCGGACGTCCCAGAACATCGTCATCGGTGGGGTCGCCGGGGCTATTCCGCCCCTGGTTGGGGCGGCGGCCGCCACGGGCCATGTTGGCCTCGGGGGCTGGTGGCTGTTCGCTTTGGTGATGGTCTGGACGCCAGCCCATTTCTGGGCTTTGGCCCTACTGTTGCGCGAGGACTATCGCGCTGTCGGGATCCCCATGCTGCCCGTGGTGAAGGGTCCTGTGGTGACGGCACGGGCGATCAAGACCTACGGCTGGATCACCGTTCTTCTGAGTGGTTTGGGCGTGTTTGCGTTGCCTTCAGGTGGTGCCTTCTATGGCGTGATGCTGCTTCCTTACAACGCTCGGTTGCTGCAGCTCGTCGATCGGCTTTCGCTGGATCCCGACAGCCTTGTGAATGCCAAGGCTTTGTTCCGTTGGTCGATCCTTTATCTGTTTGGTGTCTGCCTGCTGCTGATTCTCAGCCGGACGGATCTGGCCTCAGGCTTTACCCATCAGGTGATGCAGCTTCTCTCCCTGCCAACGGGGGTGCATTGAGCACTCTCTAGATTCCCTGAATTGGCCGAGCAAGTCCCTGACGGTGCCTGATGGCGTTGATTGAACTGCGCAAGATCTCCAAGGCCTACGGCGCGGTACCGGCCCTGCGTGAGCTTGATCTCACCGTTCCTGAAGGGTGCCTATACGGGCTTCTCGGTCCGAATGGTGCCGGCAAAACAACGGCCATGCGCATCCTGGCCACCCTGCTCGCCCCAGACAGCGGCTCAGTTGTTGTTGGGGGTGTTGACGGTTTGGTGCAGCCACGAGAAGTGCGCCAGCTCATGGGCTATGTGGCCCAGGAGGTGGCCATCGACAAGATCTTGAGTGGCCGGGAACTGCTGCAATTGCAAGGCGATCTCTACCACCTGCCACGGAACGATCGCGACAGCCGCATCGCTGATCTGATTGACCGCCTCGCGATGGGCGATTGGATTGACCGCCGCTGCGGCACCTATTCCGGCGGCATGCGCCGGCGTCTGGATCTGGCCGCCGGTCTGCTGCACCGCCCCCGCTTGCTCGTGCTCGATGAACCCACCGTGGGACTGGATATCGAGAGCCGAAGTGCCATCTGGCAGCTGCTGCGTCAGCTGGTTGATGAGGGCACCACTGTTCTGCTGAGCAGTCACTACCTCGAAGAAGTGGAGGCTCTGGCGGATCAGTTGGCGATCATCGACGCCGGCCGTGTGATTGCCGAAGGCAGCCCTGATCAGCTCAAACAACGGCTGGGGGGTGATCGCGTGACTCTGCGAATCCGAGAGTTCAGCAATGCCGATGAGGCGACCCAGGTGCGTGCCCTGCTCGAACCTTTGGATGGGGTGCGTCAGGTGGTGGTGAACCGCTCCCAGGGCTTTTCCCTCAACCTGGTGATTGAGGGAGGGGCCGTGATCGATCAGCTGCGTCAGACCCTCGAGGCTGAAGGTTTGCCGGTGTTTGCCCTGGCCCAGAGTCGTCCCAGCCTGGATGATGTCTACCTTCAGGCCACAGGACGCACCCTGATGGACGCTGAACTGGCCATCGCAGGCCAGCGCGACGTCAAACAGGAAAAGCGTCAATCCATGCGTTGAGTGCCAACGATGACTTCCCCAACAGCATCTGTTGCTCTCCAGCAGCAGCAATCCGGAGCCCTCGCCGAGCTCAGCCAGGAAACGTTCGCCCTCACCCGGCGCTTGTTTCTTCAGTTGATGCGTCGCCCTTCAACCTTGATCGCCGGGGTTCTGCAACCCCTGATCTGGTTGATTCTCTTCGGTGCACTGTTCGCCAATGCTCCCGAGGGTCTGTTGCCAGGGGGCATGAGCTACGGCCGTTTTCTTGGTGCTGGAGTGATTGTTTTCACAGCCTTCAGCGGTGCTTTGAATGCCGGCCTGCCGGTGATGTTTGATCGCGAATTCGGTTTCCTCAATCGGCTGCTGGTGGCACCGCTGCGAAGCCGCAGTTCCATCGTGCTGGCGTCGGTGATCTACATCACGGCGCTGAGCCTTTTGCAGAGTCTGGCGATCATGGGCACGGCAGCAGTGCTCGGTTACGGATGGCCCGGCATCAGCGGCCTCGCCCTGGTGCTGGTGACGCTGCTGCTGCTGGTTTTTGCTGTGACAGCCCTCAGCCTCGGACTGGCCTTCGCTTTGCCTGGGCACATCGAGTTGATCGCTGTGATTTTTGTGGCCAACTTGCCGTTGCTGTTTGCCAGCACGGCCTTGGCCCCGTTGTCATTCATGCCCACCTGGCTGGGCTGGCTTGCGGCCTTGAATCCCCTTACCTTCGCGATAGAACCCATTCGAGCGGCTTACCAGGGTCCTCTGGACCTTTCGGCCGTTCTGCTGGAGGCCCCCTATGGGGATGTCACCGGCACCAGTTGCCTGCTGATCCTTCTGGTCCTCACCATCGGGCTGTTTCTTGCGATTCGCCCTCTGCTCAACCGCAAACTTTCCTGAATCCGTGCTCTCTTCTCCGTTCCAGCAGCCATCACCTCGACAGAACGCTCTGGCCCAACAGATCCAGGCGGCCCGAACCTCAGGTGATCAGGCCTTGCTCGCGGGTCTGATCAGTCAGTGGGTTCACCGTTACGGCTTTGACGGAGCAGCTGAGCTTGATCTGAGTTTGCCGGAACCTTCAGCTTCGAAGCATGGGTTCAGTTCCGTGCCGATGCCTGTCGCGGAGGAGGAGATTGCTCCTGAAGACGACGTTTTGGTTGATAACGAGGTGGTTGCTGAGAACGAGGTGGTTGGTCAGGACGAAGTGGTCGTTGAAGAAGAGGAGCAGATTGCGGCTGAAGACGGCCTGTTGACTGAGAGCGAGGTGATGCAGAACGGGGTGGTCGCTGAAGAAGAAACGATCGTCGAAGAGGACGAGAGTGCAGCTGAAGAAAAGCCGCTTCAACGCAGCTTTGCGGCGGCACCTGTGCCTGCCCCGCCGATCAGCACACCCCGTTCGCTGCGGCGTTGGCTTCCCCGCCGGGAGGATGACGCTTTCCCTAAGGCGTCCTGAACAGCATGATTCCCAACCCTGAATCCCTGGATCAGGGCCTGATCGTTTCGGTGCAGGCCCCCCAGGGTTCGCCGATGCGCGATCCCGATGTGATCGCAGCCATGGCGGATGCAGCCCTGCGCAATGGTGCTGTGGGTGTGCGCTTGGAAAGCCCTGAACACATCGGTGCAGTGCGTCGGCGCTGTCCGGATGCCTTGATCATCGGCCTCTGGAAATGCACGTTCCCGGACAGCTCGGTGTACATCACCCCGGGCTGGAAAGAAATTCAGGCCGTGTGGTCTGCGGGGGCTGATGTGATCGCGATCGATGCCACAGCCCGTCCGCGGCCTGCAGGGCAGGACCTGGCCGCGTTGATCGAGCGCAGCCGTGATGAGTTGAGGGCCCCGCTGATGGCTGATGTGGATTCGCTGGAGAATGGTCTGCGCGCAGCCGAACTGGGCTGTGACTGGGTTGGGACCACGCTCTACGGCTACACAGAAGACACGGCACAGCAGCGCCCCCCTGCGTTTGATCTGCTCCCCCTACTTCGCTCTGAACTTCCCAGCTCGGTTCGTCTGATCTGTGAGGGGGGAATTGCTTCTCCAGCGGATGCACGGTTGGCATTGAAGGCCGGAGCCGACACCGTTGTGGTGGGGACGGCAATCACCGGAGTGGACCTCCAGGTGATCGCCTATCGCCAGGGAATGATCAGCTGATCACATCATCCCGGGCATGCCCATGCCGCCCATTCCGGGCATGCCCATGCCCCCCATTCCGCCCATGCCGCCCATGGGGTCGCCGTCTCCGGCGGGAGCTGGTGCAGGGGGTTCCGGCTTGTCGGCAATTACAACCTCGGTGGTGATCAGCAGAGAAGCGATCGAAATCGAATCCTGCACGGCCAAGCGCACCACCTTGGCGGCATCAACGATGCCAGCAGCCATCAGGTCCTCGTAGGCACCACTGAGGGCATTGAATCCCTGGCCGCTGCTGCGCATGCCCGCGATCACAACGTCACCGTTCTGACCGGCATTGGTGGCGATCTGATGAATTGGCGCCGTCAGTGCCCGTTGCACGATCTCAACGCCGGTGCGCTGGTCGCCGTTCAGCGATGAAGCCAGGGCGTCCAGGCTGTCGGAGAGTTGCAGCAACGTGCTGCCGCCTCCGGCAACAATGCCCTCCTCGACGGCCGCACGGGTGGCATTCAGGGCATCCTCGATCCGCAGTTTGCGGTTCTTCAGTTCCGTTTCCGTCGGTGCACCGACCTTGATCACAGCCACGCCGCCGGCCAGCTTGGCGATCCGCTCCTGGAGCTTTTCGCGGTCGTATTCGGATTCGGTGGCCTCCAGTTCACGTCGGATCGCGCCGACGCGCTCGCTCACCGCCTGGCGATGGTCGTCGGTGGCGACGATCGTGGTGCTCTCCTTGCTGATGGTGACGCGGCGCGCCTTGCCGAGATCCTCGAGGGTCACTTTGTCGAGGGTCATCGCCTTGTCTTCGCTGATCAGCGTTCCGCCCGTGAGGATGGCGATATCGGCGAGGGCTGCCTTGCGGCGTTCGCCAAAGGAGGGTGCCCGAACAGCGGCCACCTGCAGAACCCCACGGCTCTTGTTCATCACCAGGGTGGCGAGGGCTTCGCCTTCCACTTCCTCAGACAGGATGAGCAGGGGGGAACCGCTCTTCTGAACGGTTTCCAGAACGGGGACCAGATCCGTGATCGTGCTGATCTTGCGATCCGTCAGAAGGATTAGGGGGTTTTCAAATTCACAGACCTGACGGTCGGCATCCGTCACGAAGTAGGGGGAGCTGTAGCCCCGGTCGAAGGCCATGCCCTCGGTGATTTCCAGTTCCGTTGCCAGAGACTTCGATTCCTCAACCGTGATCACCCCATCGGTGCTCACCTTGTCCATCGCCTCCGCGATCATCCGACCAACTTCGTCGTCACCCCCGGAGCTCACCGTGGCCACCTGATGAATGGCATCGCCGGCCACGGCCTGGCTCCGCTCGCCCAGCCCAGCCACGACCTGTGCAGCGGCCTTCTCCATGCCTCGGCGGAGTTCCACAGGGCTTGCGCCAGCAGCGGTGTTGCGCAGACCTTCCCGCACCATGGCCTGAGCCAGAACGGTTGCGGTCGTGGTGCCGTCACCGGCCTTGTCCTTGGTCTTTGAGGACACCTGCTGCATCAGCTTGGCGCCAAGGTTTTCGAACGGGTCGTCCAGTTCGATTTCACGGGCGATTGAGTCGCCGTCGTTGACGATGTCGGGTGCGCCGAATTTCTTCTCGAGCACAACGTTGCGACCGCGGGGGCCGATCGTGACGCGCACCGCATCGGCGAGTGCATCAACACCCCGCTCAAGGGCGCTGCGGGATTCGTCAGAGAAGGAAAGGAGTTTGGCCATAGTCGCGGGCACGCCGTTGGTCACTGTCCCACAGCGATGTGGCCCTCGTGGAGAGGCGTTGTGGTGGGGAAAGCCGAATGGTTGGGGGCTGCCCGGATGCCGCTGTCAAATGAACTGATTAGGGTCCGGTCATGGCTGAATCCGGAGCGCTGTTTTTTGTTCTGATGGCGGGGCTGGCCGGTTCAATGGCCCTGGTTTACGTGCCCTTGCGCATCTTTCTCACCGCCACCGCCCGCAGCCGTCGGTTACGCCTGCTCCAGCGCATCCGCCGCCTGCGGGATGAGTTGGCCCAACCCCTTGATTCCTGACCCTGAGGGTCAGGCCATCACCATGCCGCCATCCACCTGCAGCACCTGGCCTGTGATGTAGGCCGCGGCCGGGTCGGCGGCAAGGAAGCGCACGGCACCGGCCACCTGCTCCTGGGTGCCAAAGGTTCCCAGGGGGATGTCTTTGAGGATGGCCTCCGCATCGAGGTCCTTGGTCATGTCTGTGGCAATGAAACCCGGAGCCACGGCGTTCACGGTGATGCCACGACTGGCGAGCTCTTTGGCGGTGCTGCGGGTGAGACCGATGACGCCCGCTTTGGCGGCGGCGTAGTTGGCTTGTCCTGCGTTGCCCATCAGCCCCACAACGGAGGTGATGTTGATGATCCGACCACTCTTCTGTTTGAGCATCGGGCGTGCCACGGCTCGCGTGCAGAGGAACACTCCACTGAGGTTGAGGTCGATCACCGATTGCCAATCGTCGGTTTTCATCCGCATCAGCAGGCCGTCCCGCGTGATGCCGGCGTTGTTCACCAACACATCCAAACGGCCGCTGCGCTCCAGCACCGTCTTGATTAGGCCATCCACCTCAGCCTCAACCGACACGTTGGCTTGCAGGGCATAGGCCTTGCCCCCTGCTGTGGTGATGGCAGCGACAACTTCATCGGCTGCGGCGGCGGAACTGGAGTAGTTCACAACCACCTCTGCACCGGCTTCGCCCAGGGCCAGGGCGATGGCCCGGCCGATGCCGCGACCTCCTCCCGTCACAAGGGCGGTCTGTCCGGCAAGAGAAGCGCTGGGAGACATGGAGGCACCGTTGATCGGAGGATCGTACGGAGCCGTCGTCATCCAGCTCAACCCGGCATGGTTTCAATCGTGTCGACGGCCTCCCCAAGCAATGACTGAAAGGTGGCGAGCTGGGTTTTGCTTCCCAGCACGATCAGGAGTTGCCCCGGTGCCATCTGGGTGTCGCCGCCTGGATTGGCGATCAGCGTTCCGTTCTCCCGGATCGCCAGCACCATGGCCCCGCTGCGACGGCCCAGCTCCAGCTCCGCCAGGCTCCGCCCGCGGATCTCCATCAGGTGCCGAGGGTCGTGACTCAGCTGGAATTCCTCGATTTCATAGTCGGAGCCCGCTAACAGCTCCATGAAGTTGAGGGCCAGCGGTCGCAGCGCCGAAGCGGCCATCACCCGGCCACCAGCCACATAGGGACTGACCACCACAGTGGCGCCCGCCAGCCGCAGCTTTGAGGCGGCTTCATCGCTGTTGGCGCGGGCAATCAAGCGGCAATCCGGTCGTAGGTCCTTGGCGCTGAGGATCACGTACAGATTGGAGGCATCGCTGGGTAGGGCTGCCACGAGGCTGCAGCAGCGTTCCAGACCTGCGTCCAGCAGGGTTTCATCGAGGGTTGCATCGGCCTGAAGCACCCAGAGGCCATTCTCGTCTGCCACGGCCTTTCGCTCTGGATCGGTTTCGATCACTACGAGGGGCACCGCGTCCCGTTGCAGTTGGGCTGCAATCTCCTGTCCGATCCGGCCGTAGCCGCAAAGAATCACGTGGTCGTGAAGGCCTTCCAGCATGCGGAGAAAGCGGAACTCCCGCAGTCTGCGGAAATATCCCGACTCCTTCAGCCCGAGAACGCGTTGGATGGCCAGTTGCACAACCACCAAGCCACCCACCACGATCAAGACGGTGACCAGGCGGCCTGGAGGTGAAAGCGGGGCGACTTCTCCAAAACCGATGGTGCTGATGGTGATCAGCACCATCCAGAGGCAATCGCCCCAGTCCCATCCCTCCGTGATCCGATAACCGAGGGCACCCGCGAAGATCACAGCACTGAGGGCACTGATGGGCCCCCGCCATGGAGCCGTGATCAGCTTCAGCTGTCCCCTTGCACGGCCACGCCTCATCGGACGTCTCCTCAGAAACCGAGGGCCGTCAGCACATCACTGCTCTGCAGCGTGGCGAGCTCCTGCGGGCGGCTGAGGCAGCGGATCTCCTGGCGCTCGGGAAGGTCTGCGGCCTCGGCTCCAAGGGCAACCAGGGGGGTGCCGCAATAGGTCGCCAGACGCTGGGACACCGGGCAGCTGCTGAGCACGACATCGGCATTGGCCACCAAGGCCGCCCGTTTGGGCAGGCTGAGCTCGGCTGGCAGCACCATGCTGCGCAGCGCCGGTAGGCGGCTTTTGATCGTCTCAGGCAGCTGGTGCCATTCCGCTGCAGGCCAGTCATTCCCTTCGCCGGATGGCGACAGCAACAGCAGGGGGCCGTCACCGCTGGGCAGTGCTTCACGGGCTTCCTCAAGATCCTCTGCCGCCAGGGGCAGGCGGAACTGATCGGCCTTGAGATCAAGGCCCAGGGCTTGAAGAAAGGGGTTGAGACGCTGCGCCGTCCAGCCAGGACCGACGCTGACCTGGTCGGTGCAGGCAAATCCCTCAACCGCCAACCGTTTGGGGATATGGCTCATCGACAGCATCAGGTTCACCTGCTGCCCTTCAGCGAAGTTGATGCAGATCTGGAAGTCGGGTTCGCGCACACAACCGAGCAGGTTGGCCCAGTCCGCAAGAGTGGGGTTGGCCTCGAAGCTGAACGGCAACAGCTTGTCCAGGCACGGCAGAAGCTTCCATGGAGCTGCCTGCTGGGGGTCACAGGCCACCTGCAGGCTGGCGTTGAGCTTCTGGCAGATGTCGGCCAGAGCCGGTAGACGGTCCAGCTGGTCTTCGAGCGAACCCGGGCTCAGGGCAAGAACTCGCATGCAGCGCCGCCATCCATGGTGCGAGCTGATTGTATGGAGGTCGTTTACGCCTGTCTGGGGCAGGAGTCGATTGTGCATCTGTTGATTGCTGCGGCGGGAAGCGGTCGGCGCATGGGTGCGGATCGCAACAAGCTGCTGCTGCCGTTGGCCGGACGCCCCGTCATTGCCTGGACCCTGGAGGCGGCCCTGCGTTCCGAGCGGATCGAATGGATCGGGATCGTCGGCCAGGAGGTCGATCGAGAGGCCATCCTTGCGGTGCTGGATGCACCCAGCAAGCCGGTGCACTGGATCCAGGGCGGCAGCACGCGGCAGGAGTCGGTGCTTTGTGGTCTGGCGGGGTTGCCGGAGCAGGCTCGCCACGTCTTGATTCATGACGGCGCCCGCTGTTTGGCTGAACCGGAGTTGTTTGATCGCTGTGCAGCTGTGGTGGAGGCCGGCACGGCGCTGATTGCTGCAACGCCGGTGAGCGACACGATCAAGCGCGTGGGATCTGATGGTGTGATTTGTGAGACGCCGGATCGATCGGAGCTTTGGGCTGCGCAGACGCCGCAGGGCTTTGCCGTTGATCAGCTGCGTCGCGGCCACGCTGAGGCGGTTGCCCAGGGCTGGACGGTCACCGACGATGCGTCGTTGTACGAGCGTCTGGGGTGGCCTGTGCAGGTCTTGGATGCCGGCCCCGCCAACATCAAGGTCACCACACCGTTTGACCTCACCGTGGCGGAGGCCGTGCTCGCCCTCAGGTCAGCAGGCTGAGCCGGCCGTTTTTGCCGTCCAGGCGTGCCATCGCCCCCATGGGCAGGGCTGCGTTTCCGGATCGGTGACCAACGGGCAGGTCCATCACTCTGGGAATGCCGAGATCGGCCGTGCGTTCCTCAAGAACCTGCTCAAGGTTGAAGCTTTCGGAGGCGTCTCTGGTTTCATCGGCGCACCCTTCGAAATTGCCAAATGCCAGACCCGCCAGGTCCTGCAAGCTGCCATTCAGCCTCCACTGAGTCAGCATCCGATCAATGCGGTAGGGCGCTTCACCCACGTCCTCCAGCACCAGAACGGCTCCCTTGAGGGGGGGCACGAAACGGCTTCCCAACAGGTGGGTGGCCACGGTCAGATTGGCCACGAGCAGGGGACCGCTTCCCACCCCGCCGCCACCACCCTGACCTTGCAGCTCAGGAACAGTGTTGCCGAAGAGCAGGTTGCGCAAGCGGTCTCGGCTCCATTGCGGTTCCTCCGCAAGTGTTGTGAGCAAGGGGCCATGGATGCCCCCCGCAAACCCTGCTGCCTGGCGGGCCCAGAGCAGAGCTGTCACGTCGGAAAAGCCCAACAGCCAGCCGCTCTGCCAGCGGATGGGCTGCTCCAGCAGCCGAGCAGCCCCCCATCCACCGCGGGCACAGGCGAGCAGCGCTGCTGGTTCTGCCGGATGCAGATCGGCATGGCGCGTGTCATCGCGCCCTGCGAAGTAGCCCCAACGTCGGCTGGCCAAGGTCTGGGGTTGAACATCGAGGCCCCAGCTCTGCAGGACCGCAATGCCCTCCTGCAGCTTGATGTCGTCCTGCAGGGCTGAACTGGCGGCCACACAGGCCACACGGTCTCCAGTGCGGAGCGGAGGAGCCGGGGTGATGCGCATCAGGCTCCCCATCCCCTGGCCAGAACCAGGCCGAGCCAGAGCAGCGTCCCTGCCTGCACCTGCTGGGCAAAGTGCTTCCCATAGGTGCCCATGGAGGCATCCTGTTTGTTCAAGGGGTTGCAGCTGTGCTGCATGAAGACGGCGGCAAGCAACCAGAGAGGCCAGAACGGTGCTGGGATCTGAGCCGACCATGCCGCTATGGCAAGGGTGATGGCTGTCACGAGGTAGCAGCCCCGAACCACAGGAACCACGCGGGATCCGAGGCTCAGGGCGCTGCTGCGCAGGCCGAGGTGGGCATCGTCACGTCGGTCGGCCATGGCATAGACCGTGTCGAAGCCGAAGGTCCAGGCCACGGTTGCCAGCCAACTGCACACCAGGGCAGGACTCCCGCTCAAGGCGGCCGTTGCTGCGGCCCAGGGGATCAGCACCGCGAAGCCCCAGCACAGCGCCAAGACCGCCTGGGGGAAGGCGAACCACCGCTTTGCCGATGGATAGCCGAGGATCGGCAGCACGGCCGTGCAGGCCAAGGCGAGACAGAGCCCGAGGCTGGCGGCCGGCAGACTCAGCACAACAGCCAGGCTGAGGCCCAGCAAGATCAGCAGCAGAGCGAAGGCTGGCCCTCGCTGCAGCGCACCTCTGGCCAGAGGCCGATGTTGTGTGCGTTCCACCTGGCCGTCGAAGCGCTGGTCCCACAGGTCATTGGCGATGCAGCCTGCTCCGCTCACCGCCAGGCCCCCCAGAAGGATCTGCAGGATCAGCACAACACTGGGGGGAGCGCTTGGATTCAGCCAGAGGGCCCAGCCTGCTGGGATCAGCAGAATCAGCCGGCCAGTGGGTTTGTTCCAGCGGAGCAGTTCGATCCAGGGCTGAAGACGGGCAGAGCTGCTGATCACAATCAACGGGATTTGAAGAACCCTAGTCAGGGCCCGATGGCCTCGGCCGTCAGTGTCAGAGTGGATTTCATTGCCGCTCTGACGTTGATGCTGGATGCCAAGGCCCCAGCCCAGCCAACGGAACAGAACAACGGCGCGTCGCAGGCAGTGAACGCTGATCAGCGTCGGATCGCCGCCATCGATATCGGGACCAATTCCTTTCATCTTCTGGTGGCAGCCGTTGATCCGAAGCTGCGCACGTTTCGGATCATCCAGGCCGAAAAGGCCACCACGCGTCTGGGGGAGCGTGATCCCGAGACCGGTGAGCTGACCGCGGCGGCGATGCAACGGGGGCTGGAAACCCTTCGCCAGTTCAGAGATCTCGCCGCCAGTCACCGGGTTGAGCAGATCGTCACAGCGGCGACGAGTGCCGTTCGAGAAGCACCCAATGGTCGCGATTTCCTCCAGACCATCCTCGACGATCTGGGGATGGAGGTGGATTTGGTCAGCGGCCCCGAGGAGGCCCGGCTGATCTATCTGGGCGTCCTCTCAGGAATGCCGTTTGGAGACCGTTCGCATCTTCTGCTCGATATCGGCGGTGGCTCTACGGAACTGATCCTTGCCGATGGTCGTGATGCCCGCGCCCTGACCAGCACCCGTGTGGGGGCTGTGCGACTCCAGCGGGACTTTGTTCGGGATGATCCGATGCCACCTCAACGGCGGTTATTCCTGCAGGCCTTCATTCAGGGGTCGCTTGAACCTGCGGTCGACAAAGTCCGTCGCAGGATCAAACCCGGTGAAACTCCTGTTTTGGTAGCCACCAGCGGCACGGCGATGGCGATTGGCTCCCTTGCGGCGAGTGAAGAGGAGCGCCCCCCAAAAAAATTGCATGGGTACCGCGTCACCCTGCAGAGCCTGAATCAGGTGGTTGATCGTCTGATCACGATGACTCCTGCGCAGCGACGGGAGTTGGCTCCCATCAACGATCGTCGGGCCGAAATCATCGTTCCCGGTGCGCTGATCCTGCAAACCACCATGAAGATGCTGGGTGTGGGGGAGTTCGTGCTCAGTGAGCGGGCGCTCAGGGAAGGTTTGATCGTTGATTGGATGCTTCGCCAGGGTCTTCTGGAAGACCGCTTCAGCTTTCAGAGCAGCATTCGGCAGCGCACTGTGCTCCATCAGGTGCAGCGCTTTGCGGTGAACCAGAGCAGGGCTGAACGGGTTGCCAGCCATGCCCTAAGCCTCTACGACGCCACGCGAGGCGTGATGCATGACGACAGTGGCGAAGGGCGTGAACTGCTTTGGGCTGCCGCCATGCTCCATACCTGTGGCCAGCACATCAACATCAGCGCTTACCACAAGCACACCTGGTACTTGATTCGTCATGGTGAGCTGCTTGGCTATTCCGAGGCGGAGCACTTGATGGTGGCGGCCATTGCCCGCTATCACCGCCGCAGCCTGCCGAAGAAACGCCATGAGTCCTGGCAGCTTGTGGCCACCCGAGACAACCGTCGCTGTGTTCATCAGATGGCCCTGCTGCTGCGCTTGGCCGCGGCTCTGGATCGCAGGCCTGAGCCGGTGATCTCAGCACTCCGCATTCATGCGGTGAAGGGAAGTCTGGATCTGGAGATCGTTCCTGAGCGGGTCAACCAGAACGTCAGCCTTGAACAGTGGAGCTTGGAGGGCTGCGCTGAGGTGGTGAAGGAGGCGGTTGGCGTGAATCTGCGCGTCAGGGTGCAGGGCTGAGCGGGATCCAGCGGATGTCATCCACAGCGCCAAGGGTGCGTGTCTCGGCGTCGGGAGAACTGAGCTGCACCAGATCAGGCCGGCCGGCGTAGATCTCCACCAGGTCAGGATTGTCAATCCTGCGCTCACCGTTCAGCAGCCCTTCGAATTCCACAACTCCCTCACGCCGTAGGGCGATCCAGCTGGGTTCGCTGCTGCTGATCGTGAGGCCCAGGTCTGCCGTTGGTGGCGCTGGAACGATGAGGGCATCGCGCTCATCTGCAACCTTGGTCACCTCCAGATCGGTTTCGCTTGGCTCAAGGGTTGGATTGGCAGGCTTCAACCCCTGGGCGAAGCGCGTCAACTCGGAGGCGTTGCTCCATACAACAAAGCCAAGGCCAGCAAGCCCGGCGAGGGCCACGAGGGGAAGCGGATTGAATGTTCTCCGGTTCTGAGGAGCGATGCCCCGCGGTGTTGCCCCGGGAGTCGCCCGTTTGGGCGGTTTGGTGGTGAGGGGGCCGAGGGTTTGAACCATGGCATCAGCATCCAAACCCAGATGCGAACTGATCCGGCGCACCATGGCTTTGATGAACACGGGTTCAGGCAATTCGGTTTGATCGCCCCGTTCCAGTGCTGCCAGTTGCTCCTCGCCCATGTGCAGCTGGCTGGCGAGTTGGTTCTGGCTCAGGCCCGCAGCAGCCCGCGCCTCGGCCAACTGTCGCCCTGCTTCAACCAGGCCCGTGGCTTTGCCCTGGTCGTCCGCAAGACTGCGCTCGTTCATCAATGGGTCGATCGACCTCGTTCAAAGCTGAACTTAGGCCGATCCAACAGTGCAGTCAGCACCAAAAGGATTAAATCCCACCAAAAAATATGGGCGATACTGGATTCGAACCAGTGACCCCTTCCGTGTGAAGGAAGTGCGCTACCACTGTGCTAATCGCCCGCACAAATCGATCTTAAACCACCGCCTATTGAGGTTTCGGACGGAACAGGTGGTCGTGGTCAGGCGAGTAAAGCCGTGAGCGCTGGGGACCACCGGCAAGGGCCGGACTCACCACATAAAGCGTTGTGCGAATCAGATTGCGTTCCCGACTCACCGCAGCCATCTCCCTGAGAGGGACCACGGTGAGCATCTGATCAGGCCAGCTCACCCGATGTCCGATGGCTACGGGCGTGTCGGCGGGGTAGTGCTCCAGAAGGGTGGTTTGCACCTCTTCAACGTGTCGTGCACTCAGATAGATGCAAAGGCTGGCGCGCAGGGCGGCCAGCCGATCCAGCTGTTCCCGTTCCGGCACGCCGGTGCGACCCCCAGCGCGACTGAGAACAATGGTTTGCACCACGCCTGGGAGGGTGAGTTCGCTGGCGAGTCCGGCGGCTGCCGCTTGGTAGGCGCTGATCCCGGGAATCACTTCCACAGGGATTTCGGCGTCGCTCAGGGCGCAGATCTGTTCATTGATGGCGCTGTAGAGCGCCGTGTCTCCATCGTGGAGCCGCACCACCCGTTTGCCCTGGCGCTGCCGGTCGATGAGCAGTGGGATCAGCTCTTCGAGCGTGGTCGTGCTGGTGCGGATGCGTTCGCAATCCGCCGGCGCCAGATCGGCGATGGCTGGACAGACCAGGGAATCCGTCCAGATCAGCACGTCGGCTTTGTTCAGACGGTCAGCCGCGCGAAGGGTGAGCAGGTCTGGAGCACCGGGGCCTGCGCCGACGAAACTGACAACGTGACTCAACTGGGTTGGCCTGATGGATCAGGCAGGGGTCGCTTCCGTTGATATAGCCACCAAAGCCCCAGGACGCCGAGTGCAACCAGGGTGCAACTCATCAATTGGGCGATGCGGATTCCCCCGTCGCAAGCCGGTGGAAGCGAACCGATGCAGAGAGGATCAATGCGCAGACCTTCGATCCAGACACGGCCAAGGCTGTAGCCCACCAAGTACACACAACTCATGGCGCCCGATGGCAGCATCCCAGGAGCTTTGAGTCCGCGGCGAAAGAGCAGCATCAACAGTCCGAAGAGCAGCAGGTTCCAGATCGATTCGTAGAGGAACGTCGGGTGGAAAAATTCTGACGTGCTGTACATCACAGGGCGGCTCTGCGCCGGGATGAACAGCTTCCACGGCAGATCAGTTGGAACCCCGAAGGCCTCGGAATTGAAGAAATTCCCCCAGCGACCGATGGCCTGTCCCAAGGCCACGGAGGGAACCAACACATCCAGCACATCCCAGAAGGGTTGCCGGCGCCAGCGGCAGAACAGGATCAGCGTGATTGTTCCCGCCAGCAAAGCACCGTGGATGGCGATCCCTCCTTCCCAGATGGCCAGGGCCTTGAGCGGGTTGGAGGCGTAGTTGTGCCACTCGAAGGCCACGTAGTAAATCCGTGCTCCGATCACGGCAAACAGCACGAGCACGGGCAGGAGATCGCTGATCAGGCCGTTCTCCAGCTGTCGAAGCTTGGCCAGTCGGCTGGAGAGGTTCAGTCCAATCAAGACGGCTGTTGCAATCAGCAGCCCGTACCAACGCAGGGGAAGGAACCAGTGTTGGGTGTGAGGCAAAAATTCCCCTGGCGACTGGAAGGTCGCCAGGGGAAACAGGGCTTCAACAGCCATAGCGATCAGAAGTTGCCTTCAGCGGCCTGAACCTTTTCGATCTGCTTCTTCTTCAGCACCAGCATGATCTGAGCCAGAGCCACCGCCGCGAAGAAGGCGAGCAGGCCGTAGATCCGAACGGGGTTCTGCAGAACAATCTCTGCGTCCACCTGGCCGAAGCCGCCCACGTTGGGGTCGTTGGTCAGGGCAGCACCGGCTTCGATGCTGTCACCAACGCTGACCAGAACTTCAGGACCAACCGGAATGGTCTCGCTCACGTTGCTGCCGTCAGCAGACTTGATGCTGACCACGCTGGCTCCGTTGTCGCCGGGTTCGATGGAGGCAATGGTGCCGCTGGCAGGAGCCGTGTAGACGGTGTTGTTGCTCTTCTCACCGGTGGGATACACCTGGCCACGGCCGCGGTTGCCACCCACGTGGATCTGGTACTTGCCGAAGTGGATGTTGCTGTCGGTGGCGGGATCAGGGGACAGCACAGGGAAGACGATCTCTTGGTGCTCATCACCAGGAATCGGTCCCACCAGCAGGATGTTTGGCTGGTCGTCGCTGTACTGAGTGAAATAGACGCCTTCTGTTTCTTCCTTGATCTCGTCGGTCCAGCGGTCCTGAGGAGCCAGGGTGAAGCCATCAGGAAGCATCACAACGGCGCCCACCTGCAGGCCAACATCGCTGCCGTCGGCACCGATTTCCTGCAGGCCCTTTTCGTAAGGAACCTTGACGCTGGCGGTGAAGACGCTGTCGGGGAGGACCGATTGGGGCACTTCAGCCTGGGTCAGCTTTTTGGCCAGGTGGCAGTTGGCGCAAACAATCTTGCCGGTGGCTTCCCTGGGGCTGTCGTAGTTCTGTTGAGCCCAGAAGGGGTATGCCCAGCTTGCAGCCGGAGCGATCAGCAGAGCCAGTCCGATGACAAGCGATCCAAGGAAGAGCGAGAGATGACGACGCATGGGACGGTGAGGGGATGCAGGCGTAGGGAAGGGAAAGATCAGGCCCACCAGGGCTTATCGCCGGTTCGGAAGTCGGTCTCGGTCCACTGGCTCACGAACACGTTGTCGTTCTCCACGCTGACGTTCGCCAGGGCCAGGGAGAGAGGGGCAGGGCCACGGACCACTTTGCCGGTGGCGTCGTACTGACTGCCGTGACAGGGGCACATGAACTTGTTGGCGCCGCTGTTCCAGGGAACAACGCAACCGAGGTGGGTGCAGATGGCGTTGATGCCGTAGCTGCCGATGGCGTCTTCGCCTTCAACGATCAGATAGGTGGGATCGCCTTTGAGGCCCTGCACCAGGCTGCGATCGCCCTCGGGGTGGCTGGAGAGCCAGCCGCTGGCTGTGATCGGGTTGCCCAGCTCATCCTTGGCGCTGGTGCCACCGCCACTGCCCGCGGCCTTGGGGGGGATGAAATAATTCGCCACCGGGTAGAGGGCTCCCAGGGCCACACCGGTGACGGAGCCGAACGTCAGCAGATTCATGAACTGCCGACGACCCATTCCGGGCACATCGCTCGAGGAGAGTTGGGTCATGGCGGACGTTCATCCAGCTCGGATTGGCGACCATTATGGATGCTTAAGTGCCTGTCAAGCTTTGCAACGACAGGCGTCTACCTGCCCCTGCCGCCCCTGCTTCTGTGCTTGATATCGCCAACGCCGTGCCCGAGCCGCCGCTCAGTGTTGACGAGGTGATGGCCTGTCTACGCCAGCGCTGGCGGGCGACTTACGACCTTCAGCTGGTGGTTCGACGCCGTCGTTTGTACCTCCAGGTGATGTGGGCCTATCTCGAGCAACAGTCGTTCCCGATGGACCTTGAGGCCTATCGGCAGCATCTCGGTGAGGTGCTGGATGTTGTGAATCGTCTTGGTTTGGCGGGTGAGGTGCGCCAATGGCTCGGTTCCACCCGTGACAAACCCCGTCTTGGTAAGGCGTTGAGTCTTCCGCTGGAGGCGACAGGGCCGGAAGCGGAAACGCTGATCAAGGAGTTTCTGGTCTGAAGGATTCGGTCAGGGCCACCAGGCCGACGCCGATCAGGAACAGGGCCGTGATCGCTCCAGCCAGCAGCAGCATCGTGATCGGATCGGTGGATGGCGTCAGCACAGCTCCAGCCAGGGCTGAACCCAGCACAACCCAGCGCCAGGCCCCAAGCATCGGCCTCCAGCGCACCAGCCCCAGGGCCCCGAGGAGCAGTTGCAGAACAGGGAGCTGAAACGCCAGCCCGGTGGCCAGCATCAGCAGCAGAACAAAATCCAGATAACGCTCGATCGACCAGAGCGGCTCCACCACATCGGCGCCGTAGCTCACCAGAAAACGAAGGGCGGCTGGCACCAGGGCCCACCATGCAAAGGCCAGGCCCGCCATGAACAGAACCGCGGAGCCGGCGACGGCAGGGGCGATCAGGCGTCGTTCGCGGATCGTCAGGCCCGGCAGCACAAAGGCCAGGATCTGAAACAGCACATAGGGCAGGGCCAGGGTGAGGCCGGCGTAACCGGCCACCTTCAGCGAGACGAATAAAAACTCTCCCGGTGCCAGTTGAAGGAAATGAATTCCGCTGGCTGGCGCTTCCAGCAGGCGCACCAGAGGTTTAACCCCCAGCAGGCAGGTCAGCGCTGCAACAACAACGGCCAGCAAGCTGCGCAGAACCCGTTGACGCAGTTCCTCAAGGTGATCCACCAGAGGCATTTCCACCTCATTGGGCAGATCGGCATCACCAGGTGCCCTCCCAATGCGAATGGGCGGTGGTGGCTGCAGAGCTGGGGGACCTTCGGGGCGCTCAGACACAGACGCAGGGCGGGCGGCGCAACAGGTCAGCCCGAATGTGGGCTCAGGCTAGGGGCAAGCAGCCGCTCTTCCGCACCCTGGGGATCCCCCCAGCGGATTTCAGCTTGTCCATGACGCACGGTGCCCGGGCCGGCACCGGGAATGCGCTGCAGCTGATCGGTGGGCACCATCACCACCGCCACCCGCGTGTTGCCCCGTGCGCGGCTGAAATAGGCCGCCAGATCCGTTGCCATCGCCAGGTCGGATTCCTCGGCCAGCCCGTTGGAGCTCTTCAACACCACGTGACTGCCTGGGCATTCCTGGGCGTGAAACCAGAGGTCACCACTGCGGGCCTGGCGCAGCGAGATCCAGTCGTTCTGGCGGTGATTCCGCCCCACCTGCACCTTGAGACCTCCGGGTGTGTTCAGTTCCAGCGGCTGGGGCTGGTCCCGTTGACGCTGCTGACGCGTGCTGCGACGGCGTTCCTTGGGCTGTAACAGCTCATCGAGTTCCTCCCGCAGATCATTCAGGGCGGCGAGGCGCGCCGGGCCGTCCTGCCAGGTGGCACTCAGTTGATCTTCGATGAAGGTTTCGCTTGCGCTGATCAGCTCAAGCCGTTGCTGATGGTGCTCCAGCCGCTGCTCAAGGATCGGGCGCGATCTCCGCAGTTTTTTGGCCCTGCGATAGAGCGACTGGGCTTCATCGACCTGGTCGCGGCTTGGGTTTCCGAGGCAGAGGAGAGCGTCCGCCTGGCGTTGAAGAGCCTCGTGCCCTTCGGTGGCCTTCAGGCGCTGGTGTTGGTCCTGCTGGGCTGCCTGTTCTTTGCTACGCCAACGCTCCAGGCGTTGACGCAGATCTTGGCTGACCCGTGCCAGGGCCCGTTGCTCTTGGGATTGCTGGTGCAGGGATCCCAGGGTGAGCGCCAGAGCGGGCTGTGGATGCACTTCACCCTGGGGACACCCCCAGACCCGGTAACGACCGTCGTTCTCCACCACCAGGGCGAACTGCTCACGCTCGAGCTGGTACAACCAGAGCGACCAGCGTTCAAACAGGTGGCACCAGTGGTGTGCATCCAGGCTGTCCACCGGAGTGTTCAGATGGTCGCCGGCGAGCTGTAGAGCAAGGGCTGGGCTGATCCCCTGATAGGTCTGCTGCAGGGCCTTGCGCAGCGCGATCGGAACGAGAGAGAGCCGCTCCTTCCAGCGTTCAAAGCCCTCCGTTGGATCCGGTGCCAACCCCTGCAGCATCGGGGGTGGGCTGTAGGAATCACCAGTGGAGAGAGGGCGCACGCGGGACTGATGGTCGCGGACCTGTCGCCCCAGGGCAATGATCCGGCGCTGCTCATCCAGCAGCAGCAGGTTGCTGTGCCGTCCCATCAGCTCCAGCACGAGCACCCGCTGGATCGGTTCCCCAGGGCGTTGGGCAAACCGGAATTCCACCACCCGTTCAAAACCGCTCTGGTGGAGCTCCACCAGGGCCAGCTGGCGGAGGCTGTGTTGCAACTGCTGGGCGAAGGTGCTGCCGCTGCCGCTGCGCGGTGGAGGGTTGACCTCCACCAGCCGAGGGGCCTCGGCTTGCCAGCTCAGTTCCAGCCACACCATCCCCTTGAGGCTGCGGCATCCCAGTTGAATCGTTGCCGGGTCCGGCTGTTGGGCCTTCTCGAAGCGGCTGGGCACCAGCTTTGGGCGCAGATCCCAGAGCACCGCGCGCAGCGTGGTGAGATCCATTGGCTGCAGGCTGGTGGAGGCGATCACCTGGAGCACCGGGTGGGGCATTGGGGCTTCCTACTCTGCTGACCCACGCAGACGCTGCGATGTCCACCAGTGGAAAGCTCACCTTGATCACCGGCCCCAGTGGAGTCGGCAAGGGAACGCTGGTGAACCAGCTGCTGGAACGGCACCCCCAGATCTGGCTGTCGGTGTCGGCCACCACCCGTTCTCCGCGCCAGGGGGAGCAGAACGGCATCAACTACTTCTTCCACAGCCGTGCGGGGTTTGAGGCCTTGGTGGAGCAGGGAGGTTTTCTCGAGTGGGCGGAATTCGCGGGGAATTGCTACGGCACCCCCCGCGGTCCTGTGGAAGAACAGATGGCGGCGGGGCGCCCCGTGCTTCTGGAGATTGAGTTGGAAGGTGCCCGCCAGGTGCGTCGCAGTTTTCCGGACGGTTTTCAGATTTTTCTGGCTCCCCCCAGCTTTGAAGAATTGGAGCGCCGGATCCGTGGGCGCGGAACCGATGCGGAGGATGCCATTCAGCGCCGCTTGACTCGCGCTCGCGAGGAACTCGAGGCCCAACAGGAATTCGATGCTGTCGTGATCAATGACGATCTCGAATCAGCGTTGAACCAGGTGGAGACGCTGATGGGTCTGGGATAAAGCAGAGCTGCTTTTTGCAACGCTGATCGTCGTAATCCTGACTTTCGCAACGGGGGCAGGCACAAAAAAAGGGAACCCGAAGGTTCCCTTGCCTCTTGAAAATCAACCCAGATTCACATCGGGTGGAAGAGAAGATCGGGGAAGAAGCGGTTCCACTCGATCAGGATTCCTGCGGTGGCGGTGAACCAAATGGCTGCAACCACTGGAGCTGCGGTCAGAAACTTGTTCATTGTTGAGGGAGCAATGGTTGAAGTCGTTTGAATCAGCGTGGTGAAACAGTCACCTTGCTGTCGTCTTCGAGCAGCTTGCCGCTGGTGAATTCACCGAAGGCAGCAAGGGGCCAGGTGGCAGCAGCCAGAAGGCTCTTGATGGCGATGCTGCGATCGATGAAGATTTCGTACTGGGCAGCATTCTTGCCGCGAGTTGCTTTCAAGTACTCACGACCGGCCCAGCCGATGCAGCCGGCGACGTACAGGAACATGATCCCGGGATACACAAAATCACCGGCGTGGCTCCAGCGGCCATCGACGATCAGGTGGGGAAGGCCATCCTCACCACAGGAGGCCTGGCTGTACATCTCGAAGCGAGCTTTGGCCTGAGGCGTGGTGGCAGCGGCAGCACGCTGCTGGAAGCGGGCGCTTTCTGAGCAGGGGGTGAGGCCAGCCACATCCGCCTTGGCGACGGGGGCGAAGCCGAACACCAGGAGTGCTGAAAGCACGACGGCGAAGAGACGACGCATCGGAACAATTCCTCTGAACGGTGCCCCGAAAGGGCAAGATGTCACAAGTCGGACAGTAGGGGAGGCGCATCGCTTAGATGCATGCAGTGCTTGCCCTCGAAACAAGTTGTGACGAGTCCGCTGCAGCGGTCCTGCGCCGTCACGCGGATGGGCGAATCGAGGTTCTGGCGTCGCGGATTGCATCTCAGGTTGAGGAGCATGCCCGTTGGGGTGGTGTTGTGCCCGAAATCGCTTCGCGCCGCCACGTTGAGGCCCTGCCGGGGCTGGTGGAGACCGTGGTTGACGAGGCGGGTGTCGCTCTGGGGCAGCTGGATGCCATCGCGGCCACGATTACTCCAGGTCTGGCCGGGGCTCTGATGGTGGCCTCGGTGACGGGTCGCACCCTTGCTGCGCTGCATCAGCGCCCCTTTCTCGGCGTTCATCACCTGGAGGGCCATCTGGCCTCGGTGATGCTTGGAGATGCCCCACCGCAAGCTCCTTATCTGGTGTTGCTTGTGAGCGGGGGCCACACGGAGCTGATCCTGGTGGCTGACGACGGCGGGATGACCCGGCTCGGCCGAAGCCATGACGATGCCGCTGGAGAGGCTTTCGACAAGGTGGCCCGCCTGCTTGGTCTGGGATACCCCGGAGGTCCTGCCATCCAGGCTGTTGCCGAAACGGGTGATGCAACGCGCTTTCGGCTGCCCAAGGGGCGGATTTCATTGCCGGGCGGCGGTTTTCACCCCTACGACTTTTCCTTCAGTGGTCTGAAGACCGCCATGCTCCGCACTGTGGAAACTTTGCGGCAAAACCCTGATCCGCTGCCTCTTGCCGACCTGGCCGCCAGTTTCGAACAGGTGGTGGCCGATGTTCTGGTGCAGCGCAGTCTTCGCTGTGCTGAAGACCACGGTGTTCAGCAAGTGGTGATGGTTGGGGGCGTCGCAGCGAACCGTCGCTTGCGCCAGAGCATGCTCGAACAGGGGAAGCAGCGGGGCATAACGGTCTCCATCGCTCCGCTGGCCTTCTGCACCGACAACGCCGCCATGATCGGGGCTGCGGCCTTGCTGCGTCTGGGCCAGAACCCTGCTTGCACGTCTCTTGAATCCGGCGTTGCAGCCCGCTGGCCCTTGGATCAGGCCGATGCGCTTTACACACCAGACCCACCCTTCTAGGTGAGCCTTTTAGGCTTGAAGGCACTGTTCGGTCTCTGCGTCGTGGACCAACCGGAAACCAGACCCGATGCTCCGGAGCCCGTGGAGGCTGATGAGCTGAACGCCTGGAAGCGTGGCTTCACTCCACAGGCCGAAATCTGGAACGGCCGTCTGGCGATGATCGGCCTCTCCGCAGGAATCGCTGTTGTTCTTTTGGTGCGTGTGTTCAGCGGTGGCTGATTAGCTTCGGCCCCGCAGGGCCTGAGCCAGCTCGTTGGGTTTGAGGCTGACGGCAACCGCTTGATCGCCTTCAATGCGACCCGCCTCCACCAGGGCCAGCAGCGATTGATTGGTGGTCACCATCCCATCAAACCCGCTGTGCTCCATGATGTCCTCCACCTCATCGAGCGCCCCCCGCTGGATGTAGTCCTTGCAGGCATCGGTGTTGATCAGGATGTCGTGAAACGCAGCCCGTTTTCCATCTGTTGCTTTGATCAAGCCCTGGGCAATCACCCCCAGCAACGACTCGGACAACGAACGGCGCACACTCTCCTGCTCTTCAGGCGGATACATGCCGAGAACCCGTTCCACGGTTTTCACCGCTGAATTGGTGTGCAGCGTTCCGAACACCAGGTGGCCGGTCTGGGCCGCTTCCAGTGCCGTGGAAAGGGTTTCCCGATCCCGGATTTCGCCCACCAGAATCACATCGGGGTCTTCCCTCAGGGCCGCCCTCAGGGCGTTGTGGAATCTGAGGGTGTGTAACCCCACTTCCCGGTGCCGGATGAGGGACTTGCGGCTCTCGTGCACGAACTCAACGGGATCCTCGATCGTGAGGATGTGGCGTGCCTCGTTGCGGTTGATCCAATCGATCATGGCCGCCAGGGTTGTGCTTTTGCCGGACCCTGTCGGTCCGGTCACCAGGATCAGTCCCTTCGGACGGGCCGCGAGGCTCTCCAGCACGCTGGGGAGATTCAGCTGCTCCATGGTGAGGATCGTCTGCGGAATCAGGCGCAGCACCATCGCCGGGCCCCGCAGTGAATCCATCAGGTTGATGCGCACGCGCACGAAAGGGAAGGCATGGGAGCCGTCAAATTCCTTGTCGCGGTTGAAGCCATCGATCTGCTGTGGCGTCAGGATTTCCTGGAGCCATCCCTGGAAGACCTTGGCGCGGGTGACTGGCCAATCCGTGCCCTGCATGTCTCCCCGGGCCCGGTAGCGCGGCACTTCCCCAACCCCCAGGTGGACATCGGAATGGCCGGCGTCATGGGCGATTCGAACGATCTCCTCGAGGCTTGGAGAGCCATCTGCAGCGGATCGGGGCGCCGGGTTGTGAACCTCCCGAAGTCCTTCTGGGCTACGGGCGGCGGTTGGGCGCGGCGGGAAGCTGGGGGGGAAAACCGGCTGAGCCACGTTGATGGCGAGGGATCTGTTTTCAGGATCGTCTCGATGCTGGAACTGGCAAGGATTTCTCACTGTTCTCTCCGGGTTAACGCCCGTAAACTCCAGCGGTCCGTCTGGATGGAATGGCTGAACAGCCCCGCGTCACGATCGTTCTGGGAACGCGTCCGGAGGCGATCAAGCTGGCTCCGGTCATTCGGACGTTCCAAGCCTGTGATGCATTTCAGACCCGTGTCGTCCTGACCGGTCAGCACCGCGAAATGGTGGGCCAGGTGATGGATCTGTTCCATCTCCAGGCGGATCAGGATCTCAATCTGATGGCACCCCGTCAGACCCTGACCCATGTCACCTGTGCTGCGCTGCAGGGGCTGCGGGAAGACTTTCAGGCCTATCCGCCGCAGTTGGTTCTGGTGCAGGGCGACACCACCACGGCGTTTGCCGCTGGTTTGGCTGCGTTTTACGAGCAGATCCCGGTTGGTCATGTGGAGGCCGGCCTGCGCACTGACAATCTTCTGGATCCCTTCCCGGAAGAAGCCAACCGTCGGCTCCTTTCTCAGATCGCAACCCTTCATTTCGCGCCGACGCTCAAGGCCGAATCCAACCTGAAAACATCCGGGGTGGTCGGGGAGATCGCCGTGACCGGCAACACCGTGATCGATGCCTTGTTGTTGATGGCGGAATCGGCGCCGGATGTTCAGTTTGATGGCCTCAACTGGGATCAACAGAGGGTGATCCTCGCCACGGTGCATCGCCGTGAAAACTGGGGTGAGCGGCTGCACAACATCGCTGCAGGAATGCTGCAGGTGCTTGAGCGCTACCCCGACACGGCGCTTCTTCTGCCGATGCACCGCAACCCGACGGTGCGTGAACCGCTGCAGGCCCTGCTTGGAAGCCATCCCCGAGTCGTTCTGACCGAACCTCTGGACTACGACCGTCTCGTTGCAGCGATGAAAGGTTGCTGCCTGTTGCTCACCGATTCAGGTGGTCTCCAGGAGGAGGCCCCTGCGCTCGGCAAACCCGTGCTGGTTCTGCGGCGAACCACAGAGCGGCCGGAGGCCGTTGATGCGGGCACCGCCCGGCTGGTGGGCACCGATCCCGATGTGATCCTGGAGGAGACCTCGCGGCTGCTTGGTGATGCCACGGCCTATCAAGAGATGTCTCGCGCCGTTAACCCCTTCGGCGATGGTCACGCCAGCGAACGCATCCTTGAGTGCTGTCGGCGACAGCTCGGGGTCTGAAGCGTCCCTCAGCAGCGATGGCTGTTACCGCTGGTGGCTGCGGCGCTGCCTGGGTGCCGGCGAAGGGTGCCTCCTTTTCGTGGGACTGAATCCCTCGAGAGCTGATGGCCAGCGTGATGATCCGACCCTGCGCCGTTTGATCGGCTTCGCCAGGCAATGGGGATATCGGGAGTTGCTGGTGCTGAATCTGTTCGCCCGGATGTCGCCGTCTCCGGCGGCGCTGCTGCGGGTGAAGGACCCCATCGGTGAGCAGAACGACGCGATCTTGAACCACTGGTTCAACCACTGGTCCCGAACATCTGGGGTTGATCTCTGGTGTGGATGGGGGGCGAATGGGGCGCGATGGGACCGGGCTCAGCTGGTTCTTGGAACCATTCAGCGTTTGCTGCCGCACCGCCGACGCTCCGTTCCCGACTCACCGCATCCTCTGATGCTCGGGCAGACGGCCTCGGGGCAACCGCGCCATCCGCTTTATGCCCCGCGTAACGCCTGTCTTCGCCCTCTTCTCTGGGCAGACCCGGAACCGATCCGTCATCCTGTGGGGACCGTGATGGATGTCTTTCCTCGCTGATGTCCCGTACGCCCCGCCGCTACGCCGTCCATCTCCACCTTGTGGGAGGGCAAACCGAACGGGTGTTTTTTCCGAAACTCGAGACCTTCCAGGAGTGGTACCAAGGGGTGGTCAATGCCGAGAACCAGGGCGGTTTCGTCAACGTTCCCCTCAGTGATCTGGAGGGCGAGTATCTGGTCGTACGCCCACAAGCGGTGATCGGCGTGCGCGTGGAACCTCAGTTCTCCTCTGTCGATGACGCCTGAGCGTCTGGGCCTCCTCTGGGGCGTCACGGTTTCCTCGGGTGCTGCAGCCCGTTTTCTGGCGGCCAAGTCGGAGTTTCCTGGGGTGGTGTTGCTGCTCCTGTCGGGGCTGCTGATCGGTCGCTCTGGTCTGGGTTGGGTGGAACCCCTTGATCTGGGCTCCGGGCTTGGAACCGTGGTGGGTCTTCTTGTCAGCCTGGTGCTGTTCGATGGCGGACTGAATCTGCGTCTGCCTGGAGACACGATCAAGGCCACGGTGCAGCGCATCGCAGCCCTGCGTCTGTTGATCTCCCTGGGGGGCGGTCTGTTAGCGGCCCATTGGCTTGCGGGGCTCAGCTGGTCGCTTGCGGCTGTGTTCAGTGCCATCGTGCTGGCCACGGGGCCAACGGTGGTCACACCCCTGGTGCGTCAAATTCAGCTCGCACCTCCTCTGGGCGAAGTCCTGGAGGCTGAGGGACTGGTGCTTGAGCCCATCGGCGCCGTTCTAGCCCTGCTGCTGTTGGAGCTTGTCCTTGGCAACCTGCACGGCTGGCGGGAGGTGATGCTCGGCCTGCTGTATCGATTGGGCGGTGGTGTGCTGATTGGCGCGAGCGTCGGCTGGCTGCTGTCAGAGCTGTTGCGACGGCTCAAACCCGATCAGTTGAAGGGGCTCCCGCTTCAGCTCAGTCTGGGTTTGCTGTTTCTGATGTATGGCGTCAGTGAATGGCTTCTGCCTGAATCCGCCCTGCCTGCTTCGGTGGCGGCGGGCATCGTTGTCGGTCGGCGTCCAGGCCCCCACACCGCTGAATTGGATGGTTTGATTCAGGAACTGGCGCAGTTGGCGATCACGATGCTGTTTCCGCTGCTGGCTGCTGACGTCTCCTGGGCTGAACTCAGTCCGCTGGGTTGGGGCGGTATCCTCTGCGTTCTATCGTTGATGCTTGTGGTGCGTCCGATCGGCGTGGGTCTGGCCACCATCGGGTTGCCCTACAAGCTTGAACAACGGCTGTTCCTTGGTTGGCTCGCTCCGCGAGGCATCGTCACCGCAGCGGTGGCCTCTCTCTTCGCGATTCGCTTGGAGCAGGCCGGCATCCTGGGGGCAGGACGCCTTCAGGGGTTGGTGTTCCTCACCATCCTGATGACCGTTGGTCTTCAGGGCCTCACGGCTCAGCCGTTGGCTCAGGCTCTTGGCCTAGTCAAAGCTGAGGATGACGAGCCTGCCTCAGCCGAGGCAGCGGCGCAGACGCGGCAGGTCCTCACCGATTCTGGCCAGCAATGACCAGGTGGTGATCAGATCGGGGCCTTGAAGACGCCCCAGGAGAGCGGCGCGCAGGGACTTCATCACAACCCCTTTCTTCACACCGGCTGCTTTGGCGGCATCCCCCAGCCAAGCCTTGGCTTGATCAACGTCGCTGCCGTCCCAAGGCTTGTTCTCGAGCCGCTGAAGCAGGTCCGCAATGGCTGCCTTGGCTCCTTCGATCGCGAGTTGCTCGAGCGCATCGTCCTGGAGCTCCGGACGATCAAAGAACGGTTCCGCCTGATCGACGCCATCCTTAAGCAAGGTGAGGGATGGCCCCAGCAAGGTGCAGAGGTCCAGGCACCAGCTCTTGTCGCTGGGAGGGGTCCAACCGCGTTCGGTCCACAGCGGCGTCAGTTCCTCCAGAAGATGGTCCGCCGTCCAGCCATGCAGAACCTGGGCATTCAGCCAGTTGAGCTTGTCCCAGTCGAAACGCGCCCCGGCTTTGTTGACGCGGTCGAAACCAAAAACGGCTGCGGCCTCACGCAAGCTGAACCGTTCCTCCATGCCCTCCGGTACGGACCACCCCAACAAGGTCATGTAGTTGGCGATGGCGTCAGGGGTGTAGCCCATGGCGCGGAAGTCGTTGATGGAGGTCACCCCATCCCGTTTTGAGAGCTTGCGTCCCTCGGCATTGAGGATGAGAGGAGCGTGGGCAAAGGTCGGCAAGGGCAGGCCCAGCGCTTCGTAGAGGAGCAGTTGCTTGGCGGTGTTGGCAATGTGATCTTCACCGCGGATCACATGGGTGATGTCCATCGCGGCGTCATCCACCACCACAACAAGGTTGTAGAGGGGGTCGCCGATTTGATCCGCCGGGGCGCGACGGGCAATCACCATGTCTCCGCCAAGGTCTGAGCCTCGCCAGCTCATGGCGCCACGCACCAGATCATTCCAGCGAATTTCGGCAGCGTCATCGATGAGAAAACGAATCACCGCTTCACGGCCTTCTGCCTGAAACGCCTGCTCCTGCTCGGGGGTCAGAGACCTGTGGCGGTTGTCGTAGCGCGGGGCTTGATTGGCCGCTTTCTGCGCATCGCGCATGGCCGTGAGTTCCGTTTCGCTGGCGTAGCAGCGGTAGGCCAGTCCCCGATCGAGCAGGGTCTGTATGGCATCACGGTGCTGCCCAACCCGTTCGCTCTGGATGACGGGTTCCTCGTCCCAATCGATCCCGAGCCACTGCAAGCCTTCGAGAATGTTCTGGGTGTACTCGGGCTTGGACCGCTCCTTGTCGGTGTCTTCAATGCGCAGCACGAACGCGCCTTGCTCGTGCTTGGCGTAGAGCCAATTGAAAACAGCGGTTCGCGCCGTTCCAATATGGAGCGTGCCCGTTGGGCTGGGGGCCAATCGAACGCGCACCATCGTGGCTCTTGGTGGTGAGAACGGGACCGACGGGATTCGAACCCGCAACTTCCGCCGTGACAGGGCGGTGCTCTAACCGGTTGAACTACGGTCCCAGACCTGATTCAGAATTCGTGAGACGCGCTCCGAAGAATCTGATCTGCGTCGCTTGCGCGACCTGATCAGTATCAACTGTCGCCCTGCCCTCCGTCAACAACCGAGCCATGGATCAGCCTGGTTTTGTCATGCGGGCGCCGCCACAAAAAAATCCCGACGACAGAGTCGCCGGGACATGAGGGAAAAAATCGGCTCAACGCCGAATAACCAACAATTCAGGGACGGAATCCTGCAGGTTCAATGAGCCGAACCTGATTGCCGCGGGCTGTGAATTCACGCCCTTGATCACTCTGAACGACCACACGGCCGCCGGACTTGACGCGTATCACTCGGGCACGGACCCAGCCGAGGGCGGCTGACTCCAACACCTTCACAACATCACCAGGTTGAAGATCCAACTCCATGCTCAGAACCGGGAAACTGCACGAGGGGAACATCGGACGCGCCGTGGAGGACTCGAACCCCCGACATCAGGTTTTGGAGACCTGCGTTCTACCAACTGAACTAACGGCGCAAGGCGATGTACCCCTCAGCCAACGTTGAAGTTGGCAACTGATTGAACGAGGTCGAAACCTCAGCGATCGAAGCGCTGCTTCACGCGGGTGGCCTTGCCCACCCGTTCCCGCAGATAGAAAAGCTTCGCCCTGCGCACTTTACCTCGCCGTTCCACCTTGATGGAAGCCACCTGGGGGCTGTGCAGCATGAACACCCGCTCAACGCCGATGCCCTGGAAAATCCGGCGCACGGTGATGGTCTGGTTCAGGCCACCATGGCGCTTGGAAATGACCACGCCCTCGTAGGGCTGAACACGCTCCTTGTTGCCCTCGCTGATGCGAACACCAACGCGCACGGTGTCGCCCACGTAGATCTCAGGGAGATCATCCTTCTGCTGAGCCGACTCAAAGGAGCGAATCAGAGCTTCAGGGCTCAGTTTCTTGGCAGGGGCACCAGAAGCATTGCTGGCCTTCGCCGCTGCCTCAGGTGCTGTTTCCACAGCCGTTTCGGTGTTGTCGTCGGTCACCGCTGTGTCCTTCGAATCGGCTGCCATCCCAGCTCCGCGTTGAATCGCCAAACTATGAGTGTACCTTTCGACGCCATCGCTCCATCAGGAGCCCCATGCCTGTGATCAGCATCCACAGCAGGCCGATGGCGTTGAGAAGAACGACGACCGGTTCCAAGGTGGAACCAAGCCATTCCCCCTCGTGAACGACCATTAACCAGTGAACCTGGTCTCGGCTGGCTCCGAACCAGTCCCGGGCCAGGCGGTAACTAACACCGGAGAACACCGTCACCAGCAAAGGCGCCAGAACGAAGGGTGCAACGCTTCGATGCAGTTCCCGCAAGCGCGCAAGCAGCGACATGACCGGCATCAATTCGGTTGCTGTTGATAGCGTGACGGATATTGGGCTGAGCCATGAATCTCTTTGCTGATCTTCTGGCATCCACCCAGGCAGCGCAGGGGCAAGTGACGGCGACGGGCCCGCGCATTCAGAAGCGTCGCGGCGTTGAAATCAAATCAGCCCGTGAAGTGAAGATCATGCGCCAGGCCAGCCACATCGTCGCCACCGTGCTGCGGGAGGTGATGGGAATGGTGGAGCCAGGTCAGACGACGGGAGATATTGATGCCTATGCGGAAAAACGCATTCGAGAGATGGGGGCGACCCCAAGTTTCAAGGGCTATCACGGTTTTCCGGCGAGCATCTGCGCCAGCATCAACAACGAAGTGGTGCATGGCATCCCCAGTCCGAAGCGTGTGATCCGCCAGGGCGATCTGTTGAAGGTGGATACCGGCGCCTATTTCGAGGGCTACCACGGCGACAGCTGCATCACGATCTGCGTGGGAGATGCACCCCAGGAAGCACAGACCTTGAGCCGTGTTGCCAAGGAAGCCTTGATGGCTGGTCTGAGCCATGTCAAAGCAGGTAACACCCTGCTGGATATCGCTGGAGCCGTTGAAGACCACGTCAAGGCCAACGGTTTCAGTGTTGTGGAGGATTACACCGGCCACGGTGTCGGCCGGAACCTGCACGAAGAACCTTCCGTGTTCAATTTCCGCACCGACGAGCTCCCCAACGTCACCCTGCGTCCTGGCATGACCCTGGCGATCGAGCCCATCCTTAATGCCGGCAGCAAGGCCTGCCGCACCTTGCGGGATCAGTGGACTGTCGTCACTCGCGACGGCTCTCTCTCGGCGCAGTGGGAGCACACCGTTCTGGTGACCAGTGATGGATGCGAGATCCTTACCGATCGGGGCGACTGAGGATCCGGCTGTAGATCCGCCGTCCAAGCTCGGTCAGAGGCATCAAGACATACGTCAGTGGGTTTGGTGTCACGATCACCAGGCGAAACCCCCAGCTCGCCTGGCGAAGCACTTGGCTTGCGACGAAATCGGCTCCCATCACCCCGATCGGATTGAGCGATGAGCGAAAGGGGCCGAGCACCAGCTTGCGCAGGATCAGGGCTTTGCGTCCGGTGGCATCAAGCACCGCACCACGGATGCTCACCAGTTGCCCCAGCATTCGCTTGGTGAGTTCATACACGGGACTGACGGCAGGCTGAATTTCAGCCTCCGAGGTGTTGATCCACACCTCCCTCGGATCAGCCTGCGGCGATGCTCTGCTGATGGCCTCAAATCGCTGCATCAGCCTCCAGCTGCTCAAGGTGTTGACCTCCAGTGCCTGGTTGATCACTTCAGGGCTTTGGCCGCCTTGAGGATTGATCCCGTGGTTCAGCACCAGAACATCGAGCTCCTCCAGATCGGCGTCCAGGCTGGCTTCGTCTCCGCAGCTCCAGCTCACCCAACGGTGTGGGCCGTCCGCTTGCTCTGGAGGTATGGATCCGTGGGTGAAACCGACGACGTGGGCGCCTGCGGAACGGAAGCAACGGGCCAGAGCTGCGCCGAGGGCTCCACGAGCGCCTGTGATGCCGATCCGTTTGCCGAGAAAGGGGGACTGGGCCATGGGGCCAGCTTGGGGCATCCTTGAAACGAGCGGAGCACGAATCAAGCACCAGCTGTGTCAGATGCCGCCCAACTGGTTCTGTTCGCTCCCTACTGCGGTGGCGTCAGTCGCGAGCAGGATCTATCCGCAGCCCTGCAGATCCTGGGGCGGGGCGCACTGCAGGGGCGGCGTCCGGTGGCCGGAAGTGGTGGACACCCCTACGAACTCCGCTGGGATGGGGTCGCTGCATCGCTGGAGAGGCTGGACTGTCAGCTTCGTTTTCCCGGTCATCCCGAGGGAGATTTTGATTTCGCCGTCACCACCCATCAGCTGGTGGTCTGGTTGATGGATTGTTCCAATCCGCAGCTATCGAAGCCCGATTTGCCCAATGGGTTCTGGCAGTGGTTGTTGATCGAGCGCGGAGATGCTCCTGAACAGGCCTAGATTCAGTGGTGTCAGGCATCACCTCCATGGGAACGACACTGTTGATCGGATCGTGTGAGCCGTTCAGTGGGAAGTCGGCCCTTGTTCTTGGAATTGCTCAGCAGCTCGCCCGTGCCGGACAGCAGATCAGGTTCGGAAAGCCCCTGGCCACAAGCCTGGACTGGGATCCGAACCAGGGGCCGTTGCCTAAACCACTCATCGACGACGACGTTCGATTTGTTGGTGAAACGCTGAATCTGCCGCCTGAGCGTTTGATTCCTTCGATGCATCTGCTGTCTCCGACAACAGCTGCCCAGCGGCTTGGCCAAGGCGAGTTGGACGCTGGCCAAGGTTTTGCGGAGCTGCGCCAGTGCATTCAGTCTGACGATGGACTCACACTCTTGGAATGTGCGGGAAGCCTCCAGGAGGGTTTGCTGTACGGCCTTAGCCTTCCGCAGCTAGCCACAGGTCTCAATGCCAAGGTCGTTCTGGTGCACCTCTGGCAGGACAGCCGCAGTGTGGATGCGCTGCTCGCGGCCAAGCAGACCTTGGGTGACCGTCTGGTTGGAGTGGTGCTGAACGCCGTCACTCCAGAAGAGGTCGACAGCTTGGAGCGACAGGTGGTTCCTGCCTTGCAGGGCCTGGGCTTGCAGGTGTTTGGCGTCATGCCCCGTTCTCCTTTGCTGCGCAGCGTCACGGTCGGCGAGTTGGTGCGGCGCCTCAATGCCCGGGTGATCTGTTGCCAGGAACGGCAGGAACTGCTGGTGGAAACCCTGAGCATCGGCGCGATGAATGTGAATTCCGCCATGGAGTTCTTCCGCAAACGACGCAACATGGCTGTTGTGACGGGAGCTGATCGCACCGACATCCAGCTGGCCGCCCTTGAGGCTTCAACTCAATGTTTGATTCTCACCGGGGCTGGGGAACCTCTCCCTCAATTGATCAATCGCGCCGAAGAATTGGATGTGCCCTTGCTCAAGGTGGAGCACGACACCCTGGCCACGGTGGGGGTGATTGAGCAGGCCTTCGGCCATGTGCGCCTGCATGAAGCCGTGAAGGCCACCTACGCCTTCCGTCTTGTGGAGGAGCATTGCAAGCTTGATCAGCTCTTCAATGCATTGAATCTGACGGTTCAGCACGCTTGATGGTTGCTAACTTCCGATGAAATCAGGCGGCAAGTTTTCCTTGGGTCAGTCACTGGATCTGCCGGCTCTTGATCGGGTTGACACGCTTGCGCAGGAACTCGCTCTGCTGCAGGACAAAAGCCAACGAAGGATCGCCATTCTCGGTAGCCGCCATGTGCCCGTTGTGGCGGTTCACCTGATCGAATTGGTGGCTCGCTCATTGGTGCAGGAAGGCCATGCTCTGATCACATCCGGATCTCAGGGGGTGAATGCAGCAGTGATTCGCGGGTGTCTTGAGGTGGATCCCTCCAAGCTCACCGTGCTTTTGCCCCAGAGCCTCGATCGGCAGGTTCCTGAAATCCGAGATCTCCTGGATCGGGTGTTGCACCTTGTGGACAAGCCTGAACAGGACGACCTGCCCTTGCCGATGGCCAGCAGTTTGTGCAATCAAGAGATCATCAACCGCTGTGATCAGTTGATCTGTCTCGCATTTCACGACAGTGAAACCCTGCTGGCGAGTGCACGAACTGCTGAGGACATGGGGAAGGTGGTGAGCCTTCTGTATTTCGACTGATCAGCCGGCGGCGCTGATCACGGCCCGCAGTCCCTCCACGTAGCAGATGCCAACGGCAGTCACCCCCGTAGCCCAGCAGAGTCCCCTCAGGGGTGGGACGTTGCCGACATAGGCAAACAGATAAACAAATCGGATGCCTGGCCAGATCCACGCTGCTGCGATGGCCGTGGGGCTGCTGACTCCGCTGATCAGACACAACAGCATGGCCGGTGCCCCCAGGGTCAGTGCTTCCCAGCTGTTCTCCTGTGCCCACACGGCGCGCTGCCCGAAGGCGGGCAGCCGTTCAAACATCGCCCGAGGCGCCTGAAGATCCGCCATGGTGAAGTCTGCTTTGGCCCGTCCGGCACCGGTGAGCACGATGCTCACCATCACGACGGCTCCCATCAGGCAAAGGGCCCAGGCAAACGCAGGGGTCATGACATCCAATCAATCCCCGGGACCCTAACGGGCTTGGGTGGACAGCACCCTGCTGGAGATCGACGGGTTTCTAAACTGGAGGATCGACAGGTTTGCGACATGGCCAGCACTTATTCCTTCGATGTGGTCTCTGACTTTGATCGTCAGGAGCTGGTGAACACCCTTGACCAGGTTCGTCGTGATGTTGGCAACCGTTATGACCTCAAGGATTCCGGCACCGAGATCGATCTTGAGGAAACGGAGCTGGTGATCACAACGGCCAGTGATATGACGCTTCAGGCGGTGGAGGATGTGCTGCGAACCAAAGCGACCAAACGCAACCTCTCCCTCAAGATTTTCGATTTTCAAACACCTGAAATCGTCGGAGGCAACCGGGTGAAGCAGGTGGTGAAGCTGCGTAAGGGCCTCAGTCAGGAGATTGCGAAGAAGTTGAGCAAGATGGTGCGCGATGAGCTCAAAAAGGTGACGGTGGCGATCCAGGGTGAAAGTGTGCGGATCACCGGTAAGAGCAAAGATGACCTGCAAGCCGCGATTCAGCTCGTCAAGAGTAAGGAAGATGATCTTGATGTTCCTCTGCAGTTTGAGAACTACCGCTGATAAGGAGATCGCAAGGTTTGGTGTTGAGATGATGTGACTCCAAAAGTGATCTTGAAGGTCTCTCAGTCATCGTGAGTTCCTGCCACAAATCCGTGCCTCAACAGATTTTGTGCTGGTTTTTGTGCTAATTTAAGTCAAAATCTCTAAATTAAGTGAGCAGTTTCGCCATTGTAGTTCGAGTCTTTGACGGCGAAGCTCCTTATCTGCAATCTTTCATTGACCACCATCGCCGTCTTGGGGTTGAGGCCTTCTATCCGGTAATTTCCCCAGGAGCGGCGCCATTGTGTAGAGACATATTCACAAAAAACGAGATTCACTTCTATGAGTCTGAGGGTCAGAGAATTAGAAGTGTTCAAGATCTGATTCGAGAGGACTATGTTGCCGTTATTGATGCGGATGAATACTTGCATCCGGATTTATTTGGATTCCTTGATGAAGAAAATGTTGAATCTCTCTTGATGCCATGGAGACTGACAGCATCGATGGATGATGATTTCTTTGAGTCTGCTCAAAAGAGATTTTTTGTTTTTCCTCAAGTCAAATCGATCGTTAAAACCTCTGCGCTCAAGTGGTTGCGTCTCCATGCTTCCAGCACCAGTGGCTCCGGTCGTTGTCTTGGGATTGCCCAAGGTCAACACTTCCCTGTTCAGCACTACTACCTTCGAGGTCTTGATGATCTGCTGTTGAAGGAGGGTGGTGTGGTCAGGCGAACCCTGGCTCAGAGCTCAGGCCGGAAGCAGGTGAATTTGAATGCGGATGCAGATTCGCTGGATTTTCCCAGCCGCCATGCCCGTGTGGCGTTTTTACTGAACGTTCTGGCGTCCAGGCCTGAGCAGCTCGATCCCTACAGCATGACGTTGGATCGATCCATGTTGGATCATCTCCGGAACAGTGTTGATGGTGATCCTGATGCTGCCAAGCAAGCTCTTCGCGACAGCGTTGCAAGGATCCAAAGGGTGTATCGAAAGCGCACGATCCATCGAGAAATCAGATCGACGCAGCAACTGCTTGCTTCAGATCCACACAAGGTCAGTTATCAGAACCGGGTTCTGAAGTTGCTACGGCGCGATTTTGAATTTCGTCAATCTTGGTTGGGGCTTTTTGAAAATGCTTGGGATTCCTTGTCGATGAATAGAGGGCACTTGTAAGTCTGCGATGTTGGTTTGTCATGTCGCATCTCGTCGACCGTCAATGATTCGAGCCAGTTCCAGGAAGTAGCCAGCGGTGCACCAACGTCCGTGGCTGCGGGAGCGGTTTTCCGTGTCCGAGCGGATTTCGCCGGTTTCGGCCATCAGCAAATCGAGTTCCCCCTGTGGCAGGTCGTAGAGGTCCTGCAGTTCCAGTTCCCGGCTCAGCAGATGGCTGCGGAACCATTTGCGGGTTTGTTCCTGGGGTGGGATGTCGCTGTTCACGGTGCAGCTCGGCCTGAATGTGTCATTCTCCGGCTATGCAGGTACTGAGCTGGGCTCAATTCGATCTGGCGGTGCAGCAGTTGGCTTCACGCTTTGCTGATTCTGCGGTGACCGGCGTTTATGGGGTCCCCCGTGGGGGCCTGTGCCTTGCCGTAGCGCTCAGCCATGCCATCGATCGCCCCTTGCTCTCAGCACCTGAGCCATCAGCCCTGATTGTGGATGATGTCTATGAAACCGGACGCACCTTGCAGGCGTTGAAAGGTGAGGTGCCGCAGGCATCCTTTGCGGTTTGGGTCAGCAAGGTGCGTCCTGATTGGTGGGTGGCAGCCGAGGTTGCCGCGTCGTCGGAATGGCTGGTGTTTCCTTGGGAGAACCTTGAACAGGCCCGTGCCGATGAGCAGGCGTACCGAGCCTCCCGGGGCCTGTGATGAACAACAGCGCGCGAACGATTTATTTGGCGTCTCCTTATGGCTTCTCGGAGCAATGGAAGCGGCTGTTGTTGCCGGAGTTCATCGGGGCATTGGAAGCCCTGGGATTGGAGGTCTGGGAGCCCTTTGCTCGCAATGGTCAGGTGAATCTGGCGGAACCCGGATGGGCCTATCGCGTCGCGCAGCGGGATCTGCAGGATGTGCGTGATGCCGATGCGCTGTTCGCCATCGTGAATGGAACGCCTCCCGATGAGGGGGTCATGGTGGAGCTCGGTGCCGCCATTGCCCTGGGTAAACCCACCTTCCTGTTTCGGGATGATTTCCGCAGGTGCACCGATTCCGAGCAGTATCCGCTCAACCTGATGGTGTTTGCCGGTCTCCCTGTGCGGGAGTGGCAGAAGTACGTCTACAGCGATGTGTCTGACATCACTGATCCCGACAAAGCCTTGGCCTGTTGGGCGCGATCCTGATGTTCGGGTGAATCGTGGTCTGTTGATGCTGCTCGCTCTTGGAGGAGCGCCTCAAGGCTGTGATGGTGATGATCAGTTGATGTTTGCTTGCCTCAGCTCAAAGGCAGCAGGAAGGAGTTGTTCGAGTTGCCTTGTGCCCACACCATCGATGCTCACCTTGGCCTTGCTTGGCAGCAGTTCCTGCATCACCTGACGGCAGGCGCCGCATGGCATCCGGGATCCAGTGGCTGCATCGCTCTGGGCATCGATGCAGCTCACGGCCAGTTCAATCGGTTGTTTGCCTTGGCTGATCGCCGTGAAAAGGGCGACCCGCTCTGCGCAGATGCTCAGGCCATAACTGGCATTTTCCACATTGCAGCCGTCGATCACACTGCCGTCATCACACCGCACTGCGGCCCCCACGTGGAAGTTCGAGTAGGGGCAATGGGCACGTTCGGCGGCCCGGCGCGCTCGCGCCAGTAAACACTCAGCGTTGTTCTCGGCAGGAGCCATGGGCCGTTTCCAAAAGGCTGCTCAGGGTTTTTGTCCCAGCTGATTGGGTCAGCCGGGACTGCTGGCTGAGTTCGAATCCCTTTTGATCATCAATGACCAGATCTCCGCTCACAGCGACACGACTCTCCTGGACAGGACCGCTGGAGGCGCCGGAGTCATTGAATGTGAGCGCTCCTAACGGGGCTTCGTAGGACCAGTGATAGGTCATGCGAGAGCCCGCGATCTGTTCAACACCGGAACTGCTGAAGCGCTCCACCAGGGGGGTGAGTCTGCTGTCGATCACCGTCCGAGGTTCAATCGCAGGGTTCTCACTCCGCTCAACCCGAAACTGCTGCTGCTTGAGGTGTCGGATGTCTGCAATTGGATGGCCAGACCACCGGGCCTCCACGGTCTGAATGGTGCAGACCAGTGGAGGTGGAGGTGGTGCTGAGGCCAGCACGGACTGATCAGGCCACAGCCGCGAAGCTTTCGCGGAAGGCGTTAATCGTCGCTTCGATGTCGGCGTCGGAGTGAGCCAGGGACGTGAAACCGGCTTCGAACGCTGACGGTGCGAGGTAGATGCCCCGCTCGAGCATGGAGCGATGCAGTTTGCCGAAGCGTTCTGAATCCGTGCTCTTGGCTTCTTCGAAGTTGCGCACGGGGCCTTCGCAGAGGAAGAAGCCGAACATGGCGCTGACGCTGGCCGCTGTGATCGGCATGCCAGCGGATTGGGCGGCGTCCTTGATGCCCGCCACGAGCTTCTGGGTTGTGGCCGTCAGCTTCTCGTAGGTGCCGGGCTGCTTGAGCAGTTCCAGGGTCTTGATGCCGGCGGTCATCGCCAGGGGGTTTCCACTGAGGGTTCCGGCCTGATACATGGGCCCAGCAGGGGCCACCATTCCCATGATGTCGGCGCGGCCGCCGTAGGCGCCCACAGGAAGGCCGCCACCGATCACCTTGCCCATGGTCGTGAGATCTGGGGTGACGCCAAAATGTGCCTGGGCACCGCCGTAACTGATCCGGAAGCCGGTCATCACCTCGTCAAACACCAGCAGAGCGCCGTGCTCTTTGGTGAGTTCCCGCAAACCTTCAAGGAAGCCGGGTTCGGGTTGAATGAAGCCGGCGTTGCCGACGATCGGCTCGAGGATCACGCCTGCGATGGCGTCGGGGTTCTCGGCGAACAGGGCCTTAACGGCTTCGAGGTCGTTGTAAGGCGCCGTGAGGGTGTTGGCCGTGGTGCTGCGCGGGACACCGGGGGAGTCGGGCAGGCCGAGTGTGGCCACACCGGAACCGGCTTTCACCAGGAACATGTCCGCATGGCCGTGGTAGCAGCCCTCGAACTTGATCACCTTGTCGCGGCCGGTGTAGGCACGGATCAGGCGCAACACAGCCATGCAGGCCTCGGTGCCGCTGTTGACGAAGCGCACCATCTCAACGCTGGGTACAGCGTCGATCACCATTTCGGCCAGGGTGTTTTCCAGGGCACAAGGTGCTCCGAAGCTGGTGCCCTTCTCGATCGCTTCCTGCAGTGCTGCGATCACCTCGGGGTGGGCGTGGCCGCAGATGGCCGGTCCCCAGCTGCCGATGTAGTCGATGTACTTATTGCCATCCACGTCCCAGGCATAGGGACCCTTCACCCGATCGAACACGATCGGCTGACCGCCAACCGACTTGAACGCCCGCACAGGGGAGCTGACACCTCCGGGCATCAGGGCCTGTGCTGCGCCGAAGATGGCCTGGGATTGGCTGGTGTTCAACGCGGGAGCTGTCACTGGAACCGACGCCAAAGGGCTGATGCAAACCGTGCAACATCCTGACTCAGGAACGACCGGTTCCGTTTGCTGTGTTTCTTAATTGCCCACTTCCCACGCATTTTGATGCGTAGTCTTTGATCAGATCGAGACCGATGTGGCCCACGACTGGTCAGTGCTGGAGAGGGATCTGCGCCGATGTCTGCCCCCTCGGGCCATCGTGGCGAAGCATCAGGAACTGCTTAGTTACGACTGTGACGGATTGACGCTTGAGCGCCACTGTCCGCCCCTGGCGGTGCTGCCGGAGACCACCGAGCAGGTCGCTGCGGTGTTGCAGTGCTGCCATCAACACGGTGTGCCGTTTGTGGCTCGCGGAAGCGGCACCGGCCTCTCGGGGGGAGCGTTGGTGGATCAGCAGGCGCTTCTGGTGGTGACCAGTCGCATGCGTCGGGTGCTCGACCTTGATCTGGCCAATCAGCGCGTCACGGTGCAGCCCGGGGTCATCAACAGCTGGGTGACGCGCGCCGTTGCAGGAGACGGGTTTTATTACGCCCCGGATCCCTCCAGCCAGGTGGTTTGCAGCATCGGCGGCAATGTGGCGGAAAATTCGGGCGGGGTGCACTGCCTCAAATACGGCGTGACCAGCAATCACGTTCTGGGGCTTGAGGTGGTCCTGCCCGACGGAACCATCACGCAGTTGGGCAACGGGCTGGCCGAATCCTCGGAACTGGACCTACGTGGTGCGTTCATCGGCAGCGAAGGAACGCTGGGCATCGCGACGGCCATCACCCTTCGCCTGCTTCGGGCTCCGGAGTGCGTGAACGTGCTGTTGGCGGATTTCGCCACGATGGAAGCGGCAGGGGAAGCGGTGCGATCGGTCACCGCGAGTGGTCTCCTGCCGGCGGGTATGGAAATCATGGACAACGTCACCATCAACGCCGTCAATGATTTCTTCGGCTACGACGAGTACCCCCGTGATGCAGCGGCCGTTCTGCTGATTGAGCTTGATGGGCAGGAGGCTGAGGTTCAGGCCTCTTCTGAGCGGGCCGAGGCGCTTTGTCGCGCGGCAGGAGCCCGTGGGCTGCGTCGGGCCCAAGACCCCACGGAATGCGCGGTGCTCTGGAAAGGTCGCAAATCTGCGTTTTCAGCGGTGGGAAAAATCACGCCGACCTATTACGTGCAAGACGGTGTCGTTCCCCGCAGCAGCCTTCCGTCGGTGCTTGCGGCGATTGAACGGCTCAGCCAGGAGCACGGCCTGCCGGTGGCCAATGTTTTCCATGCCGGCGATGGCAACCTTCATCCACTGATCCTGTATTCACTGGACCAGCCCAATGTGGAGCGGAGCGTGAAGGAGCTCGGTGCCGCAATCCTGCGGGTGTGTCTTGATGCCGGTGGCAGCATCAGCGGAGAGCACGGCGTCGGCGCCGACAAGCGCTGCTACCTCGACTGGATGTTCAGCTCGGACGACCTGGAAACGATGGGGCTGTTGCGGTCTGCTTTTGATCCAGACAACCGCGCCAATCCCGGCAAGGTGTTGCCCACGCCGCGCACCTGTGGTGAATCGGCCAAACGGATGGTGACGCTCCCCGCCGGCGTCGAGGTTTACTGAACAGGATCAGAAGAACGGTTCATCCCCGTCGTCGTCGGTTGGAGGCCAGTCCAGGTCAACGCTGACAGGGGCGTGGTCGCTGGGTTGTTGGTTGCCGCGCATGCCTTTGTGGATGACGCAGCTGCGGGCGAGTCTCAGCAGCTCGTCGCATAAATAGATGTGGTCGATGCGCCAACCGCGGTCCCGATCCCAGGCACCGCTCCGGTAATCCCACCAGCTCCAGTGACCGGAATCCGGTTCGAACAAGCGGAACACGTCCTGAAGCCGTTCACCGAGGGCGTCACGAAGGGCCTGGCGTTCGGCATCGCTCGCCATGATTCCGCCTGTCTGGCGGTCGGGGTCAGGAAGATCGCGTGCTTCGAGGCCGATGTTGAAGTCGCCGACCATGCAGAGCGGCTCTCCGCGTTGCTCCTGAGCATCGAGATAACGCTTCAGGCAGCCGAGCCAGGCCAATTTGTAGGGGTATTTCTCCGACTTCAGGCTTGATCCATTCGGGACATAAAGGTTGAGCACGCGAACGCCATTCAGCAGTGCGCTGATCACGCGCTTCTGTGCGCCGAGCTCGTTCGCTTCCGCATCATCCGGGAGCTCCCCAACAAAGCCGCAGCGCACATCCTCCAAGGGCTCGCGGCTGATCAGGGCGACGCCGTTGTAGGCCTTCTGGCCATGGATGTGCACGTGCCAACCAGCAGATTTGAAGGCTCCCAGCGGGAACAGGGGGTCATCCACCTTGGTTTCCTGCAGGCAGAGCAGATCCGGTTGCTCGCTCTCCAGCCAGCTGAGCACCTGATCCAATCGTGTGCGGACCGAGTTCACGTTCCAGGTGGCGATCTGCACGGCTGATCCAGTGGCGTCAAAGACCCTTAGCATCAGCCAACTCCGGATTCCGCTGATGTCTCGCCGTCTTGCGGCTGTCGCCCAGGCTGTGTTGTCTTCCCTGGTGGTGACGACGCTTCCGATGGGTGCAGAGGCCCAGGTTGAAGCTCCCTTTCAGAACCGCGAGGAACGCGAGATCTACGGCGACACCAATGGCAGCGGCTCAATTCTGGATGCCGCCAATCCCATGGATTTCTTGAACCAGATCCGACGGGCGACGGCCATGGACGACGCCACGCCTCCCTCCGATGCCATTGATGCTGCCCTCAAGGCCTATCAGAACCCTCCAGCGACGCCGTAGCGCTGGAGGGTTCTGATCCGGTGCTGCGGGCTGCGCTCAATCCCAGCTGTGCTGCCACAACATCGATCAAAGGATCGATCCTTCCGTTGGCGTCCCGCCGTTCTCGGGCTTGCTTGAGCAGGGTTTGAACCGCCTCTGAATTGCCTTGCTCTTGCCGCAATAGGGCCAAGGCCAGCAGGGGCCTTGCATCTGTCTTGTTCTCCGTGGCCAGTTGGCCGTACAACCTCATCGCGGTCTGGTCGGATCCGCTTTGTCGCAGCAGATCAGCCAAAAGCAAACCGATCTCCAAACGCTGGCCAGGTTCCAGCCCCTTGAACCGGGCCGTGAGCTCTGCTGTCACCTGACGCTGACGTCCCTGATCTTGGTCCAGGAGCACCAGCAGCTGCAGAACCTGCAGATCATTCGGATGCAGCCGCAGCAGATGCTGGAGGCTGCATCGGGCGGCCTCGGGCTGGCCATTGCGACGTTGCAGATCGGCTTTGAACATGGTTAGTTCGCGCGGCGTCGAGCGGCCAGACAGCCACGGTTGCAGCACAACTTCGGCCTCTTGCAGGCGCTCCAGTGTCACCAAGCGTTCCAGCAGCAGGCCCCGTTCTGCTTCGCTGAGTTCGTCCTGGTTCTGGAGCTGTTGCATCAGCAGCTCAACTTGTAGATCTTCAGCCTGGCGACTGCTGCGCGCTCGCGTTTCCGGGGCCATCGATGCCGCGGCGATCCAACCGACCAGTGCAGCCCCCACCATGGATGCCAGCAGCAACAGAATCCGGCGCGGGCTGGGCATCCGATCTCGAATCAGCCACTTCAGTCTGAGGAGATTGCAGTGGGCTGGCTACAGTCTTTACGAGGGCTTTTGACTCCGCCCGGTTCAGCATCAATGCGCGCCCATCCGATTCCCCCGGTCACAGAGCCGTTGCAGTACCGGGCCATCGGTCTTGTGCGCGGCACTTATGCCCCAACCGACCCCGAGCAACTCACCCGTGGCACCTTGACCGATGCCCAGGGGGTCCCCCTGGAAACCGTCGTGCTCGGTCGTGTGCTCACCCTGATGCGGCGGCATCTGCCCCTGGATCAACCCCACCTTTGGGTCGTGTATCCCAGAAGCCGTGAAAGTGATCATCTGCATCTGCAGATCGCTGGGGTCTGGGAACCCAGCACCCTGGCTCCAGACCAAGCCGATGCCTCCGACACCCTGCCGGAAGGGGACGACTTCTTTTCCGTTCGAGGCGAGTTGATCTTCACCAAGCCGGAAACCGGCGAAATGGTGGTGAAGGTGCGGCAGCAGGCCCGTGCCGACGGCCACCGTCCACTTCCCTTCAAGCTCCAGATCAAGGGAGAGCTCCCCCTCGAAAACCTGCGTCACTTCGTCAGCCTTGACCTGCGCCGCCAGGGCCAGGAACTGCACCTCGAAAATCACGACGTGATTGCTCCGATGCCGACGCGTGGCGGCAAATCCAAGGGAGGTCGTGGCCGTGCCACCTCCCGCGCTCGCAGCTGATGGCCGAGGGGGGGCAGGGCTCCACGGGGGCACTTCGGGCCGGCATTGCCGTTGCCGGCATCACTGCCCTCGGCGCTTTTGGTCCTGCCCTGGGTCTGTCTGCTGCCTGGATCGTTGTGGCGGTTGGGGGTGCCCTGGTCACCCTCAGCGTTGATGCCGCCACCTGGGAAGGCATGGGCGGGCACATCCTTGCCGAAGCTTTGCCCGGTGGGCAGGAGCGTCTGCGTCGGATTGCGGTGCATGAGGCGGGCCATGTTCTGATCGCGGAAGCGGAGCAACTTCCGGTTCAGCAGGTGCTGGTGGGAACCCTGGCCTGTGTGCGTGCAGGACTGCGAAGCAGCGGCGCCACGGAGTTCGCCGTGCCGGACAGCGTCCGCATGCCGCTTGAGGATCTACGCCGTTGGAGCCGGGTGCTTCAGGCCGGCATCGCTGCTGAGACCGTGGTTTTCGGCAAGGCCCGTGGTGGGGCCGATGACCGCGCTTTGCTGGGACGGCTTTGGGGACTGTCGGGCCATGACGTGGCCACCGCCCAGCGGGAGCAGCGCCGCGCCCGGAGGGAGATTGAGCAGCAGTTGCGTCAGCAGCGGGAGGTGCTTGATCAGCAGGCCTTTGTTCTGTTGGAGGCGGCTCCGCGTCTAGGGCGATGAGCGCTCTTTGGATTGATGCACCAACAGGGTTGGCAGGGGACATGCTCCTGGCCGCACTGTTTGATCTGGGTGTGGACCAGGCCGTGGTGGAGTCGCCTCTGGCGGCCCTCGGTTTGACGGGGCGCTATCGCCTCACCCAGCAGGAGGCGCGCAGTGCTGGTCTCCGAGGCATCCGCGTTGATGTGGAGGGTCTTGAGGATCAGCCGCCCCACCGCCATTGGTCGGGGATCCGTGATCAAATCAATGCAGCTGCTTTAGCGCCATCGCTGAAGCAACGGGTGCTCGCCGTGTTCACCCGTCTGGCGGAAGCCGAAGCCACCGTGCATGGAACTCCGGTGGAGGCCGTTCACTTCCATGAGGTTGGAGCCATCGATGCCCTCGTGGATGTGGTGGGTGTCTGTGCGGCGATTGACGACCTCAATCCAGCCAGGATCGTCTGTTCTCCGTTGCCTGCGGGGAGCGGAACGGTGGCAACCGCCCATGGCCTGTTGCCCGTGCCCGTGCCCGCCGTGCTTGAACTGGCACGACGTCACCGCATTCCTCTGCTTCAGGGCGGAGATCTGCCCACAGGAGAGTTGGTGACGCCCACGGGCCTCGCCCTGGTGTCAGTTCTGGCGGATCAGTTTGTCGCTCCTGAACGTTTGGTGGCTGACAAGGTTGGTGTTGGCCTCGGCCACCGCCAACTGGATCGCCCCAACCTGGTGCGCCTTGTGCTGCACACCCCAGCCGTTACTGCGGAGGAAGGTCCCCGTTGGGAGTCGTTGGTGGTGCAGGAAGCCTGGATCGATGACGCCACTCCAGAGGAGATTGCGGTGTTGATGAATCGCTTGCGTGATGCGGGAGCGATTGATGTGGCGGTGCAGCCGTTGCTGATGAAAAAGGGCCGCAGTGGTCAGTTGCTCATGTCGCTGGTGCGGGATGGGGATGCCGACCAGCTCCGCAGCCTCTGGCTCACTGCTGGCAGCAGCATCGGCCTGCGGGAGCGGCGCCAGGGACGCTGGGTGTTGCCGAGGCGGCAGGGTGTGCTCGAAACGCCCTGGGGTCCCGTCGCCGCCAAACAGGTGCGTCGCCCCGATGGCCGTTGCACCGTCAAAGCCGAGGCGGATGCCCTTGAGGCTCTTCAGGCCAGCACTGGGTGTTCCTTTGATGAGCTGCGGGCTGCTGTTGCAGTAGCGCCGTTCGTCAGCACGGACGATTGGGCCTGATGGGCAAGGTTCTCCGGAAACCCAAGCTCTGGATCACGCTGGCCAGCCTGATCTTCATCGCTGTGGCTTTGGCCCAGCAGGCGGGCCAACTTCGCCAGCTGAGCTTGGTGGCCAACGGTTGGTGGTGGCTGGTGCTGGGGCTGGGCCTCACCTGGCTCAGCATCCTGATCAATGGTCTGGCCTGGCGCGACCTTCTGATCTGGTTGAGACATCCTCCCCAGGGGGTTGCGGTGGTGCCGCTGTTTGTGCGGAGCAACCTTCTCAAGTACCTGCCGGGTGGGATCTGGCATCTGGTGGAGCGGGTCCGCGTGCTGCGTCCGGCGATTGGCGGCGGCCCTGCCCTGGCTGGGGTGATCCTTGATCCACTCCTGATCGTGGCGGCGTCCGTTCTTGTTGTGGTTGCTGGTGGATGGCAGCAGGGCCTTGCCCTGCTGGCTCCATGGCCCGCGCTGTTGATGATGTCCCGCTGGCGCGAGCCCCTTCTGCGTCGACTGGAGCGTTCCAAGGCAGCGCAATTGCAGTCGCTTGGCAGTGGGGCACTGGAAAGTGAGGGAAGCGGCCGCGGCGGCTATCCCTGGCGGCCCCTCAGCCTTCAGCTGCTGTTTGTGTTCTGCCGCTTTGCCGGGTTCTGGTGCAGCGTGCAGGCCTTCGGCATTCAAAGTCCGGCACCGTTCACCTGGCTTGCGGCCTTTGGTCTGGCCTATGCCGTTGGGCTGGTGGTGCCTGGTGCCCCTGGGGGGCTCGGGGTGTTTGAGGCCACCCTGCTGCTGCGTTTGGGTGCTGCCGTACCAGAGGCGCAGTTGCTCGCGGTGGTTCTCAGCTACCGACTTCTCTCCACCCTGGCCGATGTTGTTGCCAGCGGGGCCCTGGTGGCCGATCGGATGCTGGGCCAACGTTTGAAACGCCACCGCTGACCCCCGTGCTGTTGTGTTGCTGAGTCGTCGACGGATGCTGCAGTTGGTGCTTGGCACCGGTCTTACGGCAGCGGCCCTGCCCTTGAGCGCCGCAAGGGGAGCTGTTCAACGGGTTGGGCTGATCAGCGATCTCAACAGCAGCTATGGCTCCACCCGCTACATCCCTGCCGTGGATCAGGGGCTTGATCAGCTCATTGGCCTGCAGCCGGATCTGGTGGTGTGTGCTGGCGACATGGTCGCGGGTCAGATGCGAGGCCTCACGGGTCAGCAGCTGGATGCCATGTGGCGGGGCTTTGAGACGTCGGTTCTGCAGCGGCTTCAGGCGGCGAAGATTCCACTGCTGCCAGCGATCGGGAACCATGACGGTTCACCGGGTTTCCCCATGGATCGTGCTGCTGTGGGTCGGTTCTGGACCCCGATCCGTTCACGGATGGGATTGGTGTTTGTGGATGCCTCGCAGTTCCCGTTTCGCTACTCGGTGCTGCAGGACGGGATCTTCTGGCTGGTCTGGGATGCCAGCTCAGCCCGTGTTCCTGAGGATCAGCTGATCTGGGCACAACAGCAGTTGGCCAGCACCGAGGCACAAAAGGCCCGTGCTCGGTTTGTGGTGGGTCATCTCCCCCTGGCTGGGGTTGGTCTGGGCAAGGATCGCCCCGGTGAGGTGTTGGAGCGGGGAGGTGCACTTCAGGCCTTGATGGATGCCGCCGGCGTGCAGGCCTACATCAGTGGTCATCACCACACCTGGTTCTCCAGCCGTCGTGGCCAGCTTGATCTGATCCAGCTCGGTGCCTTGGGCAGTGGCCCCCGGCGCCTGTTGCGTGGTGAAGCGCCAGCACAGCAGACCTTCACCTTGTTGGAGATCGATGGGGGCAGGGGCACCCTGCGGGAGACCACCTACGCCGTGTCCACGGGACGGCCGCTCTCCTGGTCCACACTCCCGCTCCGTCTCAACACCCGCGCTGGCTTGCTCCAGCGCAACGCATCAGAGCGTTTGCTGCGGGGGTGACGAGCCCTCTCGTCTGGAGGCGTGATCCAGGGTTGGCACCAAGGCCATGGCGGCCACCAGCCCCAGGAGGAGGATCATCAGGGCCGGCAACATCGCTTCGGCCAGCCGTTCATCGCCGGCGTACTGGAACACGCGCACCGAGAGCGTGTCGAAGTCAAAAGGCCGCAGGGCGAAGGTGAGGGGAAGCTCTTTCACCGTATCCACGAACACCAGCAGCAGTCCGACGGTGATCGGTCCGCGCAAGAGGGGCAAATGCACCCGTTGGAGCACGCGCTGCCACGGTGATCCCATCCCCGTCGCCGCCTCATCGAGGCTCGGGCTGATCCGTTCCAGGGCTGCATCCAGGCCTCCTTTCGCCACCGCCAGAAATCGATCGCTGTAGCCCCACAGCAGCAGGAGCAAGGGGGCGACCTGCCAGGGGGCGCCCGTGAGCAAAAGGGCCAGAGCCAGGACGGTGCCGGGGATGGCGTAGCCCGTTCCGGCCAGGAAGCTGAGGCTTTTCAGCCATGGGGCGCTGGACCAGCGTTTGGCGATGGCCAGCACCAGCGCTGCCGTTACCGCCAAAACAGCAGCGACCAGAGCCAGCAAAAGACTGCGGCCGCTCAGACTGATCAGATCGTCGTTCCAGCTGGTTTGGAGCTGGTCCAAGTTGCTGGCGGCCCACAGCAGTGGGGTGCCCAGGCTCACGATCGGAGGGATCACGGCGAGCAGTTGCGCCACCCCAGCGCGGAATCCATGCAGGTGCCAGGCGGTTGCATCCCCGCCGGCCACGCCATCGCTCCAGCGCCGACTGCGCCTGCGCAGGCTGCGTTCACACACCACCAACGTCAACACGATCACCAGCGTGATCAAGGCCAAGCCGATGGCGCCTGCGGGATCGCCGTTGGACTGCCAGGTTTCCAGGATGCCCGCGGAGAGACTCGGGATGCCGAGCAGCTGCACGGCACCCAGCTCATTGACCACTTCCATGCCCATGAGAGCGACGCCGGCTCCGATCGCGGGCAGTGCAATGGGCAAGGCCACACGCCGGAAGGCTGACCAGGGACCAACCCCCAGGCTCCGGCATGCCTCCAGCTGACGCTGACCGCTGACGGAGAAACTTTCCGTGCTCAACAGGAACACATAGGGGTAGGTCGTCAGGGCCATCACAGCAATGCCCCACCCCATGCCGTGAATGGTCCAGCTGTGGCGACTGCCCAGATCAACGAGGATCGCCGAGAGGAGATAGGCCGGCGTTGCCAGGGGAATCAGCTGGGCGATGCGCAGCCATGCCCGACCGGGAAAACGGCAGTTGCACAGCAGCCAACCGTTCGCAGTGCCAAGCAAGGTGCCCAGCGTTGCTGTTCCGAGCAGCAGCTGGATGGTGCCAACGATCTGGCGTATGCCATCGGGGCCAAGATCGCTGAAGCCGCTGTGCAAAGACGTCAGGGCCTCCCTCACCAGCGTCAACACCGGCCAGATCGCAACCAGGCCAGTGATGGAGGCGATCAGGATCAGGGCCAGCCGGGTTGGGCTTGGAACAACACTCCGGTTGGGCAGCAACTTCACTTCAGGGATGGGCCGGACACCGTTGTCGCGACGTCGTGTTGCGACATTGCCATGGAACGAGTCTGGCGATGAACGATGGGGATCTGATTCAGGGCGTGCAAACCGCACACCGGCTTCGATCATTTGTCACACTCATAAGCTCGGTCGGTTCCCAAGCTTCATCTGATCTGTGGAACAGCTGCTCCCGATGGAGCCAACGGTTGCTTTAAACGGGGTCTGGCACAGCTACGGCGACGCCTCTGACGGCTGGACCCTGAAGGGGGTGGATCTTCAGGTGGCGCCAGGGGAGCTGCTGGGCCTGCTGGGCCCCTCCGGCTGTGGCAAGACCACCCTGCTCCGCTTGATTGCCGGCTTCGAACGCCCCCGGCGCGGCACGGTGCAGCTGGATCAGCGCACGGTGGCTGGAGATGGGATCTGGATGGAACCGGAACGTCGGGGCGTTGGCATGGTGTTCCAGGATTACGCCCTCTTCCCTCACCTGAACGCTTGGCAGAACGCCAGTTTCGGTTTGCCCCGGCGGAATCCCAACCGTGAGCGCGTGGCCTGGTTGTTTGCGTTGCTGGGGCTGAAGGGGCTCGAGCAGCGCTACCCGCACCAGCTCTCCGGTGGCCAGCGGCAGCGGCTGGCGTTGGCACGCGCTCTGGCACCAGCGCCCAGGGTGGTTCTGCTTGATGAGCCTTTTTCAAGCCTGGATGTGGAGGTGAGGCTCCGCCTGCGCAGTGAGCTCTCCTCCGTACTGGACGCCTGCGGTGCGAGCGGCGTGATCGTCACCCATGACCCCGGAGAAGCTCTGGCGATCTGTGATCGCGTTGCCGTCATGCGGGATGGTGTGCTGCATCAATGTGCATCGCCTCCCGAGATCGTGAGGTCACCGGCGACGCCTTTTGTTGGATCCTTTGTGCTTCAACGCAATTTGATTCCAGTGCAGGCCCATGGCCAAGGCCAGTTGTCTTGTCTCCTGGGAGATCTGGATGCATCGGCCCCATGGGTCCAGGCGGACCGCGAAGCCTCCGGTGACTGTTGTGTGCTCGTGGATCCGCACGACATCACTGTCGTCGCCGATGCCGAAGGAGAGGCCAGCGTGCTGGGCCGTGAATTTCTGGGGGATGCATGGGAGTACCGAATCCGTGTCGCGGATGTGCTGGTGCGGGCCCACTGTCCGATCGAACAGGAGCATCCTCCCCACGCCCGTTGTCGCCTCAGCTTCAGGGATGGGGCCAGAGTAACGCTGCTTCCGCTTGGCCAGGCGCTGGCATAAAAAATCCCCCGCCGCAGCGGAGGATTGGGGAAAAGAATTGATGGTTTCAGCGTTGGTGATGACGCACCGGGATGGGCACAAGCACCGGCTGGCGTAAGCCGCCACCGCCGTTGTCATCATCGGAATCAGCCAGAAGCCACAGCAGCAGGCTGGCAAGAACAAAAACCGTTCCAAGCAGCAGTGGTTCGACCATTGAGGTTTCTCCCATGGCACGCACAATAAGCACCATTCCTGGGTTCTGCTGAATCAGCTGAAACCTTTTCCTGCATCCGGTGCCACACAGGCCTTGAGTTGTTCCCGCAGGGTGCTGTGGTCGATGTCGCGGCCGATCAGTACCAATTGATTCTTGCGATCACCGGTCCAGTCGGTGTCGTCGATGGAAAAGCGTTTGCCCGCCAGATGGAACACATGGCGGCGTTCGCTTTCGTTGAACCACAAGACTCCCTTGGCCCGGAACACCTCCTGGGGCATCTGGTTGTCGAGGAAGTTCTGGAACTTGCGCAGGGAGAAGGGGCCATCACTTTGGAAGGACACGGATGTAAATCCCTCGATGTCCTGATGGTCGCCGTGGTTGTGGCTGTGGTGATGGTGGCCATGGTCATGACCGTGATCGTGCCCATGGTTGTGATCGTGCCCGTGTTCATGACCGTGATTGTGGTCATGGCTGCAGTGGCCATGGTCGTGGTCGCAGTCGCTGTGATCCAGGCTCGGATCGTCGGCAGGGGAACTCACCTTGTCGGATTCGAATAGTCCAACGCTGAGCAGCAGGGGTAGAGGGA
>NZ_UCND01000009.1:0-2500 GCF_900473895.1 Synechococcus sp. N32
TGTCGTCAGCTCGTGTCGTGAGATGTTGGGTTAAGTCCCGCAACGAGCGCAACCCACGTCTTTAGTTGCCAGCATTTAGTTGGGCACTCTAGAGAGACTGCCGGTGATAAACCGGAGGAAGGTGTGGATGACGTCAAGTCATCATGCCCCTTACATCCTGGGCTACACACGTACTACAATGCTACGGACAAAGGGCAGCAAGTTCGCGAGGACAAGCAAATCCCATAAACCGTGGCTCAGTTCAGATCGTAGGCTGCAACTCGCCTACGTGAAGGCGGAATCGCTAGTAATCGCAGGTCAGCATACTGCGGTGAATACGTTCCCGGGCCTTGTACACACCGCCCGTCACACCATGGAAGTTGGCCACGCCCGAAGCCGTTACTCCAACCCTTGTGGAGGAGGACGTCGAAGGTGGGGCTGATGACTGGGGTGAAGTCGTAACAAGGTATCCGTACCGGAAGGTGCGGATGGATCACCTCCTAACAGGGAGACAAAACAATGATTTTGATGCCTGAGTGCTTTTATTCTTAGGCCGAAATCCTGTCACCTTAGGTCGATCGGTACCTCAGCTTTGAAGTCAAGGATCAGCAGCAATGTTGATTGCTTGATGGAGATTTTCAGTTCCTAAACTTTGTCTAGGTCACACCCCAAAAGGGATGAGACTCCTGGGCCATTAGCTCAGGTGGTTAGAGCGCACCCCTGATAAGGGTGAGGTCCCTGGTTCAAGTCCAGGATGGCCCATTCGGTGTTGGGGGTTTAGCTCAGTTGGTAGAGCGCCTGCTTTGCAAGCAGGATGTCAGGAGTTCGAGTCTCCTAACCTCCACTGACCGAACTTGATTCCCATCTCCAATTTTTTTGGAGTTGAGCTCGATTGGAGTGTGATTTAGATGTGTCCGCTGGATGACCCCAGCTTCCTGTCATTCCAAGTTTTAGATTTTAAGTCTTGAATTTGGTTGATAAGATGCTGGGCTCGGATCAAATGATCAAGCAATTGATGATTTGATTTGAAGTTCTAGCAGAACCTTGACAACTGCATAGGTGAGTCTGGAAAAAACAAAGCATCTTACAGATGCATTGTTTTGAATCTGATCTTCTGAAAGGGAGATTGGATCTAGAACAATGAAAATTCTTTTGAGCAAGAGCCGAGACTCTTGAGCGTTCTTTGATTGGTGTCGAGCCAATCAGAGTTTGATCTTGTTTTTAGCAATAAAAACTTGAGAATCTGCTTTCAACGGCGGTAAGCGTTCAGGAGGTTAATTGGTCAAGCTACAAAGGGCTCACGGCGGATACCTTGGCACACAGAGGCGATGAAGGACGTGGTTACCTGCGATAAGTCTCGGGGAGCTGGAAGCACGCTTTGATCCGGGAATTTCCGAATGGGGCAACCCTTAATACGGCCAGCTGAATCCATAGGCTGGCACGAGCCAACCCAGCGAACTGAAACATCTTAGTAGCTGGAGGAAAGGAAAGTAAAAACGACTCCCTAAGTAGCGGCGAGCGAACGGGGAAGAGCCTAAACCGATACTTTCGAGTATCGGGGTTGTGGGACAGCAACGTGTATCAGGGAAGTTAGGAGAAGTGCTTGAATGGCACGCCACAGAGGGTGAAAGCCCCGTAACCGAAAACTGAACTGAGCTAGCTGTATCCCGAGTAGCACGGAGCACGTGAAATTCCGTGTGAATCCGCGAGGACCACCTCGTAAGGCTAAGTACTACTGTGTGACCGATAGCGAAACAGTACCGCGAGGGAAAGGTGAAAAGAACCCCGGGAGGGGAGTGAAATAGAACATGAAACCGTGAGCCTACAAGCAATGGGAGCCCTACTTATAGGGTGACCGTGTGCCTGTTGAAGAATGAGCCGGCGACTTATAGGCACTGGCGGGTTAAACCGGAAATGGTGGAGCCATAGCGAAAGCGAGTCTGAATAGGGCGTTTGTCAGTGTTTATAGACCCGAACCCGGGTGATCTAACCATGGCCAGGATGAAGCTTGGGTGATACCAAGTGGAGGTCCGAACCGACTGACGTTGAAAAGTCAGCGGATGAGCTGTGGTTAGGGGTGAAATGCCAATCGAACCCGGAGCTAGCTGGTTCTCCCCGAAATACGTTGAGGCGTAGCGTCTCGTGCTCCAGCAGGGGGGTAAAGCCACCATTTCGGTGCGGGCTGCGAGAGCGGTACCAAATCGAGATGAACTCTGAATACCCTGTGTGTAGCGAGGCAGTCAGACTGTGGGGGATAAGCTCCATGGTCGAGAGGGAAACAGCCCAGACCGCCAGCTAAGGTCCCCAAATCAACACTAAGTGATAAAGGAGGTGGGATTGCATAGACAACCAGGAGGTTTGCCTAGAAGCAGCCATCCTCAAAGGAGTGCGTAATAGCTCACTGGTCGAGCGATCCTGCGCCGAAAATGAACGGGGCTAAGTGTTGTACCGAAGCTGCGGATTTTTATGGTAGGGGAGCGTTCTATGTGGGGCGAAGCGTTAGCGTGAGCGGGCGTGGACT